>CAZKQB010000023.1:3539-45056 GCA_964554795.1 uncultured Oscillospiraceae bacterium | reverse complement strand
GACGACCCGACGGAAGCGCCGGAGCCGTCCGATGAGCCCGCGGAAACCCCGAAGCCGGCGGACACGCCAAAGCCTGAGCCTACGCCATATAACACGGCGTGGACGGAGAATGCGAGCAGTGTGAAGAAGTTCTGCGCTGCACTGGCGGAGACCGGCTGGCTGGATGAAACGCTGGCGGATTCCGCGGAGCTGACGGACGAAATCCTCGAGGCAGTCGCGGCATTCCAGGATTTCTACAATGCGAATGTTGCCAATGAGCTCAAGTCCATTCGCAAGGATAATGGCACGTTTGGAGACATCGACGAGAAGACCTATAAGGCTATTCTGTCGCGTAAGTACAGCAGCAAATAGCCCGGCAGCGGATGCATGCATCCAAGGCCTGGAATCAAAATCAAGCGAGTCGATACCGAAACAGAGGGTCGACTCGCTTAGTATATTATGGAGAAAAACAGGAATAGCCGGGAGTAGGAGAAAGGTGGACAAGGCAGAGCCGCCAAACGAAGCCGTGCGAGCGGCGTAGCCATCAAGCAAGCCGGCATTAAAATAGAGGGCAGACTCGCCTGACGCGCGTACGGCGGCGTATCCATTATTGCAGTGATAAGAGATGCGTTTTGCGTGACGCAAGGCGACGCTACTACGGAAAGCGGTGCGGCGCGTTTGAGCTTACGCAAATGAGCCGGCGAATCCCGAATAGAATGAGTCTGCCGAGAAGCGGCGCAGGGCGTTTATGGGAGGGCGGATGAATCCGAAAAAACGCGCCCGCCGCGGAAGCTTACGTTCTTGCGGCGGGCGCGTTGATAGGGTCTTACTTTGCCATTTCGATGGCGCGGGTTTCGCGGATGACGTTGACCTTGATCTGTCCTGGGTACTCCATCTCGGCCTCGATACGCTTGCAGATTTCCTTGGCAAGCACCAGCGTGCCGGCGTCGTTGACGTCATCAGGCTTGACCATGATGCGAACTTCACGGCCGGACTGAATGGCGTAGGACTTTTCAACGCCCTCGAACGAGTTGGCGATTTCCTCCAGCTTTTCAAGGCGCTTGATGTAGTTCTCAAGCGACTCGCGCCGGGCGCCCGGACGGGCGGCGGAGATGGCGTCGGCCGCCTGAACCAGCACGGCCTCCACGCTCTGGGGCTCCACGTCGTTGTGGTGCGCCATGATGCAGTTGACCACGGCCTCGGATTCATGATACTTTCTGGCCAGCTCTGCACCGATGGTTACGTGCGTGCCCTCGACCTCGTGGTCGATGGCCTTGCCGATGTCGTGCAGAAGGCCGCCGCGCTTGGCAAGCTGAACGTCCGCGCCCAGCTCTGCGGCCATTACGCCCGCAAGATTGGACACCTCGATGGAATGCTTCAGCACGTTCTGGCCGTAGCTGGTGCGATACTTCATGCGGCCCAGAAGGCGTACGAGCTCGTGGTGAATGGAATGCTGGTTCGTATCGAACACGGCGGCCTCGCCGGCCTCGCGAATCTGGGTTTCCACCTCGCGTTTGGCCTTTTCCACCATTTCCTCGATGCGGGCAGGATGAATGCGGCCGTCCATGATCAGCTTTTCAAGGGCGATGCGGGCGATTTCCCTGCGAACGGGATCGAAGCCGGAGATGATGACGGCCTCGGGCGTGTCGTCGATGATCAGGTCGACGCCGGTTGCCGTTTCGAGCGTGCGGATGTTGCGTCCCTCGCGGCCGATGATACGGCCCTTCATGTCGTCGTTCGGCAGCGCGACAACGGACACGGTGGTCTCCGCCACGTGGTCGGCGGCGCACTTCTGAATGGCGAGGGAGATGATGTTGCGGGCCTTCTTTTCTGCCTCCTCCTTGGCGCGGGACTCAATGTCGCGCACCATGACGGCGGCGTCGTGGAAGGCATCCTTCTGGATACGGTTCATGAGGATCTGCCGGGCTTCCTCCATGGTCATGTTGGAGATTCGCTCCAGCTCGCCCTGCTGCCGGTCGTGAAGCGCCTGCGCTTCGTTTTCGAGGCGCTCCGCTTCCTTGTACTTTTGATTGAGAGCCTCTTCCCGGGCTTCTACATTGTCATATTTCTTATCGAGCGCTTCTTCACGCTGGTTCACCCTGCGCTCCAGCCGCGAGACCTCGCTGCGGCGGTCGCGTACCTCTTTGTCCAGATCGGACTTGAGGCTGATGATTTCTTCCTTTGCGGAGAGTATGGCTTCCTTCTTTTTATCCTCGGCTTTGCGCGTGGCCTCGTCCAGAAGGTTCTTTGCGAACTCCTCCGTGCGACCGATTTTCTTTTCCATCACGCTTTTCCGATACAGATACCCGCCAAATCCGCCTGCGGCCAACGCAATCAGTGCGACGATAATCGCAATGATTGGACTCATGAAACTGATCTATCCCCTTTCTGTTTTGCATTTTTGGATGCGGCTTCGCCGTCTGTTCAGACCCAACTGCCTACAAGTAGGCAGATTAACAGAACAATTTTACACGGTTTTGTCACGAAAGTCAAGGAAGCCGCGCCGACTCGCGACAACTTAATATGAAAACTGTGCCGGGCCGCGAGCCCGGCCGCAGAAACTATAAGAATTTGCAGAATCTCCATAAGAATTTTTCATTGCACGCGCATATGCGCTTTGCTATAATGTTTCCGGAAATGATCAACCAAAAGCGAGGTGCCGTCAAATGTGCGCAGAATCCGTTTTTTCCCTATCCTCCTTTCAAAACGCGGACACGGCGTTTCAGCCCGCGTACGCGTGGATCTGGAATAACAAAATCGAATCCGATGAAATCCGCCGGCGGCTGGACGGCATGTGCCGGGCCGGTATCCGCACGGTATACGTGCTGCCGGAGCCAAAGAACTTCCGTCCAGAGAGAATTCGCACGTTCCTCGAGCCGGACTATCTGACGGACGAATTCATGCGCCTTGTGCGGGAAGCCGCCGAATACGCGCTGTCCATCGGCATGAATGTGTGGATGTACGACGAGGGTGGCTGGCCGTCCGGCGGCGCGTGCGGGCGTACGGTGGAAAAGCATCCGCGCATGCTTCGAAAGGCGCTGGAGCCGCGGGACGAAGAGCTTCCCGCCGGGCAGGCATACGCGCCGAGTGCGGACGACGTGGCGGCGTTTACGATGGAAAACGGCGCGCTTCGGCGCGTGAGGCCAGGCGAACGCTTTTCGGAGGCACGCGCGCTCACGGTGTACGGCGTGCAGCTTGGCGAGGGCTGGACGACGGATTCTCTGCAGGATGGCATCGGCAAAGCGTTTGTTGAGGAAACGCACGAGCGCTACACGCACTTTCTGGGCGACCTCCTCGGGCGCATCCCCTTCATGTTTACCGACGAGCCGGGCACCGGGCGCTTTCCGTGGCCGGACGGCTTCGAAGAGAAATTCCTTGCGCGCTTCGGCTACGACCTGCGAGACCATCTTCCCGCGCTTTTCAATCTGGCGGAAGACGTTTCCGGCGCAGACGCGCGCGCCCGCGAGGACTACCGTGCGCTGCAGGGCGAGCTTTTCCGGGACAATTACATGAGGCCGATTCACGACTGGTGCCGCCGAAACGGCGTGCGCTCCACCGGCCATCTTGACATCGACCACCTGACCGACGGTTGCATGGCGCACGGCTACGGCACGGTGCTTCAGCAGCTGCGCGAATTCGACGTGCCGGGCGTGGACGTCATCTGGCGGCAGATTGATTTTCCGAGGGACGGCAAGCCCGCCTGCTATGAGGGCAACGGCTTTTTTGAGCGCTTTGCCTCCTCGGCGGCGGCGCAGACCGGCGGCACGCTGGCCGTGACCGAGAGCTTCGGCGTGTACGGCGCGAGCCTGACGGGCGAGCTGGCGCGCTTTGTGATTTTACATCAGCTGGTGCGCGGAATCAACGTGTTCAACTTCATGTGCATGTCCTACTCGCCGCACAACGCGCTGGCGCTTGTGGAGCGGCCAGAGTGGGTGGAGGAAATGCCGGGCTTTTTCCACCTGCGCGGGCTGAACGATTTTACTGCCCGCGCATCGTGGCTGATGCAGCTGGGACGGCCTGCGGCGCGCGCGGCGCTGTATTACCCGGCACGCGACATCTGGGCGGGCGGAGTCCGCGCAAGGAACGCCGTCGAGGGCTTTGAACGGCTGGGACAGGCGCTGGAGCGCGCGCAAATTGATTTTGATATTCTTGACGAGGAGGGCCTGCATATGGCCGTCCGCGATGGGAACGCGCTTACGCTGGGACTTGCGCGCTATGAGACCGTGCTTGTGCCGGACGACGCGACGCTTTCGGACGTGCTTCGGGAAAAGCTGCGCGGCGTGGACGCGTCCGCAAAGCCCGTCGTGCAATGCGATTGTCCGTCGCTGCGCGCCCGTGCCCGCGAGCTGCCCGGCGGCGAGACGCTCGTGCTCGTATTTAACGAAAGCGACCGGCCCATCCGTGCAAATCTGCACTTCCCGCAGGCAGGCATTTCCATGCCCGGCGGCGAAGAGTCCGGCGTGGGCGGGAAGGCCGCGCAAAGCGTGTGCGCGAGCATCCGTTTCCCGCAGGCGGGCGTTCCCGTTCGTCTCGATCCTGCCACCGGACGGGCGTATCGCATGGAAAACGGCGTTCATACCCTTGCAGCCGGTGAGGGCTGGTTTTTCCTGTTTACCGAACGCAGGCTGGCCGAGGCGGAGCCGGAGCCGGGCCGCGCCGCATGGCGGCGGGAAATCGAGGACTTCACGCTGAAGGTTGCGCGCGAAACGCGCATCGGTGCGGACGGCGTCACGGCGCATGCGGGCGACGGAACGTCGTACGCCGTCCATCCCGGAAGCTGGGAGCCGTTTGTCGGGAGGGACTTCTCCGGCGAATGCGTATACCATGCCTGCGTGGCGCTGGGTGACGAAGCGGGGAGCCCGCGTACGGGGCGGCGCTGGCGACTGTCGCTGGGGCGCGTGGAGGCAACCGCTCGCGTGCGGATCAATGGGCACGACGCGGGCGTTGCATGGGCGGAGCCGAAGGCCGTCGAATTTGACGGTGCGCTTCTCGGCGAGGGACCGACGGCGGAAATTGAAATCGAGGTGGCGAACACCATCGTGAACCGCATTCGCGCCGTGAAGCCGGAAACGCTGTTTGACCCGCGCGTGCTCGGCCCATACCATGAGCGGCAGCTTGTATTCGAGCAGGAGGCTGGAGAGGGCGGCCTGTACGGCCCGGTCGTGCTGGAACGGCTTGATTGAGCCGTGCATCTTACCAAAAGTCTTTTTAGGGGCAGCCGGCGCTTCTGCCGCGGCTGCCCTGTCAAAGGCGCGGCGCTCGAATTTTCCATTTGACCGCCCGCGGTCGACCAAATGGAATTCCGGCCGCAAAACCTGCAGGGAAGCGGGTTTCCTCGGAGGGAATCGCACGGGCCCACCGCAAGCCGCTGTAATCGGCTGTCTTTCTAACTGGCTGGAACTTCTTACAAAATTGTTCGATTTGCGCGTCAAAGCGTAAGACGAATCGATGGAATGGCGGGAGCAGGCATGGTATCATATATGCGTCAATTCAAAGCAATGGAGGAACGCATCCTATGAGCATGCTGGAAGTAAACGGTCTTCGAAAGGTATATGCCTCCCGCCTGGGCGCAAACCGGGTGGAAGCGCTGAAAAACGTGAATTTCACCGTGGAGGAGGGCGAATACGTCGCCATTATGGGCGAAAGCGGATCGGGTAAAACGACGCTTTTAAACATCCTTGCGGCGCTGGACAGGCCCACGGCCGGAACGATCACGCTGGACGGGCAGGATTTTTCCCGCCTGCGCGAGGCCTCGGTATCCGCCTATCGCCGCGATCACCTGGGCTTCGTGTTTCAGGAGTTCAACCTGCTGGACACGTTCACGCTGGAGGACAACATCTTCCTGCCCCTGGTTCTGGCCGGGAAGCCGCACTGGGAGATGCGCAGCCGCCTTCTGCCCATCGCGGCGCAGCTGGGCATTGCAGATATCCTCTCAAAATATCCCTATGAGGTGTCCGGCGGGCAGAAGCAGCGTGCCGCCGTCGCCCGCGCGCTGATCACGCATCCACGGCTGATTCTGGCAGACGAGCCGACCGGCGCGCTCGATTCCCGCGCCACAGACGAGCTTTTGCGCCTGTTTGCCGCCATCAACGCTAACGGGCAGACGATTCTGATGGTTACGCACTCCGTGAAGGCTGCCAGCCGCGCCGGGCGCATTCTGTTTATTCGCGACGGCGAGGTGTTCCACCAGATCTACCGCGGCGGAGCGACGGACGACGCGCTGTATCAGAAGATTACCGATGCGCTTACGATGCTTGCGACGGGCGGTGAGCGCGCGTGAAGCTTTTGTTTTATCCCCGCCTTGCGTGGACGGGCATTCAAAAGAACCACCGGCTGTACCTACCCTACCTGCTCACCTGCGTCGGCATGGTGATGATGGAATACATCATCTGCTTTCTGCGGTTTTCCGAGGCCGTGCGGAGCATGCGCGGTTCAACCAGGATCACGGGCATGATGTCCTTTGGAAGCTTCGTCATTGCGTTCTTTGCACTGATCTTTCTCGTTTACACCAACTCGTTTCTAATGCGCCGCCGCAAAAAGGAGTTCGGCCTTTACAGCATTCTGGGCATGTCGCGGCGCAACCTCGGGCGCATTCTTCTGTGGGAAACCCTGTTTGTGCTGGCGATTTCCCTTCTGGTCGGCCTGTTTGCCGGCGCGGCGCTGTCCAAGCTGGCCGAGCTGATTCTTCTGAACATGCTGCATGGCGGCACTACCTATTCCCTCACGATTTCCGCGCCCGCTGCGTGGTTCACGCTGTGCGTGTTTCTGGTGATTTTTGCGCTTCTGTTTCTGAAGTCGCTGTGGCAGGTGCGCTCGCTGGATGCGCTCAGCCTTCTGAAAAGCGAAAGCGTGGGCGAGAAGCCGCCGCGCGCGAACTGGGTGCTTGGCCTTTTGGGCCTGCTGGTGCTGTGCGCGGGCTATGCGCTGGCCGTGTATGTGGGCGACCCGGTATCCGCGCTTGCGTGGTTCTTTGTGGCTGTGCTGCTGGTCATCCTTGGAACGTACATGACCTTTGTCGCCTTCTCTGTAACGCTGCTGCGCTTTCTTCAGAAGCAGAAGAGCTACTACTATAAGGCCAACCACTTCGTATCCGTGTCGTCGATGGCGTACCGCATGAAGCGCAACGGCGCGGGGCTTGCGTCCATCTGCATTCTGGCGACGATGGTGCTGGTGATGATCTCTACCACCATGAGCCTGTACTTCGGCGTAGAGGATTCGCTGAACACCCGCTATCCCTTTGATTTGAACGTGACGGTCAATCCATCCGGCGCGGAGAGCTTTACCGGCGAAAACACGCAGAGGCTGATTGATGCGCTGACGACTGCGGTAACGGACGAGGGGCTGGAAATCGGCAAGGTGAGCGCCTATCGCGCAGCGGCTGTCGCAGGGCTGATGGACGATGGGCGGGTTCAGACTACGGGCATGCTGGCGGATGCTGACAGTATGCAGCTGTATTTTTTAGACGCGCAGGACTACAGCCGCTTGTCCGGCGAACGCGTGACGCTCGCGCCCGACGAGGCGCTGGTCTACACCCTTCGAACCGACTATCCGTGGGACACGCTGACGGTGGACGACGCGCTGGAATTTCGCATCGTCGGACGGCCGGACTTCAGGTTGATCGACGGACAGAGCGCCGCGGACATTTTCCCGACGGTCTACGTCGTGGTGAACGACCTGAGCGCCGTGACCGAAGAGCTTGACGCGCTGCCCTCCCATTCGGAGGATCAGTGGGCAAGCCGCATGTGGCTGATGGGCATTGAGCTTGCGAACGACGATGCGTACATCGAGGCCTACGACCTTGAAACCCGGCTGATGGAAAACGGCGTCTTCGAGGGCAACGGCACGTTCATACGGCGGCTGTACTGCGAAAGCCGCAGCGAAAACGCCGCGGACTTCTACAATACCTACGGGAGCCTACTGTTTCTGGGCGGCATTTTAAGCGTGGTGTTCGTGTGCGCCGCCGTGCTGATCATTTACTATAAGCAGATTTCCGAGGGCTATGAGGATCAGGCGCGGTTTGAGATTATGCAGAAGGTGGGCATGACGAAGCCGGAAATTCGCCGCTCCATCAATTCGCAGCTGCTGACGGTATTTTTTCTGCCGCTGCTGGGCGCGCTGTGTCACCTGTGCTTTGCGTTCCCGATGCTGCGTAAGCTTTTGCAGCTGTTTAACCTTGACAACGTAAGCCTGTTCGCTGCTGCGACGCTATTGAGCTTTCTCGTCTTCGCGCTGATGTACGCGCTCGTGTATAAGCTTACCTCCGGCGCGTACTACGCCATCGTGAGCGGCGCGAAAAAGGAATAACGACCCAAGCGGCAAAAGAAGGCCGCGCAGGGAGGAAAGGAGCCTTCCCCTGCGCGGCCTTGTGCTTTTGTTTGTCAGTCCCGGTGAACGTCGCTTGCAGGAAGCTTCTCCTTGAACAGAAGAGAGATGCACCACAGGCCTGCGATACCGACGACGGTGTAGATGATGCGGGAGAGGGTCGACGCCTGTCCTCCGCAGATGTAGGCGACGAGGTCAAAGCGGAACAGGCCGACCAGCAGCCAGTTGATTGCGCCGATGATAGTAATGACCAGGGATGTGTTGTCCAGCATTCAGATTCACTCCTTTTCCGCCGTGTCATCCGGCTATCGGTATTGTTTCCCAGCATGGCCGTTTTATACCGGATCGGAAGCATTTTTTGCCGTTTTCATGCGGGAGAGCGCGGTTTTTTCCGGCACCGGTTGACTTTTCGGCGCGAGAGCTTTACAATGGAACGCAGGATGGGCATTCGAAGGGCGCGGGCGCGCGCCTATGCCGTGCGCCGTGCCGGACGGCACCGCGCGGACGATTATCGGCTGAAGACGTTTCGCAGATAGGCCGGCATTCTGCGCCGGGAACGCGCGGGCAGGTCGGCAAACGGTGTTACCGGCATTCTGGCCGTTCCACGCGGGCAGGCTGACAAACGCCGTTTTCGGCATTCTGCGCCGGGAACGTGCGGGCAAACTGGCAAAACGGTGTTTCTGGCATTCTGGCCGTTCCACGCGGGCAGGCTGGCAAACGCCGTTTCCGGCATTCTGCGCCGGTAACGCGCGGACAGGCTGGCAAACGCCGTTTCCGGCATTCTGCGCCGGGAACGCGCGGGCAGGCTGGCAAACGGTGTTTCCGACATTCTGGCCGTTCCACGCGGGCAGGCTGACAAACGCCGTTTTCGGTATCCTGCGCCGTTCTGCGTGGAGAATCGCCCGAAAGCCGCGCGTGCCTGTGAAGGCGGGCGAAAGAGCGGTAATAGCGCCCTTGCGCGGCCATGCCGACCCGGATCGGCCCGTTACGGCGATTGCCGGGCGGCAGAATGCGAGCGGGGGCGCATGAGCCAGCGGCCTAGGAAGGAAACGGGCTGCGCCATCGGCAGGTATCGGGCCCGGCACCGCATATGCACACCCATGGCCCCTTTTGGAGGGATTGCCGAAGGCGCGTATACGGGGCAGCCAAGCAGGCCGGTACTGCGACGCATTTTGGCAGCCCATAAAAAACGAACCGGCATGCCGCCCGCGTACGATCAGAACCGGGGCGGCATGCGCGAGGGGAGACGGACAAATGAAGCTGAAGATTCTGTTTACATCCGACCTGCACGGCTATTTCTTTCCCACGGACTACATTCACCCCGGCTACCGGCCGATGGGCGTGAACGCGCTGGCGGAAGGGTTCCGCGCCGCGCGCGACGAAAGCACGCTCACAATCGATGGCGGCGACACGCTGCAGGGCTCGCCGCTGGCCTATTATGCGGCGCATCACGGCAGGCTTTCGCTGCTTGCGCAGGCGATGAACGACGCGGGCTACGATTATGTGACCGTGGGCAACCACGATTTCAACTACGGCTACGAGGCGCTGTCAGGCTATCTGAACGCGCTGAATGCGAGGGTGCTGGCGGCGAACGTGGACGATCTGGGCGGCGAAATGCCGCTTTTCAGGAGCGACGTGCGCGTGATGCCGGGCGGCCTGCGCGTGGGCATCGTGGGCGCGGTGACGGATTGGGTGAATCGATGGGAAAAGCCCGCGAACCTCACAAGGCTGCGCGTGAACGACACGCTTTCCGCGGTTCAGCGTGCATATGATTCGATTCGCGGCAAATGCGACGTGACGGTGTGCGTGTATCACGGTGGCGTGGAGAAGGACTTGGAGACGGGAAAGGTGTATTCAGACAGCGGCGAAAACCTTGCCTGCAAAATCGCAGAGACCTGCCCGTTTGACATTCTGCTCACGGGGCACCAGCATTTGGCGATTCCGTCGGCAAAATGGATGAAATCGCACATCGTGCAGACGCCCGCGAACGCGCCGTGCTGCGCCGAGGTTATATGGGAGGACGGGCAGATTTCGTCGCGGCTCGTGTATGCCGAGGGCGAGGGCGCACCGTCCGAGGCGCTTTCCGCGCTGGAGGGCGAGGTGGAGGCATGGCTGGATACGCCGGTTTCCCGCCTGAATCGCGCGCTTACGCCCGAAAAGCCGCTTTGCATGGCGCTGCACGGTTCGCCGATTGCCAACCTGTTCAACCGCGTGCAGACGCAGGTCTCCGGCTGCGACGTAAGCTGCACGAGCCTTGCCAACGAGGTGCGGGGCTTTTCCGAGAACGTGACCGTGCGCGACGTGGTTTCCACCTATGTATACCCCAACACGCTGGTTTTGCTGCGCGTGACCGGCGCGCAGCTGAAGGAAGCTATGGAAAACTGCGCGTCCTACTTTGAGATGGACGAGGATGGGCAGGTGACGGTCTCCGAGAAATTCATGAAGCCCAAGGTGTCCCACTACAATTTTGACTACTATTCCGGCGTGGAATACCGCTTTGAGCTGTCCAAGCCCGTCGGCAGCCGCGTGGTTGAGCTGTGCAGGAACGGCCGGCCGGTGCAGCCGGACGATGTGCTCACGATGTGCGTAAACAACTACCGCGCCACCGGCGTGGGCGGCTATGACGCGCTGCGCGACTGCCCGCACGAGCGGGAGATTCTCACCGAAATGAGCGAGCTTCTGCTGGACTTCTTTGCCGCCAATCCTCTTGTGACGGTGGATGAGATTTCGCCCTACCGCGTGACCTACCGCGAAAAAGCGGTATCGGGAGGGGAAGCGCATGAAGCGGATTGAGATCGTCAACGCCATCTACAATTCGTTTGACGAGGATCAGCGGCTGACAAAAGGCCGGAACGGAGAGCTGGAATACATCACGACCATGCACTACATCCACGCGCTTCTGCCCGCCGGGGCGAGCGTGCTGGAGGTGGGCGCAGGCACGGGGCGCTATTCCATCGCGCTTGCGAGGGAGGGCTGCAGGGTTTCGGCGGTGGAGCTGGTCGAGGGCAACCTTGAAAAGCTGCGCGAAAACGCGCGCGGTCTTGAAGGCCTTTCGGCAATGCAGGGTGACGCGACGAATCTGAGCGCGTTTCCAAACGACGCATTCGATGCGGTGCTTGTTCTGGGGCCGATGTATCACCTGTACACGCCCGAGGACTGGAACCGCGCGCTGGACGAGGCGATTCGCGTGACGAAGCCCGGCGGCGTGATTCTGACGGCGTTTTTGTCGGTGTACGCCATCCTGTACGCAAACCATCTGTGCGGTAATTTCCGGCAGGGGCTGGCAATCAACCTGGACGAGAACTTCCGCGTGCGGCACTTTGAGGAGCAGGCCTTTACCGGCTTTGACATTGAGGAATTCGAAGCACTGTTTGAGGGCAAGCCCGTGCGGACGCTCGCGCTGGTAGGCACGGACAGCGTGCTGGAGCTTGCGCAGCAGACCGATCATTTTTCGATGTCGGACGAGGACTTTGAAGCGTTTGTGCGCTACCATCTGCATACCTGTGAAAAGCGGGAGCTGCTGGGCAGCCATTCGCATCTGCTTCATATCTGCCGCAAGCAGGAGGGGAGGACGAATTTGTGAAGCTTTTAAGCGCCGAAGGCAAACGGGTCATTTGTGCAAACGCAGACAGCGTATTCCGCTATTTCGCGTGGTCGACGGTAGCGTATCTGCCGGACGGCACGCTGGCCATGACGGCCTCCGGCTTTCGGCTGGCGCACATTTGCCCGTTTGGAAAGGCGGTCATTTGTTACAGCCGGAACGAGGGTGCAACGTGGACGCGTCCGGCGCCGGTGATCGACACGCCGCTGGACGACCGCGACGCGGGAATTGTCACATTTGGAAACGGGCGAGTGATGGTAACGTCGTTCAACAACACGATTCGGCAGCAGCGCATCTGGAATCATGCATCAGGCGACGGACGCGACTGGACGGAAAGCCCGAGACGGCGATTCGTCGAGGCCTATCTGGATGAGGTCGAGGCGCGCGGCGACGAGGAGCGCTTTCTCGGCTCAACCTACCGAATCAGCGAGGACGGCGGCTATACGTTTGGCGCCATGCATCGCGCGCCGGTCACCGCACCGCACGGACCCTGCCGCTTAAACGACGGTTCCCTTCTGTATGTGGGGCGGCGCTTTTCAGCGGACAACCGCTTTGACGACGGCAGCGAGCCGTTCATACAGGTATGCCGGCTGAATGAGGAGGACGAATTCGAGGTGGTTTCCTCGATTGAAAATATCGTAGATGAGGCGGGCAGGCTTCTTCACAGCTGTGAGCCGCACGCCGTGCAGCTTCCCGGCGGGCGCATCCTCGTACATATCCGCGTGCAGCGCTATGACGCGCCGGAGCCGGTGTTTACCGTGTATCAGTCCGAATCCGAGGACGGCGGACGCACGTTCACAAGGCCGCACCGCCTGCTGTCCCGCTTGGGCGGCTCGCCCGCGCATCTGTGCCTGCACACCTCCGGCGCTGTCGTTTCCGTGTACGGTTACCGCGAAAAGCCCTATGGAATCCGCGCCATGATCTCGCGGGACGGCGGGGAAACGTGGGATACCGATTATGTACTGGACGCGGACGGCCTGAGCGGCGACCTCGGCTATCCCGCCAGCGTCGAGCTTTCCGACGGGCGAATGCTGACCGTATTTTACGAAAACATTGGCGGCGAGGGCGTGATTATGCAGAAAATCTGGCGTTTGCCCGAGCCCTGAGCCAACGCAGAAAAAGACGAATTCCTCGATTTACGAAAACGCGCCGACAGCACCCTTTGGAGCTGCCGGCGTCGCTTGTCAAAAAAACAATCCATGCCGGATTTATCAGGAAAATTGCGCGAGCTTGCCGCGCACATTGCCGGGCTGCCTGACATTCTCTCATCCGTTTTTCTGACTGTATGCACGGCGGAGGCTTCCTCTGCCGTGCTTTTCATGCAAGCCGGAAACGAAATGCAAAAAGACAAAAATGCCGGTGCTATACTCTCACCTGTAAGAACGGTTCACACAATACCAACCGTAATGAGGAGGATATAACAATGGCAGGCAAGCTGAATGAATCCATCGAGAGAATCGTATCCCAGGCGCAGAACAGGGGCGTTGACGTTTCCTACGACGAGCTGATGAGAATGGTCAAGTCCCACGCGGCGGGCGCCGCCGCCTCCATGATGGCCTCGGGCGCGCTGCCCGGCGTCGGAAGCTCCATCGCCGCCGGCATCGAAATCAGCTTCGTGTGGTCGATGTACTACCGCATTTGCACCAAGCTCGGTCTCAGCGTAAAGAAGGAGCTGATTAAGGGTCTGGGCTCCGCGTTCGTCACCAACATGGCCGCAGCCATTGCTGCACAGATGATCACGGGCACCGTGCTTTCCATCATTCCCGGCATCGGCACGGTCGGCGCAGCGGCGGTCAATGGCCTGATGGGTTACAGCGTAACCTACTACTCCGGCGTCATCTTCATGAACCTGCTTGTTCGCCTGTTCAAGGCCGGAAAGTCCATGGACACCTGTACCGCCGACGAGCTGAAGCGCATGCTGAAGCAGGAAAGCGACGACACCTCCTTCCGTCAGGTCAAAAAGGAAGCCCAGCAGGCCTTCAAAAACCGCAGTGCAGACGGCGTAGCGGAGGCAATTCAGGAAAGCTAAAGAGAAACAATCATAAACCAAGCCTTTTTAGAAACGAGCCTTCCGCAGAAGCGAAATTCTGCGGAAGGCTCGCTGCGTATCAAAAGCCATTTGGAAGATTTTACGGATTAGCCGGAAGGCCTTCGATGCCGTCCATGTGATCCCATACGAACCGGGTGAACAGCTCTACGCCGGTCGAGAGGGCGGCCTCGTCGATATCCCAATCGCAGGTATGGGCGGGCTTATTGAAGCCCTTTTCGTCGTTTCGCATGCCGAGGCCGAACAGCAGGCCGGGTTTTTTCTGCTCGTAATAGGCAAAATCCTCTGCGCCGGGCGACGGCTCCAGCGGAAGAAGGTAGCCGTCCCCGCCCATGCGGCGGCAGGTTTCGGCAAAGGCGGCGTACATGCGCGCGTCGTTGACGGCGGGCGGAAGCGGCTCGCCGAAGAAGTCGATTTCGAATTCTCCGCGCATATCGCGGCATACGTTCTCCGTCAGGGCGGCAAGGCGCTTTTGCGCCCAGTCCATCGTGGCCGTTTTCAGGCACCGGATGCTGCCCGTCATTGTGCAGGTATCGGCGTTGGCGGACACGGTGGTGCCCGCATTCATTGTGGTCACAGCGATTACGCAGGTATCGAACGGATCCACCTCGCGGGCGAGGATTCCCTGAATGCCGTCGTAGATGCGCACGCCGATAGCCAGCGCGTCGATTCCGCGGTGAGGCGAGGCGACATGCACGCCGCGTCCATGCACGGTAATCTGAAACCGGGCGGACGAGGCGTTCGTCGTGCCTGCGCGGGAGGATGGGCGGTGCACCGGGTCGTTGCAGTTCACGTGGCACATGATGATGGCGTCGATGTCGTCCATCACGCCGTGCTCGCACATCGTGCGCGCACCGCTGGGGCGCGATTCCTCGCAGGGCTGAAACAGCAGCCGCACGCGGCAGCGCAGCTTGTCGCGCAGGCCGTACAGCGTCTTGCACGCGCCCAGCAGCATCGTCGTGTGCGCGTCGTGTCCGCAGGCGTGCATGGCGCCGTCGATTTGGGAGCGATAGGGCTTGTCGAAATTCTTTTCCTGAATGGGCAGCGCGTCCATGTCGGCGCGGATGCCCAGCGTGAACGACGTGATTTCCGGGTTCACCGTCGCCACGATCGTATTTTTTCCGTATTTATCCGCTTCATAGGGAATGCCGATCGCGTCCAGCTCGCGCCGGACGACCCTTGCGGTGTTTTCAAGCTCCCAGCCGATTTCCGGGTGTGCATGCAGCTCGCGCCGAATGCGCACGAGCCAATTCTGATCGACGGAAAACCGAGGCTCATTCATAGGATTGCTCCTCCCTTCGTTCGCGCCGGATGCGCGCAGGCCTGTTTTTGCAGGATAAGGCCAATCGTTCATCTATGTGCCTGCTCCTCCCTCAGCCGTGCGCCCAGCTCGCGGCCCAGCCGCTCTGCCTCGCCGGGCAGCACCGGCAGGCGATGGTACAGGAACGTGGACTCCAGCGCCGCGTATGCGCCGCGCTCGATGTCGTCGCGCGTGGGCAGGTAGCCGAGCAGCTCGTCGGCGCAGCCCAGCGTCAGCGCGCGGGAATCGCCAAGCACGTCCCGAATTTTGTGCCCGATGGCGCAGAAGCCCTCAAACGGCAACGCGATGATGGGTACGCCGCCCAGATTCAGATAATGCACGGAAATCGGCTCGCGGCTGGGAAGGGAATCAAACCTCGAAAGCATCTCGCTTTCCCATACCCGCGCCACGCGCTCTGCCCCGGGAATCGCGTTTGGCCGGGATGCGGCGCTGTCTGCCGCGCCGGTGATGTCCTCGCGCGAAACGGGCAGCAGGCGAATTTCGTCCGCAATCTCGCCGCCGAAGACGTGCATGGGAAGCTCCGTATCGTCCGTCAGTGCCGAAAGAATCGCCGATGCGAAGGCGTCGATGCGCGCGTCGCGCGCATCGTCCTCGCACGGCAGCGGATCGATGTCGCCGCACAGGCCGTTCAGAAACAGGGGCTTTGCGCCCTTTTCCTCCGCCATACGGCACACGCGGCCAGGATAGTCCGCCGAAATGCCGGTTGAGCGCCCGCGGCACACCGGGTGACAGGCATAGGAGACGAGCGCGATGGGCTCGCGCTCGTCGCGCGACAGGAGGAAGCCGCGCGCATGGCCATCCACGGGGCCGTCCTTCGCTGCGCGGTTATAGGCGTATTCGCCGTCCGGCCGTCCCATCGAGAAGCGCACGGACGTCACGCGCCGCCTGTCTGCCAGCGCACTTTCGCATGCGGACAGGATCGCGCCGGGCAGCGTTTCCACGTATTCCGGGCATACCTCGCCGCAGCCCTCATGCGCAATGGAGGGAGCGGCGGTATGCGTGTGGATGCTTACGATCATGACGTGCGACGGCGGCACGGCGTGCTTCTGAAGAAGCGCCGCGCGCACCCTGCCCGCGATGCTGCGGTTCAGGCCGAGAATGTCGCAGGAGACCACGAGGTACGTGCGCCCCCGATCCTCCAGCGCCACGGCGCGAACGAACAGGGGATCGTCCACGCGCGTTGCCTGCCGCTTCAGATAATAGCCATAGCCTGCCAGCTCCACGCCCAGCGGCGGCGTGATTTCGGTTTTTCCGTATCCGGCCCGCATGCACCTGTCCTCCTTTTACAGTCCGCGTACGACGCCGCGATATTTTTCGATGAGACACGCGTTGATTTCGTCGCCGCCGTCGATGTTGCTGGAGGCGAAAAACTCGATTTCCCGGCCCTTCTCCCGGGCGATTTCCTCCACGCGGCAGACAATCGCCTGCAAAAGCGCGCTGCCGACGGCCGTGGAGGTGGGGCCGATCCTGCGCCCGCCGGTGCCCTCGACCGCCGCGTCGCCCAGTGCGCCGCCGTTGTCCAGCACTAGATCGGCAACCTCGAACAGCCGCTTGCCCATCGGATTGCGCGGGGTTACAGCGAGCGTGTGCTTGCGGCTTGTGAGCGCGATGACATACGCGCCACGCGCCCGGCACTTCATTGCCAGCTCTACCGGCACGGTGTTGCGCCCGGAATTGGAAATGGCAATCAGCACGTCGCCCGCCTTTACGGGATAGCGCGAAAGCAGCTCGTCTGCAAGGCCGTCCGTGCGCTCCCAGCCGGTGCTTTCGGACGCGGATGCATGCAGCATCAGGCGCTCGTCCAGAATCGGGCACACGCGCGCCAGCCCGCCGGCGCGATAGAAGATTTCCAGCGCCAGCAGATGTCCGTGCCCGGTGCCAAAGGTATACAGCATGCCGCCGCCAAGCAGGCTCCCGGCGATTTTTTGCGCCGCCGTTTCCAGCGCGTCGGCCTGTCCGCAGAACGCCGTTTCCAGCGTGTCCTTCAGAATTCCATAGTAACGCTCGTTCGCCTTCATACTTTGCACATTCCTTTCTTATGTCCTGTCCATCGTTTCCTTCAGCCGCCTTATCGCATCCTCGGTCAGCCGGCCGCAGTCGCGCAGCGCCAGCAGCACCCCGCCGATTTCCGGCGGAAGCGCGGGGCGCGCCGTTTCTGCGTTCGGACAGGCGGCATGTAGCGCCTCCGAAAACGCCCCTCGCGCCTCCTCGCTGTGCTCAAACACGCCGCCGTATAGTCCCACGCGCCGCACACCGGGACAGGGGCGAAGCAGCGCCGCCGCGCCGCGCGCAAGGCGGGTCATCTGCGCGCGCAGAAGGTTCAGCGCGGCCTCGTCGCCGGCTTTTGCCAGCGCCAACACCTCTCTTCCGAACGCGGCAAGGTCGCTCGGCCGCGTTTTAGGGCGGTACACGACCTCAATCAGCTCTCTTGGCGCGCGCAGCCTGAAAAACGCCAACGCACGCTCGGCCAGCGCGCGAGCATCCGATACGCCCTCCCAGAAATCGATGGCGGCGCGCAGTCCGTCCAGCGCCAGCGCGTAGCCGGAGCCGGGGTCGCCGAGCACGTGTCCCCAGCCTCCCGCCGTGCGCGTTTCGCCGTTTTCGTCCATCCGCACGAGCATCGAGCCCGTGCCGCACACGGCCATGGCCGCCGGCGCGCCCTGCGAGAACGCAAACAGCGCCAGATGCACGTCGCTCGTGAGTGTCAGCCGCTCCGGCTCAATCCAGTCCCGGGCAAAGGCACGCACGGCGGACGGCGACGCCGGGCCGTCCAGCGATGGGTCACCCACGACCACGCGCGCGGCGCTGCCGCATAGCCCCTGCGTAAGCCTTCGAAGCACGTCCAGTAGGTTCCTTTGCGCCTGATCTGCGCCGATTTGCCCGGCGTTCAGCCCGCCGCCCACGGCCGATGCCAGCACTGTGCCGTCCATGCGCGCGGCAACGGCCTTCGTCTTGGTTCCGCCGCCGTCCACGCCGATGATGTATCTCTCTTCTGCCATGCGCGCGCCTCCGTTTCCACCATCTGGAATTTATTATAAACACGCCTATAACGAAAGTCAAGGCGGATATAATCGGCAAAAAGTGCAAAACATAGGAACATTGATTGCCAGCTGCGCGTCGATATGATAAAATGGATATGCGTGGCAGACGGACGAATCCCGCGTCCGAGGAAGGAGCTTACGTTGATCAGACGTTTTTTTGCGTTTGTGCTGGCCGTCGGGCTGACCGCGGCAGCGCTTTTCATGATGTTTCCCAGCTGGCTGCACGCCGTTGCGCCGGAGGTCGATCCTGCGCAGTACGGCATTGATGTAAGCGGGCTGGACATCTACCATTTCCCGTTCTACGGAAACGCCGGCCGCCGCGCCGAGGGCGAGGACACCGGCTTCGGCGTATCGGACATGGTGGAGGCCTACGCCGATTATGTGGAAAAAAGCGGGCAGACGCCGCCGTCGTTCGGCGAGCTTTGCTCGCGCCTGATAAGCCGCGAGGATTTCGTGCAGACGCTGTACGATTTCATGATCGTGGCGCTTCTGACGATTCCCGTATACATGCTGGTGCGCCTGCTGGCGTACAGCACGCTATACGAAATGGCGGAAAGCGCGATGTGGCTGGCGCGCGTGTTTTTGCGAGGCATCGTGGCCGTGAGCGCAAGCCTGGTTACGGTATCGGCCACGTGGTTCCTTTATAAACGGCTTCTGTTTCAGGTCATTCTGCAAAATGCCTATACATGGCTTACGCAGCTTACCAACGTGCGCTTTGCGCTGAATGCCACGAACATCGTCATCCTGCTGGTAACGGTCTGTGCGGTCATTGCGCTTCTGCGGGCGACGCTGTTCCGCGGCAGCGTGTTCACGTCCATTCTGGGCGCAGTGCTGCGCACGGCGCTGTACATCGTGCTGATTGCCGTGATCAGCATCTTCATCAGCCGCATGACGTCGCGCACAATCCTGTTCATGACCGCCGCACTGTTTGTAATCGGCCTTGTGAAGGATGTCTTCCTCCCGGAAAAAAAGAGCCGCGCGCATTGAAAAAACTATCCTTTGCATGTGGTGCGGAAGACCGATTCCTTTTCCTGAAAATAGGAGGAACGGGTCTTCATTTACGGTGGATTTCGACAAAAACATCTGAAAACGGTTGACTTTTCTTGAGTATATGGTATAATACTATCATCTCGTGTACCACTGCGAGAGAAAATTGTGTTGCTACGATAAGGTAGAACACCTCAAAGCTCTACCCCGACCTTATTGGTTGGGGTATCTTTGTATCTGGAGAAGGGAGTCCAATCAGATGTCAACGCTTCACTATACGCTTGGATTAGACATTGGTATTGGTTCTGTCGGTTGGGCAGTCCTCCAAAATGATTGGAACGGAGAACCCATTCGTGTGCAGAACCTTGGCGTGCGTATTTTTGATAAAGCAGAGTGTCCGAAAGATGGATCGAGTCTTGCCCTGCCGCGACGCGAAGCGCGTAGTGCACGGCGCAGGCTGCGTCGTCACCGTCATCGATTGGAACGCATCCGCTATCTGCTGGAGTGCTCCGGCATTATGTCGATCAGAGAAATCGAAGAGATGTATGCGTGTGGGGGATTTTCCAAGTCGCCCTATCAGCTACGCGCCGAGGCGCTGGAGCATCTGCTTTCAAAGGAAGAAGCTGTCAGAGTCTTGATCCATCTTGCCCAACGCCGCGGCTACCAGTCTAACAGCACCGCCGAGGCAGCCAAGGATGAGAAGGACACCGGAAAGGTCAAGTCCGCCATTGAGGAAAACCGCCGCTGCATGGAACAACACGGCTATCGTACCGTTGGCGAGATGATGTTCCGTGATGAGCGCTTCTGGCAGAAAAATTCCGATGGAACACAATTCCATCAGACACGCAATAAGGCAAAGGACTATCGTTTTACAGTGGAACGCATCGCTGTTTTAGACGAAATACATATGATTTTTGCAGCCCAGCGACAGCTCGGTGCAGAATGGATGAGCGAAGAACTCGAGGCTGTCTATACCAATCTTTTTTCCGGCCAGCGCAGCTTTGATGAAGGCCCCGGCGGCAATAGTCCATTTGGCGGGGGCTTGTCCGAAAAGGTTGGAAACTGCACCTTTGAAAAAACAGAGTATCGTGCTGCTAAATCCACCTATACCTTTGAGTATTTTAAGCTTCTGCAGGACTTGAACCATATCCGCATCACAAGTGCAGATATTTCGCCGCGTCCACTGGATGCGGAGCAGCGTAGGATTTTAAAGGATGTAGTGCTGCAGTCCCCATCCCTAAGCTACAGTGAGCTCAGAAAGAAACTGGCACTGCGCGACAATGAGTATTTTAATAACCTTTTTTACGGAGAAAAGCCTCGCGAGGAGGTAGAAAAACGCACGTGGCCGCAGATGCAGTCCTACCATAAGCTGCGTCAGGCACTGGATAAAATCGACAAAGGGACGATCTCCACGCTGACGGAAACGCAGATCAATACGATCGCAACAATCCTGACACTCTATAAAAGCGACAATCGGCGCATTGAAAAGCTACGCGAGGCAGGAATACCTGAGCGTTTCGATCAAGCGCTTCTGCCACTGTCCTTCAGCAAGTTTGGAAACCTTTCTGTCAAAGCGATGCAGAAGCTTATCCCGTGGCTTGAAGAAGGAATGCGTTATGATGAAGCTTGCGCACAGGTCTACGTCGACCATAGAGGTGAACATTCCCAAATAAGGAAGACGAAGCTCGCACTCAGCGACATGGAGGACGAGATTACAAACCCGGTGGTACGGCGAGCCATTGCTCAGGCGATCAAGGTCATCAATGCGATTGTGCGCACCTACGGTGCGCCGGATGTTGTTCGTATCGAGCTGGCACGTGAAATGAGCCGCAGCTTTAGCGAGCGCAATAAGATGCAAAAGCGTCAGGAGGAAAATCGGGCAAAAAACGAGCGGGCACGTGAACAGATTGCCGAATATAAGGGCGACCGTGCCACGGGAATAGACATTGTAAAATTCAAGCTTTTTAGCGAACAGGATGGCGTATGTCTGTATTCCGGCAAAAATCTGGACATTTCCCGTTTGTTTGAACCGGGTTATGCAGATGTAGATCACATTATCCCCTACAGCCGCTGCTTTGATGACAGCTACCGGAATAAGGTACTGGTATTGGCCAGCGAAAACCGGCAGAAGGGCAATCGCCTGCCTTATGAGTATTTGGGGCAGGACGCAATACGTTGGCATGCCTACGAGGTGCGGGTAGAAAAGCTGATCCGCGATTCCCACAAGCGACAGAAGCTGTTGAAGAAGCGTTTTACCGAGGAGGAAAGCCGCGAGTTCAAGCAGCGCAATCTTAATGATACACAGTACATCACGAAGGCTGTCTACAATTTAATCCGAAATCATCTATCCTTTGCTGACTCAAAATACAACAGGAAGAATGAGTCGCCCGTGCAGGCAGTCAACGGCGCAGTTACTGCCATGCTTCGCAATCGCTGGGGCGTTCATAAGATCCGAGAAGACGGAGATTTGCACCATTGTCTGGACGCAGCTGTGGTGGCTGCGACAAGCCCCGGATTGACGCAGCGCCTGACGGAGTTCAGCAAGCGGAATGAAACCCTTATTGAAACGCCAGCAGGTTATGTCAATCCAGTGACAGGCGAGGTAGTCGAAACCTGCGACGAAAAACAGAACGATCGCTTCCCAAAGCCATGGCCGCTGTTTCATCAGGAACTTGAAGCGAGATTGTCAGCAGATCCACGTCAGCAGATTGATCGTTTGAAGCTCTCTACTTATGAAAGCGACGAGGAAATCAAGCCGGTATTCGTTTCCCGCATGCCGAAGCATAAGGTCACCGGTTCCGCCCATGAGGATACCATCCGCAGCGGCAAAGCAGGCGCCGGTTACACCGTTACGAAAACGGAGCTTACCAAACTAAAGCTCAACGAGGTCGGCGAGATCAAAGGATACTATAATCCCGCAAGCGATACTTTGCTCTACAATGCCCTGCTGGAGCGCCTGAAAGCCTTCGACGGAAATGGTGAAAAGGCATTTGCCGAACCCTTCTATAAGCCCAAGCGGGACGGCAGTCCGGGACCGAGAGTGGATAAGGTCAAGATCAAGGATGCATCCAACTTAAATCTTGCGGTAAGAGGCGGCGTAGCGGCCAATGGCGATATGATCCGCATCGACGTGTTCTACGTGGGGGGTGACGGCTATTACTTTGTGCCGATCTATGTGGCGGACACAAAGAAGTCCAAGCTGCCCAATAAAGCCGTAGTAGCCGCGAAATCTTATGACGAATGGAAGGAAATGGACAACCGTAGCTTCGTTTTCTCGCTTTATCCTGGTGATTTGGTGCGTATTTGGAGCCGCAAGGGAATCAAGCTAAATCTTGCCAAAGGAGGTACCGGAGAAAAGGTAATCGTCCGACAGGATGAACTATATTATTATCGAAGTGCATCGATTTCGACGGCTGCAATTAATATTGAAACACATGACCGGCGGTATGTACGGTCGAGCTTAGGCGTAAAAACCCTCCAATCCATCGAAAAGTATCAGGTCAATGTTTTGGGTGAGTATCATAAAGTTCGTCTCCCCGAAAAGCGGATGGGATTTTCAAAGGAGAGGTGACATGGAATATCGGAATGTCTTTTTGGCGAATCCTGCCAAGCTCAGTGTGCAGCGAGAGCAGCTGGTCATCGAACAGGCAGAGAAATTCACGGTTCCGTTGGAGGATATTTCTGCGGTTCTTATTGAATCTCAGCAGGTGCAGCTGACCGTCCATGCGGCGGCTGCATTGGCCGAGCACGGCATCACGGTATTTCTGTGCGACGAAAAGCATCTTCCCTGTGCGCAGATTCTGCCCATCAATCAGTATTGCCGCCAGCGTAAAATGCTGATGGCACAGTGTGAGATGGGAAAACCACTGAAAAAGCAGCTTTGGCAGCGAATCGTCGTGCAGAAGATACGAAATCAGGCTGCCTGCCTGCGCTTTTCCGGCGGAGATGGTTGGGAGGAGCTGCGGCAGCTGGCGGAAAAGGTTCTCTCTGACGACAGTGATAACCGCGAAGCGGTTGCGGCTGCCCTCTATTTCCCACGGCTCTTCGGCAAGGGATTTTCCCGGAGTAATGATGACCCGCGAAATGCCGCGCTGAACTATGGTTACGCAATTTTGCGCGGCGGCATCGCACGCAATCTGGTTGTTCATGGGTTGGAGCCCTGCATCGGGCTGCATCACCGAAGCGAGCTGAACAACTTCAACCTGGCAGATGATCTGATTGAGCCGTTTCGTCCCATTGTCGATCTATATGTGGCGCAGAACTTTTCCGAAGAAGACGATGTTCTGACGCCGAAGCAAAAGGCTGGGCTGTTCAATCTTACCAACTGCCTTGTCCGACAGGCGGGCAAAGATTACCGCGTAATGCTATCCATCGACCGAACGTGCACGGCTTTGGCAAACAGCGTCGCCGAGCAGGCACTTCTGCTGGAATTGCCGGAACTGATTCCGCTGGAGCTGCACCGTTATGAATAGGCTTATGAGAATTTTGATAATGTTTGATTTGCCAGTCAAAACAAGGGACGAGCGTCGTAGTGCGACACGGTTCCGCAATTTCCTGATTGGTGACGGCTATCACATGGTACAGTATTCCGTCTACGCCCGCGTTTGCAACGGCAGAGATTCTGTAGAGACCCATCGTCGACGCATCCTGCAGGCACTTCCACCGAAGGGATCTGTACGAATGCTGGTAATCACGGAAAAGCAGTATAACGCCATCGAGCTGCTGGTAGGAAAACCAACGCCATATGATAAGCCGCAGCAATTTGAGCAGCTGATGATTTTTTGAAAAAATAAGGAATGGCTCTTACAGAAAACCATTCCTTATTTGCGCCTTTTTTCCGACTTTCGACCCGGAAAGGGGGAAGAAAAGGCGACTTTTTGCGTTCCTCGTTCTCTGCCTATTATACCACTGCGAGAGAAAATTGGGAACTACGACAATCTAACGACAATCTGAAAGGATGAAGCCATTATACCACTGCGAGAGAAAATTGGGAACTACGACTTGAGCTCATGACGTGGGGCCCGAACGCGGGATTATACCACTGCGAGAGAAAATTGGGAACTACGACCAAAGACAACGCAATGGCACAGACGCGCTTATTATACCACTGCGAGAGAAAATTGGGAACTACGACCTTCGCGTTGCGCGTGTTGTATCGCTCCGATATTATACCACTGCGAGAGAAAATTGGGAACTACGACATACGGCATAGTCCAGCGCGGCGTGAGCAAATTATACCACTGCGAGAGAAAATTGGGAACTATGGCCCAACCTTCTCACGGAAGGAAACTTCCCGGCTTTATCTTTGACGCAGAGGGGGTGCGGGGGAGCGACGCTCCCCCGCCTTCCCGGAGAGTTACTGGATGCGGATGGTCACGATTTCGTAGGGCTTCAGCTCGAGGTTCAGCTCGCGGCCCTCGAACGGCGCGGGCTCGAGGTCGTCCTCCATGAGGGAGGTGAAGCAGGCGCTCTTCGGCGCTTCGTCGAGTACCAGACGGGCGCGGGTGCGCGCGCCATAGTATTCGTACAGGCGGATGATCGTGCCCTCGCTGTGCAGCGCCTCCTTGACGCTCTCAATCGCAACGCCGGGCGCGTCGATGCGGGCGAACGCGCTCGCTTCGGTCTTCTGTCCGGCAGCCTTCAGTGCGGTCACGGGGATGTTGAGCTCATACGCGCGCTCCGGAACCTGTGCCTGACGCCAGTCGCCCTCGTGCGGCATCAGGGAATAGGTGAACTCGTGCATTTCCTGATCGGCCGTCGGGTCGGGATTGGTGGAGGATTTAAGCATGGTCAGCGCGATGCTGTTCTCGTCCACGGAGTAGCCGTACTTGCAGTCGTTCAGGATGGCGGCGCCATAGGTAGCCTCGCTGACGTCCGCCCACTTGTGGGCGCACACCTCGAAGCGGGCCACGTCCCAGCTGGTGTTCTTATGCGTGGCGCGGCGCACGTTGCCGTACTGAATGTCGAACTGCGCTTCGTTGTAGAAGATGTCCACGGGGAAGTGCGCCTTCAGCAGGCCGTGCTCCTCCTTCCAATCCACGGTGGTGTGGAAGTCCACGCGGTCAACGTCGTGATAGAACGTGATGTCCTGCGCAATTTTGGACTTGCTGATCGCCCATTCCACGCGCACGGTGGACAGCACGGGACCGTTCGCTACAACCTCGAAGCTTGTGGGCTTGTCGAGATTCCACGAGCGCTCGCCGTAGTAGATGTTGATGTCCCACGCGTCGTAGTTGTGCGGGCGGTTCTCGTAGTACACGATGGTATTGAGCGACTGGCCCGCCTTGGCAAGCTCGCGGCCCGCGCGCTTGTCGTACAGCGAGGCGATAAAGCCGTTCTCGTCGAACGTGCCCTTGAACGCGGGCGTTTCGAAGCCGCTGCGGTCGGCGTGCACGCGCGCGGGCGCTTCCTCGCCGAACACGAAGGTGAAGCTGGTCTCGCCCATGGGCTTTAAGCCCTTCACGAACGCGGCGTATTTGCCGTCTACGCGCTGGGCCGGGAAGGTCTCGCCCACGGCGTTCTTCAGCGCGCACACGCCCTCGGGCGCGTCGAACCACACAAGGTCGCTGCGCTCATAGGAAAGCGAGTTGTACAGCGCCAGATCGCCGGCCGTGCGGGCGTTGAGCGCGTCCATCGCGGCCTTTTTGAGCGCTTCGGTGCGGGCAAACAGGTCGGCGTAGATCTCGTTGGAGTCGGTGTACACCTTGTGGATGGAGGAGCCGGGCAGGATGTCGTGGAACTGAAGCGTAAGCATCTGCCGCCAGATCTGCCGAAGCTCGTCCTGCGGATATGCCACGCCATAGCGCTTTGCCAGCGTCAGCCACAATTCCGTTTCGCGAAGCAGAATTTCCAGCTTGCGGTTGTTGCGCTTGTTGCGCGCCTGCGCGGTATACGTGCCGCGATGGTATTCGAGGTACAATTCGCCCGACCACTTCGGCAGATCCTTGCGCCCGGAAACGCGCTTTTCGAGATCCTTGAAGAAGTCCAGCGCGAAGGTCTGGCGGACGGCAGGGCAGCCGGCCACGGGGTTCTTCATGCGGCGGGCGTTTTCGATCATCCAATCGGTGCTTCCGCCGCCGCCGTCGCCGAAGCCGTAGCTCACGATGTAATGGTTGTCCAGCCCCTTCTGCTGGAAACGCTTCCAGCCGCCCTTGATCTGGTCGGGTTCGAGCATGGCGTTGTAGGTGGTAAAGAAGGCCAGATCATCGTGGCGCTCATAGCCATCCTCGCTGCCGAATTCGCGGGAGGGCGTGAAGTGGGTGAGCACCTCGCTGCCGTCGATGCCCTTCCACGTGAAGGTGTCGTACGGCGAGCAGTTGAATTCCGACCAGGACAGCTTGCTGGTCATGAAGTAGTCGATGCCGCTCTTTTTGAGAATCTGCGGCAGCGCGGCGGAATAGCCAAACACGTCGGGTAGCCACAGGATGCGGCTGCGGCGGCCGAACTCGGTTTCGAAGAATTCGTTGCCATACAGGAACTGGCGCACAAGCGCCTCGCCGCCGGACAGGTTGCAGTCGGCCTCGACCCACATGCCGCCCTCGGGCTCCCATTGGCCGCGCTTCACGGCCTCCTTAATGCGCTCGAACAGCTCCGGCTGATCCTCCTTGACGAACTGATACAGCTGCGGCTGGGAGGACATGAACTTGAACTCGGGGTACTTCTCCATCAGGCGCAGCATCGTGGCGAAGGTGCGCACGGCCTTGTGGCGCGTCTGATACAGATCCCACTGCCATGCCACGTCGATATGGGTGTGACCGATGCAGTCGGCAATGGCCTCCGGCTCGCGGCTTTCCAGCGGCTGGTAGTAGTTATCCTGCAGGTAATCGCGCGCCGCCTTGATGGAGGCGTGGAACGCGGGGCTAAACGGCTCGCGAAGGTCGAGCAGATTAATCGCGTCGGACAGCGCGCGCAGCGTGGTTTCGCGTTCGCGGCAGCCCTCGCGCAGAAGCAGCGCGGCCGTATGCGGTACGTCCAGATCGTAGAAAAGCTGAACCACGTCGTCCATAACGTCGTCCAGATACAGAGTCATGCGCGGCGCGTTGACGCCTGCGGCGATTTGCCTGGTTCCGTAGTAGGCCTGAAGGAAGACGTCGTATTCCTTGCCCGGCACGGCTACCTCGTCCAGAATCAGCCCGGTATGGCGGGTGTCGAATGCCTGCGCGATTTCGCCGTCTACCCACACCACGACCTGCGGGCCGATGGCCTCCCACTCGTTCTCCATGCCGCTGCGGATGGTGAGCGTAAGCTGACCGCGGAAATCCTCCGGCGTCACGACGGTGAAACGGAAGTCCTCCCAGTTGTCGCCTACCTTTTTCGCCCACCAGTCGCCGTTTTCAAACGGCACGAAGGCGTTTTCTCCGCGCGGAGAGGTTTCGATTCCGGTGACCGGTACGCGCTTGCGCACGCGCAAGCCGTTCAGATCCGCCTTGATTTTGCGCACGCGCGCATCCAGCTGGTGCATCTGCATCGTTGGTTCACTCCTTATTATTCGATAGTTTCAAGATCCACATTTCCTGTGAAGGCTACTTTTGCCGGGCCCGTCATGAATACGCGCCGACGCTCCCGGTCGTATTCGATGAACAGCGTGCCGCCGGGCAGGCGCACGTGCGCCCGGTTGGCACAGGCGCCGTTCAGGCTCGCGGCCACAAGGGTTGCGCAGGCGCCGCTGCCGCAGGCCATCGTCGCGCCGCTGCCGCGCTCCCAGATGCGCGCGGTCAGGTGCGTTGTGTCGTCCGCGCGCGCAAAGGATGCGTTCACGCGGTTCGGGAACATCGGGTGCGTTTCCACGAACGCGCCGTCTGCCCGGAAGGCGTCGCCGTCCGGGAAGCGGTCGAGCGTCACTGCGTGGGGATTGCCCATGCTTACGCACGTAAAGCGCGCCGTCCGCCCGTCCGGAAACAGCAAAACGATGCGGTTCTCCGGCGCGTTCACGGGAATTTTCGCCGGGTCAAGCTCCGGCGTGCCCATGTCTACGCGCGCACCCACGGCCACTCCGCCCTCGGTGAGAATTTCCAGCGTGCGGATGCCGCCGCCGGTGCGGATGGTCATTCGCTCGGAGCGCACAAGGCCGGAATCGTACAGATATTTGCCCATGCAGCGGATGCCGTTTCCGCACATTTCGCCCTCACTGCCGTCGGCGTTGAAAATGCGCATGCGCGCGTCGCATTCCTCGTCCGGCAGCATGAGAATCAGCCCGTCCGCACCGATGCCCACGTGCGGCTTTGAAACCGCAATCGCCGCGCGCGCCGGGTTGGCGGGCACCTTCTGCCGGAAGCCGTCCACGAATACGTAATCGTTCCCGATGCCGTGCATCTTGATAAATTCCATAGGCCCGTTCCCTCCGGTTTCGCATGCCTCTATTATAAGCGTCCGCCGCGCGGCGGTCAAATACTTTTTTCGAGAAGCGGAAAAAAACTGCGCGCGGCGCATGCGCCTACAGGTTTTCGCGTATGAATTTCAGCACGCGCTCGTGCAGGGCGCGGCTCCAGGTATTTCCCTCGTGAATGGCGTTGGTCACGCAGATGAGCGTGGCTTTCTGGCCGAGAGCGAGCAGCGAGGCATGCATTTCCTCAGACTGGGAGAAATCCACCACGGGGTCGGCGTCGCCGTGCACCAGCAGCATGGGCGGATAGGCTGTATCGGGCTTCAGGTGCGAAACGGGACTCATCTCCACGGCAATCTCCATGGGGTCACGTGCGCCCGCGAGCGCGCTCAGAAGCCTTTGCCCGTCCTCACTTTTGTGCGCAAAGGCCGCCATTTTGGGTAGGTTTGCGGGACCGAAAAAGTCGATGATCAGCTGCGCACTGTCGTCTACGCCCGCATATTCCTGCGTTTCATAGCGCGCATCGTTTGCGGTCACGCCCACGAGCAGCGCCGTATTGCCGCCGGAGGACGTGCCCCACACGCATACGCGCGCGGGATCGATGGAAAGCTCGTCCGCATGCGCGCGCAGATAGCGGATGGCGGTCTTTACATCCTGAAGGTATGCCGGGAACGGGAAGCCGTCCAGCGCACTGCGGTGTGCGACGCTGGCGACCACATAGCCCGCCTGTGCGTACATCGACAGCTGCGGAAGCTCGTACCATGGGTTCGGGTGTGTCCAGCCGCTGCCCTGCACGAACACGATCAGAGGACGTCTGACCGGCTCTGCGTTCGGCGCGCGCCACGGCGTAATCAGGTGCAGAAGGCAGTCGCCGTGCACCTCGGAATAGCGCACGGGCGGCTGCATCTGCGCAAGCCCCTCCAGCGTGGGGTTATCGGGAAACACTTCATACGGGATGCCCTTCATGACTCTGCCTCCTGTCCTCGGTTCACTCGATGGGAAAATCAAAATACGTGTCCGGATACGGCTCGTTTTTCAGACGGTAGTGCCACCACTCGTTTTCGTAGGGCGCGAAGCCGCATTGCATCATGAGCGCCTTCAGCCGCGCGCGGTTTTCGCGAATCGACTCCGGCTGCGGCGCGGAATGGTGGCTGGCCTCGTCCATCAGATCAAAGCCGCCGCCCATGTCGATGGGCCTGTGCGTGCGCACGTCCACCAGCGTCAGATCCACGGCGCTCCCGCGGCTGTGCGAGGACTGCGCTGCCACATAGCCCAGCGGCACGATGTCGGTTTTGGAAATATTGGGATAGTGCGCGTTCTTCGTGCGGAAATCCTCCGGCTCACCCGCCCATTCGAGAAAGCGCCGTACGGCGCGCACAGGGCGGTACGCATCCCACACGAGCAGCGTGTACCCCTGCGCCCCCGCAAGCGCCTGCGCCTCCTTCAGCGCCTCTGCCAGCGCCCTCGTGCCCACCGCGCGGCCCGCAAAATAGCCGTCCACCGGCGCGCCGGTGAAGTTGTCGGCCGTCGCGTATTTCGCGTCCCATAAAAGGCCGGGCACGGCTTCGTCCAGATAAACGAAATCGGTATGCATCGGTAATTCCTCCCTGTTGTCAGCTCTTCTCCTCTTTATCGGCCGCCAGAAAGGCCGCCCGCAGCTTCTCCAGCGCCTTCTTTTCGATGCGGGATACGTAGCTTCGGGAAATGCCCAGCCGTCCGGCTACCTCGTGCTGAGCGTGCGGCTCGCCGTCCGTGAGGCCGTAGCGCAGGCCGATTACCCTCTGCTCCCGCTCTGTCAGAACCTGCGGAATCAGCCTTCGCGCCCGCGCGCCCTCGATGCGCGTTTCCACGCGGTCGGCTACCTCGTCCGGGTCGGTGCCCAGCAGGTCGAGGATGTGAATGCGGTTGCCCTCCCTGTCCGAGCCGACGGGGTCGTTCAGTGAAACGTTCATGCGCAGCTTGCGCCCTGCGCGCAGCTGCATCAGAATTTCGTTTTCGATGCAGCGGGAGGCATAGGTCGTCAGCCGCCCGGCCTCCGGCCGAAAGGTGGAAACCGCCTTCATCAGTCCGATCGTGCCTACCGACACGAGGTCGTCGGAATCAACGCCGCTGCCCGCGTATTTCTTGGCAATGTGCGCCACCAGCCGCAGATTGTGCTCTACCAGCAGGCGCTTTGCCTCGGGGTCTCCCTCGGCGGCGCGCGCCACCTGCACACATTCCTCCTCCGCCGTCAGCGGACGCGGAAACGAGCTGCGCGCTCCCACATGCCCGAACAGCAGACATACGCTGTCCAGAAGCCACAAAATCGCGTCCGGAAAAATCATCCTACCTCCTCCTTTTCGAGGAAGCCTATGAAAATTCCTGCCGAATCCTGCCTGTCCGTCGCCATAAATCGCGTAAATAAGCAAAACCGCCTGTGCTTCAGGCGGCAAAGGGGGATTATCGCTTCTTCCGGGCAAAGCCGAAAAGACCGCTTTTTTGAAGGGACAGAAGCAGAGGTAGCCCAAGACCAAAGCATGCAAGGGCCTCGCCTATGCCGACGGAGAGCATCGTCAGGGGCAAAAGGGAAAGCGTGGGGGCGTCGATATAGGCAAAATGAACGATGGCGCCGGTAACCACGGCGTTCAGAAGCGTGGGCCATACTGCGGCAAGCGCGAGGGGCTTATGATATTTGCGGGTGAGCAGCGCGGCGGTCAGCGTCGTCAGCGAGCCAAACAGCCAGTCAAACCACGGCGTGCCGGTTAGAAGCCCCGCCAGCGCGCAGCCGACGGAAACGCCGGGAACGGCGGCGGGCAGCAGCACGGGCAGAAGCGTGAGCGCCTCGGAAATGCGCACCTGCACACCCCCGAAGGAAAACGGCCACAGAATGGTGACCGCACAGTAGATTGCCGCAATCAGCGCGGCGCGGGTCAGCTCGCGGACGCCCGCAGATTTTTTTATGCTCATGCGAAAAGGGCCTCCCTTTGATGCTCGGCCCTTTTGCAGCATAAAACAAAGACGGGGCCGACAATATGCCGGCCCTGGTTCTTTACCTGGTTTTGTTTAGGGACAGGAGGGCCTCGAACTGTCCGTTATTTGCTTTTTGAAAGGCGCTTAGAAATCAGCGCTGCGGGGCGTGCGCGGGAAGGGCAGCACGTCGCGGATGTTGGCGATGCCGGTCAGGTACATGATCATGCGCTCAAAGCCCATGCCGAAGCCGGAATGCTTCACGGAGCCGTACTTGCGCAATTCAAGATACCACCAGTAATCCTCGGGCTTCATGCCCAGCTCCTCAATGCGCGCGGTGAGCAGATCCAGCCGCTCCTCTCTCTGGCTACCGCCGCACAGCTCGCCAATTCCGGGAACCAGCAGGTCGGCCGCCGCGACGGTCTTACCGTCGTCATTCATGCGCATGTAGAAGGCCTTGATCTCCTTCGGATAGTCGGTTACGAAGACCGGCCGACCGAAGTGCTTCTCAGTGAGGTAGCGCTCGTGCTCGGTCTGCAAATCGCAGCCCCAGTAGGGCTCGTACTCGAACTTTGCGCCGCTGCTCTTGAGAATTTCAATGGCGTCGGTATAGCTTACGCGGGCGAAATCGGCGTCGCGCACGGCGGTCAGGCGCTCAATCAGTCCCTTGTCCACGAAGCTGTTCAGGAAGGCCATCTCCTCCGGCGCTTCCTCAAGCACGGACGAGATGATGTACTTGATCATGTCCTCCTCCAGCTCGAGGTCGTCCTCCAGCTCGGCGAAGGCAATTTCCGGCTCGATCATCCAGAACTCCGCGGCGTGGCGCGCGGTATAGCTGTTTTCGGCGCGGAAGGTGGGGCCGAAGGTGTATACGTTGCGGAACGCCAGAGCGAAGATTTCGGCGTTCAGCTGGCCGGACACGGTGAGGGAAACCTTCTTGGCGAAGAAGTCCTTGTCGTAGTCCACCTTGCCGTCCTCGGTTCGGGGCAGGTTTTCGGGGTCGAGCGTCGTCACCTGGAACATCTCGCCCGCGCCCTCGCAGTCGCTGCCGGTGATCAGCGGCGTGTGCACGTATACGAATCCGCGGTCGTGGAAGAAGCGGTGAATGGCCTGCGCGGCAATGGAGCGAATGCGGAACGCGCACTGAAACAGGTTCGCGCGCGGACGCAGATGCTGAATGGTGCGCAGATACTCCAGCGTGTGCTTCTTCTTCTGCAGCGGATAGTCAACAGGGCTGTCGCCAAGAATTTCGATGGCTTCAGCCTTCATCTCAAACGGCTGCTTCATCCCGGGCGTCGGCTCGATGCGGCCAATCGCCTCAATGGACGCGCCTACCGTCACGCGCTTCATGATTTCCGCGTAATTATTAACGGCGTTTTCCTCCACGACGATCTGGAGATTCTTAAAGAAGCTCCCGTCGTTCAGCTCGATAAACGCAAAAGCCTTGCTTTCGCGGGAGGTGCGAACCCATCCGCGCACGCGCACGGAGGGCAGCACCGTGGAGGGAACATCGCGGTATAATTCGCGCACGATGACGTCCTTCATGGCAATACCCCTTTCTGAATAATTTCATTTTCCCGGCCCGCGCCGGGATTTATCCATTATAGAACCAATCGGCAGAAATGTAAAGTTAATTCCAGGCACGAGGTGTATGCTTGTCGCCGTTTTTGGTCTGAGCCCATAAAACGCCCGCGCCGCACCGGCATGGACTGTCGGTACGGCGCAGGATGCTTTTTGTTTTTTCGGAGACCGAAGGCGTTGGCGAGCCGTAGCCCTGCGGGCTTCATAGGCATGCTCTCTGCCTGCTGTCATGCCTTCGAAGGCCCTTTGCTTCTTACAGCGTCGTGCGCCCCTCGAAGGCGCGCAGAAGAGTTACCTCGTCGGTGTATTCCAGCTCGCCGCCCACCGGCACGCCGTGCGCGATGCGCGTCACCTTAACGCCCATGGGCTTGATCAGCCGGGAAATGTACGCCGCTGTGGCCTCGCCCTCTACGTCCGGGTTGGTGGCCAGCACGACCTCCTGAATTTCGCCGGAGGCCAAGCGCGACAGAAGCTCGCGAATGCGAATGTCGTCCGGCCCTACGCCGTCCATCGGCGAAATCACGCCGCCCAGCACGTGGTACAGCCCGTTGTAATCGCGCATGCGCTCCAGCGCGTTCACATCGCGCGCGTCGCGCACTACGCACACAATGTCGTGCCTGCGGTCGGGGTCGGCGCAGATGGAGCAGGGATCCACGTCCGTCAGGTTGCCGCACACCGGGCAGAAGTGTACCTTCTTTTTGCCGTTGAAAATGGCGACGGCCAGCTCGCGCACCTCGTTTTCCGGCATGCTGATGATATGATAGGCCAGCCGCTGCGCAGTCTTGCGTCCGATGCCGGGCAGCCGCGACAGCTGGTTGGTCAGGGTTTGAATTGCTTCAACGCCTGCCATGCGTTATCCGTCCCTCAGAACAGACCCGGCATGCCCAGACCGCCGGTCAGCTTGCTCATTTCCTGCTCGGTGGCCTCCTCGGCCATGCGGAGCGCTTCGTTCACGGCGGCAACCACCATGTCCTGCAGCATCTCCACGTCGTCGGGATCGACGGCCTCGGGCTTGACGGTCAGGCTCACGAGCGTCTTTTTGCCCGTCACCTTTGCCGTAACCATGCCGCCGCCCGCGCTGGCCTCAAACTCGCGCGCCTCCAGCTCTGTCTGCTTTTCGGTCATCTGCTGCTGCAGCTTCTGCGCCTTCATCGCCAGCTGCTGCATATTGCCCATACCCATTCCGGGGAAACCGCCGTGTCTTGCCATATTCGTAAACCTCCGCGTGTTCTCATTTTCGAATTTCTATTATACACGAATTCCGCGCGTTCGTAAAGCGAATTTGTGCCGCTTTTGCGCGCCTCGGCGTTACAGCGTCACGTCGACTGGCGGAATGCCCTGCTTGAGGGAGAGATCCCACGACAGGGCGGAGACCGTCGCCCAGCCGCGCTCGTTGAGCGCGTCGTCGGAATCATCCGGGAAAACATGGGGATTGTCGCCGTCGGTCAGGAAGTAGAACGTGTGATTGTATTCGCTCCGAAAGCTTTCGTAGCGCGCGTCGGAGAGGAACATCGGCGCGAGCTTCTGCGTGCCGCGAATGCCCAGAATCTGCTCCATCGGAAGGTCGGGCACGTTCAGATTATACATTGCGCCGCGCGGGAGAGGGTTTTTCACGGCCCATTCGGCCACGCGCAGCGTAATTTCGGCGGCGGTGGAATAGTCGCTGCCGGTATAGGAGCGCAGCGACGAGGCCAGGGCGGGACGTCCGGCCATGGAGGCCTCCATAGCTGCGTTGACCGTGCCGGAATAAATGCACGCGCCGCCCAGGTTGGGGCCGCGGTTGATGCCGGAAATTACGAGGTCGGGCGCGTCGTTTCGCAGAAGATATACGCCCAGCCGCGCGCAGTCGGCGGGGGAGCCGTCCGTTTCATATCCCTTTGCGCCCTCAACGTCCATTTCGCGCACGTGCAGAGCGCCCGTGATGGACAGCGTATGGCTTACGGCGCTGCGCTCGCGGTCGGGCGCGCACACGGTTACGCAGTGTCCCTTGTGAAGCGCCGCGCGCACCAGCTGTCGAAGTCCCTCGGCGCGGATGCCATCGTCATTCGTAATCAGAAAATGCATAGCTCCTCCAAAATCAATTATTGTCGTGTAAGGCTCATCCCCTGTGGTTTTCCTGTCGCGCACCCCGCCGAAAATGCCCTGCGGAAGTGCTTCCGCAGGCATGCCGCGGACGGAGGCTTATTTCAGCCCCGCCCGTTCTGCCTCGGCGCACATCAGCAGGAACGCGCCTACGCCGTGCAGGTCGTTTACGGAGGTGGGACGGTGGATATAGTGCTGGTAATCGCCCACGCCGGTGCCGATGCACACGTCGCCGATCAGCAGGTTGTTTCCGTCCATCTTCAGGCTGTTCACAACGCCGTTATAGCCCCTCTGCGCGCGCTCAAGCGCGGAGGACTCCAGCACGCCCGTCCGCACGCCCTTGCACAGCGCCGCGGTGAACAGGCTCGTGCAGCTGTTTTCCGGCCAGTTGCCCTCGCCGTCCGGCTTGTCAACCACCTGATACCAGCGCCCGTCTGCGCCCTGATACGGCGCAATGGCCGTCATCAGGCGGCGCACGATGTTTTTCAAATCCTCCGCCCTCGGGTGCTCCGGCGGAATGAAATCCAGATCGTCCAGGATGGCTACGCCGACCCAGCCGATCGAGCGCCCCCAGAACTCCGGCGAAAGCCCCGTTTCGGCGTTTGCCCACGGCATGCGTGTTTCGGCATCCCACGCATGATACAAAAGGCCGGTCTTCGGGTCGCGGGTGTGCGTTTCCATCAGGATGGCCTGCTCGGCGACGAGGTCGAAGTATTCGGGACGGTCAAACGTTTTTCCGAATTCGGCGCAAATCGGGCCGCCCATGTACAGCCCGTCCAGCCACATCTGGTCGCGGCAATGGTCGTCGCTTTTGTGCCAGAAGCCGCCCACGCGGTTGCGCGGATAGGTGAGGAAAATCTCGCCCAGCGTGCGGATGGCCGTTTCGTAGCGCGCGTCGCCCGTGCGCTTCATAAGGGGATACAGCAGGATGCCCGGCTGAATGTCGTCCATCTGCCCGCGGTCATAGTGAAGAATGCGGCCGTTTTCGTCGATTACCGAGTCCACCCAATCCTTCATGTAGCGGAAATAGCGTTCGTCTCCGGTCAGCAGATACGTCTGGTATACGCCGGAAAGGAACACGCCCTGATGATAGTGAAACCGTCCCACCGGGGGCAGAAGGGGCGCCTCGTAGCGGCGCATCATGGTTTCCACGGCGAGGCGAGCGGCCTCAAGCGGCTGAAGATGCATGCAATTTCCTCCTTTATATTGCGTTTGCTCAAGTATACCATATTTCGGCGCGCTGTGCGAGCGAAAAATGGCCGATTTTTCGACCTTCTGCTTGAGAAATTCCAAAGTCGGTGTATAATGGGGACGCAAGCGAACCCACCTATGAGAGAAGGAGCCGATGAACCCATGCGAACGCAGGATGAAAGACTTCTTCGGCAGCTGGCCGTTTATCTGAATTTTCACGCGGACGCGGTGACGGAGGCCGACGTGCGCGCGCTTTCAGATGAATTTTCGCTGACGGATGCGCAGGCATTCGCGCTTCTGCTGGCGGGTGCGCTCGGTCTGGACGCAGCCGGAAACGAGGAGGACGCGCGCACTGTGCGCGAGGATTTTCCGCGAATGCTCTGCCCGCTGGACGCCTCCGTCTACGCTGCCGACCCATACATTTGCGCCGTTTGCGCATCGCCGCATGCGAGGGACGCGGGAGAAAGCGTCCCGAACGCGCGTATCCTGCGAAATGCCGCCGGCTCCGGCAGAAACCGCGGGGCTAAGCGCGAGGGCACGATTCCTGCGCCCTGCGCGTTTGAACTGGGCTGCGCCTCGTATTGGCCCTACGAGCTGTTCGTTGCAAACGATCTGCGCGCGTATCCGGACGGCGCGGTGCTGCCGGTTCTGGGCTATTTCACGCAGCCGTTTGCCTACCCCGTGCTCACCGAAAATGGGCGCGAGTGGATGACGGCTACGCCGAACGAAATCAATACCATCCGCCCTGTGGCAGAGGCTGCGTACGGGCATGTGCTTACGCTGGGGCTGGGACTGGGCTATTTTGCGTTCCACGCGCTATTGAACCCAAGGGTGGAGAGCGTGACTGCCGTCGAGCGCAGCGGGGATGCGATCCGGCTTTTCCGCGAGCGCATCCTGCCGGCCTTCCCGCGCCCGGAGTGCCTGACGCTTCTTGAGGCCGATGCGTTCGAGATGGCGCCCTCCCTGTACCGCTCCGGAAAATACGATTTTGTGTTTGCCGATCTCTGGCACGACGCCGGCGACGGCCTTCCCATGTATGAGCGCCTGAAGCGCATGGAGGCGCCTGGCCCCGAATACCGCTACTGGATCGAAAAAACCCTCGAATTCTACCGATAGCGCCGTTGTAGGAGAAGAGAAAGCGTGCTATAATGCAGCGAGAGGTGACGATATGAAAAAGAGGAAAAGCGCGGCATGGGTGGTTGTATTGATTTACGCGCTCATGGGCGTGGGAATGGCGATGATCTATTCCGTTGTGTCGACGAAATCGAGCATCGTCCGCGTGATTTGCGAGATGTTTGTAAGCCTTATCGCGTGCATGTATGCGCAGGCGCTGGTGCACGAGGCCGGGCATCTGGTATTTGGGCTGATGACCGGCTACCGGTTTCGTTCGTTTCGGGTGGGCGGCATTATGTGGCTTCGAACGGGCGGTAAAATCGAGCGGAGGCGGCTGAACCTTGCCGGAACCGGCGGGCAGTGCCTGATGTCTCCGCCGAAGGGCAACGAGAACGGCATTTCCTGCGGCTGGTATCTGATGGGCGGCGCGGCGATGGACTTGCTTTCGGCGCTTCTGGCTCTGGCGCTGTACGTTACGGTTCGCCCGAATACGGTGCTTTCGCGGTTTCTTCTGACGTGGACGCTTACGGGCGCGGCATCGGCGCTTACGAACGGCATTCCGCTGCATATGGCGCTGGTTGACAACGACGGCTGCACGGCGCGGGCGGTTTGCGCGTCTCGGGAAGCGAAGCATGCATTCCTCGTGCAGATGCGCATCAACGATTTTCTTTCGCTGGGCGGGCGCATGCGGGACGTGCCGACGGAATGCCTGCCGGAGGAAAATGACATTACCAACCCCATGACCGCGGTGCTGGCCGTGTTATCTGTCAACCGGCTCATGGATGAAAGGTACTTTGACACGGCGCGGACGGAAATGGACCGGCTGCTTGCGGCGGATTCGGCGATTGTTGGCTTGCATCTGCACCTTATGATCTGCGACCGCCTGTATCTGGCGATGCTCGGCGGCGAAAAGGATTGCATAGACGAGCTCTGGACGCCCGCGCATCTGAATTTCATGAAGCAGATGCGCACAAACCCCTCTGTGCTTCGCACGCAGTATACGTACGCGCTGCTGATAGAGAAGGATTTCGCAAAGGCGAACGCATATCTCGCCCAGTTCGAAAACGAGGCGAAGCGCTATCCCTACCCCGGCGAAATCGCGGGCGAGCGCGAGATGATAGAGCTTGCGAAAACATTGACCGAGTAATGGTAAATATTACGAAAATCTGACAAAAGTATTTGACAGCGCGTAATAAATGCGGTATACTTACCTATAGAGAATCCTGAAGGGGGTTAAGACCATGAGCAAAGAAAGTCGCGGCGTACGCAGAGTATCGTTCCTCAACTGGTTTTTTACGCTGATTCTGTCCGCCATTCCCGGCGTGAATATTCTGTTTTTCATCATCACCATTGCGGCGGCGCACAACGCATCCAAAAAGAGCTTTGCCGTGGCGGCGCTGGTGCTTTCGCTGCTTGTGCTGATCGCGGCGTGCGCGTTGGTCTTCTTCTTTGGCGATGCGTTCGTCCGCTGGGCAGAGGAGCTTCTCAAGGAAGTGCCGGCAGTACAGGCATAAACGCATCCTCTCCATTCGCATTCAGGCAGACACGGGAAGAAAATGTCCCGTGTCTGTTTTTTTGGACGCAGAGTGTGGATTGAAACAAGTCCGTCAATCTCATACGCAGAAGGTCAAACGTTTCGAAAACGGCGTCAGCAAATTGATAAACTTTCTTATCTCCGTTTGCATAATTTCGTTATGCCGCGTGAGTATAATAAAAAACGTATATGGCATGAACAATGGGTATGCACAGCGTGCCGATTCGATTACGTTTGAAAGAAGGTATAAGCTTATGAAGCGTTTTCTGATTGCTGTTCTGGCGATGGTTCTGGTGTTTGGCAGCTTCGCGTTCGCGGAGAATACAGATAGCTGGCGGCCAGGCGAGATGGTTTGTATTGAGCGTGGGTCGCACTGGTTCGGAAACTGGTCGCCGAACGGCCACGGCGGACACAGCGCGTATTGCCGCTGGAACTACTGCATCCATTCTCAGCAGTACTCCAACAGCGTGACCAACGAAATCAGCGGGGAGTGGGGCTACGATCACTGGATCAATGATCCCATCCACGTGCGCTGCGCCTTCATCAATCGCGTCGTGAACGGCGAGAGCGTATCCGTAGACCCCGTGTGCGGCGACATTGAGGGCGCCGAGCCGCTGGAGTTTGTGGAGGTGCAGCTGGGCAGGCGCGTCGTCACCACCCTCCCGCAGCCGTGCGTGCGCGTGGGCAAGACGGCCTCCGGCGACGAAATCATGACGGCCTGCTTCGAAATGAGCGGCATCGTCAGCAAGTACCTTCGCTATGTAAGCCCGATGGATAACGAGCCCGTGGGCGTTCATAAGGTAATTCTTCCCTCGACCTTTGCAGAGCGCACGTTCACCCTCGTGGCCGAGGATGGCTCCGAGACGGAGCTGAGCACGTTTATCAATGCCAACGGCACCATAACCCTGACGCTGGATCTGAACGCACCGGTTCTGATTCGCCTTGGTTGATTGAAAGACCTTTTCGCGGCGGAGGCTGTTCCTCCGCCGCTTTTCGTTTCATTTTCGGGGAATGTGTGCCCGCCTCGCATCGCGACAGCAGGCAGCCGGCGAATCATCCCTGAATTTACGTTTTAATTTCCAGCATCTGCGCATTCCTTCGAAAGGCAGGAACAGCGCGGGTTTAGAGCGAAAAGACGATCGCTCGCGGCGGGTAGCGGCAAATATGCAAAGGAGGAAACTCGATGAAGAAATTTGAACGATTGGCGCTTCTCTTTATGCTGTTTCTTGCAGCTACGGCAATCCTGTTCTGTGCGGCGGCAGAGGACGAATATACCTGCGGAGACTATCGCTATAAGCTGCTGGATGATGGAACGGCAGAAATAACAGGCTATACCGGCAGCGCAGTTGACCTTGCTGTGCCTGATCGCTTGGACGATTACACCGTGACAAGCATCGGGGACTACGCCTTTGACTCCTGCGAATTCCTTACGAGCATCCCCCTCTCGGACAGCGTGATGCGCATGGGAGCGAACCCGTTTCGAAACTGCGGCAGTTTAACACGCATCGTTGTTTCGCCTGAGCATCCGGTTCTGGCAACTATCGACGGTGTGCTGTTTGACAAGACGGAAAAGAAGCTGATTTGCTATCCGTATGCGTTTGGAGAGAGCAGCTACGCCATTCCAGATGGTGCGACGAGCATCGGGGACGCTGCATTCTCTGGGTGCACTTCTCTTACGAGCATCATCATCCCGGACAGTGTGACGCACATAGGTGCAAATCCATTTCGGTTCTGTCGCAAGTTAACTCGCATCGTTGTTTCGCCTGAGCATCCGGTTCTGGCAACCATCGATGGCGTACTGTTTGACAAGACGGAAAAGAAGCTCATTTGCTATCCGCGCGCATTTTCAGAGAGCAGGTACGTCATTCCGACGGGTATAGCAAGCATCGGGGACAACGCCTTCTACTGCTCTGATTCCCTTACGAGCATCACCATCCCAGACAGCGTGACAAGCATTGGGAACTGCGCCTTCTACTCCTGCGAATCCCTTACGAGCATCACCATCCCGGATGGCGTGACAAGCATCGGGAACTGCGCCTTCTACTCCTGCGAATCCCTTACGAGCATCACCATCCCGGATGGCGTGACAAGCATCGGGAACTGTGCCTTCTACTACTGCAAATCCCTTAAGAGCATCACCATCCCGGACAGCGTGACAGACATCGGGAACTGTGCCTTCTACTACTGCAAATCCCTTAAGAGCATCACCATCCCAGACAGCGTGACAAGCATTGGGAACTGCGCCTTCTACTCCTGCAAATCCCTTACGAGCATCACCATCCCGAACAGCGTGACAAGCATCGGGAACTACGCCTTCTACTACTGCAAATCCCTTACGAGCATCACCATCCCGGACGGCGTGACAAGCATCGGGAGCAACGCGTTTGCTAACTGTAAATCCCTTACGAGCATCACCATCCCGGACGGCGTGACAAGCATCGGGAACTACG
>CAZKQB010000023.1:0-3439 GCA_964554795.1 uncultured Oscillospiraceae bacterium | reverse complement strand
TCCCGGACGGCGTGACAAGCATCGGGAACTACGCCTTCTACTACTGCAAATCCCTTACGAGCATCACCATCCCGGACGGCGTGACAAGCATCGGGAACTACGCCTTCTACTACTGCAAATCCCTCACGAGCATTACCCTCCCGGACAGCGTGACCAGCATCGCGGAAAATGCGTTCGAAGGTTGTCCGGACACGCTCCTATTCACGGTTCCGCGGGATTCGTGGGCGGCGACGTGGTGCAGGGAGAACGGGATGAATTACGCGTATCCCGACGCGCTGGACTGGCTGAATTCGTAGGCGCGGAATCGAATAGCCGCCGACCCGCATGCCTGCACGCGAGTCGGCGGCGTTTAGAAACCCTGTGCTGAAATCGAATTCCGATCGTCGGCCACGCTTTCGGTGCAGTTGGAGGGTGCGGGATTAACGAAGAACAGCCGATTCGCTTTTTATACTGGGAAGCGAATCGGCTGGTTTTTATGGATATGGGGTCAATTATTCGCTCAGCCCGGCGACGTTCTCGGCGCGGTAGGTGAGAGCGGCGCGGAGGGCGGGCTGGTCGGGAAGGGTGGAGCAGAGCACGGGCAGGCGGCCGGTCACGCGGGCGGTATTCTGGCAGGCGGGGATGAGCGCCGTTTCGAAGGGCGCAAGCTCCATGCTGCCGCCGTCCCACGAAAGCTCGCACGGGCCAAGCGGGGTCACGAAGGCCATCTTGGGGAAGTGGAGCGGCATGGTTCCGGCCACGTTCAGGCGCATGAGGGAGAAGTTTTCATCGCACACATAGTGCGTGATGCTGCCGCCCTCGGTGAGGATCGTCGCGCCCGCGACCTTGCCCATGTGCAGCTCGGGGCGGGTGACGTCCAGCGCCTTTTCAGTGTGCAACGCGCGGGGCTTGCCATCCTTGCCCACGCGGCCCCAATCCCAGAAGCGATAGGTTGCGTCGGACGACTGCTGGATTTCGTACACCTGCACGCCGCCGCCCAGCGCATGCACCATGCCGTGGGGGATGTAATACACATCGCCGGGCGCGACGGTGACGAAGTTGAGCGCCTGCTCAAACTCGCCGCGCGCCACGATGTCGGAGAGACTTTCGTTTGACGGCTTCAGGCCATAGGCGATTTTTGCGCCGGGGTCGGCGCTTAAGACCATCCATGCCTCGGTTTTGCCCAGCTTGCCGTCGTGCGCCTGGGCGTAGTCGTCGCCGGGATGCACCTGAACCGACAGCGTGTCGCGCGCGTCCAGCAGCTTCAGAAGCAGCGGGAACGGGCCGTTTTCCTCGCCGACGATTTCGGCATAGTGGTTTTTGAGCGCGGCGGCCAGCGTCATGCCGGTGAATTCGCCGGACAGAATCACGCTTTCCATGCCCTCCAGAGCCGAAATCTCCAGGCTTTCGCCCGCGCGATCGTCGGGCGCATCCTTTCCGAACATCAGCCTCAGTGCGTCGCCGCCCCACGGGGTCATCTCGCCATAGCGGTAATAGGGACGCATTTTCATCGGATCCATTTGTCGCGCCTCCTTCGTATTACATGCGGTCGGGCGCCTCGATGCCGATCAGGCCGAGCGCCGTTTTGATCGTCTGGCGTGCGGCGCGGGTGAGCTCCACTCTCGCGGCGCGGGCAGACAGATCGTCGTCCAGAATCCTGTGCTCATAATAGAACTTGTTGTACGCCTTCGCCAGTTCCACGCTGAAGCGGGTGACCAGCGACGGCTCATTGCGCTCCACGGCCTGATGCACGACGCCGGGGAAGTCGTCGATCAGGCGAACGACGGCCTGCGCCTCGGAATCGTCCAGCGCGGAATAATCGGGCGCGGCGTCCACATTCTCGCACTTGCGCAGCACGCTCATGCAGCGCGCGTGGGTGTACATGACGTAGGGGCCGGTTTCGCCGTCAAAGTTGAGCGCGCGATCCCACCAGAAGTCGATGTCCTTGATGCGGCCGTTGTACAGCGCGAAGAACACCACCGCGCCAATGCCGATCTTGCGGGCGACCTCCTCCTTGTTTTCGAGGTTCGGGCTCTTCTCGTTGATGATGCCGAGCGCCTTGCTGACCGACTGCTTGAGCAGATCCTCCAGGTATACGATGCGCCCCTCGCGGGTCGACAGCGTCTGCCCCTCGTAGGACACCATGCCGAAGTTGACGTGCTCGCAGCCCTTTGCCCAATCCCAGCCCAGCAGCTCCATTACCTTGAACAGCTGCCGGAACTGCAGATCCTGCTGATAGGCAACGACGTAGAGGTTCTTGTCGAAATCGTAGGTGTCGTGGCGATACTTCGCCGCAGCGAGGTCGCGCGTCATATACAGCGTCGCGCCGTCGGAGCGCAGGATAATCGCCGGGGGCATGCCGTAGTCGTCCAGACGCACGATCTGCGCGCCCTGATCCTCCACCAGAAGCCCCTTTTCACGCAGCTCGTCGATGATGGGCTGCACCTTGTCGGCATAGAAGCTTTCCCCGTTGTAGCTGTCAAATTTTACGCCCAGCATGTCATACACGCGCTCGGCGTCCTTCAGGGTAACCTGCTTGAACCAGTTGAAGATTTCCAGCGCCTCGGGATTGCCGTCCTCAATGGCCTTGAACCATGCGCGGCCCTCGTCGTCCAGCGCGGGGTTTTCCTTGGCCTCGTTGTTGAAGCGCACGTAGAGCTTCACCATCTCGTCCACGCCGCCCTTCATGACGGTTTCGCGGTCGCCCCAGCGCTTGTAGGCTGCGATCATCTTGCCGAACTGAGTGCCCCAATCGCCCAGATGGTTCACACCTACGCAGCGGTAGCCCAGGAAGGTATACATTTTATACAGCGCGTTTCCGATCATCGTGGTGGACAGATGACCGATGTGGAAGCGCTTGGCGATGTTGATGGAGGAATAGTCGATCACGATGGTCTTGCCCGCGCCCTCGTCGGAGCTGCCGTAGCGCGCGCCGGCATTGAGCGCCGCACCCACGACCTCACGGGCGTAGGTAGCGCGGTCGATAAAGAAATTCAGATAGCCCTTCACGCTTTCCACACGCGAAAGGAATGGCGCGGAAATCGCGGCCGCCAGCGCGTCCGAAATCATCATCGGGGACTTGCGCAGCGCCTTGGACAGCTTGAAGCACGGCAGCGCGTAGTCGCCCATGGCCGGATCCGGCGGGGTTTCCAGCATGCCTGCGACGGCCTCCGTTCCAAGATCCGTGCCGGGGAACGCCTTCGCGGCGGCTTCCGCAGCGAGCTGGGCGATCGTCAGTTTGAAATCCATTTCCCTTCACTCCTATTTCTGGCTTTGCATCTATTATAATCCATTCGGCTCTGGTTGTCCAATAAAGATTTTAGACGGAAGGCGGGCGGGGGAGCAAGCTCCCCCGCCGCCGGGCCTGGCGGCCCTGCCACCCCCTTGGGAGGCGGAGGGGACGGGTTCCCCTCCGCACCACCCTTTCTCAGATTCCGCTGAAATCCTGCGGATTTCCGGG
>CAZKQB010000022.1:0-47706 GCA_964554795.1 uncultured Oscillospiraceae bacterium | reverse complement strand
AAACGCTTCTACGCCGCCCACCGTTTCTACTCCCTCGCCGACTTTGGTGGGCAGCGAGCTGCCCACCAAAGTCGCAGCAACGCCCGTCCCATGCGACCGCTGCAATGGCTGTCACCAAGGGAACGGCTCTCACGGGTTGGTGTACAAAATGTTTGACAAACCTACATCTGGATGTTAACTTTGTGAGATGAGGAGAAGCCGGGAAGCCCGGCCTCTCCGAGAAGATTATCCGTGTCTGCGGTCGCTGCGGCGTTCGAAAGCTTTTTCGATTTCTACCATCGGAATGATGGACAGAGCAAGAAGCATGGCTACGATATATTCGGACAAACTGATGGTTTCAAAGCCGAAAGCGTTCGCCAGGAAGGGAACGTAGATAACGGCCAACGTGCATACAAGGGAAAGCAACATCGCGCCCCAGACATAGAGGTTTTGCGTGCCCATGCGGAACACGGACTTATGCAGCGAGCGCATGTTGAATGAATGGAAGATTTCTGCCATGGACAGGGCGAGGAACGCCATAGTCATGCCGTCGGCGCTGTTTGCGATTTCCCATACGCCGGCCTCCATGAAGTGTCCGATGAAGTAAGCGGCCATAGTGATAACGGTCAGCATCACGCCCTGAGCGGCCACAGCGACGCCCAGACCGCCGGCAAAGATGCCTTCGCGGGAATTTCGCGGCGGGCGATCCATCAGGTCACGTTCGCCGTTCTCCATACCCAACGCCAGCGCCGGGAAGCAATCTGTGATCAGATTGATCCACAGAAGGTGCACGGGCTTCAGAATCGTGAAGCCAAGCAGCGTGGAGAAGAAGATGGCAAGAACCTCGCTCATGTTAGAAGCAAGCAGAAACTGAATGGCCTTCCGGATGTTGTCATAAATGCGGCGTCCCTCGCCGACGGCGTTTACGATGGTGGCGAAGTTGTCATCGGCCAGAACCATATCTGCGACGTTCTTGGTGACGTCGGTGCCTGTGATACCCATCCCGACGCCGATGTCCGCATTCTTGATGGACGGAGCGTCGTTTACGCCGTCGCCCGTCATGGCGGTAACCTTGCCGCGTTTTTTCCACGCGTTTACGATGCGTACCTTGTGCTCCGGCTGCACGCGGGCATACACGGAGTATTTTTCGATTTCGCTGTCAAGCGCCTCGTCGGAGATTTCGTCCAGCTGCGTGCCGGTGATGGCCTGATCGGGGGAGGTGATAATGCCAAGCTGCAGGGCAATAGCCACGGCCGTATCGCGGTGGTCGCCGGTGATCATGATGGGCCGAATGCCCGCGCGGCGGCATTCCTCAATGGCGGGCTTTACTTCGGGTCGAACGGGATCGATCATGCCGGTCAGGCCGATATAGGTGAGCGACTGCTCAAGGAAGGCAGGGCTGGCGTCCTCGGGAAGCAACTCCCAATTACGCTCGGCGGCGCACAGCACGCGCAGTGCGCGATCAGCCATCTGCTTGTTCTGTGCAAGGATATCTGAGCGGATTTCCGGCGTCATGGGCACGCGTTGTCCGTTTACAAGGGCATGAGAGCATTTCTTCAATACCTCGTCCGGAGCGCCCTTTGTGTACTGGACGATCGAACCGTCCGGCAGACGATGCAGCGTGGACATCATCTTGCGCATAGAATCAAATGGTGCTTCGCCGACGCGGGGCTGCGCTGCCTTCAGTGCGGACTTTTTGAGGCCCTCGGCTGCAGCGTAGTTTACCAGCGCGCATTCAGTGGGCTCGCCGATGGCAGAATCGCCTTCGTCCAGCTCGGCATCGGAGCACAACGCCATAGCCGTTGCGAGCCGCGCCGTGTCGTCGCCTGCAGTTTCAACGACGGTCATTTTGTTCTGAGTAAGCGTACCGGTTTTGTCTGAGCAGATGATTTGCGCGCATCCTAGCGTTTCTACTGCTGTGAGCTTGCGAATAATGGCGTTGCGCTTGCTCATGCGAATAACGCCAAAGGAAAGGACAATCGTGACCACGGCTGCTAATCCCTCGGGAATCGCGGCTACGGCGAGCGACACGGCCACCATGAAGGAATCGAGCACCGGCTCATGGCGCAGAACGCCCACGACGAAAATGATTGCACAGATGCCAACGACCAGATATGTGAGCGTTTTGCTCAGCTGGGAAAGCTTGATCTGCAGGGGCGTTTGATTCTTTTCGGCCTTGTCCAGTGCATCGGCGATTTTGCCCATTTCCGTCTGCATGCCCGTCTGCGTGATCACGGCTTTGCCGCGGCCGTAGGCGACGGTCGAGCCCATGTACACCATGTTGGTGCGATCGCCAAGGGGAACAGTGCGGCCATTTTCCTCCTTCAGAGGATCCGTCTGCTTGGTTACGGGCACGGATTCACCGGTCAACGCCGCTTCCTCTACCTTCAGGGAGGCGGCCTCGATCAAACGCGCATCGGCAGGCACGGCGTCGCCTGCCTCCAGAAGGATGATGTCGCCGGGCACGAGCGTTTCACTTGCAACCGTCTGCTGGCGACCGTTTCGGATAACCTTGCTGGTAGCGGCGGACATTTCTTGAAGAGAGGCCACAGCCTTTTCGGCTTTGCTCTCCTGAAGTACATTCAAAACGGCATTGATGATCACGACGATCAGAATAATGAATACGTCGGCCATCGATTCGTGCTGAATGGCACTGGTGACGCCGGAAATCAGCGCTGCGGCAAGCAGAATGATAATCATCGGGTCGGCAAGCTGCTGAAGAAAGCGCTTGATCAGAGGCGTCTTCTGCCCTTCCTTCAGGCGGTTTCGGCCATACTGCGCCGTGCGGCGTTGTGCCTCGGCGTCCGAGAGTCCCTCGTTCGTCGTCTGTTCATCCGTCAGCGCTTGTGAAATGGTTTTCTCGTAGTCTTTCATTCATTTCGCTCCTTTTTGCGATAGTCGTTCTATAAAAAATGAGACTTGCCTGCTCTTGTGAACAGATAAGTCTCATCATTTCAAATGAAGTCAGAAAGCCGAGGCTTTCGTGATGGTGGCTTCATTACGCTTGCGCGTTGACTACTCCCTCATCAATAAAATAAGCATACGCGTTTTTGGCCCGTTTGTCAACGGGATTTTCGTGACAAATCGGTAAAAGTGTGTTATTTTGCCTCCGAGAAGGCGAGACGGATGGAACCGGTGGTTGCGTCTGCATTCAGGATTCGTGAGCCGCTGTCCAGCCTTTCCGGAAGTGAATTGGAGCCAGTGGATACGGACGAGCGGATTGTGTAGTCTGCGATGCTGCCTGTGAGCGTTCCGTTGATGCTGCCGGTTGTGGTGCGCAGTGTGAGGCTCTGCGCGTCAACTTCATCGAGCGTAATGCTACCAGTGGTTACATGGGCGTACAGTGTGCTTGTGCAGACATCCGTAAGCTTGGTTGAGCCCGTGGTGCCATTTCGGGAGATTTCGGAAGCGGTAACGTTTGTCATATAGACGCTTCCAGTGCTTGTCTCGGTATCGATTCGCCCGGAAACGTTCAGGGTTGAAAGGCGAATGGAGCCCGTGGTTGCATTCAGCGTCAGAAGAGCCGGATTCAGGTCGGAGACCGAAATGGAACCCGTTGAGGTGGAAATGCGCAGCTCGCCGTCAAAGCCTGCGGGAAGGGAAAGAACCGCGTCGTAGGTTCGAACACTCAGTGAAATGAGGGAACTGCGCGCAACATTCAGCGACAATACTCCGTCAGAAAAGCTGAGCTTATCCTTGTGTGGGTCTCGGCTGTACCAGCTGAGGCTTACGTTTCCATCCTCGGAGGGAACAACGGTGACAGAGTCTACGTCGAGAGTTAGGAAAATGCTGCGAACGTCGGAGGCCTCGTAATCGCGGTGGCAGAGCGTGCGCTCTTCATTGAAGGAGAGGAGATCAAGGCTGAAGCCGGAGCTGACTGCCGATGCGGCGCAGATAACCAGGCCGATGCCTACGAGAATCAGAGCGATTTTGCGAAATGTGCGCATGAATTAAACCCGCCTTTCAATCAGTCGTTTGATGAGCGCGCAGGCCTTCGCCGTAATCGAAGTGAGCGCGCGAAAGAGACGTGTGTTCAGAGTGAGAATGGGCTTGAACAGAAGCAGAGCAAGGCCTTCAAGCACAAGCGACGCACCGATGGCAAACAGCAGCGACGCGGCTTGAGAGAAGGAGGCGAACGCGCACATGGCAAGGCTGCCTATACCGGCGGCGAGTAAGCTCAGCTCCACCGCGTCCACGGCGATCAGTGCGGCGAGGAGAACCGACAGCGCAGCAATAAGCAGCGCGAGAAACGTGAGCGCCAGCACGAGCAGGAAAGGCATGCCCAAGCCTCCAAGAACCCATTCTATTGCGTGATACCCGCGGTGCGGCGGCATGGGGGATTCGAGACACAGGACGCGCACAACTTCTTCCGGCGTCTCCAGACGGGAGATGGCCTCCACCTCGGATAGTCCCTGCTCGCGGCTGTCGTCGATCATTTCCGCATAAAAATCCAGCGTTTTCTGCCTGTCGGCAATGCCGGCACGGCGTAGCGCGCGGTTCAGTGCGCGCAGGTATTCATTTCGTTTCATTCGGGCTTTCCTTTCTGATCCACTCAAGTATGTGAATGAGTTGTTCCGTTTCCTCACAGAATTCCTGCAGTCTGACCTGGCCCGGCGCCTCTAACCGGTAATAACGGCGCAGACGACCGTTGTGCTCCATCGAGTAGCTTGAAACGCAACCCGCGCACTCGAGCCGCTTGAGGATTGGATACAGCGTTGATTCTGAGATTTCAATATGAGGCGAAATATCCCGGATCAGCTGATAACCGTAGGTGTCGCCGCTGCGCATCGCCGCCAGCACGCACAGATCCAGAATTCCCCGCTTCAGCTGCGCATCCATTTGATACCTCCTTACGCATTATACTATGCTACACATAGTATATATCAGCGCGGAGATGTTGTCAATAGGAAAAAATCAAATTGTCATGGAAATTGCGAAGGATTCCTCGTTGACGAATGAACCGGTTAAATGTATAATGAAATCAAAACAATATGAGCGAAGGGAGAAGAGTCTATGAAGCCTTTTGTAAATGCAAAACCAATTTGGGTGGACGACGGTGGCGTGGAAAATGTATACGCAGTGTTTGAAACGAGGTTCGTTGCCGGAAGGGAGCGAACGCTTTTGCGCATTGCGGCAGAGTCGCACTATGCTGTCTACCTGAATGGAGAATATGTGTATTCCTATCAATATCCGGATGACGAGCGTCAGCGCGTGTTCGACGAAATCGATCTGACGGCGAAGGTGCAGTCAGGCGAAAACAAGCTGACTATCCGCTGTTACTGTGCAAAGAGGGATTCTTTCGTGTATATCCGCGGGCATGCGTATGTATTGTTTGAGGTGTTCGCAGACGGGGAGAGCCAGGCATACAGCGACCTTGAAACGTGCTGTGCACTGGACGAGCGTTATGCGAGGGGCGATGTGGCGCTGATTTCGCCGCAGCTGGGCTTTACCTTTGACTACGACGCGACGAAGTCGATTTCCATGGGAAGAAACGCAGTGGAGGCAGGAGAGATTCCGCCGTTTATAAGCCGTCCGATTGCTCAATGCGCGATGGGGGATCGCCTGCAGGGAAGGTTGATCGCGCAGGGTATCTATCGTGAGCGGGACGATGCAAAAAGTCTTGGCCAGCGCATGCAGTATGCCTATCTTTCCTTTGTTGAGCGCAGGGCGCTGGAGACGGATGGCCTGTTTGAAAGCGATGCAGGCGAGGGCATTTATATGGTATACGATCTAGGGCGCAACGAGGTTGGCCTGATGGACGTAGAACTGACGGTGGATGAGGATACCGAGGTGCTGATCGGCTGGGGCGAGCATCTGGACGATTTACGCGTGCGCAGCTATGTGGGCATTCGCAATTTCTGCGCGCGGTATGTCGCACCGAAGGGACATTCCTGCTTTTTCCATCCCTATCGCCGCATCGGCGGACGCTATATCCAGTTGCTCGTGCGCACGCATCGGGTGAAGCTTCACTATGCAGGCATGCGTCCGCTGACGTATCCGCTGCCGAAGGGCGCGCATATGGAGTTGGAGGATGCGCTGCATCAGCGCATTTACGATACCTGTCTGCGCACGCTGGAAATGTGCATGCATGAGCACTACGAGGATTGTCCGTGGCGTGAGCAGGCACTTTATGGCATGGACAGCCGTAACCAGATGCTGATCGGGTATTATGCCTTTGGCGAGTACCGCTTTGCGCAGGCAAGCCTGCGGCTGCTGGGACGTACGCTGCGCCCGGACGGATTGCTGGAGCTGTGCGCGCCGTCGCGGGCGGACGTAAATATTCCATCGTTCTCGATGATGTACGTCGTAGCGCTGTGGGAAAATCTTCTATTTTCCGGCGACCGCGCGTTCGCTCAGGAGATGCTGCCCGTTGCTGAAACGATTGTGAAGACGGCTCTGGCACGCGTTCGCGACGATGGTCTTGTGGCGCGCTATGCGGGCAAGTGGAATTTCTATGAGTGGTCAGACGGGTTGGATGGTCATTTAGAAAAGGGCGTGGATGTGGATGAAAACCGTCTGGAAGCGCCGCTGAGTGCGTTTGTGATTCTTGCGATGCGCGCACTGGCAAACATGGAGCGTGTTCTTGATCGCGCGGAGGAAGCCGACGAGCTGGAACGCAGGGCGGAGCAAATGGCGAAGGCCGCGCATCACGCGTATTACGATGCGGAGAACGCACGGTATTTTTCCTTTATGGATGCAAAGGGCCGAAGCGGCCTGAGCGAGCTTACACAGGCACTGTGCGTCGTTTCCGGTATGTGCCCGGATGGCGAGGTTGGCCGTGTGTGTGCAAGCCTGACGCAGGGCGGGCTTGTGCCGGTAACACTGGCCTATACCGCGTTTAAGTATGATGCGCTGCTCACCCGCGCGGAGGGCTACGGCGACTGGGTGCGACGGGACGTTGAGACGCAGTGGGGCAGGATGCTGTTTGCCGGCGCAACGAGCTTCTGGGAGACGATTGACGGTGCCGATGCATTTGACAATGCGGGAAGCCTATGCCATGGATGGTCAGCCGTGCCTGCGTATTTGTATTTTGCCTACGGTCTTGGCATCACGCCGGAAAAACCGGGCTGGGAGGGCATCACCCGTCGCCCGGTAGCGGGCATGCCGCGTGTAAGGAGCGCTGCGATTCGGCTGTATGACGGAAGCGTGCGGGAGGTATAAGCAGCTGAGGGGATGCGCATGCCGGAAATCCGGGTGAGCCGATTTCCGGCATGCGGTGCGTGAGAAGCACTGCAATAGGCTGTATCACGGGAGCGAACAGGACGGAAAGACGGAAGCCTGCGGGTTCAATGCGGAAATGGGTATGGAAATAAGGAAAGAGTGAGGGAGGATGGCGCATGAGCGAACCGAGAATTGGACGGATACTGAAGGATTTTGCGCCGAGAGAGGGAAATCCCCGCAACAGTGAGGGCGCATTTCTGAAGCGGAAGGATGGAACGCTCCTGTTCGTGTTCAGTCGCTTTGTTGGAAGCAGCGACCGGGACCATGCAACGGCGAGTATTGCCGCCGTTCATTCGTCTGACGGCGGCGAAACGTGGTCAGAGCCGGAGGATCTGTTTACAAGCGCCGAGCATGAGGCGGTGAACATCATGAGCGTTTCGCTGATGCGCATGCAGAACGGTGATGTAGGGCTGTTCTATCTCGTGCGGAAGACCTTTTCGGATATGCGCATGATCCTTAGGCGCTCCGCGGACGAGGGACGTACATGGAGCGACTTTACCATGTGTATGCCTCGACAGGGCTGGTTTGTCGTAAACAACGACCGCGCCATGCGGCTTTCCACAGGGCGAATCGTGCTTCCGGCGGCAGAGCATCTGGTCACGCGGGCGCCGGACGGCGGTTTGTGGTATTCGCGCGCGTTGAGCACATTCTTCCTGTCGGATGACGACGGATACACGTGGAGGGAAAGCCGCGAGCTGGTCACGCTTTCCGGCATCGATTCACCGATTGGCCTGCAGGAGCCGGGGGTGATAGAACTGAAAAACGGAATCCTGCAGGGCTGGGCGCGCACGGATCTTGGAAGACAGTATCAGTTCAGCTCGAGCGACGGCGGCGATACGTGGTCGGCTGCCGTACCCTCGCGCTTTTGGTCGCCGGTGTCGCCGCTGTCCGTGAAGCGTTTGCCGGACGAGAGGCTACTTGCTGTGTGGAACCCGGTTCCGCTGTATGAGACCCGCCCGGAGGTGGGAAATTGGGGCAGAAGTCCGTTGGTGTACGCGTTCAGTGCGGACGAGGGACAAAGCTGGACGCCTGCACGTGCAATCGAGGATGACCCGTTCTGCGGCTATTGCTATACGGCTATTCATGCCGAGGAGGATTACGTGCTGTTGGCCTATTGCGCCGGAGATGTGCGAACGGACAAGCAATGTCTGAACCGGCTGCGCATTATGCGCATCAATCAAGACGAAATGGCCGCTAAATAGGAAATGCAAAATTGCAAAGCATCCGTTGCAACTTAACATGCGTGGTACTATAATAACAGACGGCGGGACAATGGCTCCCGCCGTCTGTGTCGGTTGCTTTGGACTGCTTACGTGGATGGAGGATTCAAATGCGCGGAAAACACGAGATCAACATGACGGAGGGGCCGCTGTGGGGTAAGATTGCCGCATTCACGGTTCCTCTCATGATTACCGGCTTCTTGCAGCTGCTGTACAACGCTGCCGATAATGTGGTTGTTGGCCGCTATGCGGTGAACCGGGAGGCGTCGCTGGCTGCCGTAGGCTCGACGGGAGCACTGATCAACCTGATTGTCAATCTGTTTATCGGCTTGTCGGTTGGCACCAGCGTTGTCGTTGCGCAGTACAAGGGCGCGCAGAAGGAGCAGGAGGTGCAGGAAACCGTACATACGTCTGTGACGATTTCCGTAATCTCCGGCTTGATCCTGATGATCATTGGCCTTACGCTCGCAAAGCCACTGCTTCGCCTGATGGATTCGCCGGAGGACGTAATCGACCTTGCGGCGCTGTACATGCGCATTTACTTCATAGGCATGCCGGTAAATATGCTGTATAACTTTGGCTCTGCCGTTATGCGCGCGGTTGGCGACACGAGACGCCCGATGTTTATCCTGATTGTCAGCGGAATGATCAATGTCGTGCTGAATTTGGTGTTCGTCATCGTGTTCCACATGGATGTGGCGGGCGTAGCGCTGGCGACGATCATTTCGCAGGCTGTCTCTGCGGTGGCTGTGGTGATTTGCCTGATGAACAACGAGGACTGCACGAAGCTCCACCTCAGAAAGCTGGGCATCAGCATGAAGCGCGTGAAGGAGCTGGCGAAGAGCGGCATGCCGGCGGGGCTTCAGGGCATGCTTTTCTCGCTTTCGAACGTGCTCATTCAGTCCAGCGTAAACTCGTTCGAGTCCACGTTTATGGCGGGTAATGCAGCGGCAGGCAATTTGGAGGGCTTCGTATACGCAACGATGAACACGCTTTATCAGGCGTCATTGACGTTCTGCGGGCAGAATGTGGGCGCAAAGAAGTATCATCGCGTCGGCAAAATTACATTGATTTGCGGTGTATACGTGACGATTCTTGGTTTGGTCATGGGCATCGGTGTGTACAGATTCGGTCATACGCTGATTTCCATCTATAATGAGAATGAGGACGTAATTAATGCCGGTCTGATCCGACTGAAATATGTCTGCCAGCCGTATTTCCTCTGCGGCATGATGGATATGCTGGTCGGTTCACTGCGCGGAATGGGAAAGTCCGTTATGCCAATGATCGTGTCACTGATGGGGGCGTGCGTTCTGCGTGTGGTGTGGATTTACACGGTCTTCCGTATCGATCACCGGCCGGAGGTGCTGTATATTTCATATCCGATTTCGTGGTTTGTCACTGCGGCTGTACACTTTGTATGCTTCCTTGTGGTATATAAAAAGCTGCTTGCCAGGAGCGGGGTAGCAGAAGGCGTTCTTGTAGAGTAACGTAGCTTGAACAGAAAAGATACCGGCGTGGCTCCCGTTGTCTGCGGAGACTGCGCCGGTTTGTTTGATGGAGGGCGATGCTCGCATGAAAAAGACGATGGTACGGGGGGATAGTTATAAATCGAAATCAGAGGAAAGACACATGAAACTTATTCAGATGAATATTGTAGACGCAGACAGAGTTGCCCCTCTGGTAGCTATGTTTCGAGTTCAGTTGAAGTCCTATAAGGGCGTCAAGGCGCAACCGAAAATAGAAGAAGGAAAGGAAGAAATCATTGAATTTCTGAAATCCGGATTTCCGGTATATGCGGTTGAAGACGGCGGTGCCTTGGTTGAGTATATCGTGTGCAGAATTGATGAGCCTTGCTTATGGGTAGAACATCTCTTTGTTAGCGAAGACTGTAGAAGAAAAGGGATTGCAACTATGCTGTTCAGCAAAGCCGAAGAGATTGCTGACTCAATGGGAGAAGATACCGTCTATAACTTTGTTCATCCAAACAACGAAAATATGATTCAATTCCTCCGCTCGAAAGGCTACACCGTTTTGAATATGATTGAGATCAGAAAACCTCACAAGGGCGAAAAACTGACAACAACCGTGCATGTTGAAGCGGAAGCCTTTGATTACTGAATTTGATTTGCAGAGACTGGTTTGCTTGGAATTCGAGAGGACTTTGGCCCTCTCGAGCTCTCTCGTAGTTTTTTTAATACTCTAAAGGCTCCGCCGAAGCGGAGCCTTTGACGAGGAACGGCCTGGATTAATACATGCCGCCCATTCCGCCGGGCGCTGCGGGCGCAGCCGGAGGATTCTTGTCGGGCAGGTCGGTCACCAGAGACTCGGTGGTGAGCACCATGGCGGCGACGGAGGTGGCGTTCTGAAGGGCGCTGCGGGTGACCTTGGTCGGGTCGATGATACCGCGCTCAATCATGTCGCAGTATTCGTCCTTGGCAGCGTCGTAGCCGAAGCCAACCTTCTTGGAGCTCTTGATCTTCTCGATGGCGACGCTTCCGTCCACGCCAGCGTTGGCACAGATCTGACGGAGCGGCTCCTCCAGCGCGCGCAGAACGATGTTGGCGCCGGTCTTTACGTCGCCGGACAGCGTCTTCATATACTCGGCAACCGCCTTAGAAGCGGACAGCAGCGCGGTTCCGCCGCCGGGCACGATGCCCTCTTCAACGGCAGCGCGGGTTGCGGCCAGCGCGTCTTCAATGCGCATTTTGCCTTCCTTCATTTCGATCTCGGTGGCAGCGCCGACGCGGATAACGGCTACGCCGCCAGCCAGCTTGGCTAGACGCTCCTGCAGCTTCTCACGGTCGTAATCAGAGGTGGTTTCCTCAATCTGGCTGCGGATGGAGTTGATGCGAGCCTTGATTTCAGAGGGATCGCCAGCGCCTTCGACGATGACGGTGTTGTCCTTGTCAACCTTGACCTGGCGGGCACGGCCCAGCATGTCGATGGTGGCTTCCTTGAGGTCGAGACCGAGCTCTTCGGTGATAACCTGACCGCCGGTCAGAATGGCGATATCCTGCAGCATGGCCTTACGGCGATCGCCGAAGCCGGGAGCCTTGACGGCAACGCAGGTGAACACGCCGCGCAGCTTGTTGAGAACGAGGGTCGCCAGCGCTTCGCCTTCGACGTCCTCAGCGATGATGAGCAGCTTCTTGCCCTGCTGAGCCACGGGCTCAAGAATGGAGATGATCTCCTGAATGTTGGAAATCTTCTTGTCAGTGATCAGAATCAGCGGGTCATCCAAAACCGCTTCCATCTTGTCGTTGTCGGTTACCATGTAGGCAGAGGCGTAGCCGCGGTCAAACTGCATGCCCTCGACGACGTCAAGCTCGGTCTTCATGGTCTTGCTCTCTTCGACGGTGATAACGCCATCCTTGCCAACCTTTTCCATGGCGTCCGCGACCAACTGGCCGATATTTTCATCGCCGGAGGAAATGGCGGCAACCTGCGCGATGGCCTGACGAGACTCAATGGGCTTGGAGATCTCGGACAGCTTCTCGACGACGACGTCAGTCGCGCCCAGGATGCCCTTCTTCAGAACCATGGGGTTTGCGCCAGCAGCAACGTTCTTAAGGCCTTCCTTGATCAGCTTCTGCGCCAGCAGGGTGGCAGTGGTGGTTCCGTCGCCGGCGATGTCGTTGGTCTTGGTGGCAACTTCCTTCACGAGCTGCGCGCCCATGTTCTCAAAGGGATCTTCCAGCTCAATGTCCTTGGCGATGGTTACGCCGTCGTTGGTGATCAGCGGAGCACCGTATTTCTTATCCAGAACCACGTTGCAGCCCTTCGGGCCAAGAGTGATTTTTACGGTATCGGCCAGCGCGTTAATGCCGCTTTCGAGCGCACGACGGGCGTCTTCACCATATTTAATCTGCTTTGCCATAATCGTTTCCTCCTGAATTATTCAACAATCGCAAGAATGTCGCTCTGACGAACGATGATATATTCTTCGCCATCCAGCTTTACTTCGGTTCCAGCGTACTTGGAATAGAAGACCTTCTGGCCGGCTTCAACGTACATCTTGATTTCCTTGCCGTCCACGTTTCCACCGGGGCCAACAGCCAGAACTTCCGCCAGCTGGGGCTTTTCCTTAGAACCACTGGTCAGCAGAATGCCGCCCTTCGTGGTTTCTTCTGCTTCCATGTTCTTGATAACAACACGATCACCCAAGGGCTTGATCTTCATTGTACTTACCTCCTGAACATTGACTGTTGTTAGCACTCAATAATACCGAGTGCTAACCGAACGATGATAGTTTATCCATTTTCGTTCCAAAAGGCAATACCCCGGAGGGGAAAAATAGGAAAAATTTGCGTTAATCTTCCCACCGAACGAAGGCGTGCGCTATAATGGAGGGGAGAGGAGGCGAGAACGTGAACAAATGGGACGATCGATTCATGGAGATGGCCTATCTGATAGCTTCATGGGCCAGCTGCTATAAGGAAAACCGAAAGATCGGCTGTGTGATCGTGAAAAACAAGCGCATCATGACGACGGGCTACAATGGCGCGCCGGCGGGTGTGCGGACGTGCGTGGAGCGAGGCGAGTGTCTGCGCGAGAAGCTGGGCATTCCTTCGGGAACGAAGCAGGAGATTTGCTTTGCAACTCATGCGGAGCAGAACGCGATTATTCAGGCAGCCAGACTGGGTGTATCGATTGATGGTGCGACGCTGTACTGCACGCATCAGCCCTGCGGCATCTGCGCGAAGATGATTGTAAATGCAGGCATTGCGCGAGTGGTCTACAATGAGGGCTATCCGGACGCTTTCGCCGTGGAGATACTGAACGAGGCTTGCGTGAAGCTTGAAAAATACGACGGCGCGTTCAAACGCTGAATGAAGGAAGCAAAGTGGCTGCACAATCCAGTGGTGCGTCAGGCAACGTTTTCTGCTGTCCATAACAGGCGCACTCTTCGCCTTACATCCAGCATGCCTTTAAAATTTGCGCTTGACGAAAAAAGATTTGCTGACTGGCAGCGGCATTTTCACGGTGTTTAAGAGAAACACAAACGGCGGACAAGGGAGATGGCTCCTTTGCCCGCCGTTTGTTACATGTTTCCCTTCAGATAGCCTTCCGCTGAAGAAAATGGCGAAGCCGAGACATTACGCCGGTATGGCTGTGAACGGAAAACGCTTCGGCAGTTTCCAGCGCGTGCGCATACTCGCGGTTTTCGGGCGCCTGCCGAACGGCAATCCGCAAAAAGAGAATCGCCTTTTCGTATTCGTGGCGCTCATACAGCAGACGGCCGAACTGGTAGTTCCATTCCGCGTCGCGGGTTTCCATGCTGCGTAGAATCTTGCGGGCACGGGAAAGCTGCCCCGCCTTGATGAGAAAGCGGACGTCGCCATATTTCCCGCCGTTGTCTGCTTCCTGAGACGGCGCCGAATGGGATACGCACGCGTTGTACGCACGATTGATTTCAATCATTTTCTGCTCGGCCCACGCGCGCTCCGGCCCATCCGGAAAGCGATCCGGATGCCATTTGCGAGCCAATTCGCGGTAGGCTTTGCGAATCTCGGCATTGGTCGCGTTTTCAGAAATGCCGAGAAGCTGACGGTTCTCGTCCAAGTACAGCTCTCCTTAAAAAATAATGCCATCTTTATTATACCATCTTTGTCAATAGTTATGAATCTGAACACAGAAGAATTCGTGGCAAACCGATGTTAGCAATGGGATATTTCTTGGTTATCGAAGGCCCGAAGTGTGTTCGGATGCATAAACCGATCAACGGGGGCGATCATCGCCCATAAAGAATAGGGCAACTGTGTTCGGACCGGCGTGAGAGGCGATGATGCTGCCGATGTCGCAGATACGGATATCGCCAGCTTTCAGGTTCGGGAAGGTCTGAACCACGGCGCTGTGGAGTGCTTGCGCAGCTTCAAGGCAATTGGAATGACAGATGAAGCATTTGCCTTGATAGAGCTCACCTCCGTCGGCGTGCGAGCGCATGATGCTTACCGCCTCGCGGATGGCATTTTTCTGACCGCGCGTCTTTCCGTAGGCGATGATGCGACCGTCGTAATTCAGGTGCATCAGCGGACAGAGGTTCAGAATCGTGCCGATGGTGGCCGCAGCACCTGAAACCCGCCCGCTGCGGCGATAGTAGGAAAGATCTGTGGAGAAGAACTGGTGGTGAATCCGGTGTGCGTGCGCGAGCACCCACGCTTCAACGGCTCCGATGCTTTCCCCGCAGTCGCGCAGATCGGCGGCGTCATCTACCAGCATGCCATAGCCGGATGAGGAGCAGGTAGAGTCGATAACGACGAGCCGACGATTCGGATACTTCTCGCGTAGCGCCTGCGCAGCTTCCTGTGCGCGTTCGACCGACCTCGTCATGCCGGAACCGAAGGCAATGTGCAAAACGTCGCCCTGCGCAAGAAGTGGCTCAAGGAAGGTCATATAATCGTATGTATTCAGCTGAGAGGTGGTGGGAAGTGCGCCCTGCGCGATTTGGGCATAGAACTTCGCCAGTTCCTCGGGATTGCGTCCTGCATCATCCACATAGTCCTGCCCACTGATGGTGTAGTGATAGAAGAGCATCGGAATGCCGCGGCCTTCAATATAGGAATAGGGCAGGTCGACTGTGGATTCGCAAGAGAGAATAAATGACTGAACCATGGCGGGTCACCTCATGTGGTTTATATCTAATATGCATGATTAGAATAACACATAAAATGAACTATGTCAAGTGATTCCATAAATGGTATTGGAAACGTAAAATTATCATTTTCTTCCGAAATGAGTGCGCGACGGGAAATTCGCACGCGCGTATAATCCCATCATTCTTGAAAAAAGAGGGATTCCTATGGGAAGCTCGCATGAATACCTGATGCCGGACTATTATCCTGAGTTTCACTGCAAGACCGGTATGTGCCGTGCAGCCTGCTGTGTCGGATGGAATGTATCGCTGTCCATGAAGGATTATTTTCGTCTGCTGGGCGTGGAGTGCAGAAAGCGCACAAGGGAGAAGCTGGACTGCATGCTGCATGTGAAACGTTACCCGACGGAGGACTCCTATGCGGAGATTTTGCACCGGTATGACGGAAACTGCCCGTTGCGCATGGAAAACGGACTATGCGCCATTCATGCCGAGGCAGGTGAAGAGGTGCTGCCTGCGATCTGTCGCCTGTACCCGCGCGCCATTCGCGCTGAGGGAGACCTTGAATGCTCCTGTGCTGCCAGCTGCGAGCGCGTGGTTGAAATGTTGATTGATTCAGGGCGCTCAGTGCGCTTTGTACGCCAAAGTCTTAAACAGGAAGCTCCGGAAAACGCAGAGAGGAGCGTGTTTTTCGAAACGGTGCCGCGTGAGCAGGAAATACGCATGAAGCTGATCGGCGTGATGCAGGATCACACGCGTTCGCTGACTCATCGACTCCTGCGCATGGAGCGCGCACTGGACATTCTATCTGCTGACTGGAAAGCGGGTCAAATCGATAAATTTCTCGCACGTAGCGAGGATGAGCTGGCGGAATTTGAGACGATAGAGGTGCGCGAGGAGCACCTTCTGAACGGACTCCAGTGCGCAAAGGAGGTCATTGAGCAAACGACGGAGAATAGTCCGAGTCTTCACGACTATGGCAAAAGGTGTCTTGCGCTCTTTGAAAGCGCGGAAAACCTGTTGGAAAGCTATCGACGCACGAAGGCGCACTTTGAGACGTGCTTCCCGAGCTGGGAGCAGGGCTACGAGAACCTGCTGGTAAATCACATGTTTTTCTCGCGCTATCCGTTTGCCGATATGGGCAGCGGACTACGCGGCGAATTTGTGGCGCTGTGCGCTGTTTATACGATGATGCGATTTTTCGGCGTGTGCTGGATGGCGGATAGGGAGGATGAAAGCGCGCTGGTTGACGTGCTTGCGGCGCTGTTCCGCCTGATTGACCATACGCGCTTTCATCGCCGCGCGGAGCGTATCCTGACCGAGATCGGCTGTGATACGCCCGAACGCCTGCAGGAGATTATGAATCTCTAAATATCCGATAATTCGCATTGAATTTACCTTGTGGGCTCGAAAGCCAGGAGGAAGGCGTGTATAATAGCGGGCAAGTCCGATGCGGCGCCATACCATTCGGCGGATTGTCCGGCAAGTTTCCGGGATTTGCATTTGTATCTGGCAAAACGCTTGCCAGTCAATCGTTTCGCTCGCACGGCGCGGCCTTAGAGGAATGGAGGATTTGGATGAATAAGAGGAAACGCTCCACGTACCGGCTGGTATTCACCGCGCTGATGGCGGCGCTGACGTACGTATGCACGCTGATTCGCTTTCCGCTGCTTCAGTCCAAGGTGCATCTCGGCAATGCGGCAGGTATCCTCGCGGGGCTGATTCTTTCGCCGCTGGATGCGGGGCTTGCATCCGGTCTGGGGGCAGGGCTGTTTGACGCCACGCTCGGCGGCTATGACGCGCTGGGTTGCATTATTACCTTCGTCTCCAAATTTACATCCGCATTCCTCTGCGCGGTCCTGTTCAGGCGTGCAAAGGAAGCGGCGGTCGGCAAAAGGCTTGGCGCTGCGTATCTGTCCTGCGCAATCGGCTCGCTTTTATATGTGATTCTTTATATGCTGAAGACGTTCGTTATGAAGCAGGTCGTGGACGGACTGGCGCTCAATGCAGTATTCGTGGTGATGCTTCAGAAGCTGCCGGCCTCCGTGATCAACGCGGGCTTTGCAACGCTTGCCGCGCCGCCGCTGTATTTCGCGCTTTGTCCGGCACTCGACCGAATGGGCATTTCGGCAAAGCTCAAGTAAAGTCGGTATCGTCCATATCCAGGCGGGAGAGCGCGGCCTCGATCGTGCTCCAGGAAAAGCCGCGCCGCGCCAGCGCCTGTGAAAGCTTCGCGCGAGCCTCGCGCGGGTCGCGCCCCTCGTAGCGTGGCATGAGCTTTTTCGCTGTGGCGGATGCTGCAGCAAGCTGGTCCTCATCGGAAATGGTTTCAAGCGCGTCCTCGACATCCGATTCCCGGATGCCGCGGGCGCGCAGCTTTCTTTTTAGAGCATAGATGCCAGTCTTTCCGGCAGATGCGAACTCGGCGGCGCGCAGGGCGATTTCACGGTCGTTTATAAGGTGCGATTCGCGTAGGCGCGCAAGCACTGCGGAAACGCAGTCCGGCAGGAACCCCTTTGACAACAGCTTTTTTTCGATTTCATGCTCTGTGCGAGCCGAGTAATCCAGAATGGATAGCGCTGCGTCGAAGGCGTCCTTGAACTGATGCGCGCATACGCGGCTGGCGTATTCCTCCGTATCGAGCTCGTCTCCGACGGCTGCATGGCAGGCAGCAAGGTCGGCTTTTCGGAGGGAGAGACGACTGCGGTCGTCAAAAATCAGAGTAGCCATCGAGCGATTGATGGAAATTTCCGTAAGAATAGGCATGTTTACGTCACCTCACGTTATATTTTATGGAAAATGTGGCGCGATTGCAAGCGTATTTCTTGACGGCAAAATGGGATTTGTGTTATTATATACGAAGACTTCATGCTCAAGGGGGCTTTCCGATGTCAGGACACAATAAATGGTCGACCATAAAGCACAAAAAGGAAAAGACGGATGCCGCAAGAGGCAAAATCTTTACGAAGATTGGCCGCGAGATTGCCATCGCTGTGCGCGAGGGCGGCAGCGCGGATCCCAATGTCAACAGCAAGCTGAAGGATGTCGTTGCCAAGGCGAAGGCGAACAATATGCCTAACGACAACATCATGCGCTCCATCAAGAAGGCTGCGGGCGAGGGCGAAGGCACCAACTACAAAGAGGTTACCTACGAGGGCTACGCGCCCGGCGGCATTGCCGTAATCGTGGAGGTCGTGACCGACAACCTCAACCGTACCGCAAGCGAAGTGCGCCACATCTTTGACAAGTGCGGCGGTTCTCTTGGAAACTCGGGCTGCGTGTCCTATAAGTTCACCCGCAAGGGTGTGATCGAAATCGACAACAGCAAGGGGCTGGATGAGGACGAGCTAATGATGCTTGCCATGGATGCCGGCGCCGACGACGTGGAAGCGGGTGGCGAGAGCGCGATCATCTATACCGATCCCAACGACATGAGCGAGGTTCGCGACAACCTTGAAAAGGCTGGTTGTACCTTCCTGTCTGTTGAACGCGCTATGGTTCCCAATATGACCACCGAGGTCACTGACCCCGAACTGGCCGAAAAGATTACCCGACTGATTGACTGGCTGGACGACTACGATGACACGCAGAACGTGTATCACGACGCCGACCTGCCCGAGACCGAAGAAGAGGAATAAATCCGCCGCATCCCATTGCCGCTTCGCGGATTGCCGCGGGGCGGCTTTTCGTGGGATGAATGGAAAAGGCGAGAAGGAAGCGCAGGGACTGATGAAGAACTGTCCGATCGGTGTGTTCGATTCCGGAATCGGTGGGATCAGCGTGCTCAGAAACATGCGCGCCGATTTGCCGCGGGAGGATTTCATTTACTTCGGAGACGATAAAAACGCGCCCTACGGAACGCGTCCGGAGCTGGAAATTCTTCGCCTTGCGGAAGCGGATGCGGATTTTCTTCTGAGGAAGAACGTGAAGGCGATTGTAATTGCATGCAACACGGCGACGTCGGCTGCAGCGGCGGCTCTGCGCGAAAACCTCTCTATCCCAGTTATCGGCATGGAGCCTGCGCTGAAGCCCGCATCGATTTTTCGAAGGGACGGCATGGTTGCCGTGCTGGCGACCAGCGCGACGCTCAGGCAGGAAAAGTTTCGCCGTCTGATGGAGCGCTACGGGGAATATGCCGTACCTGTGCCGTGTCCGGGGCTAATGGATTATGTAGAGCGCGGCGTCATCGGGGGCGAGGAGCTGGACGAGTTTCTTCAGAAGCTGCTCGAGCCGTTCCGGGCGTATCGCTTTGACGCGGCGGTGCTGGGCTGCACGCACTACGTATTTCTAAAGGATGCCATACGGAAGGCTATGCCTGGCGTTTGCCTGTTCGACGGGAACGAGGGCACGAGTCGCCAGCTCAGACACGTGCTTTCGGAGCGTGGTTGGTTGAAGGAAGAAGGCGAGGGCAGTGTGCAGCTGTTCTCTTCAGCGGAAAATCCGGAGGTAATCCGCCTGATGGAGCATCTTCTTGCGACAAAACCGTGAGAAAACGGCAGGGAATCCGTTAAATATGAGAGTGAGTGGAAAAAACTCTTTTCAAATTTAACCGAATATGTTACAATATACGATAGCGTATTGTGTGGGCGTTATGCGCACATGATCTTTTGATCCGAAAAGACAGGGGGAAAGACTGAATGAAGGATTATCAGGCTAAAAACATCCGCAATATCGCCGTGCTGGGACATGGCGGCGAAGGCAAGACCACTCTGGTCGAAGCTCTTCTTTACACGGCTGGCGTCGTTGATCGTCAGGGCCGCGTAGAAAACGGCACCGCGACGACCGACTACGATCCGGAGGAGATTCGCCGTCAGATTTCCATTTCTGCGGCGCTGGCGCCCCTGGAGTATAAGGATACCAAAATCAACCTCGTGGATATTCCTGGCTACTTCGACTTTGCCGGTGAAATGATGGGACCCCTGCGCGTATGCGAAGGCGCTCTGATCACCGTGGGTGCCGTCGGCGGTCTGGATGTCGGCGCGGAGAAGGCGTGGACGCAGTGCGATAAATCTCATACGCCCCGCATGATCGTCATCAACAACATGAGCCGTGAAAACGCCAACTTCGAAAAGGCACTGGCCACCATCACCGACAAGTATGGCAGTCATATTGCGCCTATCGAGGTTCCGATCGTGGAAAAGGGTCAGTTTACCGGCGTCGTGTGCGTGCTTGAGAACAAGGCATTTACCGGCGAAGGCAAGACCTTGAAGGAGATCCCGATTCCGGATTTCGTGTCCGGTGAGGTGGAATCTGCCCGTGAAGCCATCATGGAAGCGGCCGCAGGTGCGGATGAAGAACTGATGGAGAAGTATTTTGAAGAGATGGAGCTCTCGCCCGAGGATACCATGCGTGGTCTGCGTAAGGGCATCATGGATGGCTCCGTCGTTCCGGTTGTATGCTGTGATTCCCTGACCCGCGTGGGCCTGGGCAAGCTGCTCGACAACATCGTCGATCTGCTGCCGTCCCCGGCGGACAAGGAGATCGAGGGCGTTAACCCGAAGTCCGGCGAAAAGGAAGTTCGCGTCTGCAAGGACGGCGAGCCCTTCTCTGCTCAGGTCTTCAAGACGCTGGCTGACCCGTTTGTCGGCAAGCTGAGTCTGCTCAAGGTCAATTCCGGCGTTCTTACCAGCGATACCATGCTGTACAACGCCAATGCCGAGAAGACCGAGAAGCCTGGCACCGTGTACTTTATGCTCGGCAAGAAGACCACGGCTACCACGAAGGTCGTCGCGGGCGACATCTGCGCGCTGGCCAAGCTGGCCTCTGTTGCTACCGGAAACACGCTGTGCGACCCGGGCAAGCCCGTCAAGTTCCCCGAGATCGAGTTCCCGGCTCCCTGCATCTCCATGGCCGTATATGCCAAGAAGGCGGGTGAGGAAGACAAGATCTTCTCCGGCCTGGCTCGTCTGATGGAAGAAGACCCGACCATCACCGTTACCAAGGATGTTGAAACCACCGAATCTCTGATCAACGGTCTGGGCGAGACCCACATCGACGTGGTTGCCAAGAAGCTGCAGAGCAAGTTCGGCGTAGAGTGCATCCTGCAGGATCCTAAAATCCCGTACCGTGAGACTATTCGCAAGAAGATCGATGTCCGCGGTCGTCATAAGAAGCAGTCTGGTGGACATGGCCAGTTCGGCGATGTCGTGATCGAGTTCCGCCCGAACGACGATCCCACCAACACCGACTTCATCTTTGAAGATGCGGTTGTCGGCGGTGTTGTACCGCGCAACTTCATCCCGGCCGTTGAAAAGGGCCTGCGCGACAATATCAAGAAGGGCGTTCTTGCCGGATTCCCGGTGGTCGGCCTGACTGCGAAGCTGCACGATGGCTCCTATCACCCGGTCGATTCCTCTGAAATGGCGTTCAAGACGGCTGCCCGTCTGGCGTTCAAGCAGCTAGATCAGGCCAGCCCCGTGCTCCTCGAGCCCATCTATCACGTGGAAGTCATGATTCCCGATGAGTACATGGGCGACATCATCGGCGATATCAACAAGCGCCGCGGTCGTATCATGGGCATGGATCAGGTGGATGGTCAGCAGTGTGTGACCGCTGAAGTTCCGCAGAGCGAAATGTTTAAGTATGCCACCGACCTCCGCTCGCTCACTCAGTCCCGTGGTTCCTTCACGATGAGATTTGAGCGCTACGAGGAAGTTCCTGCGACGGACGCAAAGAAGATCATCGAGTCCGCCAAGAAGGAAGAGGAAGAAGAGGAATAATTCCATATTTCCAGAAAAGAGGGAGATGCGAAAGGCATCTCCCTCTTTTGCATATTCTCCCTCGCCGGACATACAAAGTTGTGGGGGTGAGCCGATGGAAAAGGGGGCGCTGCTGGTGATCCGCGGGGCGGAAGAGGGGCCGGGAAAGCGATACTGCGAAGCAGCGGATGTGTTTCAGCGGATGCGAAGGCAGAATGAAAGGTTGACGTTGTTTGGCGAAGGGGATGGCTGCGCGCTCGTTCTGATGCTCGCGCAGCGCTTTGCTCCGGATGCACTGTGGCTGTATCCCTGCGGGGAAACGGATGCGGATGTGTTCTTTCGCGCGCTGGGTGCATGCGCAGGGAACCTGTTTGCTGTCTGTGCGCCGATCGATGTGTTTCTTCCGGAGGACATGGCAGAAGGAGTCGAGCGGCGAATCCTTCGGACGCTGCGGCGAACGAAGGCGGGTAGGATAGAAGTTCAGGTGCTGAAGCCGGGTACGAGGGCAGGCAATCTGATCAAAAGTAAGGCGAATCGGTTTCAGGAGATAAAAACACTTGCGTGAAAGCTGAAAATGTGTATAATAATAAAAAGCGAGATTGCGCCGAGGGCGCCAAGTGGAGGAAGATACGAATGCATTCAAGAACCATGAAACTGTTGTCCATCGCCATTGCCGTCTGCATGCTTCTGTGCGGCTGCAACCTGATTCGCACTGATCCGGAATACGTGAAGCAGCAGGAGGCTGAAAAGGCTGCGGCGGAACAGGCTGCATACGAAGCCGATATGGCTACGGTTCTGGCTACGTACTATGGCGACAGGGTTGTTACCAAGGGCGACGCTGTGGATACCTACAACGAGCAGATGGACATGTACTACAGCTATGTCACCTACATGAACTACATGGCGAGCATGTTCGGCATCAGTGAATCGCAGAGCATCACGACAGAGGATGCCATTCGCGTGCGCGACAGTGTTGTGAAGGAAATTGTCAAGACTCGCGTGCTCGATCAAAAGATGCTCGATCTGGGCTTTGAGGCCTTTACAGAGGAGGAGCTTGCCGCCATTCAGACGGACGCATCCAATGAGTACAACACTTACGTTGAAAATGCCGAAAGCTATGGCTCATCTCACGAAGAGGCTATAGACGTCCTTAAGACCTCCGGTATCTCCGCGGGCACGGTTTACAGTGCCGTGTATGCTGATCGTGTCAAGGAGCGTCTGGAAAGCATTGTCAACAAGGACACGTCTGTCACGGAGGAGGAAATCAAGGCAGCGTACGACGAGCTGACGGAGGAAGCGAAGACCACGTACACCGACAACCCGGCCAGCCTGGAAAGCATTGGCAATTCGAATCAGGCGATTTACTACATGTCGGAGGGCTATCGCTACGTAAAGCATGTATTCCTTCAGCCGGAGGAAGCAGTGATGAATGCCTACGCCGAAACGCAGAATGCCGTTTCTACGCTTGAGCAGGAAATTGCCGGCATTGAAAAGCAGATCGTAGAGCAGCAGGAAGCGACGGCAGCCGAGGCAACATCCGCCGACGCAGTGGAGGATCCGACGCTTGAGGAACAGTTGGCTGCGAAAAGGGCTGAGCTTGCCGAAAAGAAGTCTGAGGCCGAAACGGCGGAGAAAGCCGTGTGGGCCAACGTGCAGGAGACGCTTGATAAGGTGACCGCTGGAATCGAAGCTGGACTATCGATTGACGAGCTAATTGCGTCGTATTCCGATGATCCCGGCTCCCTGCAGGACGGCATTCGCGAGCGCGGCTATCTGGTATACGAGAGCTCCACGACGTGGGATCCTGCCTTCCTGCAGGCAGCGGTTGCGCTGGAGAACGTTGGCGATTATTCCGCTCCGTTCCTTGGCTCCATGGGCGTACACATTGTGAAGTATGAGTCTCAGCCGGAGGTAGGCGTCGTACCGTTTGAAGAGGTCAAGGACGCCGCTGCGAAGGCCGCGTTGGATGAGAAGAAGGAAACCATTTACAATGCGCAGGTGGAGACATGGGTTGACGAGGCGAAGCCGGAGTATACCTGTGAAAACTGGGTAATTCAATAAGCTGAAAAGCGAGTAAGCCGCCGTATCGCACAAGGGTACGGCGGCTCTTTCTGTCTATTATGGCTGTAAAAATGTAAAACTTTGTATTTTTGCAGGAAATGAGACACATTTGTGGTATATACCCCATGAAACGGATATACTGAAAGAGGCTCCGGCACGAAGGGCTTTTCCGCGGAGAGAATTTCCTGCGTGAAAATTGTCGAAAGTCGGAGAACAGGCAGGAAAAAGGATTGCGAATCGCGAATATAGAACAAACGGAATAATAAAGGGTGAAGGTGAAATATGTCCTCAAGGCTTCCTTCCGCATGGCTGGATGAGCTTCGTTCCCATGTGAGCATCGAAGAGATCGTCGGCGAGCGTGTGCAGTTGAAGCGAAGGGGCAGATACCTGTGGGCCTGTTGCCCTTTCCATAACGAGAAGACGCCGTCCTTCAAGGTGGACACCGACAGTCAAATGTTTTACTGCTTTGGTTGCCACAAGGGCGGCAATGTCATAGGCTTCGTTATGGAATATGATCATCTGGAATTTATGGAGGCAGTGGAACTTCTGGCCGACCGAGCGCACATGCATATGCCGGATAGGCTTGAATCGACCGTCACGGAGGATCGGAACCGCCAGCAGCGCGAGAAGATTTATGAGGCGAATCTGCTGGCCGCTAGGTTCTTTCACCAGCTGATCTGGAAGCCCGAAGGGAGCATGGCGCTAAAGTATCTGTATTCTCGCGGTCTGACGGACAGCGACATCCGCCGTTTTGGCCTTGGTGCGTCGCCGCATGGCGGGGACACGCTCTATCGCGCGCTGAAGGATGCAGGGTTTGACGATGAGGTGATCGATGCGGCATGGCTCTGCGGCCAGAGGGATGGGCACAGATACGATATGTTCCGCGAGCGCGTCATCTTTCCGATTCTAAACCCGCAGGGGAAGGTGCTCGGCTTCGGCGGGCGCATCATGGGTGAAGGCAATCCCAAGTATTTGAACACATCGGATACGCCGGTGTTCAACAAGCGGAACGGCCTCTACGCGCTGAACTTCGCCCGAAAGGAGCATGGACTCAAGCGGCTGGTACTCGTGGAAGGATATATGGACACGGTATCGCTGCTGAAGTATGGCATCCCGGGCGTCGTTGCTACGCTTGGCACCGCACTGACCGAGGAGCAGGCGCGCCTGATGAAGCGTTATGCGCCCGAGGTCTGGATCAGCTATGACGGCGACGGCGCGGGACGCAAGGCGGCGTTGCGTGCGCTGGATATTCTGGGCGCGCAGGGCGTAGCGGCACGTGTGATTGACTATCCGGGCGGTATGGATCCGGATGAGTTCATTCGCGCCAACGGTACGGAGGCATGGAACGCACTCAAGAAGATTGAGCCGGCGGAGTATCGCATGATGCGTGCGCGCGACGGAATGGACATCACCGTTCAGGAGGATCGTACGCAGTATACGATTCGCTGCTGCGAGATTCTGAAAGGCGTGCAAAATCCGGTGGAGCTGGAAAATTATCTTCAGAAGCTGTCGCATGATACGGGCTATTCGAGAGAGGTGCTGCTTCGGCAGATTGGGCAGTCTGCGCCGCCGAAGGCCGAGGATGTGCCAAGAACACGCACGCCTGCAACAGCGCCGGAAAAGCGCTCGGAGTTACAGCTTGCACAGATGCAGCTGATAGCGCTTCTGAGCAATGGAATGATTCCGGTCGACATGCTGATGAAGGACGATTTTGACAGCGGACTGTATGCCGATATGTTTGAGTATCTGGCTTCCGGAATGAAGGTAAGGGATTTTATTGGCGAAATTCCGGAGGAACAGGCTCGGGAGGCTCTCGAAGCGATTAACTTTGAGCCGTTGCCCGAAAATAAGGAAAAGGCGATGAGTCTGGCAGAGGAGCTTTTGCACCGAATCCGCCAGATTCGAATCAACCAGCAAATCAACCTGTACGCCACGCGGGCCAAAACGGCCGATGCGGAAGAGAGAAAGCGGCTGAACCAGCAGATTCAAGCGCTGCTCGCGAAGCTCGATTAGCGCCGACCCCCTCGAAAGGAGTGCCCTGAGAATGAAAAACGAGAATGCTGAAATGATCTCCAATCGCGTCCGGGAACTGATTGAGTCCGGAAAGCAGAAAGGCGCGCTGACGATCAAGGAAATCATTGAACAGTTTGCCGATTGCGAGATGGAGCCAGATCAGTTTGATAAAATTCTCGACACGCTGTCGGAACTGAACATCGAAATTATTAAGGAAAATACCGTCAGCGAAGCCAATCCGGCGCCCGTACCGGATGATCGTATCGACGATTTGACGCCGCCCGAGGGCATCTCCATCGACGATCCTGTGCGTATGTATTTGAAGGAAATCGGCAAGGTTCCTCTGCTCACGGCAGACGAGGAAATCGAGCTTGCAAAGCGCATGGAGGAGGGCGACGTGGATGCCAAGCATCGCCTGTGCGAGGCAAACCTGCGGCTTGTTGTGTCTATTGCAAAGCGATATGTGGGGCGCGGTATGCTGTTTCTGGATTTGATTCAGGAAGGTAATTTAGGCCTGATCAAGGCAGTGGACAAGTTCGACTACCGCAAGGGCTACAAGTTTTCTACGTACGCCACGTGGTGGATTCGTCAGGCCATAACCCGCGCGATTGCGGATCAGGCGCGAACGATTCGAATTCCCGTGCACATGGTGGAAACGATCAACAAGCTGATTCGTGTGTCCCGTCAGCTTTTGCAGGAATATGGACGCGAACCGCTGCCGGAGGAAATCGCCGAGGAAATGGGTATTTCCGAGGATAAGGTACGCGAGATTATCAAGATCGCGCAGGAACCGGTTTCGCTGGAAACGCCAATTGGTGAAGAGGAAGACAGCCATCTGGGAGATTTCCTGCCGGATGAGGATGCACCGGCGCCTGCTGAGGCTGCTGCATTTACGCTTCTGAAGGAGCAGCTGATGAGCGTGCTTTCCACGCTGACGCCCAGAGAGGAAATGGTTCTGAAGCTTCGCTTTGGTTTAGAGGACGGCCGCCAGCGTACGTTGGAGGAAGTGGGCAAGGAGTTCAAGGTAACGCGCGAGCGCATTCGCCAGATCGAAGCTAAGGCGCTCCGTAAGCTACGTCATCCCAGTCGCTCCCGCAAGCTGAAGGATTCCTTGGACTGAACAATGACCCGGATTGAACCGAAATGCCGGCGCAATGGACGACGGCATTTCTTTTTACGGAGGGAATCGCATGCCGTTGACAGACGAAAGGCTGTCGGAGATCATCAAGATGCTGCCGAAATGTGGAATTGTAGCCGACATTGGAGCCGATCACGGCAGGCTTGGCGCGCAGCTTTTGCTTACGGGAATGTGCGAAAGGGTGTGGTTCTCGGATATTTCTGCACCGTCGCTTGAAAAGGCGAAGGAGCTGATTCAGCGGCGAGGGCTTCAGGATAAAGCAGAATTCTTCGTAGGTGACGGCGCGCGAGCGCTTCCCGGTGCGCCGGATGCGGCGGTTATTGCCGGAATGGGCGGCGAGACGATTGCGGGAATCCTATGGGACGCAGGTAAAACGCTTGAAAACAGTGTCCTTGTGCTGGAGCCCAATGTAGGCGCTGAATTGACCCGGCGCGCACTGATGGAGACAGGCAGGCGCATCACGGATGAGCGCATCGTGCGCGCGGCACGTCGGCGCTACGTATTGATTCGCGCGGAAAAAGGCGAGGCTGCCTACACGGAGCGTGAGCTGATCATGGGGCCGGTGTTGCTTGAAAAGCCGAGCGGAGCGTTTCGCGAATATGCGGCCTTCCGCCTGCGCGTTGCAAGAAAGGCGTTGACAGGTGCCGAAAAGAGTAGCCGCGCCGAAAAGGGTGCGCTTCAGACGGAAATCGAGTATTGGAGGGAAATCGCCGAATGCTGAGGGTGAAGGATGTATACGGTTGGGTTGACGAAATTGCACCGTTTGACAAGGCGGAGAGCTGGGACAATGTGGGGTTGCTCTGTGGAAGCATGGAAAATGAGGTAAAGGCGATTTTTTGTGTACTGGAGCTGAACGACGAGACGCTCGATGCGGCTCTTCGAAACGGCTGTAACCTGATCGTGACGCATCATCCCATTCTGTTCGGCGGGCGGAAAAACCTTTGTGAGGATACGTCGGAGGGACGGCTGCTCTGTCGGTTGGTGCGCGTGCATATGAACCTGATTGCTGCGCATACGAATTATGATGTGGCTGTGGGCGGTGTGAACGATTGCCTTGCCGAGGCGCTGGGGCTTACGAGCGTTCATGGCGTGGACGGCGACGAGGAAGGCATTTTGCGCGTCGGGGACGTAGAGGCGATGACGGCGGCGGCGTTCGCAGCGCGTGTGACCGAGCGGCTGGGAGACGTCGTGCGCGTGTACGGCGACCGTCAAAAGATCGTGCGGCGCGTGGCGTTGGTTGGAGGCGCGGGCGGCGAGTATGCCGCGATGGCGCTGAAGGCGGGCGCGGACGTATATGTGACCGGCGAGATGCGGTATCACGATGCTGTGTCGCTTGCGGCTGAGGGGCTGGTAACTATGCAGGCCGGGCACGATTCCACCGAACAAATTGCTGTGAAACCGCTGAGAAATGGTTTACAAATGAGAGCAAATGCGTTACAATACAATATGAAAGTGTATGCAAACGATTTGGGGGTAGAAGAATGAATCTGGACGCGCTTTGGAATTACATGCAATTTGACCTGGAGGCGGATAAGTTCGGCAGCGATATGAGGCAGTCGCCAAAGCGTCAGCTGTTGCTGAAGGATCGCAATTTTCTCAAGGAGCAGCAGACGAACATCGCCAAGATCGAAAATGACGTTTCCACCATGAACGACCGCATGGAAGCAATTCGCGATGAAGTGGAAAGATTGGGCAAGCTTCTTGCTGAGCAGCGCGCCCATCTGGAATCCGAGCCGCCCAAGACTGCGGAGGAAATTGGAGAGCGCGTGACGGCGATTGAAAAGGTACTCGAGTCAATGAAGCACTATGAGCAGGAGCTCGCGAAAATACGGAAGGATGCCGATGCGCGCGATCGTCAGCAGAAGGAGATTCGCGTGCGCGCTGCGAAGACCAAGGCGGAGTATGACGCGGTAAAGCTCGAATACGACAAAGAGTATGCCGACGACACGGTAAAGCTTAAGAACCTGCGCGCCCGTGCGGAAGCGGAGGAGAAGAAGACGGACTCGGCAGACCTTGAAAAGTATAAATCCATTAAGGCGCATGTGACGCCGCCGATGGCAAGAATGATGAACAATCAGTGCAGCGGCTGCTTCATGGCATTACCGCTGGGCACGCTGAGAGATCTGAAGTCCGGCGAGCATATGGTAACGTGCGACAACTGCGGTCGTATTCTGTACGCGAAGGACGAATAAACGTTTCGCAGGACGTGCGGCAGGCAGAGGAGAACATCCTCTTTGTCTGCCGCCTTTAAATGCAAGAATTTTCCTGCGGAAGACTTGACATTCGTAGCTATCCGTGCTATTTTGGCATTGTTGGATTTTGTGTAGATACGGAGGTAATGAATCTTGAAACCGTTTATGAACGAGGATTTCCTGCTCACCACCGACACGGCGAAAAAGCTGTATCACGAGTACGCCGAGAAGATGCCCATCATTGATTATCATTGCCACCTGAGTCCGCGTGAAATTGCAGAGAATATTCAGTTTAAAAATGTAACTGAGCTGTTCCTTGGCGGAGACCACTATAAGTGGCGCTTCATGCGTGCGATGGGCGTGGATGAAAGCCTGATTCGCGGCGACGGCGACGACTATGAGAAATTCCTTGCCTATGCAAAGTGCATTTCCATGGCTATCGGCAATCCGCTCTACCACTGGACGCATCTGGAGCTAAAGCGCGTTTTTGGCATTGAAGAGCCGCTGAACGAGCGTACGGCTCCGGCTATCTGGGAAAAAGCGAACGCCATGTTGGCTACCGAGGAATTCCGCGCGCGTCGGCTGATTGAGAAGTTCAACGTGAAGGTTGTATGCACGACCGACGATCCGGCGAGCAATCTGGAATATCATGAGCAAATTGCCAGCGATCCTGATTTCAAGGTAAAGGTGCTTCCTGCGTTCCGTCCCGACACTGCGATCAAGATTGGTATGCCGGCCTACAAGGGCTATATCAAGACCTTGTCCGAGGTCAGCGGCGTGCAGATCGAGTGTGCTGAGGACGTTGTGAAGGCGCTGACGGAGCGCGCGAAGTTCTTTGACGAGCACGGCTGCCGGGCGTCGGATCATGGCCTGGATACCGTACCCTACGAGCCGATCGACATGGCGAAGGCCAACGAAGCATTCGCACTGGCGATGAAGGGTGAGAAGCCCTGCGACGCGCTTATTGACGTCTACCGCACGTATATCCTCGTGTCCATGGGCCGCGTGTACAAGGAGCTCGGCTGGGCGCAACAGTATCATGTGAATGCACAGCGCAACAATAACACGAATGCCTACGAGAAGTGGGGCGCGGATATCGGCTTCGATGCTATCAGTGATGAGAAGGTGGCCTACAAGCTGAACCGTCTGCTGGACGAGCAGGAGAAGAACGGAGATCTTCCTAAGACCATCCTGTACTCGCTGAATCCCACCGATAACTACGTGATCGGCACGACGATTGGCAACTTCCAGACCGAGAGCGGAATTCCTGGCAAGCTGCAGTTCGGTTCTGCCTGGTGGTTCTGCGATCAGCGCGACGGCATGGTTGACCAAATGAAGACGCTCGCGGCGCTTGGCGCGCTGTCTACCTTCGTGGGCATGCTGACCGATTCGCGCTCCTTTGTCAGTTATCCGCGCCACGAGTATTTCCGCCGCATTCTGTGTGAAATCCTCGGCACGTGTGTGGAAAACGGCGAATACCCGGCTGACTGGGATGCGCTGAAGACCATTGTGGAAGGCATCTGCTACAACAACGCGAAAAACTATTTCTCCTTCTAATTGAAGAAACAAAGGAATCCGGAGCTCGTTTGAGAGACTCCGGATTCCTTTTCGCGTGGAATAGATTTATCAGGTCAGGTGGAAGGCCTCCTCAATGTCCTTTACTTCTTCAGGCGTGATGTTTATGATCTTGCCGATATCCTGCGCGGAAATGACGGCCTTGGCGCTGTATTCGAGCACCTCGAGCTTGTCAAAGGCGTTCAGGAGGCTGGTACCAGCCACGATTACACACTTATTGTCTACGATCAGCACAGGCGTAGAGGAACAAAACGCATTCGCGGTGCCTTCAATGTCCAGTGAGCTGGAGGCATAGGGGACGCGCTTTACGTCACGCAGTTGGATGTAGCTTTCCGGGATTGTGCGGGAATCAAATGTCGCGTCGGTGACGGCAAACGCCATGATTGCCGGAGGATGCGCAATGATCACGGAGTTGATCTCCGGATGCTTGTTGAAAATTTGCTGAACCAGAAGCGCGGCGCGGCTGGGCGTTTTTCCGGTCTCACACATGCCATTTTTGATGCGCACGATGTCCTCTGGTTCCAGATACTTGCGATCCTTCATATACGGCGTAATCAGGAATGAGCCGTCTGACAGGCGCATGGAGAAAGTGCCCTGCGTACTGGTAAAAAGGCGCTGATCATATGCGCGGTGGATCAGGTGACACATATCGCGACGGCCGGCGCATTCCTCGGAAGAAATCACACGGGCAACAAACGCGTCCATCGGCGGGTGCGCCTTGGCGCTTTCCAGTTCTATCTGTGCATCGGTGAGGGAACGGGGCACGCCCAGCTTCTTTGCGTCGATTTCCAGACGACCGCAGAAGTCCAGCGTTTCAAAGGCCATAAACGCCTTGAACAGGTTGGTGGAGCCGCAAACGACGCCGTGGTTTTCAAGAATGACCGTGTTGTGTCCTTCAGCGAACTTCTCGGCAATGTTTTTCCCCAGCTGCTCGGAGCCGGGAACATCGTACTTGGCCATGGCAACGTTGCCGCAGACCAGCATGGCGTTCGGAACGAGATGCGTATTCGGAATCTTGCGCGCAAGGCTGAAGGCAACCAGCGTAGGCGGATGTGCATGCACAATTGCGCGCAGGTCGGGACGAATGCGGTAAATATTGGTGTGGAAGGGCAACTCCACGGACGGCTTGTGCGGGCCGAGAATCGTTCCGTCGGGCTTTACACAGTTAATGTCGGCGCGCGTCAGGCTGCCCTTGTCAATGCCGGACGGCGTGATCCAGATGTTACCGCTGTCATCGCGAATAGAAAGGTTTCCGCCGGAGGTTGTGGTCATGCCGTACTGGTAAATGCGGTTCATGATCATAACCAGCTGGTCAGCAGGATGCATCAACTCAAATTTCATCGCTCATACCTTCTTTCTTACGTGTGTATTATCGCACGATGCTTGTAACGTTGCAAACACAATCCGATTACGAAGTTTGCGTGCAGGTTATTTTGCGGTGAAACCGTCAAAGAATCAGCATTGCGTCTCCGAAGGAGAAGAAGCGATAGCGCTGCTGCACGGCGATTTCGTATACGCGCATCGCCTCCTCGCGTCCCATCAGCGCGCTGATGAGCATAATCAGCGTAGAGCCAGGCAGGTGGAAGTTTGTAATCAATGCGTCCACGGCGTTGAAATGGAAGCCGGGGGTGATGAAAATCTGTGTCCAGGCCTTTTGGGCGACAATCTCACCGGCCTCCAGCGCAGAGGATTCCAGCGTGCGCACGCTTGTCGTGCCTACGGCGATGACGCGGTGACCGGAAGTCTTTACTTCATGAATGCGGCGAGCAGCGTCCTCGGAAACCTCATAGTATTCAGAATGCATCTCATGATCCTCGACGTTCTCTGCCTTGACAGGGCGGAATGTACCCAAACCTACGTGCAAAAGAATCGGAATCACGTCAATTCCCTTTGCTCGGATGCGGTCGAGCAAAGCCGACGTAAAATGCAGTCCGGCCGTGGGCGCGGCGGCAGAGCCGTCTTCCTTTGCATACACAGTCTGATAACGGCTTCTGTCAGTCAGCCTTTCATGAATGTAGGGGGGAAGCGGCATTTCGCCCAGCTCGTCCAGTGCGGCCTCAAACGTACCATCGCACGCAAATTCTACGATGCGCGCCCCACCCTCGCTTTCGCCGACGATGGTTGCAGTCATGCGCCCCTCGCCGATGGAAACGGTTTTTCCAACCTTCAGCTTCGCGCCGGGGCGTACCAGCGATTCCCAGCGCTTGGGACCGAGCTGCTTTAAAAGCAGAAGCTCGCACGCACCGCCGCCCGCGCGCACGCCGTACAGGCGTGCAGGAATCACGCGCGTTTCGTTGATGACCAGTGCGTCGCCGGGATTCAGGTAGTCGATTACATCATAGAAATGCTTATGCTCGATCCTGCGCGTCGCGCGGTCGTATACGAGCAGACGGGAATGGTCGCGCGGCTCGATGGGCGTCTGAGCGATCAGATCCTCGGGAAGAACGTACATAAAATCCGATGTTTTCATGGGTGTCCCCCTCTTTAAATGTCAAGTGATATTTGGTCCGGCTGCACGGTGCGGGCGGGGGCGGCATAGCCGAGATGTTGATAGGCTGCGGGTGTGCACACGCGGCCGCGCGGCGTGCGCATGATGAAACCAAGCTGAAGCAGATACGGCTCGTACACATCCTCAATCGTGGCTGCATCCTCGCCGGTGGTGGCAGCCAGAGTATCCAGACCGACCGGGCCGCCGCCGAATTTCTGAATCATTGCGCTGAGCATGGCGCGATCCGTGCGGTCGAGACCCAGACGGTCGACCTCGAGCATGTCGAGCCCCAGTCTGGCAACCGCTATATCAATCACGCCGCCCGCTTTTACCTCGGCAAAGTCACGTACGCGGCGAATCAGGCGGTTAGCAATGCGGGGCGTGCCGCGGGAACGACGCGCGATTTCCAGCGCGCCGTCGTCCTCGCAATGGATTTTGAGAATTTGCGCACTGCGTTTTACAATGACGGCCAGTTCCTCCGGGGTATAGAGCTCAAGGCGGAAGGAAATGCCGAAGCGGTCGCGCAGCGGGCTCGTGAGCATACCGGCGCGAGTTGTAGCACCGATCAGCGTGAATTTAGGCAGGTCCAGACGAATGGAGCGCGCCGACGGTCCTTTGCCGATCATGATGTCTAGCGCGTAGTCCTCCATTGCGGGATAGAGAACTTCCTCAACTGTGTGGCTCAGGCGGTGGATTTCGTCGATGAACAGGACGTCGCCTGCGTTCAGGTTTGTCAATATGGACGCAAGGTCCCCTGGTCGTTCGATTGCTGGGCCACTGGTCACGCGGATGTTATGCCCCATCTCAGAGGCGATAATGCCTGCTAATGTGGTCTTCCCAAGCCCTGGCGGGCCGTACAGAAGGATGTGATCCAAGGGCTCGCGGCGCGCGACGGCGGCCTGCATATATACGCTCAGGCTGTCCTTTACCTTCTGCTGTCCGAAGTATTCGGCAAGCGTCCTCGGGCGCAGGGAGCGCTCGGCGTCATCCTCGTCGGGCTTAAAGCCTGTGGAAATCAATCGTTCCTCATCCATAGTTTGTTTCTCCTCCCGTCAGGATCGCTTCAGAATGGAAAGAATAAATCCGCACTGCTTCACGTTCAGTGCAAGACAGCTTAAAATGTACACGATAGCGCCGGGCAGTGCCACAAGAATCAGCCAGCCGATAACCGGCAGTGTACCCCGCCAGTCGGGAAGCAGGCGCGACATGCATAGCGACGCAACCAGCGCAAGCGCCGAGCTGAATGCAATTTTGACCAGCTCCAGCAGGAATTTTCGGTTGAAAACGTGGCCGATGCGCCGCGTAATGCCGCGGGCAAGGAGCAAACAGCCGGTAAGCGCTGCAACAGACGTGGCGAAGGCAAGGCCGTTTACGCCCATAATGCCGCGAAGAATCAGGTTCAGAAGGATATTCAGCGCCATCGATATGCAGGCGATGATCATCGGGGTTTTCGTGTTTTCCATAGAATGGTACACGCGGTTCATCAGGTCGCGCATGCCATAGAAGGGCACGCCCATGACGTAGAAAAGAAATACCTGCCCGGTCAGGCGCACGCTTTCCTCATCAAAACGCCCGCGGCCGTAGGCAAGGCGGATTACCTGCTCGGAGCATACGCCTGCAATGCATACAATGGGAAGTATGACAAAGGCGAGTAGCGCAATGCTTTTGCGCACGTGTGGAATCAGCGTGGAGACATTCTTCTTTGCGGCTTGCTTTGACATCTTCGAAAACGAAATTGTTGTCAGCGGCACCACCAGTACGCCCGTCATGAACGTGATCAGCTTAAATGCATACGTCATAGACGATATGTCGCCGGAATTCAGCGTGGAGGCGAGCATCCGGTCGATCATGTGGTTCAGCTCGTTGACGGCCATAGAAAGAACCGAGGGCACGGCCAGAACCATTAAACGACGGAACTGTTTATCGTGTGGATTGAATGTGCGATAATAGTGGAAGCCGTGCCAGAGCGAGGGGAGCAGAATGACGATCTGCAGAATGCCTGCCACAAGAATGCCCCATGCCTGCGCGCGAATACCGACGGTATCGCTGAAGAGAACGGCAGCAGTGATCAGTGAAAAGCTAAGCGGAAGGCCGGTCAGCTGTGCAGCCAGATAGTGCTCCTGTGCGTTCAGCACAGTGGAAAGCACGATGGCGGCGACAAAGAACACCAGCGCCGGGAACATGATACGGCTGAGAGTCACGGTGAAATCGTGCGCCTCGGCGGAGAAGCCGGGATATACGATATGAACCAGCGGTCCGGCGAACAGCATCATGAACAGGCTGATCAGCAGCGAGAACGTGGCAAAAAGGTTCAACGTATTGCTTGCGAACCGATGCGCGCCCTCGGGTCCGAGCTCGTTTTCCCGACGAATATACATCGGTACAAGCGTGCTGGTGACGCACGAGGAAAACAAGAGCACCGGCAGATAGAACAGACTGTAGGCGGAATTGTATGCGTCCGTAATCCAGTCGCGTCCGAAATAATAGGCCATGATCATTTCACGAATGAAACCGATGGCCTTTGACACAAAGATGACCAACGTCACTGACAGCGTCGTTCGCATCAAATGATTGTTTTTCGAAGCCATTTCCGCACCTCAATATCAGACTGCGCCGGGCAGAGATTCCTTTTCAGTATATCGCAAAAGCGACGGCTTGAATACCGGGAAATTACACCCGTTTGCCGCATACTGGAATTATACCATAAAAAACCGATTCGTACAACAAACGCCGCTTTTTGTTTCCGTTACGCATCATTGCCTAGCAAGCGCAGAAACTCGCGCATGGGCCGGGTAACAAAGTGCGCGCGCTTATAAAAAAAGCGGATTTCTCGCTTCGTCGCTTCGCCGGACAGGCGATAGAAGCACAGGCGCTCGTCCGGCGGCGCGTGGCACACCAGCGTATCACTGACGAAGGTAATGCCCATGCCGTAGGCGGCTAAGTTGTAGGCGGCGATTTGCTGATCGAGCAGCAGTCGGATTTTCGGCTTGAAGCCGGCCAGCCTACAAAGCTCGTCTGCTCGGTCACGGGTGTCGTTTCCCTCCTTTAAAAGAAGAAAGTTTTCCTGTGAAAACAGCGACAGCGGTACGCATTCGGCGCGCTCCAGTGCCTCTGCATCCGAAATGACAGATGGGGGAAGCTGAAAGCGCTTCGTGGCCTCGGCAATCGGCAGACGCTCGGGCACAGCCAGCAGGACGCGGTCGGTGAGGTGTGGGTGGCTTTCGAATATTGCGGGATCAAACAGAGAATTGTCAGCAACAAGGTCGATGTCGCCTTCCCGCAGTGCTTTTTTCAGCGCGGACGTGTGCATTTCGTGCACGTCGATTCCCACGTTCGGATACAGCGCCGAAAATGCGGAGATGAGAGGGGGGAATACATAGGATGTTTGCAGCGTGGTGCCGCCCAGCGAAAGCGTGCCGGTCAGGCAGTTTTCGGTGTCGTTGACATATTGACGTAGATTCTCCTCAAGATCGAGCACCTGCGTTGCGGCATGCACATAGGCGCGCCCGACGCTGGTTAGAGATATGGGCGTGGTGCTGCGATCGAAGATTGGTGCGCCCAGACGTTCCTCCGCTTTGCGAATCATCTGGCTGAGCGATGGCTGCGAAATAAACAGCGCCGCAGCTGCACGGGAAAAGCTTTGGTGCCGGTAAACGGCGAGTACGTAGCGCATTTCGTGAAACATAGCCTCACCTCATAGGAAAATGCCTATAGCTTGGATTTATAAATTGGTATTTGAAAATATTATAGCACACATGTATAATATTTGGCAACATGAAAAGGAGCGATCAATATGGCCGGAAACCGCATGGAAAAAGATCTCGTTGGTGCAAGGGCAGTACCAGAGAATGCATACTATGGCATTCATTCTCTTCGAGCGCAGGAAAATTTCCCGATCACTGGGCACAGGCTTCATCCGAAGATGATTGAAAGCCTTGCGTTTGTGAAAAAGGCCTGCGCGGAGGCGAATCGTCAGGCAGGCGCAGTTTCCGAGCCGGTTGCGCTTGCGATTGAGCAGGCATGCGATGAGATTCTGGCAGGTCGCTTCCGGGATCAGTTCATCGTCGATCCCGTACAGGGTGGTGCGGGCACATCCACGAATATGAATGCGAACGAGGTAATCGCGAACCGCGCCATTGAGATTCTGGGCGGTGATAAGGGGGATTATACGCTTGTGAACCCGAACGATCACGTGAATCGCGGGCAGTCCACAAACGACGTATATCCGTCCTGCGGCCGCATGACGGCGTACGTGCTGATGGAGCAGCTTTTGAAGGCGTTGGATAATCTGATTGCCGCCTTCCGCAAAAAAGCAGAGGAATTTGATGGCGTGATCAAGATGGGGCGTACGCAGCTGCAGGATGCGGTGCCTATGCGTCTCGGACAGGAGTTCGAGGCCTACGCGCGCGTGATGGAGCGCGAAAAGCGTCGTTTGGCTCATGCGCAGGAGGAGATGCTCGTGTTGAATCTTGGCGGAACTGCCATTGGCACGTGCCTGAACGCGCATCCCATATTCGTAGAGCGGGTCGTGCCCATTCTTGCGGAGCAGACCGGCATTCCATTTGTACCGTGCGAGAATCTGATAGACGGCACGCAGAATGCGGACGCATATCCGGTGGTTTCCGGCGCTCTCAAGGGCGCGGGCATGAGCCTTTCCAAGATCTGCAACGATCTTCGGCTGATGTCCTCCGGCCCACGTGCAGGGCTCAGCGAAATCGTGCTTCCTGCACGGCAGAATGGCTCATCCATCATGCCTGGCAAGGTGAACCCGGTGATTCCCGAGGTTGTTACGCAGGTGGCATTCCGGTTGGCAGGCTATGATACCACGGTGAGCATGGCGGCGGAGGCGGGGCAGCTGGAGCTGAACGCATTTGAACCCGTGATTTTCGACAGTCTGAATCAGGGAATTGAGCAGTTCACGCATGCAGTGGAAACGCTGACGGTCAACTGTGTTGAGAATATTTGTGCGAATGAGTCGGCATGCTGCGCCGAGGTGGAGCGCTCAATCGGCATTGTGACGGCGCTGTGCCCGACGATCGGCTACACCGCCGCATGCCATCTAGCGCAGGAAGCGCTGAAAACCGGCACGCCGGTCAGAAAGCTCGTTGTTTCCAAGGGGCTTCTGACCGACGAAGAGGTAGAGCAGGCGCTGGATCCCGTGCGGATGACGGGACGCTGATCAGCGCACCTCGGAATCGTAGGAGCCGTCGTCGGCGTTTCCGGCTTCACCGGTGAAGGAATAGCCGATTGCGTCTAAAACCTGCTTGAGTTGCTCGCTCTTTTCACGAATTTCCGCAAGGTTATCGGCCTTGAGCGCCGTCTTCAGCTCATGCAGCATCGGGTCAATGCGTTGTTTGTCCTCTTTTGATAGCTTTTTTGAAATCTGCGCTGCGTCAACTAACAGTTGTTCGCCGCGCATTTTTATTTCCGTTTCCTCACGCTTCTTTTTGTCTGCTTCGGCGTAGCGCGCTGCATCCTCTACGGCGCGGCGGATTTCCTCCTGCGAGAGATTCCCGGAGGCGGTGATGGTGATCTGCTGCGCGCGGCCGGTTGCCTGATCGCGCGCGGATACGTTCACGATGCCGTTCGTGTCAATGGAAAATGTAACCTCAATTTGCGGCTGCGAGAAGCCGCGCTTGATGCCGTCCAGCATAAAGCGCCCTAATGTCTTGTTTTCCGAGGCCAGCGGACGCTCGCCCTGCAGCACGTGGATTTCTACCTTCGATTGGAACGGAGAAGCCGTGGTGTAAACCTGACTGCGCTGAGCGGGCAGAGTTGTGTTGCGCGGAATGATGATGGAGAAGTTGTTTCCTACGGTTTCAACGCCCAGAGACAGCGGCGTGACGTCCAGCAAAAGCAGACTCTTCACGTCTCCGGCCATGACGCCGCCCTGCAATGCCGCGCCCATGGCGACGCATTCGTCCGGGTTCACGCCGCGGAAGGGTTCCTTGCCAGTAAACTTTCGAACCGATTCCTGCACGGCCGGGATGCGCGTAGAGCCGCCTACCAGCAGAATTTTGTTTAGCTGGGAGGCAGAAAGTCCTGCGTCGGCCAGCGCCTGACGCATTGGCTCGAGAGTGGCTTCCACGAGATGACTGGTAAGCTGATTGAACAGCGCGCGCGTGAGGGTCTTTTCCAAATGCACCGGTCCATCCTTTCCGACTGCGATAAAGGGCAGGCTGATCGTCGTCTGCATGGCGCTGGAAAGCTCAATTTTTGCCTTCTCCGCTGCCTCGCGCACGCGCTGAAGCGCGGTCGCGTCGCGGCTGAGGTCGATGCGGGTTTCCTTTTTGAAGTCGGAAATCAGATAATCGACCACGCACTGGTCAAAATCATTGCCACCCAGATGGTTGTTGCCAGACGTCGCGACGACTTCCACTACGTCGGAATCGATGTCGAGCACGGATACGTCAAACGTGCCGCCGCCGAGGTCATAGACGAGAATTTTCTGCTTTTCTCTTTTATCAATGCCAAATGCGAGGGCAGCAGCTGTCGGTTCGTTGACGATTCGAAGGACGTTCAGACCGGCGATTGCACCGGCGTCCTTAGTGGCCTGCCGCTGGGCATCGCTGAAGTAGGCGGGCACGGTAATCACGGCGTCGGTTACGGAGCCGCCAAGATAGGCTTCGGCATCCGCTTTCATACGCGAAAGAATCATTGCGCTGATTTCCTGCGGCGAGTATTCGCGCCCGTCGATCATTGCGCGGTATTCGCTGCCCATCTGACGCTTGATGGACTGAATCGTGCGCCCGGCGTTGGCAGCGGCCTGTCTCTTAGCGGCTTCGCCTACTACGCGTTCGCCGGCTTTGGTAATCGCCACGACGGACGGAGTCGTGCGCGCGCCGTTGGCGTTGGGTATGATGACGGGTTCGCCGTTTTCAATATAAGCCATGCAGGAGTTTGTGGTGCCAAGGTCAATACCGATCATATATCCCATAGGAGCTTCCTCTGCTTTCCATTTTTCTGATAGTATAGCACAGAAAACTTGAGTTCGCAATCAATCCGCGCTGCAGCATAATAAAGTTACTATGTTCGCATTTTCGCCATAAATTTTTATTATAAAAAACGGGCGTGCCTGGCTTTAAGAGAAGCCCAGGCACGCCCGTATGCGGGAAAAGGGAAGTCTTACAGCTCGCGGGTTACGATCACGTTTACACCGGTTCCACATACGTTTTCAAGGGCGATGTCGCCTGTATGAACGGGCGCGTGAAGCTGAACACGGTTCAGCTCATCCATGGCCTTGAAAAGCAGAGCCTTGTCGATGGCGCGCTCGGTGCGAACGGGACAGCGGCGATAGGCAGCACCGTCTATTCTGACGGTGGTCGTCAGTATGCGCGTAGGATGGGTGCATTCGTTCCGGCCGTATTCCGCTCCGCGGGCACAGGAATTGCCGGTTACAGCATAGCCCGTTGCTTCATCCACCTTCAGATGGCAGCCTTTCGGGCAGACGATACAAATCAGTTCCTTCATTTGCAATCCGCCTCCTCGCAGGAAATGGTAATTTCGTCGGAAGCTTTTTCAATCAAAGCGGTGGGAAGCAGCAAATGCTCCATTTCGCCGGGCGCCATACGCTCGCGCTTGTAGGAGGCAAGCACCTGTCCGCTGCTCGTTACGTTAATTACGCTTGCGCCGAAGATGCGGCGCACGCGGAAGAATACATCGACAAGCTTTTCTACGTTTTCACGGCGAAGCTTCTGCGGCACAGTGTAGGATACGGAGTCTCCGTTTCGAAGCTCGATCGGTTCGCCCTGCGCTTCGCCATTTAGAACAAAGCGTGCGGCGGCTTTGCCGGCGCGCTCGCTCTCGGCTGATACGTAGTCAACCAGATCATGCACGTGAACGACATTGCCGCAGGCGAATACGCCGGGTATGGAGGTTTCCATGTTCTCAAACACGATGGGGCCGTTGGTGCGTGGGTCGATTGCGATGCCGGCTGAGCGGGACAACTCGTTTTCGGGAATTAAACCTACGGAAAGGAGCAACGTGTCGCAGTCAAAGTGCATTTCTGTTCCTGGGATAGGGGCGCGTCGCTCATCTACCTTTGCGACAGTGACGCTGGAAACGCGGCCATCCGTTGCGACGACGTCCGTGACGGTGTGAGAGAGGTAAAGCGGAATGTCAAAGTCGTGAAGACACTGCACGATGTTGCGGGTTAGACCGCCGGAATAGGGCATGACCTCGACGCAGGCCAGCACCTTTGCCCCCTCCAGCGTCATGCGCCGCGCCATGATCAGGCCGATGTCGCCGCTTCCAAGGATGACGACACGGCGGCCGCACATATAGCCTTCAAGGTTCATGTAGCGCTGCGCCGTACCAGCGGTAAATACGCCCGCCGGGCGGTCGCCGGGAATGCCAATGGCGCCGCGCGTGCGCTCACGGCAGCCCATCGCAAGCACGATGGCGCCTGCTTTCAGTGCCTGATAACCGCCTTGCGCGCTTACGACGTGTACGGTTCGGTCAGAGGTAATATCCAACACCATCGTATCAGTCAATACCGAGACGGTGGTATTTTTGAGCATATCAATGAAGCGGCGCGCATATTCGGGGCCGCTCAGCTCCTCCTTGAAGCGGTGCAGGCCGAAGCCGTTGTGAATGCACTGGTTCAGGATGCCGCCAAGCTCCTTATCACGCTCGACGATGAGAATGCTTTTAAGCCCGTTCTCGGAGGCGCTTACAGCTGCAGCTAAACCGGCGGGGCCGCCGCCAATGACAATCAGATCATACGTCATACCTGTTTTGCCTCCTCCTTTGTCTTGCAGGCCAGAATCCAGCTTCCGGCGCGATCTTTTTGTATTTCAGTGGGATCCAGCTTCAATTCGCGCGCGAGAATCTCCAGCACGCGCGGTCCGCAGAAGCCGCCCTGACAGCGTCCCATGCCGGAGCCGGCGCGCCGCTTTACGCCGTCCAGAGAGCAGGGAGGGATGGGGGAATGAATCGCATCCACGATTTCACCCTCGGTGATCGTTTCGCAGCGGCAGATCACGCGGCCATAGAGGGGATTGCGCTGTACGGTGTCGCGCTTTTCCGCTTCGCTGAGTGACTTGAAGCGGATGCGTTTGCGCGTAGTGATGGGATTTGCCCTTGGGGTCAGTGCAAGTCCGTTTTCGGAAAGAAGCTTCACAGCCTCCTCGCCGATGGCGGGCGCGCTGGAGAGGCCGGGGGATTTGATGCCGGCCAGATCGAGAAAGTTTTCAGCCGCCATACCGATAACGAAATCCTTCTGGTCGGAGTTTGCACGCATGCCGGCAAAATTGCGGATGGCGCTGCGGTAGTCAATGGACGGAATTGAGCGCGCGGCTGCCTTTTTGACGTAGGCGAGGCCTTCTGCCGTGGTGTTTACGCGGTGAGCGTCCTCGCAGGATACAGCGTTGGGGCCGACGATCAGGTTGCCGTGCACGGTGGGGGAAACGAGTACACCCTTTCCCAGTGCGGAAGGACACTGGAAGAGCACGCAGCGCGCGCGGACGCTTTCGCATTTGTCCATCAGATAATAGTCTCCGCGCACGGGGTAGATGCTGAATGCCTTTGGCGCAACCATTTGATGAACAACTGCGCTGTCAACGCCCGCGCAGTTCACAACGTAGCGCGCGTCAAGGGTTTGACCGCCTGCGGTGATGCGGTAGCCGTCGGAAGTGCGGGAAATCGCGGTGACATCCGCGTTCAGGCGTACTTCAACACCGTTTTGCACGGAGACCTCTGCCATGGCAATGGCGTATTCCCATGGATTGACAATGCCTGCGGACGGCGCGTACAGAGCGCCTACGACCTCGTCTGAAACGTAGGGCTCCATGGCGCGAACCTCGTCGCCGCTCAGAATCTGCTGGCCGGGAACGCCGTTCGCTTCGCCGCGCGCATACAGCTCGCGCACCGTGGTCATTTCCTCCTCGGAAAAGGCAAGAACGAGGGAACCGTTGTTCTGATAGGGTACATCCAGCTGGGCGCACAGATTCTTTGCCATCTCGCAGCCGCGCACGTTCAGCCGCGCCATTTTCGTGCCGGGCTCAGGGTCGTAGCCTGCGTGGATGATGGCGCTGTTCGCACGGGTTGCACCCAGAGCCACGTCGTTTTCTCTTTCCAGTACGACGACGTTCAGTTGATACATGGACAACGAGAATGCCGTCGCGGCGCCGATGACGCCGCAGCCGATCACGGCAACGTCATACATTGCAAAAATCCCTCCAAACCTCTGTAAATCGATGTACAGAAAAAGAGTACAAGAAATACAACCTGACGGCTGTGTCCTCATACTCTCTAAATCTCCGTATTCGGTCTAAGCTGACAAAAGCGATTATAGCATTTATTTGTTAAGATTGTGACGAAAAATGACGTAAAAATTCGGCATTTGAGGAGGAAATCGCGCGGGCACCGGCGGCAAGGGCGTTTTCTACATCCTCCCGGTCGCGAATCAGGCCGCCCGCAATGACCGGCAGCGAAAGAGACTGCGTAAGCCCGAGGATTACCCTTGGCATAGCGCCGGGGATTACCTCGATCAGGTCGGGCTGATTGGCTTTTACTTGCTTTTCGATGTTGGTCAGCGCCATGGAGTCCAGAAGGAAAAAGCGCTGAATGGCGATCAGCCCCACCTCGCGGGCGCGCTTGATCAGAATGCCCTTTGTAGAGATGATTCCGGCGGATGCCGTGCGCAAACGGATGTAGTCGACCGCAGGCTCGCGCGCGGCTAAACCGTCGACCAGATCGATATGCACAACGGGCGTCTTTCCGGCCTTGTCGATGCGTGCAACGATGTCCGGGATGTTGGCCACATTTCCATACAGCACAAACACGATCTGGCAGTCTGTGTCGAGCGAGTGGCGCAGTCCCTCTTCGTTTTTCGCGGCTGCGATTACCGGACATGCGTCCAAAAGCTCATAAAACAGCTTGCGTTCCAAAGAGGTTCCTCCCTTTTCAATCGCCGTAGCGCGGCCAGACGGTGTCCCGGGCATAGGTACCGCGCGTGACAGAAAGCCGTTCGCGATTGGCCGGGCCTTCGAAATGGTAGCACCAGTACCATGAAGCGTCGTATGCGCCCTTGGCTGTGTTTTCGACGCCGCGAAGATAGCGTAGCACCATTGGGTAATAGGTTTCCAGCTCGTATTTCAGAAACCACAGCTGACCTTCAAGCGTCTCATAGTCGTAATTCCGATTCTGACAGAAATTCTTGAGCCTCGTGAAACGCAGATAGAACCACTGACAGATACCGAAGCTTCGGCCGCCGTCGCCGAGCGCACCAGTGCGGTAGCCGCTTTCAAATTTGATGTTAGCCAGCGCGCCGCACGCGGCTGCCGGGGACAGCTTCATTTCCTTAGTAAGGAAAAGGTAGATGGTTTTTTCGTTTGAATAGCGGCCGTCCTTCAGGTATGCATAAGGATCGACGTACTTCTCAAGACCATTCAGCGCGCAGTAGCCCACGCGCTCGCCCTTCTTCACGCGCGCCCAGCTTCCACGGGTGGCGACAACGGTAACGAGCGCACCCTTCTTCATCGTGCCCAATGATTTGGATTTCTTATTGGCGGAGGCATATACGCGCAGGGAGGAGGCAGTTACCTTTGCCTCATATTCCTCGTATACGACCTCGGGCGCTTCTTCCTTTTTAGGTTCCTCAGCGGCGTAAAGCGACAGGCAGTTTTTATGTACATAGCCAACCTTGCCCTTGCGCTCGATCATCGCGCACGCGCCTGTGACCTTGAGCACGTATACCTCCGTCCCGGCGGAAACCGTCACATAGCTCGACTTTGTGGAGGCCTTGGAATACACCTTACTTTCGCGAACGAGCGTTGCACGGCTGGCAATATCGCTCACCCTTCCCAGATCCGATACGCGTGCAAAGCCGATCCGGTTTTTGTATTGAATCTTCGCAACGCCATTTTTATAGGCGAGGACGGTGACGACGGTGTTTTTCTTGAGCGCCCCGGCAGAGGTCTCCAGCTTCGCATCCGAATAGATCGTCGCGCTGCTGCTTTTAATGTAAGCCGAAAACTCGGCATCTGCCCACGCGGGCAGCGACGCAAACAGCAGCAGAAGCGCAAGGAGCAGGCTCAGCAGTTTTCGCATTGAATTAGCCATCCTTTCTTTCGCTCAAGCCGAAAATGCGCAATCCGTTTTCAAAAGTGGCCTGTGCGACGGTATCTTCGTCGATTTCGCGTACTTCAGCCAGCTTCCGGCACACATAGGCAACGTAAGCAGGCTCGTTGCGCTGTCCGCGCAGTGGAACCGGAGCCATATAGGGACAATCTGTTTCAATGAGCAGTCGGTCGAGCGGTGCCTTTTCAGCTACCTCCCATAGCTTCGGCGCGTTTTTGAATGTAAGTGCGCCGGAAAAAGAGATGTACAGCCCGAGGTTCAGATAGGTCTTCGCGCTTTCCCAGCTGCCGGTGTAGCAGTGCATGATGCCGCGAGGCATTCGTCCGGCGCGGGCGCGAGCCAGCAGCATATCTGTCGCGTCGCCGTGAGCCTCGCGGATATGCAGAATTACAGGCTTGTTCAGCTCGTAGGCAAGGTCGAGCTGGCGGTCGAATACGTCCTTCTGCGCGTCGCGAGGGGAGAGATCATAATGGTAATCCAGACCGATTTCACCCAGCGCGACAACCTTGTCCACAGCCATCCATTCGCGAAGCAGCTGGGGATGCGCGTCCGTCCACAGCGCAGCGTCGTGCGGATGCACGCCCGCGGCAGCAAAGAGAAAGTCGTTTTCGTACGCGAGAGCAAATGCGTCGGAGGGATCCCGCGCGCCATCGCCCACGACTACGGCGCGGCAAACGCCGGCCTCGTGCATGCGGGCAATGACGTCGGCGCGATCGTTCTGAAAGCGCTCGTCGTTGATGTGGCAGTGCGTGTCAAACAGCTTCAGCATGGTTTCGTCTCCTGTCAGCGGTTTTCGTATTTCGGCCAATATACGTCGCGGGCGCGGATGCCGCGCGTATCGGACTTCGAAGCCTTATTTGAGGGACGTTCATAGTAGTAGCAAAAATAGTAGCCTGCGTCGTAGGCGTCCTGCGCGGCGTTGCCCATGGCCTTGAGCGCCTTGTGATAGACGGTGTTCCGGCTGTCGAGATCGTATTTCAGATAGTTCAGCTGTCCCTCTAAAGACAAGGGATCATAGGAGCGGCTTTCACACCAGCTTACAATTGCTGCAAAGCGGGTTTTGCTCCACTGACAGATGCCGCTGTAGCCCGCAGAGGAAACGGAAGCCGGGTTAAAGCGGGACTCGGCATAGATATTTGCCATAATGCCGCAGGCGACTGCAGAAGTGTAGCCCATGCGCGTTGTGATGAACGCAAACACCTTCTGTTCGTTCGAAAGAGAGTCGTTGCTGAAAATCGCATCGGTTGACGCGGGCGTGGCCGATGTCGTCGGTTTAACCGCGGGTACAGTGGAGGGTACCGGCGTAGCCGTGGGCTTTGGCGTGGGCGCAGGGGAGAAAGATGCGGTGGGAACCGGCGATTCAACCTGCTTTTTCAGACCGCTTTTCAGGCAGTAGCCGTAGTTCCCATTCAGGCTGATGCGCGCCCAGGTTTTATCGTATGCGTGTACGGTTACGCTTCGTCCGTTTTTCAGTGTACCTAGTAGCTTGGAGCCGGTAGACGCGGAGGCGTACACCTTCAACGCCTTTGCATTGACGACGGCGGGAAATTCGTCATATGTAACGGAAGACGTTGCGGCAGGGGTGGGAGAGGCCTTCTTCTCAAGCGCGCTTTTTGCGCAATAGCCATAGCGTGCGCCGAGACGAACGTACGCCCATGACGCGCTGTAGCTTTGCACGTCGACCGTCGTTCCCTTTTTCATTGAGCCTAAGTATTTGCTGTCCGAGGAGGGCTTTTCGTAGACCTTCACGCGGCTTGCCTTCACGGTTGCCTCAAAATTTGCGTCGGTAAACGTCTCTTCTGTCGAGGCATCCGAATCCAGGCAAAGGTATTTCGCCCACATGTAGCCAATGTTTCCGTTTTTCTCAACCATTGCCTTCTTTCCATTTACGGCGACGAGGTTTAGTCGGAAGCCCTTTTTTACGGCGACGGATTTGCCCTTCCCGTTTGCAGAAAGATACACGCGTGTGTTTGTCGTTACGGAAGCAGGCTTTTTTATGTCGTCGAGCATCGCAAGCGAGTCAGCCGCGCAGTAGCCGGTTTTTCCGTTCAGCTGCACTCGGGCGGTATTGCCGGAGACAGATACCACGGTAAGCACGGTATATTTTTTTACATTGCCGTAAAACGTCTTCATCGCTGCATCGCGATATACGTGAAGGCTCCCGGTGGCTACAATGGCTTTCTGCGCTTCGGCAGATGCGGACGGGAGTCCGCCAAGCACGGCGGCGACGATCAGTGTGCAGGCCAGAAGCCTTCGAAGATTCGAGGTCAGGCGATTCATGCGAACCCTCCTTTGCCAATTTTATTACAAAATGACATAAAAATACGTATACAGTATATCAAAACAATTACGGAATGTCAAGAACCTTCTGCGCGAGTGAAAAATGCGGCTTGTAGCGCTACAATACATCTTGCACACCCGCTGCCAAAAAAAGAAGTGAGACTT
>CAZKQB010000021.1:0-47929 GCA_964554795.1 uncultured Oscillospiraceae bacterium | reverse complement strand
CTCCGCCTCCGGGTGTGCTCGAGAGGGCCGCAGCCCTTTCGAACTTCCAATCAAAACGATTTCCGCAGGAAATCGTATCCGCCTCCCAAGGGGGTGGCAGGGCCGTCAGGCCCGGCGGCGGGGGAGCTTGCTCCCCCGCCCGCATCTTCACCCAAACCAATCCTGCACCTTCTCAGACACCGTTCGTCCGGCGCTCATCGCCGCGCGTCCCAGCTTGCGCTCCACCTGCCAGTTCATCATTCCATACACCGTCGCCGCCGACGCTCCCAGAACCGCGCCCGCGATCATCCCCTTGATCCATCCACGCTTCATCGTTTTCATCCCCTTCCTCCATCAGAACCACGTCCGCTTCGGGCACGTGCGCTTCAAAATGACGGACAAGCTGCCGACCGCTCTTCAGATCCTCCCAGAAGCCGCGCGTCAGGTCCACAGCGACAATTTCGAGCGTTTCCTCATCCACATATGCGCCGGTAATCGCGCCGACCATTTCTCCGGCGGCGTTCAGCGCGCGGCGCAGCGCAAGCGGGCGCCCGCAGGCCGCGCTTTGCCGCGCGCGCAAAGGCTCGCCGTCAATCAGAATGGAAACGTCTCCGATCAGGCAAATTTGCCCCGCAGGACAATAGCGTGCCCGCCGCCAGCCGTTTGCCACCCACATGCCGCACAGCATCGTCAGCCCGTCGTCCACACATACGCGCGCCACGCGTCCGGCGCGCCGTCCGCTGTCCGCGCGCACCACCGGCATACCCGTAAGTCCTCTAAGACTCTTCACAAAGAAACGCACCTCCGCCGCGGTCGCCTGTCCGTCGATGAACAGTGTGTCCCGCGCGGGGGTGCGTTATGGGTTGAAAGAATTACCGCGATCGTCCGCCGCAGATACGAAAAAGGATCGCCGCTTCAGGCATTCTGTCCCGCGCCTGCGGCTGAATTTTGCAGCAGCCTTCGCCAATCTGCCGTTTTTTAAACGCCTTTTCAGAGCCGCCAATGCTCCGACGAATCGAGCGCTTTTCGAATTTCAAAGTCCTCTCATCCGCCGCGCCTCCGCTCGCCGAACAATCGATAGCCAGCCGAAACGCGCGCGAATGCCGTCACCGCGACTCCCGAAGCTTTCGAAGCCATTCCATGAACCTTGTCTCCGGCTCGGCTTCGAATTTCATAAATTCGCCAGTCGAAGGGTGGATAAAGCCCAGCCGGAACGCATGAAGAAGCTGTCCTCCCTCCACCGCATAGGGCGATTTTTTCGGGCCATACACCGGATCGCCCAGCACGGGGTGCCCAAGGGAGGCCATATGTACGCGAATCTGATGCGTGCGCCCGGTCGAAAGCACGCATTCCATCAGCGTCGCGCCTCTGAGCGGCTCCAGCACGCGCCAGTGCGTGCGCGCCTCGCGCCCGCCGGGCACGATGGCCATTTTCTTCCGGTCGGTCGGATGCCGCCCAATCGGCGCGTCCACGTCGCCCTCCTCGGCCTTCATGTGCCCAATGACGATGGCGCGGTACGCGCGCTCAATCGAGTGCGCGGCGATCTGCTCCGCCAGCTTCACGTGCGTACGATCGTTTTTTGCCACCAAAAGCAGCCCGGAGGTGTCCTTGTCAATCCGATGCACGATGCCGGGGCGGATTTCTCCGCCGATGCCCGAAAGCCCGTTCAGATGCCTGAGAAGCGCATTGACCATCGTTCCGTTCGGATTTCCCGCCGCCGGATGCACCACCATGCCAGACGGCTTGTATACCACGGCCAGGTCGTCATCCTGATACACGATTTCCAGCGGAATGTCCTCTGCCTGCACGTGCGCAGGCGCGGGCTCGGGAATTTCAAGGGCGACCTCGTCACCCTCCCGCAGCGCGTAGCCGGCCTTCGTCGGCGCGCAACCGTTCACCAGCGCCGCGCCCTCACGAATCAGCGTCCCGGCACGCGAACGGGTGATGTCCGCCTCGCGGGCAAGAAACATATCCAGACGCTCGCCGGCGTCAGCCGCGTCAATGGTGAAAATCATGCCCTCGCCTCCTTCTTTTCCGGCAGCAGCGTGAAAAGCGCAAACAGCGCTGCGCCTGCCGTCACACAGATGTCGGCAAAATTGAACACTGGGAAGGCGATAAACGTAAGCTCGATATAATCGATCACCGCGCCATACAGTGCCCGGTCGATCAAGTTTCCCAGCCCTCCGGCCAGCGCCAGCGTCAGGCACAGCCGCACGCGCAGCGAAAGCCCGCGACTCAAAAACACCGCGCACGCCACAAGCAAAAGCACCGCCGCGCTCAGAGCTGTCACCAGCCACGGCCGCGAATTCAGCATGGAAAACGCCGCACCCTCATTCCACGCAAATGAAAACCGGAAAACCGGCTCGATTCCCTCCCGCGTGCCGCCCTCGCCCAGCGTCAGCGCCCAGCACTTCATCAGACGGTCGGTGCCCGCCAGAAGCGCGGTCAGCGCCGCACAGAGCACCCTATCGCGTGCGCGATTCCATCTCATTGACTACCTCCGCAAGAAAGCTTCCGATGCCCGGAATGTTATCCAGCACCACCGAGCGCAGAATCGTCACCACCGCTGCGCCGATGATGGAAAAGCCAAACATAAACCCCACGCCGCGCATCACGCCGCCCAGAAACGCGGCGCTTACCATCCGCCGCCGATCGGACACGAAATCGAGATATTCGTCCAGCCGCATGCGCTCCAGCGTGTTCGCCAGAGTTTCGATTTTGCGAAACAGCCCGTCGTCGGACATCCGCCTCACCCCCCGATTGCCAGTATCTCCGAATCGGGCGGAATCATGTGACCGGTTAAAATTCCCAGACAGCCCTTTACGCAAAGAGAGCCATCCCTCATAGCAGAGGGACGGCCCACGTCAGCGGATGCGGCTGAGCCGCTCCGCGCGCCGTGAATCAGTTGAAGATCGGATTTTCCTTCAGAAGGCGGGTCTGCTCTTCAACCAGAGACGTGAAGCTACGCCGGTATTCCTCGGACGCGTTCTTGAGCGCGTCGTAGTCGGCACGAGCCTCCGCCAGCTTCTGCGCGGACTGCTCCTGCAGCGTGTTCACATGCTCCTCGGCCTCGGCGACGATCTTGCGCGCCTTCTTGCGGGCGTCGTCGATGGTCTCGTCGGCGATGCGCTGCGCGCTGATCAGCGTCTCGCGCAGCGTGGTCTCGAGGTTTTTGAAATAGCTGGGCTCGTTGAACGTCGGCGGCGCATCCTGCTGCACGGCGGGCGTGTGAACGGCTTCCAGCGCGGTCTTTTCGGCAGCCTTTGCCGCCTCGGCCTGCTCCTTCGCGGCGGCGAGATCATTTTTCAGACCCGTATTCTCGCGAATGAGCTTCTCCATCTGCTCGGCGAGCTCATCGAGGAAATCGTCCACCTCGTCGCAGTTGTAGCCGCGGCCTTCCATTTTGAATTGCTTGTTGCGAATATCATTCACCGTAATCGCCATACTATTCATCCTTTCCTTGGTAGCCCGGCGTCGCCGCCCGGATCATGAAGCGCAATTCCATGCGCATAGTTAATAAGAAATTCGACGCACGCGGGCGGACTCCTGCCGCCGGCGCACATTTCACAAAAATTTCCGTCAGAAGAAGATCACGCTCACCAAACGCTGCAACACGGTAATCATCAGCATTGCCGCCAGCATCGAAAAATCGAGCATCATGGGCCTACCGCCCGTCATCCGGCTTAAAAGCCTTCGGCACGGCACAACGAACGGCTCGGTGAGCATCACAAAAAACTGCATCACGCGGCTGTAGGGCGAAACGATCCAGCTCAGCACGCACCGAACCAGTAGCGCAAGATCGATCAACCTCAGGAAATACAGAAGCCCGATCCCGATCATCTGAGATACAACGTTTCCCATTTCGTCTCCTCTCAATAGTGACGGTTGACGCTGGAGGTCATGTTCACATCCACGTTTTCCGGCGCAATCAGGTACATCTTTTCCGACACCTTACGAATCTTGGCGTGAAGCGCAAACGCCGCGCCCGCCAGCGTATCCACCACGCGCTGCATCAGCTGCACGTCGGTTTCCTCCAGGTTCAGAAGCACGGAGTTCCCGCCGATCAGATCCTCAATCACGCCGGAGCACTCCGAAAGCGAATGCAGATAGTATACGATCGTCGTCGGGTTCGGCTGCATCTTATTACTGCGCTGCGGACGAGCGACGCTGTATTCGTTGTCCTCATAGCTCCCGCCCGTCTCGGCGCGGCCGGAATAGCCTGCGCCTCCGCGCGTTCGCGCGCCGTCCGTGCGCGAACGCTGAGCGCCGGACGAACGCGTCTGCGCGCCGTCGAAGCGGCTTCCTCTCGCATCGGAGGCCGGCCGCGCCTGTTGACGCGGCGTATAGCGGGGCTCCTCATAGACCTCCTCGCGATAACGCGGACGCGCACCCTCGCGCGCATCCGATTCGACTTCATCCACAAGGCCGATGAATTCCAGAACCTTGCTCAGAACGTGACCCATTTCCGTTTATCCCCCATTATCCCGCTCTTCAGGCGGAGCTTGTCAGTTTCTCTTTCCAAAAATCGCGCTTCCCGCGCGAACCTGCGTAGCGCCCTCCTCGGCCGCCACCTCGCAATCGGCAGACATACCCATCGACAGCGTATCCCAGTCGCCGGCGCCCAAATCCTCAAACAAACGGCGCATCCGGCGAAAGCACGGGCGCACGGTCTCCGGGTCGGCCGCAATCGGCGCGACGGTCATCAATCCGCGCACGCGCAATCGGTCATAGCTCGAAGCCGCGCGCACAAAGCCGCTTACCTCCTCCGGCAAGACGCCCGCCTTGGCGGGATCGTTCCCGGCGTTCACCTCAATCAGCACGTCCAGCACGCGGTTTTCCCTGTCCAGCGCGCGCTGAAGCGCCTCGGCCAGCTCGAGCCGGTCGAGCGATTCCACCGCCCGCGCAAACCGGGCTACCTGCCGCGCCTTGTTGGTCTGAAGCCGCCCGATGATGCGAATGCCGAGCGCGCCCTCCAGCGCAGGAAGCTTCATAAGCGCCTCCTGCACCCGGTTTTCGCCGACCTCGGTTACGCCCTCGTCCTTCAATGGCAGGATGCGCGCAGGCTCCACCGTTTTGGTCACCGGCAGGATGCAAACGCCCTCCCTGAGCGGCGAATGCGCGTTCAGCCTTTCCCGCAGCGCGCGATACCTAAGCGCCTCGTCCGTCATTTGATCAAAACGCGCGAACCAGTGCTTATAACGCCCTCGACCAGGGGCAGGATCAGCGCGTTCTTTCCGTCGTTGTTCAAAACGTCCACCGGCACGAAGGTTCCGCCGGGCACGTCGTACAGCCAGACGCCGCTTTGCCCGTTCATCTGGGAAACAGCGCGCGAAGGCACGAGCAGACCGGACAGGTTCGTGCCCAGCACCACGTTTCCGGCGCGCTGATAGATCAGCGGCCCTACGGGGTCGGTCACCTCTAGCTGCGCCATGACGGTGGCGCCGGTCTTCTGTACGCGGATTACCGTGCCCGTGTATACCAGATCCTCAAAGCCCTCCAGCTGGAAGTTGTACAGCGTGCCAATGACGGGGTTCCACGATCCGTCCTCGGACAGCACGGCCAGATACCATTTGTTCTGATCCACAATGCGGTAAATGGGCGTAACCGTGCGGCTGCCCGTACTTTCCAGCGTTTCGCCCGCCAGCACCGCGCGCATGTCGGCGACGGACATTTCCTCCAGCCGGTCGACGGTTAGAGCGGCCTCATAGCCGTCCATGTAGAAGCTCACCACGCCGCCCCGGTCGGCGCTGCGCGCCGTGCGCCAGGATTCAATGCTGTTCAGCTTCTGCGTTTCGTCGTCGTAGTATTTGATCAGCTTGGCGTCGGAGCGCATGTTGGCGCTCATGTACTGCCGCCGCTGCGTCATTGCATCCGTCAGCTGATCGATCAGCTTCAGAAGGTTGCCGTGCGTCGTGCGAAGCACCAGATTCTTGAGCTCCAGCGCCTTCTGCTTCACGTTCAGGTCGTATACCTCAAGCTGCGAATCCAGCTCCTTGCCCAGCACGACCTTGTGATACTCCTGAATGTTCTTGCGGGTCTGGTTGAGATCCTGAAGCTTTTTTTCGCTGTATTCCAGCGAGTATACGTAGGCGACGGTATCGCCCTTTTTCACCAGCGTGTGCTCGTCCGCCACGTATTCCACGCGCGTAACCTGCGTTTCCGTCGCGGGAAGCTCGTCACGAATGATGACCGCCTGCGCACTGCGCACGTCCGAGGCCGCGCCGTCCAGCACGTTTACAACCTCGTTGCTTCCAAAAAAGGTATCGCGGAACAGAAACAGCACAAGGGCCGCCACCAGCATCAAAAAAACATAAAACCGCCCGGTCACGCGCTTTCTGGCCATTTCAATCCTCCCGCCGCATGCTGCAGCCTGTCATGGGCATAATAAATCAGCATCCATAGATTATATACGAAAGCCGCCGCAATTGCAACCTTCCTTCGGGAACCGATTGACATTTTCCCCGGTTTTCGCCTATAATTTAACGAGAAACGCTTCGGAGGTCTGGCCTGACCATGAAAATCACACGCACGGCATTGATCGTTTTCGGCTTTTCGATTCACTGGTACGGCATACTGATCGCAGCGGGCGTGCTGCTGGGTATCCTTCTTATGAGCCGCCGCGAAGCGCGCTACGGCCTTGCGCCGGATACGTCCCTTTCGCTGGCGCTCTGGGTTCTTCCCTTTTCCATCGTTTGCGCCCGCATTTATTATGTAGCGTTCGAGTGGAACGCATTCCGCGAGAACCCTCTGCAAATCTTTCATATCCGCGGCGGCGGACTGGCCATTTACGGCGGCGTGCTGGGCGGCGTGCTGGCCGGGTGGCTCTTCACGCGCGTAAAGCGCATCCCCTTCCTCGCCATGGCCGACGTAGCCGCCCCCGCGCTCGCCATCGGACAGGCCGTGGGCCGCTGGGGCAACTTCATCAATCAGGAGGCCTACGGCGTGCCGATTACAAGCCCAGCGCTTCAGCGCTTTCCCCTCGCCGTGTATATCGAGCGCGAGGGCGGCTGGTTTGCGGCCACCTTCTTTTATGAATCCGCGTGGTGCCTGCTCATCTGCCTTCTGATTCTCATTCTTGAGCGCACGCGCTTCCTCGCCCGGCCCGGCCGCGCCGCGCTGTTTTACGTGTTCATGTACGCCGCCGAGCGCACCGTGGTCGAGGGTCTGCGCATGGATAGCCTGTACATCGGCTCCGTTCGCGTATCGCAGGCGCTCAGCGCCCTTCTGCTGATGGCCGCCGCCCTTCTTCTCTGCCTGCGTCTGCCCCGACGCCAAAGGCTCCTTCTCCTTCCGGCTCTCGCCGCCGTTCCCCTGTTCTTCGTCTCTTCCCTCGCCTACTCCGCCGTGCTTCTGGCCGTTTGCCTTGTCGGCTACGCGCAGCTTTCTGCAGACGGGGCGCAGTCTGCCCCGCCGACGCCGTAACCTACGCCCGCACAATGGCAATAGCCGCGTGAAGGATTCCTTTTACAATGCCTCCGAATCGGAGTGCGCCTTTTCCGAATGTCCAGCCGGCCATGTTTTTGCAAAGGAAAAGAACAAGCCCACCCTGACCGCTGCCAATGGTCTGAAGATCGACTCCGTCGTCGGCGTCTTCAAGATGCCTGACAATCCGGAATACGAAATCACCGAGCCTGACAGCGTTGCAGCCGGCAGTTCCATCCGCAGCCCGATGAACCGCCGATCGCCGGGGAGAATGCAAGCGCAACCGCATTCTCCCCGGCCTGCGTTTTTTGGCGATTCCTTCGTTTCTGGCAAGGTACTCACCTGCCTCCCCGAGGACAGGGCGCAGCTCCGGCGAAGTGACAGATAAAAGCAAAAGCGAGCCTTCGGTAGACTCGCTTTCGCTTGCGTTTTTCGCCGTCAGATGCGGCGCAGGCGGATGACCCTGCTTGTGAAGTCGCCGGAAAGATGAATCCAGATACCATAGCGGTTGAGGGCGGCTCCGGAATAGCGGACGCCGTCGTCATCTTCATAGGCAGCGGACTCGTCGAGGCCGCAGGTCTTGAGGAGGAGGTGCGGAGTGGCGGGCTTGGTCAGAAGGCGATAGACGCAGAGAAGCACCTCGGAATTATCGGCGGCGCGAAGCTGCCATGCGGCATAGGGCTGATCAAACGGGGAAAGCAGGCGGGTAAATTCGCCCGTGCGAACGAGGGTTCGCACCTGCTTTTCGCGCGCAATCAGCTGTCGTACGGTTTCGGCATCCGCGTCGGAGAGCTGAGAAAGGTCGAGCTCGAAGCCGAAATTGCCGCCCAGCGCCACGTCGCCGCGCATCTGCATGGACGTGGTACGGCCGGTCTGGTGGTTCGGCACGGCGCTCACGTGCGCGCCCATCGCGCAGGGCGGGTAAACAAAGGACGTGCCATACTGTATGAACAGGCGCTCGACGGCATCGCTGTCGTCGCTCGTCCACGTCTGAGGCATATAGTAGAGCATGCCGGGATCGAAGCGTCCACCGCCGCCGGAGCAGGATTCGAACAGAATCTCCGGGAAGCGCGCGGTGATTTCCTCCAGCACGCGGTACAGGCCCAGCATGTATCGGTGCTGCGTTTCCTTCTGCCTTGCGGCGGTCTGCGCGCCTGAGAACGGCTCGGTCATGTTTCGGTTCATATCCCATTTCACGTATTCGATGCGCGCGCTTTCCAGCACCGAGGAGACGCTTTCAATAATGTAGTCCTGAACCTCCTTGCGGGACAAATCGAGAATCAGCTGGTTGCGCATCTCTACGCGGGCGCGGCCGTCCACGTGCAGGCACCAGTCGGGATGCGCGCGGTAGAGGTCGCTGTCCGGCGAGACCATTTCCGGCTCGAACCACAAACCGAACTTCAGGCCGAGGTCGTGCAGCTGATCGGACAGGCCGCTCAGGCCGGCGGGCAGCTTTTCGCGGTTGACCGTCCAGTCGCCCAGCGAGCAGTTGTCCGTATTGCGCTTCCCGAACCAGCCGTCGTCCAACACCAGCATTTCCACGCCCAGCTCCTTCGCGCGGCGGGCAATCTGAAGAATTTTCTCCTCGTCGAAGCCGAAATAGGTAGCCTCCCAGTTGTTAATCAGGATGGGACGGTCGCGCTCAAACCACCGGCTTCGCATCAGGTTTTCGGAATACAGGCGATGGAACGCATGGGACATGCCATTCAGGCCGTCCGGAGAATAGACCATGGCCGCCTCGGGAGAGACAAAGGTCTCGCCGGGCTCCAGATGCCAGGCAAATACGTCCGGATTCAGGCCGATGGACAGGCGGCTGTTTTCGGTATTGTTCACGCAGGACAGCGCCTGAAAGCTTCCAGAGTAGACAAGGCTTACCGCCCATACCTCTCCGGAGAATTCCGTGGCGCTCCTTTCGCACAGCGCAAGGAAGGGGTTGGCCTCGTGACCGGACGCGCCTCTCTGGCTGAAGATGCGGTATTCACCCTCGCCCTGCGTCTGGCGCGTCACGTGACGCTCGCGCGCCCACGCGCCCTTCAGGTGGATAACGTCAAAGCCGCTACCGTGCACCGGCGCAGAGGCGGATAGAACGCCGTCCAGCCGGATAGGCTCGCCGCTCTCGTTTTTCAGGCGCAGGCTGCGGGTGATCGCGCCGGTTTTTTCAAACACGCCGTATACGGCGGTCACGTGCAGACCGGTCAGCCTGTCCTCCAGCTCGATTTCCAGCGTTTCCGCGTCGCCCTGCGCGCGCGCAAACGTTGCAGGCAGGCCGGGCAGGCGGTTTTTGCCGCGATAAATTGCGTGAGACGCATACGTCAATTGCACAATATCGTCTCCGTGCGCATTCGTCGTTGCCACGGCGGGCTCGCCGTACCAGCCGCTGCCGCGGGTGGGAAGCTCCCACGGGAGCGCGTTCGTGCGCGGATCGAAGGATGCAAGCGCGGGATAATGGCTGAGGTCGGGCTGAATCGCGCCATCCGGCACACGCGCCCCCCAGTGCAGGTTCAAAAGCCGACCGGCCTCGTCCACGTGCAAAACATAGCCGGCTTTTCCGGCGCCGAGATAAAAGCTTTTCTGTTTCTCATCGTAAAAAATGCTCATGCTGTCGCCTCCTGTTCGGATGGAAGCAGGATACCACATTTTCACTCCGCCCGCAAGTAGTCACATGACAGCCATACTAAACTTCCGGTCGCATGATACTAAATTTTAACGCACGGAGAGCCTCCCGGGCATTGACAAAACACGCTATGTGGTTTAATATAATCCGCGCTGCGGTTTAATGATTCTAAACACGCCGAGGGCTTTTCCGGGGAGGCGAACACGCCATGGAGCAAATCGGAGAGAAGATCAAGCGCCTGCGCCTGCAGCGCGGGCTTACGCAGGAGGAGCTGGCCGACCGGTGCGAGCTGTCCAAGGGCTTCATATCGCTTGTGGAGCGCAACCTGACCAGCCCATCGATTGCCACGCTGGAGGACATACTGGCGTCGCTCGGCAGCGACCTGAGCGCATTTTTTGCCCGAACGGGCGACGAGCGAGTCGTTTTCGGCGACGATGACATCTGTGTGAAGGAAGATTTTGAGGGCCTGAAGGGACATATCCGCTGGCTGGTGCCCACGGCGCAGAAAAACATCATGGAGCCGATTTTAGTGGAAATGGCCGCGGGCGGCGAAACAGAGATGCAGGATCCGCACGAGGGCGAGGAGTTCGGCTACGTGCTCGCCGGAAGCGTAATCATCGAGCTGGGCGAAAGGCGAATCCGCGCCCGGAAGGATGAAAGCTTCTATTTTAAGCCCGTCGCGCCGCACCGCATCGTGAACGCAGGCAAAACGCCCTGCCGTGTACTTTGGGTGGCCACGCCGCCCAGCTTCTGACAGACAAGGAGAGACTGATATGTACGAGGATACGAGACTGATCGAGCTGAAGGGCATCAGCAAATCGTTCGGGGAGACGCAGGTTCTTCACAATGTCGATATGTACATTCGCCGCCGCGAGTTTGTCACGCTGCTGGGCCCGTCCGGCTGCGGAAAGACCACGATGCTGCGCATCATCGGCGGCTTTGAAACGCCCGACGCCGGGCAGGTCATCTTCGACGGCAAGGACATCGCCTCCGTGCCGCCGTACCGCCGCCGCGTGAACACCGTGTTTCAGAAATATGCGTTGTTCACGCACCTGAACGTATACGACAACATCGCCTTCGGCCTGAACCTGAAAAAGCCGGAGGAGCTTTTGCCAAACGTCGCCAAGCCCTCGCGCAAGCAGGTAAAGGCGGAAATCGACCGCCGCATTCAGCGCATGCTCCGCCTGGTAAAGATGGAGGGCTACGAGAAGCGCAGTGTGGATTCGCTTTCCGGCGGTCAGCAGCAGCGCATCGCCATCGCCCGCGCGCTGGTGAACGAGCCGGAGGTTCTGCTTCTGGACGAGCCTCTGGGCGCGCTCGACCTCAAGCTACGCAAGGAGATGCAGCTTGAGCTCAAAAGCATGCAGCAGCAGCTGGGCATTACGTTCATTTACGTGACCCACGATCAGGAGGAAGCGCTCACCATGTCGGACACCATCGTGGTCATGAACGGCGGGCGCATTCAGCAGATCGGCGACGGCAAGCGGATTTACGACGAGCCGAAGAACGCATTCGTTGCAAACTTCATCGGAGATTCCAACATCCTGCCCGCCACGATGCTGCGCGACTTCGAGGTTTCCGCAGCCGGGCACGTGTTCGAATGTGTGGACGAGGGCTTTGAGGAAAACCTGCCCGTGGACATGGTCGTGCGCCCGGAGGACATTATGCTGGTCGGAACCGACGTAGGCATGCTGGAGGGCGAGGTCAAAAGCGTTCTGTTCAAGGGCGTGCATTATGAAATGAAGGTCGACACCGGGGCGTTCACGTGGAAGGTGCACTCCACCACCATGTATCCCACCGGCAGCCGCGTGGGTCTGTCCATCGTGCCGAGCAACATTCACATCATGCGCAGGATGGAGGCGGAAAAGAACTCATGAAACGCAGCCGTTTCGCCGGGCCCTACGCGCTGTGGATGGTGCTGTTCACCGTCTGCCCGATGATCTTTGTGGTGGTTTATGCGTTTCGCGGCGCGGACGGCGGCGCGACGCTGGCCAACGTCGTTCGCTGCTTTGAGGAAACCAACCTGCGCGTTTTGTGGCGCAGCGTGCGTCTGGCGTTGGAATGCACTGCGATTTGCCTGCTGGTAGGCTATCCGGCGGCGTACTTTCTGGCAAGCAAGGATTTTTCGAAATATAAAACGCTGTTCGTTCTGATCCTTCTGCCGATGTGGATGAACTTCCTTCTGCGCACCTACGCAATGATGTCGCTTCTGGAAAAGCGGGGGATCATCAATTCGATTCTGCAGTCTCTGGGCTTTAAGCCCCTCAAGCTCATCGGAACCGAGGGCGCGGTACTGTTCGGCATGGTGTATAACTACCTTCCGTTCATGATTTTGCCCATTCACACGGCGCTTAAGAAGATGGACACGCGCGTAATCGAGGCGGCGGAGGATCTGGGCGCGAACCCCGTGCGCGTATTTTCAAAGGTAACGCTGCCGCTGTCCGTGCCCGGCATCATAAGCGGAATTACCATGGTGTTCATGCCCGCGGTGACCACGTTCGCCATTTCGAGCCTGCTGGGCAGCGGAAAGTTCATGCTGCTGGGCGACATGATCGAGCAACAGTTCATGGTGGCAAACGAGTGGGGCTTCGGCTCGGCGCTGAGCCTGTTTATGATGGCGCTGATCGTCCTGTCGATCGGTCTGTTGAACCGCATTGACCGGACTCCGGCCAAGGAAGGGAGCGCGAAGTGGTGAAACGGTTTATAAAATGGCTGAAGGGAACCTATCTGGCGCTCATTCTCGTGTTTCTGTATTCGCCCATTGCGGTGATGATCGCGCTGTCGTTCAACGAGGGCAAGTCGCGCGCCAAGTGGGAGGGGTTCTCGTTTAAGTGGTATGTCGAGCTGTTTACAAACAACCCGGACATTCTGCAGGCGCTCCGGCTCACCGTGGAGGTAGCCGTGATTGCGACGGTAATCAGCATCATACTGGGCACGCTGGGCGCAATCGGCATTCACGCATGCAAAAAGGGCTACGCGTCGGCGCTTCTGAACCTTTCCTACCTGCCTATGACCATGCCGGACATTGTGACCGGCGTGAGCCTGATGCTGATGTTTGTGGCGATCCACATGCCGCGCGGCATCGTAACAATGATTATGGCGCACGTGACCTTCGATACGCCCTACGTGCTGTTCTCGGTGCTTCCCAAGCTCAAGCAGATGAATCCAAACACCTATGAGGCCGCGCTCGACCTCGGCTGCAAGCCGATGAAGGCGATAACGAAGGTCATTCTTCCGGAGATTCGCCCCGGCATCGTCACCGGCGGGCTTCTGTCGCTCACCATGTCGCTGGATGACTTCGTGATTTCGTTCTTCACGTCGGACACCGATATGAACCTGTCGATGAAGATTTACTCCGCCGCGAAGCTGGGCGTGAAGCCGACGATTTACGCGTTGTCCACACTGATGTTTTTGACGATATTGATCCTTCTGATCATTATCAATAAGCGCTCCAACATCGAAACCATTATGTAAGGGGGATACGAACATGAAAAAACTGGCTCTCTTTCTGGCGCTGGCACTTCTCGCTTCCCTTTTCCCGGCCGCGCTGGCCGAGGAAACCCTGATCGTCTATAACTGCTACGACTACATCGACAGCGACGTAATCAAGGACTTCGAAAAGGAAACCGGCATTAAAGTGAAGTATCTCAACTACACAACCAACGAAGAAATGTACATGAAAATGACCTCGGGCGGTAGCGTGTACGACGTGATTTTCCCGTCGGACTACATGATCGAGCGCCTGATTGCCGACGATATGCTGATGGAGCTGGATTACAGCAAAATTCCCAACGCAAACGGCATGCTGGAATGGCTGAAGGATACCGACTACGACGCCGGCAGCAAGCACTCCGTGCCCTATATGTGGGGCACCGTGGGCATTCTGTATAACGAGGAATACGTCGATGAGCCCATCACCAGCTGGAAGAGCCTGTTCGATCCCAGCTATCAGGACGACGTGTTCATGCTCAAGTCCGTGCGCGACACCATCGGCGTCACGCTGAAGATGCTGGGCTACTCCGTAAACGAAAACAGCGAGGCGGCGCTCAACGAGGCGCGCGACGTTTTGATCAAGCAGAAGCAGGACGGCATCGTGCAGGGCTACATGGTGGACGAGGTCAAGGAAAAGATGATCAGCGGCGAGGCGGCCATGGCGGTCATGTGGTCCGGCGACGCCATGTACGCGATTATGGGCAACGAATCCCTGAAGTACGTGGTGCCCGAGGAGGGCTCCAACGTGTGGGTGGACGGCATGTGCATCCCGAAGAACGCCCAGAACCCCGATGCGGCGCACAAGTTCATCGACTTCCTCTGCCGCCCCGACATTGCCTTCCGCAACTTTGAGTGCATCTACTACGCCTCCCCCATCACCGCCGTGCAGGAGATGATGAGCGAGGAGGACCTCGCTAACCCCGCGCTCAATCCCTCCGAGGAAGCGCTCGCCAAGTGCGAATTCTTCCACGACATCACTGAGAACCTCGACTACTATAACCGCATCTGGAACGATATTCTCGCGTAAAGCATTCCAATCTATACAAAGGGGCTGTTGATCATTGCACAACAGCCTCATTTCTTCTTTTGGGGAATTTTCAAACTTTTGATTTTTGAGTTGAAAAGCCCTTGCCTTCGTCCGCATGTTCGATTATAATTATTATGGTAATTTATAAGTATGTGTGAATATGACTGTAACAGAAGCGCTTATCCATGAATAATCCTTCTGTTTCGCAAACCGCCGAATTGTATGGCAAGGGACACGTACCGGACGCAATGCGGGTAGGCATATTTCACATCGCGGATGTAAATTAGATGGATAACAGTCGATGATATTTTTTAATGACCACAGAAATTGATATATGGAGGATTGCACAATGTCAACATTTGAACTCATACTGACAATCATCAATACACTTGCAATTATCCTAATCCCTATTGGCGCTGTATTCGTCGGGCAAAATTTACAGGATCGAGCACAACGGCGGAAGGATATGCAAATCGAGATGGACGAGACCCTCTTTCAGACGGGAACGTCTTCAGATACGAACAGTGAAGACGTTTTCGACGTGGATGGAAAGTCTATCGGGGAGGAACTGCAGCGCCGCAAGGAAGCGGAAAAATCGCCTGAAGGTACCTCGAAAGTTGACAGCATGCTTGAAGAAGCAGAACGGACAGGACAGGCATACAACGAAGCCATTATACAGGCTGGGAATGATCCCTATACGCAAAATATGTCTTGGGAGGTACGGGAGAAAGTGACTACCTTTTCGGTGAAGCCAGAATTCCAGAAAGATATTGCCGATCTGAGAATTCCGAGATTCTTCCGGTTTATTCCAGAGACGCTCTTTACGGACGGCTCTCATGTTCTGCTGGATGAGCAACAGCTATCTGAAAATTTTACCCTCAAGGATAAGGATAGCAGCATCGATTTCGCTTCTGCTAATGAGGAAATTCGCGAAATTGACGTGCGGAAAGATGAAGGCGGATTGCCGAAGGTATTCAAAATGAAAACGGCCGAACAACAGTTTTTCAAAGAATACTTCAATAACCTGCCTCCGGAAAGTCGTGTGCGTCAGTGCAAGGATATGATGTTCAAGCAGCTGAACAAACTGAACAGTGTAGATGCAGCAGAGTTGAAATCCTATATCGAGCGGATCGTCGGCAATATGAACAGAGATCAGATTACGACGATGGAGAAAGCGCCTTTGGCTTACGCAAAGAAAATCCGCGAGAAGGTTGACCATCTTCTGGCAGAGCATTGCCAGAAAACGTTTTTTGATTGGCTGCAGACGGAGCAGATTGTTTGCCGTCGTTTCGGATGCCAACCAGCATCCATCCTGTGACCCATACCAATATGTATGGCAAATCGCTGTATCTTTCGGAGGATGGCAATATAAACAATCTCGAATCCGAGATGATCATCGAATTGACGGCGCTTCCAAACGTGCGCTGGTGGCACAGAAATATTGCCCGGCAAGGATTCTGTATCAATGGATTTATCAATCACTATCCGGACATCCTGATTTGCACGGAAAAGGGCAAAATCATTTGCGCCGAAACAAAGGGTGACCATTTGAAAAACGAAGACAGCCGTAATAAAATCGACCTCGGTACGGCATGGAGTAACCATGCAGGAAGCCAATTTCATTATTACATGGTATTCAAGGATGAAAACGACCTGCCAAAGGGTGCTGTTAGCATGAGCCGGTTTCTGGAGATCGTGAAAGCGCTTTGACGCATATAAAGGCTTCCGTGCTTGGGTGAACTACTGAATTCTGACGATATGTGATTGCTTCCGGGATTTTCGGGTTTTGGCTGAAGGGACGGGCGGCGCATGAATCTGAGTGAATTTTTTGACACCTTTCATTCCAACACGCTGGCGGGCAGCGGAAATCAGAGCTGGTTTGAAACGGACGGCGCGCAGGTGGTCGGACGTGTGTTTTACCGCGTGTTTGCGGGCGGGGAATATCGGTATTCGCTTCTGTTTTCCGACGCGATAGACTCGACGTTTTCGGACGGGCAGCACAGCTATGTGAATCAGACACTGGGCGATTGGGAGCTTCTGTCCGCGCGGGTAGGTATTACGGCGCACGCGGACATGGATGGCTTCGACGAGCCGTCCGAATGGCAAACGCTGACGTTTGACTGCGCGCCGCGAAGGGCCGTCGCGCCCGGCGATCGCTTTGCAAGCGACCCGGTGACGCTGCGCGCGGAGAAGAACGCGTATCTGTGTCTGGAAACCGTCGTGCGCGGCGCGCGCATTCCCTGTCACCCTGAGACGCTGCTGCCGTCGTTCGTGCAAACGGAAACGGGCTGGACGCGCTCGGCGAACACGCTGTTTGCCGGGATGGTCGGCTGCGACCGGGCTGTGAAGCTGCGCGTGGCCTATCTTGGCGATTCCATTACGCAGGGCTGCGGCACGAGGGCGAATGCGTATGAGCACTGGAGCGCCGTGCTTTCGGAGGCGCTAGGCACGAACTGCGCGTTCTGGAACCTTGGGCTGGGCTATGCCCGCGCCCGCGACGCGGCGACCGGCGGCGGCTGGCTGTATAAGGCAAAGCAGAACGATCTGGCAGTTGTGTGTCTGGGCGTAAACGATATGGCACGAGAGGCGTCCGCCGAGGCGATCCTTCAGAGTCTGCAAACGATTGTGCGAGGGCTGCGGGAGGCAGGCGTGCGGGTGCTCCTTCAAACGATTCCGCCGTTTAATTATAAGGAGGAGCTGCGCGAGCGCTGGATAACGGCGAACGACCGGATTCGCGCTACGCTGGCGCGCGAGGCCGACGCACTGTTTGACGTGGTGCCCGTCTTAGCCGAATCCGCGGAGCGGCCATATCAGGCACGCTACGGCGGCCATCCCGACGCCGCCGGCTGCGCCGCATGGGCAGAGGCCCTTCGTCCTGCCCTGCAGGCGCTGATCGACCGCGCCGCGGAGGGCCGATAGCCGGGCTCCGGGAAGGCGGGGCCGGCACTTTTCATCCCGCAGGAAGCTTAAGTCCGAGGGCCTTGCATCTTACATTCGATAATAGCACGCTCCAGCGCAGCCGCTTGGAAACAGGCGGCGCTTCATTTCGGCCGGAAAATCCGATTCGGCGAGAGTGAGCGCGGTTTTCAGCGCGCGAATGTCGCGCACCATGCGCGCCGGGCGGTTCCCGCGGCCGACCAGCTTCAGGTGCGTAACCCCGGCGCGGCACAGGGTCGGAAGAGCGCAGAAGCCGCAGCCGCCTGCGCCCAGCGCATCCGGGTCTGCCGCCGCGCCCGAGGCATGCTCGTTATAGGAAAACCTGCACGGTGCGGAGAGGTCGGATGAGTCGTACACACTCCCGAGCTCGCCGGACACGCGGCACAGGTGCGGAAGCTCATCGGCATGCAGGGAATTGCACAGAGCACCGGTGTAGTAGCAACGCTCGTTCAGGATAAACGCCTCCAGCTCGCGCCTGGGAAATGCGCGGGCGATTTTCGCCATTTCGTCAAGCCCCGTCCTTCGGTGCAGGATGATGCGGGAAACGTCCGGGCCGTCCAGTAGGGAAAGCGCCGGAACGCTGAATGCGCCCATTTCGCCGCTCAGGTGAATGCGCGCGCGGCAGCCAGCGCGCCGAAGATACAGAAGAAGCGCGGGGTCGGCGAGGATGAAGCGCGAAAAGCCCACATCCAACAGAGTCTCAACCAGGCACCGGATGGCTTCGTACTGCTCGGGCGCATAAAACGTTGCGTTGATCGTGATTGCAACGGGCACGCCCGCCTCCCGGCTCAGCCGGGAAAGCGTTCGCATGTCCGCCATGGAGGCAATCTGCGTGGGATACAAAAGCACCTCGCGCCGGTTGAGCGGCAGCACGACGCCGCAGCGCTCCAGCCATTCGGCGGGAATGAACCCGGCGAACAGCTCGTCCGCGCCAGCCTCCGCGTAGGCATCGAACGCATCCAGCGAGCCGAGCCCGGCCACGATTTTCAGGTTTGAAAGCTCCATAACACAGAACGCTCCCTTTGATAGACGATTCCGCCGCTCATTGTAGCCCGCGGCGGCCGGGCTGTCAAGGGTGAAGAAAATCTTGCCATCCGGGCTTTTAGAAGGCGCGCAATCGCCTTTTCCGCCTGTGCGGGCGCGAGGCGCGCCCTTGCAGTTGACGGCGTTTGGGATTTGAGCTATAATGCAGGTTGGAGAAAATTGCGTGTTCGCGGCAGGGAGGAAGAAGCATGCGAACAAGGGTTGCCATGATTGGCGTAGGCTGCATCAGCGGCATTTATCTTGAAAACATTTTTACGCGCTTTCCAGAGATTGAGCTTGTGGGCGTGTGCGACCTGATTCGGGCGCGCGCCGAGGCTGCGAAGAAAAAATACCCGTCCCTGCTCATTTACGAAACGATGGAGGACGCGTTTCGCGACCCGCAGGTGGAGGTCGTTTTAAACCTCACGCGTCCGGCGGAGCATTTCGAGGTATCGCGCGCCGCGCTCCTGGCAGGCAAGCACGTATATTCTGAAAAGCCGCTGGCGGCCACGGCGGAGCTCGGGCGGCAGCTTGTGGCGCTCGCGGAGAAAAACGGGCTGTACCTGGGCGGCGCGCCGGACACCTTTCTGGGCGCGGGCTTTCAAACGGCGCGCAGGCTGATCGACGCAGGCGCGATTGGCACCGTGGTGGGCGCGTCGGCGCACATGATCGGGCATGGCCCGGAGTCGTGGCACCCCGACCCCGATTTCTTCTATCAATTCGGCGGCGGCCCGATGATGGACATGGGGCCGTATTACATCACGGCGTTGATCAACCTGATGGGGCGCGTGACGCAGACCGTATCCATGGCGAAGGCCTCGTTTCCGACGCGCACGATCACCGCAAAGGAGCATTTCGGCGAAGCCATTCAGGTGAACGTGAATACCTATGTGGACGGCCTTCTGCGCTTTGAAAGCGGCGCGGTAGCGCGAATGCTTGCCACGTTCGACGCATGGTATCCCCATTCCTCCGGCATGGAAATCTACGGCAGCGAGGGCACGCTCTTCGCGCCGGATCCCAACACCTTCGGCGGGCCGGTTCGCATTTTCCGCAAGGATCGCACGGAGGAGGAGGTGCCGCTTTCGTTCGGCTTCTCCACCAACAGCCGCGCTCTGGGGCTGTGGGACATGTGCAACGCGATTCGGAACCGCCGCACGCCGCGCGCCGGGCACCTTCAGACGCTGCACGTGCTGGACGTAATGACGGCTCTGGCTGCGGGCGGCACGCACGAAATACAATCGCCCTTTCAGCGGCAGGCGCCGCTTCGGGAGGACGCGGAAAACACGGGGAGGATTGACGTATGACGCTGCTTGAACGATTTCTGAAGTATGTAAACATTCCCTCGGCATCGAATGCCGAAAGCCGCACCATTCCCTCCACGCCGGAACAGCTGACGCTGGCAGGGGTGCTGGCGAACGACCTGCTTGCGCTCGGCGTGAAGGACGCGCGCGTGGACGAGTTTGGCTATGTATACGGCTCCATTCCCGCCAACTGCGAGGGACAGCCGTCCATCGGCCTGATCGCACACTTGGACGTGGTGGACGACGTGCCGTGCACGCCGATGAACGCCCGCGTCGTCAAAAACTACGATGGCGGCGCAATCGATCTGGGGCATGGCTATACGCTGGACCCCGCCGAGTTTGAGCATCTGAAGGCGCTGGTGGGCAAGGATCTGGTCGTTACCGACGGCAGCACGATTCTGGGCGCAGACGACAAGGCCGGCGTGGCGGAAATTTTCGAAATGGCGCACAGGCTTCTGACGCATCCCGAAATCAAGCACGGCGACGTGAAAATCGCCTTCACGCCCGACGAGGAAATCGGCGGCGGCGCGGAAAAACTGGACATCCAGGCCTTCGGCGCAGACTTTGCCTATACCGTGGACGGCGGCGAGCTGGGCGGACTGGAGTATGAAAACTTTAACGCCGCCGGTGCGCGCGTAGACTTTCACGGCGTGAATATTCATCCCGGCAGCGCGAAGGATAAAATGAAAAACGCCGCGCTGATTGCCGTGGAGTTTGTCTCGCTTCTGCCTGCGGCGGAAACGCCCGCGCACACCGAGAACTACGAGGGCTTCTATCACCTGAACCACATCGAGGGCGCGGAGGAGGCCGCCTCCGTCCTCTACATCATCCGCGACCACGACCGCGCGAAGTTCGAGGCGCGCAAAAGGCAGTTTGCCGCCTGCGTTGACTTCATCAACGCCCGCTATGGCGAGGGCACGGCGGTGCTCACGATGAAGGACAGCTATTACAACATGCGCGAAATCATGGAAAAGCACATGGACGTTGTGGACCGCGCGCTGGACGCCTTCCGCAGCTGCGGCGTTGAGCCGTTCGTCGTGCCGATTCGCGGCGGAACCGACGGTGCGCGCCTGTCGTGGCGCGGTCTGCCCTGCCCCAACCTCTCCACCGGCGGAATGAACGGTCACGGCCGCCACGAATGCGCCTGCGTGCAGGAAATGGAGGCCATGGTGGACGTGCTCACCGAAATCGTTCGGGCAAGGTAGAAACGCGGCAGGATTTGCAAAAAGCGCCGGAAAAGCGGGAATTTCCGCTCCGGCGCTTTAGATTTCAACGGAATGTCACAATATTGGCGTATATATGCGCCGTGAACTGTGCTATAATTAGGGAAAGCTCTTAATCGGGAGGTTCCTATGGGAAGATTTCAGGCTGCCTTATATCGCTTTTTTTCCGGTCGCCGCGGACCGGATCAGCTGGGCACGGCGCTCATCGTCGCTTCGCTGATCCTAAGCCTTCTGGCATCCATCCTGGGATGGAGTCTGCTCAGCCTGCTCACGTTCGTTATGTGGGTGTGGGCGCTGTATCGCATGCTGTCGCGCAACATTCCCGCGCGAGAAAGGGAGAATGCATGGTTCCTGAAATGGTACTCCCCGCTCGTCGCACAGGCGCGGCAGGCGCATACCCGCTTTAAAAACCGCAAGGTGTATCTGTACTACCGCTGCCCGCAGTGCAAGGCGTGGCTGCGTCTGCCCAGAAACATCGGCGAAAAAACAGTCACCTGCGGAAAGTGCGGAGCAACGTTTAAAAAGAAGGCGTAGGCGTTTCCATGTTCGGCTATGTCATGACCAATCCCGACACGCTGACCGATGCAGAGAAGCAGCGCTTCCGCGAGGTATACTGCGGCGTGTGCGCGTCTCTCCGGGAGCGCGGCGGACGGCGGGGGCAGCTTACGCTCAGCTACGACGCGGCGTTTCTGGCACTGGTACTGGGCGGGCTTTACGAGCCGGAGGAGCAGAAGGGCAGCACGCTGTGCGCTACGCATCCCGCAAAGCGGCAGCATTTTTCCAAAAGTGCAATGACGCTGTACGCCGCGGACGTGAATCTGCTTCTGTTCTACGAGCGCATGCTCGACAACTGGAACGACGACCGTAGCCATGTGTCCCTGACGCTGTCCCGCTTTTACCGAAAGCGCTACCAGGAGGCTGCGGCGCGCTATCCCGCGCAGGCACAGGCAATCCGAAGGGAGCTTCAGGCGCTGTCTGAGGTAGAAAAGGCGCGTTTGACCGATTTGGATGCCGCCGCAGGCTGCTTTGGACGCTTACTCGGCGCGGTGTTTGCGCCGTACGACGACGAATGGAAGCCGGGGCTCACGCGCATGGGCCGTGCGCTGGGGCGATTCATCTATCTGATCGACGCGTGGGACGACGCGGCAAAGGATGAACGCCACGGCAGTTACAACCCGCTTCTGTCCCTTCGGCATGAGCCGGACTATGAGGAGCGCATCCAGCAGATTCTTATGATGGAAATTGCCGAATGCGCAATGGAGTTTGAAAAGCTACCCATTGTGCAGGATGTGGGCATCATTCGCAATGTGCTCTATTCCGGTGTGTGGACCGTGTACAGCCGCAAGCGCGAGGCTGCGGAAAAGAAGCTGAAGAATGCGTCGGACGGCAGCTCGCCCACCGACGCGCAATAGACAGGAAAGGAAAACCGCATGGTGCAGGATCCCTATCAGGTGCTCGGCATTCCTTCCACCGCCTCGGCCGATGAGGTCAAGGCGGCGTATCGGCGTCTCGCCAAAAAATATCATCCGGACGTGAACCACGGTTCCCCCGAGGCCGAGCAAAAGATGAAGGAAATCAACGAAGCCTACGACATGATCGTCAACCATAAATATCAGCCCGGCGGCGCGGGACAGAATAGCTATGGGCAGGCCGGCTACGGACAGCAGTCCTACGGCGGACAGCGCTACGAGCGCCCCTATGCCGACCCGTTTGAAGGCTTCGGCGGCTTCTGGGGCTTTGGCGGCGCGGGCAGCGGCGAACGGCGCACCTATGGCGCGGACGCGAATGAGTCCGCCGACATGCGCGCCGTGCGCAACTACCTGAACGGCGGCTATTATCGCGAGGCGCTCGATCTGCTCGCCCGCTGCACCGTGCGCGGCCCGCGCTGGTGCTACTACTGCGCCGTGGCAAACGAGGGACTGGGAAACCGCATCAACGCGCTGAACTATGCCCAGCAGGCCGTGCGCATGGAGCCGAACAACACCGAATACCGCGAGCTGCTGAATCGTCTTCAGTACGCCGGTGGCGCGTATCAGAACTATGGCCGCAACTTCAGCATGCCGCACGGCAACATTTACAGCGTGTGCATGGGAATCTGCCTGCTGAACCTGTTCTGCGGCACCTGCACCGGAGGAAGATTCTTCTGCTGCTGAACAATAAGGAGAGATTCGGGAAATGCCTGGCTTGATTCTTGTGCTCTGTGTCGCCTGCCTGATCTGCGCGGGCACCGCCGTGTATCTGGCGGCGCGCGTGCGAAGGCTGGGCTGTCTTCGAGAACTCAAAAAACGATGGGCGTGGCTAATCGGCGCAGCGGCAGTGCTGCTTTCGGCAGCCGCGCTCAGTTTGATCTGGTCGCCGTTCAACATGCTGGTGTGCATGCTGCATGCAGCGTTATTTCTGCTGCTGGCGGACGGATTTTCCGCTCTGGCTCGCAGACTTCGGCGCAAGCGCTTCCGGCGCGACTGGGCAGGACTGACGGCGCTGCTTCTGTGCGCAGCGTATCTGACCTCCGGCTGGATCAACGCCAACCACGTGTGGCAAACGCGCTATGTCATCGAAACGGACAAGACCGCCGAAAGCCTGCGCATTGCGCTGCTTTCCGATTCGCATATCGGCACGACCTTCCACGCAGACGGCTTCGCGGAGCACCTTGCCGACGTTCAGGCGCAAAAGCCAGACGTGCTGGTGTTCGTGGGCGATTTCACGGACGAAAGCACGACCCGCGAGGACATGGCTGCCGCCGCACGTGCGCTGGGTCAGGTGGAAACACCCTGCGGCGTGTATTTCGTGTTCGGCAATCACGACAAGAACCTCTACGAGGGCGAGGAGCGCGCCTACACCGGCGAGGATCTGGCAGCGGAGCTCACAAAAAACGGCGTGACCGTGCTGGAGGACGAAATCGTTTCCCTCGGCGGCGGCTTCTGCCTGATCGGCCGGCAGGATGCGTCGGAGGAAATGAGAGGGCAAAACGGGCGCGCGTCCATGGCGGAGCTCACGAAAAATCTGGACGAGGGCCAATTCTCCATCGTGCTGGATCATCAGCCGCACGATTACGAAAGCCAGGCAGCCGCCGGGGTCGACCTGGTGCTCTCCGGCCATACGCACGGCGGGCAAATGATCCCGCTCGTGCAGCTGATTCGCTGGTTCCACTTCGGAGACGACAGTGTTTACGGCCTCCAGCGCCGCGGGAGCACGAGCTTCATCGTTTCCTCCGGCATTTCCGACTGGGAGCTGCAATTCAAAACCGGCTGCCGTTCGGAATACGTGATCGTCGATATTCAGGGAAAGGGCTGACGCCGCACGCCTACATTGCCGTCCGGCAAAAGCCGTTTGCCTCATTGCGCGGCGTAGCTTCAGAACAGGCGTCTGCGAATTCATGGACTCTCCATGACCTTCGCAGGCGCCTGTTCTTTTCCGCCCTGGTAAGGAAAAGCCGTTCTCCGCACCGTCAAAAGCCTTTATTCGACCGCGCGGCCGGGAAGGCCGCTCCTTGCGCACATCCGCAATCGCACGCGCCCTCCACTCATTTCCCGTAGGTATTTATCCAACCGCGCACGGTCAGCAAACGGATGTATGCAGCTGCCAGCAATGCTCCTCGCGTTTCTCGGAAATACTCTTCCGACTGCGGACGAGAAGACGGCTCCTTTCGCACATCCGCAATCCCACGCGCCCTCCGCGTATGTCCCGGAAGCGCTTATCCTACCGGCGCAGGCGGGAAGGTCAGCTCCTTGCCATGCGCGCGCAGCCATTTCTTCCACGCCTCGTATTCGGGCATGCGGGCGCGAACCTCGGTCCAGAAGCGCGGGGAGTGATTGAAGTCCTTCAAATGACACAGTTCGTGAATAACCACGTAGGTCAGGGCCTCGGGCGGGGCGAGGATGAGCTTCCAGTTGAAATTCAGGTTGCCGCGGCTGGAGCAGCTGCCCCAGCGCGTGCGCTGTTCGCGGATGGCCACGCGCCCATAGGGTAGGCCCACGGTTGGAGCCCAGCGATCGAGCTCCTCGCGGATGCGTTCGAGCGCCCTTCGAATCAGAAAGCGGCGCAGCTGCTCCAGCTGCTCTGCCTCTCCGTCAAAGGTGGTCGTCATATGGATAACGCCGTCCTTCAGCGCAACCCGGTTGGCCGCGCCGCGCACGATTTCCACGGGCACGCGCCGCCCCTCCAGTTGGATACCCTCGGCCGGATCGAACGCCGCGCGCACCGGCGTTTCGGCTTCGATGCGCCGGTGCATTTCGTCTATCCACTCAATTCGCTCACGAACCAGCCGGTCGGCCTCCCGAAGCGGCAGCCTCGCGGGCGCATACAGCCGGATTTTTCCCTCCGGCAGCGCCTGAAGGAGCAGATTCGCACGTGCCGAAGACGAAATGAGCGTGTACTCCACCTTGCGCGAGCCAATTTTTACCGTTCGTTTCATCAGACGTACGCTCCCTCCCTGCGGATAGCATCCCGCACATTCGTTTTTTTTCGCAGCGCTTCACCAAAGTCTTCCCATGCGTCTCAGGTACAAAAGCGCCGCGCGTACGGTAACGGCTTCCCCTTCACGCAAAAATGCCGCCTGAAAAACTGTCGAGCTCTTGGGTAACACTCATGCAGACACGCAAACACGCCTCACTCACAGTTGACAGCTTCCCGGGCACGCAGAAATGCCGCCCGGGAAGCTGTCGAGCTTTGGAGCGGCATTCATGCAAGCCCGCAAGAGCGCTACTTGCGCGCCGATTTTTACGGTTTGCCCTCAGCGGCGGGCTTCCTCCATCACATCGGTAACGAAGGCGGAGGCCAGCTCGTGCTGATTCATGATCATCCACAGGCCGCGGATCACGCATTCCTCGGGCGCTTCGGCGACGGTCACGTCGATTCCCAGCGCCTCACGGATGCGCATATCCAGCCCGAACAGCTGCGCGCCGCCGCCGGCAAGAATCATGCCGTGTTCGGTCAGGTCGGCCGCCAGCGCCGCAGGCGCGAAGGATGTCACGCGCGCGAGCAGGTCAATGAGCGCATTTACGACCTCGCCTACGCAGCTTTGAACGATTTCCGCAGGGATTTCACGATTCCGGGGCAGTGAGGACGCAAAATCGAACACCGGCTTCACGCTTACCGTGTCGCCGCTCATGCTCCGAACCGCGCCCAGCTCGTGCTTGAGCGCGCGCACGGTATGCGGCCCTGCGGCGCAGCCCAGCCTCTCACGCAGCGCAGCCATCAGGCGCTCGTCCGCGCGCCCCATGCCGAACGGTAGCGTTTCCGAGCGCGCAACGCGTCCGCCCGCAATCAGCGACGCCGTCATGTGCCCGTCGCCCACGTCCACGAGCATCGTGCATCTGGCTTGCATCACGTCCGCGCCCGCGCCGATGGCACAGGCAATGTCGCTGCGAACCAGACCCACGCCGGGCACGCCTTCCTCGATGACGCGCCTTTCGAGCGCCTCTCGCACGTCCGGCCGCGCCGCGGGCGAAAGTGCCAGCAGCACGCCGGTTTTGCGAATGGCCTTTTTGTCCGTTTCGCCGTACAGCCGTTTGATCCATCGGGCCAAAAGGGCGACGTCCGCAGGCACGCCGTCCCTGACGGCGCGGAGAATGCGCACCTCCTCCGGCTCGCGTCCGTAAATGCCCAGCGCCTTATCGCCCCACGCGATGGGCGCGTTCTGTTCGCCGCGCGCGGCGACAAGGGACGACTCCCGGAATGCATCTATCCGGCCCGTGGCCGCGCCGCGCATCGTGCTACCGCCTGCGTCAATGGCATATACCCACTGCATCTGTATGTTCTTCCTCCGTCCGCAGCCGAGAATACTTTTCCCGCGTGGCCATGCCGCCGCGCAGGTGCCTTTCGGCGCGGTTTTTGTCCAGCACCTCGCCCACGTCCTGGGCAAGGCCGGGATGAATGAGCTTGAGTTTTTCGCGCATGTCCTTATGAATCGTCGTTTTGCTCACGCCCATCACCCGCGCGCATTCGCGCACGGTCGCTCCGGTGGCCAGTATGTACCTGGCCGCGGCTTCTACCCGTTCAATGATGTCCTCTCGCACAGAAACACCGCCTCCGGCACAGCCCGTTTTTCAAGGCTATGCCGGAGGGGCAATCGGTTATGCGATGGCTACGGAATGGATCTCCGCGCGCACGGCGCCGGTCGCGGCGTTCATGCGCTTGAAATGCTCGATGACGCTTTCGGCGAGACCGGCCTTCACAAGGCTCACGCCGAAGAGGCTTTCGTCCTCCAGGATGGGCATAAGCACCTTTTCGGCGTTCTCATTCTGTCCGAAGGAGACGCCGGAAAGGCGGCTCTTCATCTCGTCCAGACGCGGATCGGGCGAAATGGCCATTTCCTTGCCCTGATCGTCCACGCCCATCAGGTAGCGCAGCCAGCCGGCCTCGACCAGCGCGATGCCCTTGAGAACGGAAACATCCATGCCCTTCTCCAGATACGCCTTGATCGTTTCGCCAAAGCGAATGGAGAGCTTCTGGGAGGTGTCGGTGGCGATGCGCTGGGGCGTGTCGGGCAGGAAGCAGTTGGGCAGGCGCACGGTAAGCACCTCGCCAAGGAACGTTTTGGGCGACATGATGCCCGGGTCAGTCACGACCGGCATACCCTCGACGTAGCCGATGCGGTTGACAAGCGCCTTCAGATCCTCGTCGTTCATCTCCTGCCAGATGGTTTCAAAGCCCAGCAGGCAGCCGAACACGGCCAGGCAGGTGTGCAGCGGGTTTAAGCAGGTGGTAACCTTCATGCGCTCTACGCGCTCAACGGTCTCGCGGGTGGCGTAGTATACGCCCGCCTTGTCAAGCGGCAGTTTTCCATTCGGGAATTTGTCCTCGATGACCAGGTATTCCTTCTCCTCGGCGTTTACAAAGGCAGAGGTGAACGTGTTTTTGGAGGTGCCGATCAGGCCGCCGTCCTCAAAGCCGTCGTCCGCAAGCACCTTCATCACGTTTGCATCCGGACGAGGGGTGATTTTGTCGATCATCGTCCAGGGGAAGGTGACCTTCGTGTTCAGGTACTCGATGAAGCCCGCGTCCACGTGACCGTTTTTGTGCCACGTATCGGCAACCATCTTCACGACCGTTTCCAGCTTTTCGCCGTTGTGGGAGCAGTTGTCCATACTCACCAGCGCGATGGGCTGCGCGTTCTTAAGATAGCGCTTGTAGACCAGCTTGGTCAGATAGCCCATCAGTCCCTTTGCATCCTCGGGCTTGCCGTCGGCGTCGCGCTTGGCGAAGGCGGGGGTGTAGCCCTTTTCGGTGATGGTAAAGGAGGCCATCTTCAGGGACGGATTTTCAAAGATTTCGACCGCGCGCGCGTCGTCCTGAATGGTGAGGGACTCGACCACGGAGGCGAGCACTTCTTTTTTGACGCTGCCGGTGGAAACGAGCGTCACGTTTACGCTCAGGTTGTCGAACGGGCGATACGCCTTCTCGACGATTTCAGAATCAAAGCCCTCGAACACGACGATGCCCGTGTTCATTTCGCCCGCGTTCAGCAGGCGCTGCGCCGCGCCGCCGAGGAACGCGCGGAAAATATTGCCCGCGCCAAAATGAATCCACTCGGGAGCTTCGTGTGTAGCCTTGGTTACCTTTTCGATATCGAACTCGGGCAGCTTATAGCCCTTTTCGAGCCACGCGGCCTTATTTTCCAGAGACTTGAGATTGAGCTTCATGATAAACCGCTTCCTCCCCTATAAGAATGCATACTAATCATACCACGTTCCGGGTAAGGACGCAATCGTTCGGGCCGAGTTTTTACACATTTCCCCGCGGCAGGATTTTATGCGCGCGGCGGCGAAATACGTTTTTATGTTACCGAAGAAAAAGCGGAGGCGATTGCATGCCCTGGACGAAGGATCAGACGAGCGCAATTGAGGCGCGCGGAACCAATCTGCTGGTAGCGGCGGCGGCAGGCTCGGGAAAGACGAGCGTGCTGGTGGAGCGCGTGTGCCGGCTGGTGGAGGAGGGCGCGAACGTTGACGAGATGCTGATTGTCACCTTCACCCGCGCCGCCAGCGCCGACATGCGCGAAAAGCTGCGCAAGCGGTTTTCCGAACGCGCCGCACAGGGCGATGCCCGCGCCCGCGAGCAGGCGGAGCGGCTGGAAAGCGCGTCGATCTCCACGCTTCATTCGTTCTGCACGTCGGTTTTGAGGCAGAATTTCGAGGCTGCGGGCGTTGATCCGCAGTTTCGCGTGCTGGACGACGCTGAGGACAGGCAATGGACGGAGCGCGCCATGGACGACGCGCTGGAGGACGCATACAAGGCGGGCGGCGCGGATATGGACGCGCTGGATTTTGCCCGGGGACCCGCAAAGGTGAAGGCGCTGGCGCTGGAAATGTATCGCTTTCTGCGCGAGCGGCCGGATGCGGAGGGCTGGATGAACGAGGCGTTTACGCGCATGGAGGGCGACGGAGAGGCGTGGCTGAACGTACTGGAGCGCGCCGCCCGCGCGCACATCCGCGAGGCGCTTGCCTGCAACCGCTACGGTCGGGAGCGCGCGTCCCTCCCGGAGGGGCCGACAAACTACATGCTCGCCATGGAGATGGACGAGGAAGCGATTCAATCAATGCTGACCCTGCCCTACCGTAGCCTGCGTGGAAAGCTGGCAGAGTTTACGCAGACACGCCCCAAAACCGGCGGAAAGCGCGGCGAGACGCCCTCGCCGGATGAGGTCGCGCTCCGGGACGAAGTGGTGAGCGTGCGCAAGCGCGTGAAAAGCCAGCTGGAGGCGGCGAAACGGGTCGTAGCGCTCGACCCCGACCAGTCGCTTTCCGACATTCGCGCCGGGATTCCCGCCATGCGGCGGCTGTATGCGCTGGCACTCGACCTCGACCGCCGTCTGCGCGAGAAAAAGCTCGCCCGCGCGGCGCTGACATTTTCCGACCTGGAACGGTACACGCTTGCTGCGCTGTCCGACGACCGTGTGGCCGAGAGCGTGCGCGCGAAATATGCCTACGTATTCGTAGACGAATATCAGGATACCTCGGACGTACAGGAGGCCATCCTAAACCGCATCGTTCGAAGCGACAACCGCTTCATGGTGGGCGACGTAAAGCAGTCGATCTATCGCTTCCGCGCTGCCGAGCCGAGCCTGTTCCTCGATAAATACGCCCGCTATCGCGCGGGAGACGGCGGAAGGCTGATCGTGCTCAAGCAGAATTTTCGCTCGCGCGGCTGCGTGATCGATTTCGTAAACCACGTGTTTGCGCGCGTCATGACCGGCGGGGACAGCGAAATTCTGTATGACGACGACGCAAGGCTGTATCAGGGCGCGGAATTTGAGGGCGAGGACGCAGCGACGGAGCTTTTGCTCGTGGACAAGGGCGCGCGCAATGAGGATGCGGAGGAAGCAGAGGAGGACGAGGATGAGCTGAACGACGCGGAGCGCGAGGGCCTGGTGATCGCCCGGCGCATTCATGAGCTGCGGGCGGAGAACCCGCGCCTGCGCTACCGCGATATTTGCGTGCTCACGCGCGTACGCGTCGGCGCGCTGAATCACCTTGCGTCCGTGCTGGCCGCAGACGGCATTCCTGCCTATGCCGATGCATCCGAGAGCTATTTTGACGCGCTGGAGGTCATGGAGGTCATGTCCGCACTGAAGCTGATCGCCAACCGGCGGCGCGATATCGACCTGATCTCCGTGCTGCGTTCGCCGCTTGTGGGACTGACCACGACGAAGCTGGCGGAGATTCGTGCCGCATGCCCGGAGGGCAGCTTCTACGACGCAGTGCTGGCCGCGCGGGAAAGCCAGCCGCTGGCAGACGAGCTTCTGCGCCGCTTAGACGACTGGCGCGTGCTTTCGAGGGCCATGAGCCTGCCCGCGCTGATCCGGCGCGTCCTGTCCGACACCGGCTTCTATGCCTATGTGGGCGCGCTGCCCGGCGGCTCACAAAGACAGGCAAACCTGGACGTGCTGTGCGCCCGCGCCGCAGCCTTTGAGCAGTCCGTGGGCGGGTCACTGGCGGAATTCCTCGAATATGCGCAGGATATGCGCGCCCGCGGCGACGGCGACGCGGCGCACGTGCTCGGCGAAAACGATGACGTCGTGCGCCTGATGACGGCGCACAAGAGCAAGGGACTTGAATTTCCGGTAGTATTCTGCTCCCTTCTGGGCCGGCGGCTGCATGCGGTTCGCGCGAGCGACAGCCTGCTTTCCCACCGCAACCTCGGCCCGGCGCTCAAATACATGGATGAACCACTGGCAACCTGCCGCGATACCATCGCCCGGCAGGCCATCACGGCGCAGGAGACCTTCGAATCCCGCGCCGAGGAGCTGCGCATCCTGTACGTGATGCTTACGCGCGCCAAGTCCCGGCTGATTCTGACCGGCACGGTGGCCAGCCTGAGCGCAAAGCGCACCGCATGGCGCATTGCCGCGCGGGAAAGCGGCATCTATTCCAGCTTTCTGGACATCGTCGCCGCCGCAGCCTACGGCTGCCCGGGCGCAGAAGCGTTGGGCGGCGGAGACTCTGGAAGCGGCCCGCGCGTGAACGTGCGCGTATTCGCGCCGGGCGCGTCCGCGAATGCCGAAGAGGGAAACGAGGCCGCGCCTACGCCCATGAACGCGCTGGAGGAGGCCTTGGACGCGAAATACGAAAACCCGCGTGCTTCCGAGGCACTGTTCTGGCGCTACCCGCACGCAAACGACGCGCATGCGCCGGTTAAGCTGACGGCATCCGGACTGGCGCGCGAGGTGGTGGGCGCAGAAATCGTGCCGGACATCGTGGAGCGCCCGGCCTTCCTGCAGGAAAAGGGTCTGACCGCCACCGAGCGCGGCACCGCCGTGCACGCGGCGCTTCGAGTGCTGGACTATGCGCCGTTCCGCTCGCTCCCGGTAAGCGAATACCTGCGTGAAGCCCGGCGGCAGTTGGACGTCATGCGCGCAGACGGACGGCTGTCCAGCGCGGAGGCGGACGCCGTGCGCCCGGCGGTGCTGGCCGCGTTTCTCGCCTCTCCGCTCGGGCAGCGCCTGCTGGCCGCCGGCGTGGTTGAGCGCGAATGGCGCTTTAACCTGCGCATGCCCGCGCGCGAGGCCGTGCCGGACGCGCCGGAGGGCAGCGAGATCATCGTACAGGGCTCGGTTGACCTCTGCTTCCTCGAAAACGGAAAATGGGTGCTGATCGACTATAAGACCGACCGCGCCGACGACGAGCAAGCGCTGCTCGCGCGCTACCGACCGCAGTTGGCGCTGTATGCAAAGGCGCTTGAACGCATTACCGGGCGGACCGTCGCGGAAAGCAACGTGTGCCTTGTGACCGCCGGAAAGACGCTTCGGGCGTAATTGGACGGCGATAGCATTCTCTCACGCTCGCACCTTCGTCCGGGCGGCAGGGGCGGGGGAGCGTCGCTCCCCCGTCGCCCCCTCAAGAGGCAAAATCGTTCTCTCACGCATTTTGCGGCTCGGTTTAAAGGCGCTCGCGCTTCCTGCCGTACGAAGGAAGGCAGGATGCGTCGCCGTTCAGGCAGCAAAGCGGTTTTCTCGCATATCCTGCCGCACGGCGAGGCAGAGGAGCGCCGTTCCCTCAAGATGCAGAGCAAGTTCTTTTGCAGCTTGGTGCGGAGCGCGCTTGCGCTTTCTTGTCAGACAGGGAATCCTTTCCTTCAGAGGCACAGCCTGACAATTCAGACGGACGGGACGGTGATCATCACATGACAAAGCGCATTGGGCTTTTATTGGCGGCGCTTCTTCTTTCTGCGCTTCTTTCCGGATGTGGGCGCATGGAAAAATACGAGCAGACGCGCTTCGATCTGTTTGATACCGTTTGCCGAATCAGCGCGTATGCAGAAAGCGAGGATGCGTTTCTGCGGCGCGTGGAGCCCGCGTGGCGCAGGCTTGAAGAGATCAACCGCGCGCTCGACCCGTATCATGCCTACGAGGCTATTCACAATCTGCATTTTGTGAATCTGCACGCCGCAGAGGCGCCCGTGAAGGTGGAGGATGCGCTGTTTGACATGCTTCTGTGGTATCGCGACCATCGCCTGAAGGAGGGCGAAAGGGTCAACATCGCCATGGGCGCGGTGCTAACCCTATGGAAGGACGCGCGGGAGGCCGGCGGGCCGCCGCCATCGGAGAATGCACTGCGCGCGGCGGCAGAGCACGTGAATTTCGACGACGTAATTCTGGACGAAACGGCGCGCACGGTGTTCTTCGCCGACCCGCTTCTAAAGCTCGATCCCGGTGCAGTCGGAAAGGGCTATGCGGCGGCCGAGGCGCTGAAGACGCTGGGCGAGGGCGCAGCGCTGGTGAATTTGGGCGGCAACGTGGCCTGCACAGGCGCGCCGGAGGAACGCGGCTTCTGGCGCGTGGCGGTGCAAAACCCGTTTTCCGGCTCGGAGTCGCTGGGCATCCTGCGCGTGAAGGATGAAAGCGTCGTAACCAGCGCCGTAAATCAGCGCTCCTTCGAGTGGGAGGGCGTTTGCTATCATCACCTGATCGATCCGGACACCCTTATGCCCGCCGACCTCTACGCCTCCGTCACCGTTGTCTGCGTCGACCCGGTTATGGCCGACCTGCTATCCACCCGTCTGTTTCTCCTGCCCATGGATGCGTCGCGCGCGGCTGCGGAGGCGGCGGGCGCAGACGCTCTCTGGGTACTTCCGAACGGCGAAATTTTCATGACCGACGGCTTCCGCCAGCGGCTGGAGGAATAACGAATCCGTATCGCAGACCCCTGCATGTCGCTGGGCGAAACCCATGCCAGAAAAAGGGATGAGCGCACGCTAAGCCGTCCTTCATACCGCTGATAAAGCCCGCAAGCGCAAGAAAATCCAACCGAAGGAAAAGAGGTTGGATTTTTTGCTTTCTGCTTGAACCGTTCCCCGCCCAACAAACAGGGAAGGAAAAGCGGAGCAGAAGGGTCTTCAGGATTCCATACGGAAATCGGGCAAACCATTGGATGTCTGAATCCCCTTATGCTATAAGGAAATCGAAAGAAAATGCATAAAGTACCAACGGTGCAACGAAACGATCCACATATACGTCAAATTTATAGGATAACATGATTTTCCATCAATCACATACATTTGGGAGGGTTGATTATGAAACGAATCGTCTGTCTCGGGCTGATGCTCTGCACTCTGTTGTTTGGCTTCGCGTACGCCGATGAAAATTCCGCCTGCGTTTGCATGACTAAATTCCTTCCGGACACGGTTCCAGACCTAATCTGCTCCCCGTACAAAATCGATCCATCCGAGGCGATGGACGTGCTGATGAAATCTCCATATCTGACCGTGGATACGGAAGGGCATTATATGGGAACCGCATGGTTGAACGACGATGAGGAAATGGCAATCGGTCCCGATTATATATCCTATGAAACGCGCTTGGGCAAGAATCTTGGAAACCTTGTCGAGGGAATGCCTCCTTTATTCCTGAATTGGAACGGCGGCACTGCAAACGAGCTGAGCTTTGGAAGCGTCGATGAGATTGTGCCGCTCGCGAAGGACATTTTGGAGAAGCTGGGGATTCACGGTGAGCTTGTGCACGCGCAGGCGTACGATGAAGCTGCGCTTCGCGCGGCGATTCCGGACGCATTCCGCGCGATTGACGAGGAAAAAATTGAGGAATGCTATACGCTGTTCTTCTGTTGTGCCGAAAACGGGCTGAGAGTCTCGGTCGACGGCTACTATTCGGATGTGCACAACGTAGATCTGAGAGGCTCCGAGATTATGGTGCTCTGGACGAAGGATGGCCTTCAGTATTTGAGTAGCGAAGGACTCTACCATATTGATGAGACGGTGGAGAACAGCAACCGTTTACTGTCGCCGGAGGAGGCGTTCTCCATCGTTCAGGCCGATTACGCGCTGTATACGGGCATTTCACACGTGCGGCTGATTGACGTGCGCATTTCGCATCAGCGGCTGGTATATGCGAAGGTTCCGATTTCGGGCGTCGATCCGGACAACGGCTATCGCTTGACGCCGGCGTGGCTGTTCACGCAGGAGCAGCAGTGGAATGTATCGATGGAGCCCGGTGGCTATGAGCTGCAGCCGGAGTATTCCGATCTCGTCCTGATCGACGCGCGCACGGGAGAGGAGCTGTAGCGACATGAAGGGCTATCTTTCTTCGCTGCGCTGCGACCTGAGCCGGGCGCTTTCGGGAATCGGCTTTTTCGCCGCCGTGTTGGCTACGGTGGTCATTCAGCTGCAGGCGGTGCTTGAAGAGCTGCTCATGCCGGGCGGGGACATCATCTATTATCTGGATTTGACGCTCGGCACGGGCTATATGCAAATGCTGATGCCGGCGGTTGGCACGCTGTGCTTTTCCCGGGTGCTTCAAAGAGACCAGGAAACCGGGTACATGATTTATGAAAAATACAGAGTGACCCGAGATGCGTATGTTTTCTCCAAGATCACGGCGTGCTTCGTCGGCGCGTGGCTCTCGGTTGTCAGCGGCATGCTGCTTTTCGTCGGCATTCTGGCACTGAAGGTTCCCATGGTGTCGGATGCGGCGTTCGTCAACATGGGCGCTCTTGAAACCGGGCTCTTTGGAAGCCTGCTTGGCGAGCAGAAATATCTTGCCTATGTTCTGTGCCTCGTGTGCGTGCGCGGGCTCATCGCCGGGGCGTGGAGCTTAGTGGGCATGGCGGCCTCGACGGTTTCCAAGGAGCGCATGATGGCCTATACCGCGCCGTTTCTGATTGCGTACGGAATCCAAATTCTTTGTAATGCCGTGGGAATTACGCTGACGCTCGACAGGCTGGATCGTGGCCGCATTGGCCGCTACGCGGCGATGCGAAGTCCGCTCGCGGGGTTTCTGATGGTGCTCGCCGAGGTCGGCTTCCTTTCTGCCTGCGCGATTGTGTTCATACGAAGGATGGAGAAAAGGAGGGATTGACATGCCGCTTCGGGCGTGCAGCTACTATTGCCATAAGGTTCTGCTGCGGCAAAAGAGCCTGCTGGTGCTGCTTTTGTCTCTCGCGACTGCGTATTTCTTCGCCTCTCCCATGCGCGCCGCGTGCGCGAGCTACGGCATAAAGGCGTCCATTCTTCCCTATTTTGTTTTCATGGGAGACAACTATATTGCCAGCGGCATCCTGCTGAGCCTGTGGGTGTGGTTCATTGAGGGCGTGCCCTATAAGGATGCCTCCGAGGATCTGGTGAAAATCCGCTGCAGCCACACGTCCCATGTTTTCGGAATGTTCCTGCACATTGCGGCGCTGAGCCTGCTCTACTGGGTGATGATTTTCGTTTTCTCGATTCTGGTCATGCTGCCATACGTCGAGCTTGACCTCAGCTGGGGCACGTTCTATAGAACCCTGAACCGCGGCGCGGGCAATTATATGGTCGCAATGAACTTCATCTTTTCCAAAAAGCTTCAGCAGCTAATGACGCCGGCGACGGCCGTGCTTCTGAGCTGGTCGCTTCATTTTCTGGCTTCCGTGTTTCTGGGGCTGGTGGTGTGTCTCATCAATTCGCACGCAAGACATGGAGGCGGGGGGCTTTTTGCGCTGATGCTCATTGTGTTCGATTCCTGCTTTCAGGGGCTGGGCATGCCCGGCGTCGTTTACTACTTTTCGCCCGTCTCGTGGGTGAATCTGAACATGCTCGATATGACGAAAACCACGCCGCTCCCCTCTGTTTCCTACGCGTTTCACGGATTGATGATCCTGTGCATTCTGCTGCTCGGCCTGCTGCTGCCGCGCAGAGCGCCCGCCTTGTTGAGAAGGGAGGTTCGAAGGCATGAGCCTTACGTTGAAGACTGAAGGCATCTCCAAGCAATTTGGAAGGCAGGTCGTGCTTTCCAATGTGAATCTGGAAATGCAGGGCGGCCAAATTTATGGCCTTGTGGGAAGAAACGGCTCCGGCAAAACGGTGCTCATGAAGCTGCTATGCGGGCTTCTGCCGCCGTCCTCCGGCGGCATATGGGTGAACGGCAAGCCGGTAATCAGCGGGAAAACGCTGCCCTGCGTGTATGGCGTTCATTTTGACACCGCAGGCTTTCTCCCGAATTTGAGCGGAAAGCGAAATTTGCAGCTTCTGTCCCGGCTTCGGGGCATTGCAAACGACAGGGACATCGAGTGCGCCATCGAAAACGTGGGGCTCGATCCGCACAGCCGAAAAAGGGTGCGCGCCTACTCGCTCGGCATGAGGCAAAGACTGTCCATCGCGCAAATGCTGATGGAGAAGCCGGAGCTGATTCTGCTGGATGAGCCGATGAACGGCCTGGATTCGAACGCAGTCGAGCAGGTACGCTCGATTCTTCTCAGGGAAAGGGAACGGGGCGCGCTGATCATCGTCGCGACCCACATAAAGGAGGATGTAGACCGGCTGTGCGATACCGTGTATCAGGTGGCAAACGCAGCCGTTACTCAAATGAAGTAAGCGTCGGCACATACAGAAATCATGCCCGGCAGAGAAACGCCTGCCGGGCATGATGGATTTTTACCGCTTCGCGCGAAGGATTCCAAGCCGCCGCGATTGTATATGGCGCTCGTCACCGGCTGCCCGCGTCCGTCCGAGGGGATTCACCGCTTCGGCCGCGCGCCCTCGCGGGCGAGGATGTCGCGAAGGAACTGGCCGGTATAGCTGGCTTCGACCTGGGCGACCTCCTCGGGCGTGCCCTCGGCCACGACGGTACCGCCGCGGTCGCCGCCCTCGGGGCCCATATCGATCACGTAGTCGGCAGTTTTGATGACGTCGAGGTTGTGCTCGATGATTACAAGGCTGTTGCCCGCGTCGGCAAGGCGCTGAATGACCTCGTTGAGCCGTTCGACGTCCGCCATATGAAGGCCGGTGGTGGGCTCGTCAAGCACGTAGAGCGTGCGGCCGGTGGCCTTTCGGGAAAGCTCGGTGGCGAGCTTCACGCGCTGCGCCTCGCCGCCGGAGAGCTGGGTGGAGGGCTGGCCGAGCTTCACATAGCCCAGACCCACGTCCACCATGGTTTGAAGCTTCTGAGCGAGGCGGGGCAGCGCGCCAAAGAATTCCAGCGCCTCCTCGCACGTCATATCCAGCACCTCATAGATGCTCTTGCCCTTGTATCGCACCTCCAGCGTTTCGCGGTTATAACGGCGTCCCTTGCACACGTCGCAGGGCACGTACACGTCCGGCAGGAAATGCATTTCAATGCGGATGATGCCGTCGCCGGAGCAGGCCTCGCAGCGTCCGCCCTTCACGTTGAACGAGAAACGATTGCTCTTGTAGCCGCGCGCCTTCGCGTCGGACGTGGAGGCGAACACGTCGCGGATGAGGTCGAACAGGCCGGTATATGTGGCCGGGTTCGAGCGCGGCGTGCGGCCGATGGGCGACTGGTCGATGGCGATGATCTTGTCCAGCTGCTCCACGCCGTCGATGCCGTCGTGCGCAGCGGGGCGCTCCTTGGAACGGTTCAGTGTGCGCGAAAGCGATTTATACAGAATCTCGTTCACCAGCGACGATTTGCCGCTGCCGGACAGGCCGGTAACGCAGGTAACCACGCCCAGCGGGAATTTCACGTTTACATTGCGCAGGTTATTGGCGCGCGCGCCGCGCACGGTGAGCCAGCCGGACGGCGAGCGCCGGAAATCCGGCATGGGCACGCGCCGACGTCCGCTTAGGTAAGCGCCGGTGAGCGACGCAGGGTTCGCCATAATTTCCGCAGGCGTTCCGGCAGCTACGACATGCCCGCCCTCCGTGCCCGCGCCGGGACCGATGTCCACGATGTAGTCGGAGGCCAGCATCGTTTCCTCGTCGTGCTCCACGACGATCAGTGTATTTCCCAGGTCGCGCAGATGGCGCAGGGTGCTCAGAAGCTTCTGATTGTCGTGCTGGTGCAGGCCGATGGACGGCTCGTCCAGGATGTACAATACGCCCACGAGGCTGGAGCCGATCTGCGTCGCCAGCCGGATGCGCTGCGCCTCGCCGCCGGACAGCGTGCACGCGCTGCGCGACAGCGTGAGGTAGTCCAGACCCACGTCCCGCAGAAAGCCCAGACGGGAGTTAACCTCCCTCAGGATGAGCCGAGCAATCAAGCGCTCCTTTTCGGTAAGGTGAATGCCTTCAAAGAAGCGCACCGCGTCGCGCACGGACATTTCGCTGACCTCGGCGATATTTTTCCCATCCACGGTGACGGCCAGCGCTTCCTTCTTCAGCCTGCGTCCGCCGCACTCCGGGCAGGGCGTGTTGCTCATGTAGCTTTCGTATACTTCCTTCATCGCGTCGCTGCTGGTTTCGCGGTAGCGGCGCTCAAGGTTGGTCACGATGCCCTCAAACGGCGACTGGAACCGCCCCATGCGCCCGTCGCGCTCGTATTCCAGCGTCAGCTTCTCGTTTTTCGTGCCGTACAGCAGAATGTCAATGATTTCCTTCGGAAGCTCGCCCACCGGCGTATCCAGAGAGAAGCCGTATTTCTTCGAAAGCGCCTCCAGATACATGCGCGCCATGCCGCCGCCATCCTCGGCGCTGTCCCAGCCGGAAACATGCAGCGCGCCCTCGTTGAGCGACTTTGTGGGATCGGGCAGGATGTTCGCGGGGTCGATCTTCATCAGAACGCCCAAGCCGGAGCACACCGGACACGCGCCGTAGGGATTGTTGAACGAGAACATGCGCGGCGCCATTTCCTCAATGGACACGCCGCACTCCGGGCACGCGTAGGACTGCGAATACAGCGTGTCCGCGCCGTCCACCTCGCTGACGACGGCCAATCCCTCGCCAAGCTTCATCGCAGTTTCCAGCGAATCGGTCAGGCGCGTGTGAATGTCGTCGCGCACGACAAGGCGGTCAATCACAATTTCGATGGTGTGCTTCTGGTTTTTGTTCAGCGTCGGCAGGTCGGTAAGCTCGTAAATCGCGCCGTCGATGCGCGCGCGCACATAGCCCTTGCGCGCCATATCCTCCAAAAGCTTTGTGTATTCGCCCTTACGGCCGCGCACCACGGGTGCAAGGATCAGAATGCGCGTGCGCTCCGGCAGCGTCATCACCTGATCTACAATCTGATCGATCGTCTGCTGACGAATCACTCGCCCGCACTTCGGGCAATGCGGCGTGCCCGCGCGCGCGTAGAGCAGGCGCAGGTAGTCGTGAATCTCCGTCACCGTGCCCACGGTGGAGCGCGGGTTTTTGCTTGTGGTCTTCTGGTCGATGGAAATAGCGGGCGACAGACCCTCGATGGAATCGATGTCCGGCTTGTCCATCTGCCCCAGAAATTGGCGCGCGTAGGATGAGAGCGACTCCACATAGCGCCGCTGTCCCTCCGCGTAAATGGTATCAAACGCCAGCGACGACTTGCCGCTGCCGGACAGGCCGGTCATGACGATCATTTTATCGCGCGGCAGCGTCACATCGATGTTTTTCAGGTTGTGCACGCGCGCGCCCTTTACGGTAATGAATTTGTTCATGTGATTGCGTTCCTTTCGCGTAGCAGGCTTACGCTCCGTTCTAGCCCCTCCCGACTCTTTACCTCGACCACCACGCGCATGCCGTTTGCTTCGGCGCGTGCGAGCAGGCCGTTTTCGTTTACACTTCCCTCTCCCAGCGGCAAATGACAGGCCGCGCCGCTTGCCTGATGCAGGTGCATATGCTTTACGCGCCCCTCGTGCGCGCGATAGAATTCGGCTGCGGCAAAGTCGTCGCAGGCATCGTGTCCCGCGTCATAGGTCAGCGCAAAGGCGGGCGACTCCAAGAGCGTGTCCAGCGCCTCCGGCAGACAGCGCAGATGGGTAAAGCACGTATTTTCCGCCAACAGCGTCACGCGTCCCGCCGCGGCGCGCTCCATTCTTTCCCGGAACGCGAGCAGCGACGAAAGGTATTCCTGCCGGTATTCGTCAAACAGATATACCCTTCGCCCCGGCAGCTTGAAGTGCACACCCTCGGGCATGTGCAGATTCACGCACGGCACGCCGGCTTCCGCCGCCAGCGCAACGGTCTGCTCCGCCGTTTGTACGTACGCCTCGCGCACCAGCGGATTGAAGTCGAATGGATTCAGCCCCTCGTCCAAATGCAGCGTAAAATATACGCCGCCGCGCGGCGCAAGGCGCTCCCTCGTGAGCCTGTGCGCCTGATACATCGGCAGGTTCATGTTGATTTCCACAAACTTCAGCCCCAGCGCCGCAGCCAAACGGGCGTTTTCCTCCAGCGAAGGCAGCTCCACAAGCGTGGGCATTCCAAATTCCGTCATCGCCGCCTCCTGCGTCCCCGGTAGGATTTTTCGCCGGTAGCCATGGTCTTTTCGCCCTTGAGCGCGAGCATCTGGTCGCGCAGCTTTGCGGCGGTCTCGAAGTCCAGATCGGCGGCGGCGGCGAGCATGCGCTCCTCCAGCCGCTCGATCGCCATGCGCTTTTCCTCGTCGTCCATGCCCTGCGAGCCGCCGTCCGAATCCACGTCGCGCGCGACGCTCATCAGCTCCTTCACCGCGGCGCGCACGGTTTCCGGGTGGATGCCGTGCTCCTCGTTGAACGTCTGCTGAAGCGCGCGGCGGCGGTTCGTTTCGCTGATGGCACGGAACATGGAATCGGTAATCGTGTCTGCATACATGATCACGCGTCCGTCCACGTTGCGCGCCGCGCGGCCGATGGTCTGCACCAGCGACGTTTCGCTGCGCAGAAAGCCCTCCTTGTCCGCGTCCAGTATGGCGACCATCTTCACCTCCGGCAGGTCGAGACCCTCGCGCAGAAGGTTGATGCCCACCAGCACATCGAATTCGCCCAGGCGCAGCGAGCGCAGAAGCCGAATTCGTTCCAGCGTCTCCACGTCCGAATGCATATATTCCACGCGCACGTTCATTTCGCGCAGATAGCTGGTCAGGCTCTCCGCCATGCGCTTGGTGAGCGTGGTTACCAGCGCACGGCCGCCGTCCTCGGCCACCTTGCGCACCTCGCCCAGCAGGTCGTCCACCTGCCCCTCGGCGGGACGCACAATGACCTCAGGGTCAAGAAGACCCGTGGGACGAATAATCTGCTCCACCACGCCCTCGGCGCGCGAAAGCTCGTAGGGTCCCGGTGTGGCAGAAACATAGATTGTTTGCCCGATGCGCGCCTCAAACTCGTGAAACTTGAGCGGACGGTTGTCAAACGCACTGTTCAGGCGGAAGCCGTAATCCACCAGCGTGCTCTTTCGCGCGTAATCGCCGTTGTACATAGCGCGAATCTGCGGCACGGTAACGTGCGACTCGTCGATAAATACCAGAAAATCCTTCGGAAAGTAGTCCAGCAGCGTAAACGGCGCATCGCCAGGCTTGCGCCCGTCGAAGTAGCGCGAATAGTTTTCGATGCCAGAGCAGTAGCCGATTTCGCGCATCATTTCAATATCGTAGCGCGTGCGCTGCTCAAGCCTTTGCGCCTCCACCAGCCTGTCGCCCTCGCGGAACGCCTCCACCTGCTCGTTTAAATCGCGCTCGATGCTCTCAAGGCACGCGTCCATCTTCTCGCGGGAGGTAACATAGTGCGACGCAGGATACAAAATCACGTGGTTCAGGTGGCGAAGCGCCGCGCCGGTGGTGGTATCCACCTCCGAAATGCGCTCAATCTCGTCTCCGAAAAATTCCACGCGCAGCGCCTTTTCAAATTCCGCTGCCGGAATGATCTCTACAATCTCCCCGCGCACGCGGAATGTGCCTCGCTCAAAATCAAAGTCGTTGCGAGTGAACTGAATGTCGATCAGGCGGCGAAGAAGCTCGTCCCGATCGATGATCTGCCCCTCGCGCAGCGAAACGGACAGCCCGCGGTACTCCTCCGGGTCGCCCATGCCGTAGATGCAGCTGACCGACGCAACGATAATCACGTCCCTCCGCTCAGACAGCCACGACGTGGCGCTGTGGCGCATGCGGTCGATCTCCTGATTGATGGACGCATCCTTCTCGATAAATGTATCTGTGGAGGGAATGTAGGCCTCCGGCTGATAATAATCGTAATACGAAACGAAATAGCCCACGGCGCTATCCGGGAAGAACTCGCGGAATTCGCCCGCCAGCTGCGCCGCCAGCGTTTTGTTGTGCGCGATTACGAGCGTAGGGCGCTGAAGCCTTTCGATGATGTTCGCCATCGTAAACGTCTTGCCCGAGCCGGTTACACCCAGCAATACCTGATTTCGCTCGCCCCTCTGAACGCCCTCCACAAGCCTGTCAATGGCCTGCGGCTGATCGCCCCGCGGTTGATACTGACTTTTCAGGTGAAACACACGCGCACCCTCCTCCCATTTCGATTATTCTATTATAGCACAGTTTCATCCGCTTCACGGCGTCCGGATAAAACTTAAACATATGTTCGATTCTGCAATTACCATATATTGGTATAATATTTTAGGAACCATAATCTTATTCGTCGCGTCGAATCTATGCATCCCGAAAGGAGGGGTTTTCATGAAAAGGATGGCTCGAATTTCTCTGGTTCTGGTGCTTCTAATGGCAATGCTCTGCCCGGCGCTGGCCGAAACGGTAAAAACGCCCGCAAGCGACGGCAGCATGAACGTGCGCAAGGGCCCCGGCGTGGGCTACGAGGTCGTCACATGGGTAAAGAACGGCCAGAAGGTCACCGTGCTCGAGAGCGGCAAAAGCTGGACGAAGATCAAGGTTGACAAGAGCGGCAAGGTCGGCTACATAAAGACCTCCGCCCTATCCGACGCCGCTCCCGCGCCGGAGGCGTCCTGCACGCTGGGCTCCGTCGCCACGAGGTACGCTTCCTCCAATGTGAACGTGCGCAAGGGCCCCGGCACGAAGTATGAGGTTCTGTTCTCCATTTCCCGCAATGCGAAGCTGGAAATTCTTGGCGAAGAGGGCAACTGGTACCTCGTGCGCACCGAAAACGGCAAAACCGGCTATATCAGCAAGAGCTACGTTTCCGGCGGCATTCGCAAAACCACAACCGCCAACGTGCACCTGCGCGCCGACGCCTCTGCAAAGAGCGCGTCCCTGACCGTGCTTGCCAAGGGAACGAAGGTTACCGCCACGTCCGTAACCGGCAGCTGGACAAAGATCCTGCTCAACGGCCAGCTCGGCTACGTCTACAGCAAATATCTCAAGTAATTACGATTGTCGGGATGCAGCATTCGAGGGCTGCCGCAGAATTTCGCTTCTGCGGTAGCCCCGCCTTTTCTCTTAGTCGGCATCCTTCCGCACGGTAGGGCGGGTCTGCCACAGCCATTCCCTGCCGGATTAGGATTCACCCTTATGCAGAGGTTCCGGTAATCAGAATCCTGTCAATGGGTACGGCAAAGATTGCAGAGAGTGCAACAAGGTTGTCTACCGTGGGGAGGGACTCGCCGTGCTGCCACTTGTAAATGGCCTGGGGCGTTGCAAAGCCCATCATCCCCTGGAGCTGTCTTACGGAAATTCCCCGCTGCTCGCGGAGCATGGTGATGTTCTGGCCGGTCCGCTCCATGTTTACTACCGGAAGCTTCATGCCTTTCTCCTTTCCGGCGACCGGCCAGACCATTCATTGCTTAGTCGGACGCCTTAAAATTATAGATGGGCTTCATAATATCGATCACATCGACGGAATCACGAATCACGTCGATGATGTCCTCCAGAGACTTATATGCCATAGGCGCCTCATCAATGGTGGAAGCGTTGACCGAGGTGGTATAGATTCCTTTCATCGCCTCGGCGTAGGCATCCATGTCCAGCGTCTGACGCGCAGCCGCTCTGGACAGCAGTCGGCCTGCGCCGTGGGGCGCAGAGTAGTTCCAGTCTGGGTTTCCGCGGCCAATGGCGAGCACAGAGCCATCACGCATATTGATCGGGATCAGAACCTTTTCTCCCTTGTGGGCGGCAATTGCGCCCTTGCGCAGAATCATCTCCTGCGTGTCAATGTAATTGTGAATCGTATGGAACGCCTCGCCGCCGGTCAAGCCGGAACGGGAAAGCAGAATCTCTGCGATCAGCTCACGGTTTCGGCGCGCGAACTGCTGACAGATCTCCACATCGTGGAGGTAGTCATCCAGATACTCGCCATACACATAGCACAGATCCTCCGGAATCGTAAGCGGCTTGTCCTCCCATTCCAGCATTTTCAGGGCTGCCTGAATCTCCTCGCGTCGACCGGCTGCCTTATACTCGGCAATGAGCGCATCCCGCTTTTTGAAATACGCCTCGCGGCCCTGATTCAGCTCCACCGCAAGGTGCTGGTAGTACTCAGCCACCTGCTTGCCGAGGTTGCGGCTGCCGGTGTGAATAATGAGGTACAGCGTTCCGTCTGCCGCGCGGTCAATCTCGATAAAGTGATTACCGCCGCCCAGCGTTCCCAGAGAACGCTGAAGTCTGCGCGTATCCTTCAGCGCGCGGAAGCAGCGAAGCGCTTCCAGATCAAAGGGCTCCTGACGACCCTCCCACACCTTCATGCCTGAGGGAACAAAGTGCGCGGCCTCATCCAAACGGGCGAGGTCAACCTCGCGCCCGTTCAGCTTAATCGTATACATGCCGCAGCCGATATCGACGCCGACCACATTGGGAACGGCTTTGCCCTTGATGGTCATGGTCGTTCCGATGGTGCAGCCCTTTCCAGCGTGCACATCGGGCATGATGCGGATCGTGCTACCCTCTGTGAAATCGTAGTCACACATGCGGCGAATTTGGTCGATGGCCTCCTGCTCAATAACGCTTGCGTAGGCGATGGCCGAAGCGACCTTTCCCTGAATAATCATGGCCCACCTCCAAAAATCAATAAAATAAAAAACCACCCGCCTTGCATTGACGGGTGGCTCGAAAACACAATTGCACCGATCCTCTGTTCGCAGAGTCCTCAAGGGTTCAGCGCTTCCATCTTCGTCGAATGCAGGCATGACAAATGATGATACTTCCGTTCCGGCAGTACCAAACTGATATCATTTCGCAGACTCGAAAGCTTGGAAACCACAACCATCTTGAAAACTCCTTTCTTTCTCAGATTATGAAGATAGTATAACACAAAGAATGTTAATTGTCATTCTACTGCTGGTATAAAGTTTTCAGATTCAATCCTGCAATTCCTTTGCTGCCAGTTGAGTGCTCTGCCACGAACTTCTAAGGATTCTTAGTGCCGCCATGCTTTCTACACAAGACGTTTGCTCTACACCTTCGGCTGATGCATCATATAAGCCCCGACGTCCGTACGAACAATCGAAGCATCACGCTCTTCAAACGTGTTCATTCCTGCAATTTCTCTGCCACCAGTTGAGTGCTCTGCCACCAGCTTCTACGGATGCCACCGTGCTTTCTACGCAAGACGTTTGCTCTACGCCTTCGGCTGGCACATCATAAAAATTCCGACGTCCGCACGAGCAATCAAAGCATCACGCTCCTCAAACGTGTTCATTCCTGCAATTTCTCTGCCACCAGCTTCTGCGGATGCCACCGTGCTTTCTACGCAAGACGTTCGCTCTACGCCTTCGGCTGATGCATCATATAAGCCCCGACGTCCGCACGAACAAACAAAGCATCATACTCCTCAAACGTGTTCATTCCTGCGATTTCTCTGCCACCAGTTGAGTGCTCTGCCACCAGCTTCTGCGGATTTCCGCTATGCTTTCTACACAAGACGTTTGCTCTACGTCTTCGGCTGATGCATCATAAAAGCCCGACATCCGCACGAACAATCGAAGCATCACGCTCCTCAGAGGCATTCATTCCTGCGATCCCTTTCCTGCCAGTTGAGTGCTCTGCCACGAACTTCTAAGGATTTTTGGTGCCGCCATGCTTTCTACACAAGACGTTTTCTCTACGCCTTCGGCTGATGCATCATATAAGCCCCGACGTCCGCACGAACAAACAAAGCATCATACTCCTCAAACGTGTTCATTCCTGCGATTTCTCTGCCACCAGTTGAGTGCTCTGCCACGAACTTCTAAGGATTTTTGGTGCCGCCATGCTTTCTACACAAGACGTTTTCTCTACGCCTTCGGCTGATGCATCATATAAGCCCCGACGTCCGCACGAGCAATCAAAGCATCACGCTCCTCAAACGTGTTCATTCCTGCAATTTCTCTGCCACCAGCTTCTGCGGATGCCACCGTGCTTTCTACGCAAGACGTTCGCTCTACGCCTTCGGCTGATGCATCATATAAGCCCCGACGTCCGCACGAACAAACAAAGCATCGCGCTCCTCAAACGTGTTCATTCCTGCGATTTCTCTGCTACCAGTCGAGTTACTCTGCCACCAACTTCTGCGGATGCCACCGTGCTTTCTACACATGACGTTCGCTCTACGTCTTCGCCTAATGCATCATAAAAGCCCGACATCCGCACGAACAATCGAAGCATCACGCTCCTCAGAGGCGTTCATTCCTGCGATCCCTTTGCTGCCAGTTGAGTGCTCTGCCACGTACTTCTAAGGATTCTTGGTGCCGCCATGCTTTCTACACAAGACGTTTTCTCTACGCCTTCGGCTGATGCATCATATAAGCCCCGACGTCCGCACGAACAATCGAAGCATCGCGCTCCTCAGAGGCGTTCATTCCTGCGATCCCTTTGCTGCCAGTTGAGTGCTCTGCCACGTACTTCTAAGGATTCTTGGTGCCGCCATGCTTTCTACACAAGACGTTCGCTCTACGTCTTCGCCTAATGCATCATAAAAGCCTCAACATCCGTATGGACAATCGAAGCATTGCGCTCCTCAAACGCGTTCATTCCTGCGATTTCTCTGCCACCAGTCGAGTACTCTGCCAGCAGCTTCTGCGGATTTCCGCTATGCTTTCTACACAAGACGTTTGCTCTACACCTTCGGCTGATGCATCATATAAGCCCCGACGTCCGTACGAACAATCGAAGCATCACGCTCCTCAAACGTGTTCATTCCTGCAATTTCTCTGCCAGCAGCTTCTTCGGATTTCCGCTATGCTTTCTACACAAGACGTTTGCTCTACGCCTTCGGCTGGCACTTCATAAAAGCCCGACGTCCGCACGAACAAACAAAGCATCACGCTCCTCAAACGCGCTCTTTCCTGCGATTTCTCTGCTACCAGTTGAGTACTCTGCCACGAACTTCTAAGGATTCTTGGTTTCGCCATGCTTTCTACGCAAGACAACGGCTCTACGCCTTCGGCTGGTGCATCATAA
>CAZKQB010000020.1:0-48657 GCA_964554795.1 uncultured Oscillospiraceae bacterium | reverse complement strand
GCGGACGTGACCAGCCACTACGACATCACGTACGTAAAGGGCGACCTGACGATCAACCATAAGGAACTGACGATCACCGCGAACAGCGACGAGAAGTTCTATGACGGAACGCCGCTGACCAATGATGGCTACACCAACAGCGCGTTGGCGACGGGCGACGTGATCAAGTCCGTAACCATCACCGGAACGATCACCCAGGTCGGCAGCGTGGAGAACGTGCCGAGCGCGGCCGTGATCGAGGAGAACGGCGCGGACGTGACGGCGAACTACGATATCACGTACGTAAACGGCACGCTGACTGTGAAGGGCATCCCGGAGGACGGCTTCGCAGATGTAACCATCACCAAGACGTGGGATGACGCGAACAACCAGGATGGCAAGCGCGACAGCGCGACCCTGACGCTCAACGCCTCTGCAAACGACCAGACGGTCGAGTGGAGCGTGCTCCAGGATCTTGCCACGAACGGCGCGGGCATCACCATCGACGATACCGACACGCATGTGTTCGAAAAGGCGGAGTTCACGGACGAGGTTGCGTCCTACTCCTACACCTTCGAGAGCCTGCCGAAGTATCGCAACTACAACGACAAGGACAGCGTGATCGCCTACACGGTAAGCGAGAACGTGATGCCCAACGAGTTCTACCAGATTGACACGAATGCCAGCAGCGAGCTTGAGATCGTGAACGTTCACGAAATCGCCACGATTGACATCCACGTGACCAAGGTTTGGGAGGACGAAAACGACAACGATGGCTATCGTCCGGACGAAATCGTCGTGAAGCTGTATGCGGATGGCGAGTTCTACGACGAGAAGACCATCAGCGTGAACGAGAACGGCGTGTGGGAGACCACCTTCGAGCAGCTGCCCGTCTACAAGAAGGGCGAAACGATCGGCTACACCGCAGAGGAGGTCGTGCCCGAGGAGTACGTGGCGACCTATTCGACGGAGGAGCCCATCATTGGCGGCGACAACGACGATGAGGCGTACGAGGTGACCATCACCAACCGCTACGAGATCAAGAAGCTGAACATCCATCTTACCAAGATCTGGTCGGATGCCGGCAACGAGGATAAGCTGCGGCCGAACGCGTTGAGCTTCGCGCTCTACAAGACGGTTGGCGATGCTGAGAAGCAGCTTGTTCAGGAGTTCCAGCTCAAGAGCTCGAACGGCAACGCCGTATGGACGCGCAAGGATCTGCGGATCACGCTCGAGAACCTGAACGTCTACGAGAACGGTGAGAAGATTCACTACAGCATTGAGGAAACCACCGTGATCGAGGGCTACAAGGTCAAGTACATGGACAATGATATCGTCGGCGGCAACAAGGTAAACGGCGAGTATCAGACGGAGTTCATGACGTGGATTACCAACTACCACATCATCAAGCGTCCCAACCGCCTCATTGGCCCGATGGGCATGACGAGCGGCGAATGCGTGGAGTAAAACCGGTATCGAAGCTGCCCCGGCCGGAGGAGAAATTCTCCGGCCGGGAAAGAAAAGATGGAGGGAAAAAAGAATGAAAAAGACGATTGCGATTTTCCTCACGGTGCTCCTCGCACTTACGATGGGGATGGGCGCTTTTGCGGAGGAGACCTCCGAACAAAGAGATTCGCTGGTTGTAGCAAACGCGACGAAGCTGAGCGGATATTTCTTTACGGAGCTCTGGGGCAACAACACCAGTGATCAGGACGTGCGCGCTATGCTGCACGGTCTGGAAACCGTTACGTGGACGGAAGAGCCTCAGTTCGACATCAACTACACGGTTGTCGAGTCTGTAAAGAACACCGGCTACAAAAACGGCGACCGCAGCTTCCAGATCACGCTGAATGAAAACCTTCGTTACAGCGACGGCTCGGAAATCACTGCGGCCGACTACGTGTTCAGCATCCTTCTGCAGGCTTCGCCGGAGATGAAGGAGCTTGGCGCGTCCGAGAGCGCATTCACCTGGCTCTATGGCTACGAAGATTATCACAACGGCGAAACGGATACCTTCGCAGGCGTAATTCTGAAGGACAAATACACCTTCTCCCTTCGCGTGTGCAAGGAAGCCCTTCCGTATTTCTATCAGAACGCGCTGATTCGCGTATATCCCTACCCGATCAGCGAGATTCTGCCGGGCTGTGAAGTGGAAATGACCGAATTCGGCGTGCGCATCAACGGCGAATACGACGTGCAGACGCTTAGCGACTCGCTGTTCGACGAGGTTGACGGCTATGTGTCTCACCCGACCGTGGTCAGCGGCCCGTACAAGCTGGTCAGCTACGACGCGGAAAGCGGCGAGGCGCAGTTTGAAAAGAACGAATACTTCACCGGCAACTATATGGGTCAGACGGCGAACATCGAAAAGGTGACGCTGAAATGGGCCAACCCGGACACCATCGTCGAGGAAATGAAGGCCGGCAAGGTCGATCTGCTCGACAAGGTGGTATCCATTGAGCAAATCAACGAGCTGACCGACGCAGAGATTGATAAGGAGCTTTACGCCCGCCGCGGCTATGGCTTCCTGAGCTTTGCCTGCGAGGATGACCGCGTATGCGCGGATCAGAAGGTTCGTCAGGCTATTGCCTACGCCGTAGACAGCGAAACCTTCATCAGCGAATATTTCGGCAGCTACGGCTATCCCGTATACAGCTATTACGGACAGGGCCAGTGGATGGTCGGCGTCGTGAACGGCGTCGTGGCGCCCGAGCAGATGACCGACCGAGAGGAACGGCACCTGAACGCGCTGACGCTGGACAACCTGAACCATTACGACTTCGATCTGGAAAAGGCGAAGAGCCTGCTGGACGAGGCCGGCTGGAACCTGAACGCTGAGGGCGGCGCCTATGAGAGCGGCGTGCGCTACCGCAAGGTGAACGACGAGCTTCAGCCGCTTGAGATTCGCTGGGCGAAGACCAGCGACGGCAAGGCGGCCGATGCGCTGGCCGGCATCATCGCGCCCGCGTTCGAGGAAATCGGCATCCAGCTGACGATCACGGAAATGCCCTTCACGCAGGTGCTCAATCAGTACTACCGTCTGGAGGAAAGGGAATACGACATGTTCTTCCTCGCGACGAACTTCGCCGATGTTTTCGATCCTACCAGAACCTTCAGCTCTGACGAGAGCGACCAGGGCGTGAGCAATACCACGGGCATTGTCGATGAGAAGCTGTATCAGCTGGCCGTGGATATGGCGCGCGTAAAGCCGCTGGAATTCGTGACGTATCTGGAAAAGTGGCAGGCATTCCAGGAGTACTATAACGAGGTGCTCCCCACCGTGCCGATCTACTCCGACGTGTACGCCGACTTCATCGGCTCCCGTCTCACGAACTTCCACATCACCGATTACGCCAACTGGGCAACCGCCATTCTGTACGCGAATTTCGAATAATCCGATTTATACGCCGAATTGCCCCGGCTTCCACTGGAAACCGGGGCTTCGCATTTTGTTCGAACTGGCGCGCCCGCCTCTGCAGAGATGCAGTTCGAACCAAGGGCGTAGATCCTGCCTGCGATGGGCTCGGTGAAATTCCAAGCGAGCACAATCGTGCGCGAGGGCAGAGAAACGGCCTAAGAGAATCGGGCGCTTCTTCGAGGCGGGAAACCCAAAACCAGAGAGCTTGAGGAAATGAGGCATTCTATGAAGCAGTTTCAGATTCATTTTGAAAAGGAAGCGCTTGAGGATCTGCGACTGCGCCTTTCTCGCACGCGCAGTCCGCAGTTATGGAACAGGGAAAGCTGGGCACTCGGCGTTGACGATGACGCGATGGCTGCGCTTTTGGCATATTGGCGCGATGCGTATGACTGGTCGCGCAAGGAAGCGGAGCTGAACGCCTATCCGCAATTTACCTGCGAGCTGGACGGAATGACCATCCACTTCTTTCATATAAAAGGCTCACGTCGGGATGTGCCGCCGCTTCTGCTAACCCACGGCTGGCCGGACAGCTTTTTGCGCTATGCAAAGCTGTTTCCCATGCAATTCGAGTTTGATCTTGTGGTGCCGTCGCTGCCGGGCTTCGCGTTCTCTACGCTGCCGCCAAAGGGCTTCACAAACAATGCCGAGGTGGCCGAGACTTGGCATACGCTGATGACGCAGGTGCTGGGCTATGAAGCCTACGCGGCGTCTGGCGGAGATATGGGGCGCGGTGTAACCTGTTACCTCGCCGCGCGTCATCCGGAGGCGGTGGTCGGCATCCACCTGACCGACGTTGGCCTCGCCGCTGATCTGGTTTCCAGCCCGGACGACGCGCTGACCGCTGTGGAGCTGGACTACAAGCGCCGCGCTCAAAGCTGGACGCGCATGGAGGGCGCCTATATTGCGATCAACAGCACCAAGCCGCAGACCTTGGCCTATATGCTCAGCGATTCGCCCGCTGGGATGGCATCGTGGCTGGTGGAGAAATATCACGCGTGGAGCGATTGGGAGCTTCTGACGATGGACGATCTTTGCGACTGCCTGACGCTGTACTGGCTGACCAATACGGCCTGCACCTCCGTCCGCGCATATCATGGAAATAGCTTCACACTGCCGCCGCTGGGAGAAATCCGCGTTCCAACAGCCGTCGCCGCCTTTCCCCATGATGTTCTGCCAGTGCCCAGAGCGTGGACGGAACGGCATTATCCGGTAGTTCAATATCATGAAATGCCGCGCGGCGGCCATTTCACCGCCTTGGAACAGCCAGAGGCGTTCGCGCAGGATGTCTCCGCGTTTATGAAAAGGATCGGAGCCACACCTTCAGCCCAGTAAAGCACTCAGTTGATCCACTGATTGGCGCGCAGAACCAACTTGGAATAGCCAGAGGCGTTCGCACAGGATGTCTCCGCGTTTATGAAAAGGATCGGAGCCACACCCTCAGCCCAGTAAAGCACCCAGTTGATCCACTGATTGGCGCGCGGAACCCACCGGAACCATGCAGGCTTCTGCCCGCTATCGAGAACGATTTAGACGCGAAACCGGGAAAAACAGAAATGCCGCCGAAGCGAGAAGGGGCTTCAGCGGCATTTGTTCGAGTGGTCACGCCTTCCGGGCACACGGTCGTTGCGGGGGCGCGAGGACGGCGTGCCGAATGGCGGCGACACGGATGCGGAGAAGAGGAAAGGCTGCCGAAGCGGGAAGGGCTTCAGTGGCTTTTGTTCGAGTGACCACGCCTTTCGGGCACACGGTCGTTGCGGGATTGAGAGGACGGCGTGCCGAATGGCGGCGACACGGATGCGGAGAAGAGGAAAGGCTGCCGAAGCGGGAAGGGCTTCAGTGGCTTTTGTTCGAGTGACCACGCCTTTCGGGCACACGGTCGTTGCGGGATTGAGAGGACGGCGTGCCGAATGGCGGCGACACGGACGCGGAGAAACAGAAAGGCCGCCGAAGCGGGAAGCAGCTTCAGCGGCTTTTGTTCGAGTGGTTACGCCTTCAGGGCACGCATGGCGTTGAGGGTGGCGAGGACGAGGACGCCGACGTCGGCGAAGACGGCGTGCCACATCGTGGCGGCGCCGACGGCGCTCAGGATGAGGATCAGTGCCTTCACGGCGAGAGAGAAAGCGATGTTCTCGCGCACGATGCGCATGGTACGGCGGGCAATTTGGATGGCGCGCGGAAGCTTTGCAAGCTTATCCTCCATCAGCACGATGTCTGCGGCTTCGATGGCCGCGTCGGAGCCCACGCCGCCCATGGCGACGCCCAAATCTGCGCGGGCGATTACGGGCGCGTCGTTGATGCCGTCGCCCACAAACATCACCGGGCCTCCCTGCGCGAGCAGCGCCTCCATGTTGGCCACCTTATCGGCGGGCAGAAGGCCGGCATGCGCCTCATCCATACCCAGACGGCGGGCGACGGCCTCGCCCACGCGTGCGTTGTCACCGGTGAGCAGCACGGTTTTCTGCACGCCCAGCGCCTTCAGCGCGCGCAGCGCTTCCTTTGCGTCGGGCTTCACCTCGTCCTCGATCACCAGGTAGCCTAGGTATTTGCCGTCTGCCGCTACGTGTACGACGGTGCCCGCCTCCTCGGGCGCAAGGAAATCCACGCGCGCGACCTCCTGCATCATGCGCGCGTTGCCTGCATGCACCCTTGCGCCGTCGATCACAGCCTCGATGCCGTGCCCGGCCAGCTCCGTGACGGAGGAAATGCGGCCCGCCTCGATGGGACGGTCATATGCGGTAAGGATCGACTGCGCAATGGGATGCGACGAGTTAGACTCTGCCAGCGCAGCCAACGTTAAAAGCTCGCTCTCGCTCACGCCGACAGGATGCACCTTCGTTACGCGGAACACGCCCTTCGTCAGCGTACCGGTCTTGTCGAAAACGCAGGTTTTCACGTGGGACAGCGCTTCCATGCAGTTGGAGCCCTTGAGCAGGATGCCCTCGCGCGACGCGCCGCCCAGCCCGCCGAAGAACGACAGCGGCACCGAAACGACCAGCGCGCACGGGCAGGATACGACAAGGAAGTTCAGCGCGCGTGTAACCCAATCCTTCAGCTCCTGATGGAACAGAAGCGACGGCACAAATGCCAGCAGTACCGCGCCCACAACCACGCAGGGCGTGTATACGCGCGAAAAGCGGGTAATAAAGCTTTCGGCCCTCGACTTACGGGAGGAGGCGTTTTCAACCAGATCCAGAATGCGCGCTACGGTGCTTTCCTCAAAGGTACCCGTCGTGCGAACGGTGATTACGCCGGTAAGGTTGATTACGCCGCTCAGAAGCTCGTCTCCCGCGCGCTTGTCAACCGGCGCGCTTTCGCCGGTCAGCGCCGCAGCGTTCACGCTGGTGTCGCCGGTCAGGATCACGCCGTCCAGCGGCACGCGCTCGCCCGGCTTCACGATGATTGTTTCGCCGGTTTGAACCTCGTCGGGCGACACCTCAATTTCCTCGCCGCCGCGAACGACGGTGGCGGTGTCCGGGCGGATGTCCATCAGAGAGGAAATGCTTTTGCGGCTTTTGCCCACGGCGACGCGCTGGAACCACTCGCCCACCTGATAGAAGATCATCACGGCCACGGCCTCGCGGTATTCGCCCACGGCCAGTGCGCCGATCGTGGCAAGCGCCATTAGAAACTGCTCGTCAAACATCTGTCCATGCGCGATATTGCGCACGGCAGACCAGAGCACGTCCCAGCCCGCTACGGCGTAGGGAAGCAGGTACAGAAGCACCCACCAGCCCTCCAACGGCAGGCACCAGCACACGATGAGAAGGACAGTCGCAACGAGAATGCGAATGAGCTCTTTTTTCTGCTTACGGGTCATATCGAGCGCCTCCTATGGGCTCCGCGCGGATTTTACAGGATTACGCGGCAGTCCGGCTCTACCTTTTTGATGGTCTTGATTACGTCCTTCATTACCTGATCAAAGCGGTCGTCCGCCGCTTCGATGGTCATTTTCTGCATGATGAAGCTCACGCTGGCGTTGGTCACGCCGTCCAGCTTTTTGATCGCATTTTCCATTTTTGCCGCGCAGTTCGCGCAATCCAGGTCTTCCAGCTTGAAGGTCTTTTTCATTTTTCCGGCTCCCTTTCTTCTGTCAGATGGTCGTAGCCCTGTCCAATGATGGTGCGCACATGCTCGTCCGCCAGTGCGTAATAGATCGTCTTCCCTTCGCGACGGGCGCGCACCAGATGATTGTCCTTCAGCACCTTCAGCTGGTGCGATACCGCCGACTGCGTCATTGCCAGATACTCCGCAATGGCACACACGCACATTTCGCTTTCGCTCAGCGCGTAAAGAATGCGCATGCGCGTTGTGTCGCCAAATACCTTGAACAGATCCGCAAGGTCGCACAGCATATCCATGTCCGGGGATTCGCGCCGGACGAATTCCAGCAGCGCCTGATGATCGTGCCTGACGCCACGCATCATATGCACCTCCATTCATTTGATTGATCGTTCATATGATACATCGTTCATATGTTTCTGTCAAGGGGCCGGACGGGTCTTTTTTTGAAAACGGTAAATTTAACCTTCGAGCCGTTGAAACGGACGAAAAAATGCCGCCGCGAATGAAAGGCACAATTCGCGGCGGCTCTTTGGCTTAAGGGCTACATTCGTGGTCTTACTTCGAGATTGTGATTACATATTCGCGGGTTTTGCTCAGGAACTTGGTCTCGGAGAGACCCGTAAGCACGTTTGCGCCCTCTGCGCCATATTCATAGGTGACCTTCAGGCGCACGGCGCCGGGGTCATAGGCGCGCACGGTGTAGGTTTTGCTGCGGGTGTTCGAAAGCTCGATCAGCGAGGAGCCCTCGAGAATTTCCCACGTGAACAGCTCGTAGGTAGGCATAAACTCGGTGGAGTCAAAGGAAATCTGCATTTCCTCGCCTGCGTTCATGGTGAATACCGCGTCGGCCTTTACGTCCTACGGCGTGCCGCTCATGCTGACGGCGGCGACGGCCTCGTAGGTATAGGGCGCGGTTGCGAAGGTGGCGCACACGTAGAACACGGCCACGTCATAGGCGGGATCCCAGTACATCACGCGCACAACCGCGTCCTCGAAGTCGTTGTAGTCATCGCAGTACAGCAGCAGGCGGTCTCCGTCATGGCTGACGCCGAGAAGCTTGTCACTGAAGGTCCAGTTCAGAAAGGCCTCCATTTTGTTGATGAACTCTTCGTATCCGCCATTCTCATTTACGCCGATCGTCCTCCTGTCCAGAACGTCGCCGGTGAGAACGCTGTTGTAGGGAACCGTGAAAAGAATGGAATCGTTGCGGTAGAAATTGTAGATGCGTACCTCCTCACGGTTGTTGGCCTGATTGCGCACAAGGGAGGCATCGACGGTGAACAGCTCGCCGTCGCGGTATACCTGCGCCTGCCCCACGTTCACATGGAAGCGGCCGTCGCCGGTCTGGTAGCTGCCGTCGTCCATGCGGTACAGATCCGCATTCACGGATTTGCCCGGCAGATCCACGCTCTCATTCTGGCCGTCGACGCGCAGGCCGAGATCGTCAAATTCAAGTCCCTTGACGATGCAGATGTAGCCTTCATAGCTTGAGCTATAGGTTTTCTTTGTAGCCCAAATGGTAATGTCGCCGTAGACACCGTCTACAAAATTCATCTCCTGCTTGCTGCCGGTCAGCCTGGCGGAGCCGGTGTAATCCAGCGCGTAGCTGAAGCAGACGAAGTCGGTTTTGTAGGATTGGTAGTAGCTGTCTACCAGCTTGAAGCTTCCGCTGGAGCACAGATCGCTGACATAGCCATCGATTAGCTTGTAGGCATCACTGTCGCCGCGGAATTTGCGGTAGGAGTAGCCGCTGCTGCTGCCGATGTTTTCAAAGCTCATGCGTTTTTTCATGTAGCTGTACATGTCCTGAACGATCGGAGCATCGGATGCAGTCGATTCGATCTGCACGGGCGTGCTGACCAGCTCAGCCGAGGCGCAGGCGCTCAGCAGGCAGACGAGAGCCAGAAGAACGGAAAGAAATCGCTTCATAATAGGAAAACCTCCTTATTATTTTTCGTTTTCTATTATATCATGCGCTTTCGGGGCTTTTTGCAATTCATCCGAACGCACGCAGCGGCGTCGGAGTGCTGATTCTGCCGGAGGGGCGCCCAGTTCTATGATACTGAAACGCCCGCCTTTCGAACGAAAGGCGGGCGTTTTTCAGAGGCGAGATTACTTGGCTTCGTCCTCGACCTTGATTACCTGCTGGCCATCATAATAGCCGCAGGACTTGCACACACGGTGCGAAAGCTTCATTTTTCCGCACTTGGGGCACTTTACGATACCCGGGAGAGACAGCTTCCAGTGCGCGGAACGACGGGAATCTCTTCTCGCCTTCGAAACTTTTCCTTTCGGTGTTGCCATGGTCACACCTCCTCATTGTTTTGGTCGGTTAATAATCTACTCAATGCCGAAAAGGGATTTCCGGCCTCGCCGCCCTTTGGGCATGTGCATAGCTCTGTGTTCAGGTCTTTTCCGCAAACCGGACAGAGTCCCTTGCAGTCCTCGCGGCAGAGAAAACGCATCGGCAGGTCCAGAAGCAAGGCCTCCTCGACCGCCGCGGCAAGATCAATCTCGTGCCCCTCCAGCGGATACTTGTCCCCATCGTCGCCGCCGCGCACGAATTCGCCCTTCAATTCCGCGTTCAGCGCTTGCTGAACGGGCTTTAGGCAGTTCGCGCAGTGCGCGTGAACGGTGGCTTCAATCGTGCCGCTGACGTTGACCGTCTCGTCCGCTCCAAAGTATTCGCCGCGGAAAACCACGTTCGAAAACGAAACCTCGTCGCCCATGATTTCGCACGGGTCAAAGGCGAAGGACATTTCGAGCGGGTAAACCTGCCCGGGATACTTGAGCGCCTTGGATACGTCCAGCATAGAAACGGAATCCCTCCACTACAGCCTTTATAGTATACTCGCACAAAGGTGTTTTGTAAAGTTATTTCTTTGAGCGGGGCGCTTATTTGCCCTCGGTGAGCGCCAGCGTATCCAGCGCAATGGCGAGCTCCTCGTTGGTGGGAATGACCCACACCTGAACGGGTGCGCCGTCCTTGGAGATGCAGGCCTCTTCGCCGCGAACGGCATTCTTCGCCTCGTCGATTTCGATGCCAAGGAAGGAGAGACCCTCGCATACCTTGGCGCGGCCGGCAGCGTCGTTCTCGCCGATACCGGCGGTGAAGATCAGAGCGTCAATGCCACCCATCGCCGCGGCGTAGGAGCCGATGTACTTACGGATGCCGTAGGCCCACATATCGAGCGCCAGCTGGGCGTCCTTATTGCCCTCCTCGGCAGCCTTGTTCACGTCGCGCATGTCGCTGGAGGCGCCGCTGATGCCCAGAAGGCCGCTCTTTTTATTGAGAACGTTCAGCGTCTCGGTGACGGTCATGTGCTCGTTATTGGCAATGCACTCGACGACGGCAGGATCCAGCGAACCGGAACGGGTGCCCATCAGAACGCCCTCCAGCGGCGTGAGACCCATGGAGGTATCCACGCACTTGCCGTTTACGACGGCGGAAAGCGAGGAGCCGTTGCCCAGGTGGCAGATGACGATTTTTTCGGCCTTCTTGCCGTTCGCCTTCAGAATTTCGATGGCGCGGCCGGACACGAAGCGGTGGCTGGTGCCGTGGAAGCCGTAGCGGCGGATGGCGTACTTCTTGTAATACTCCATCGGAATGCCGTACATATAGGCCTCGGGCGGCATGGTCTGGTGGAACGCGGTGTCAAACACGGCTACCTGCGGCGTGCCGGGCATGACGGCCTCGCAGGCCAGAATGCCCTGAAGGTTGGCGGGGTTGTGGAGCGGGCCCAGAGGGAAGCAGTCGCGAATGGCCTTTTTGCACGCATCGTCCACGATGCAGCTGGCGGTGAATTTGTCGCCGCCGTGCAGCACGCGGTGACCGACTGCGCCAATTTCCTTCACGTCCGCGATTACGCCGTGATCCTTGTCCACCAGCGCCTCCAGAACCATCTGGATGGCAGAGGTGTGATCCTTGAAGCAGGTTTCCACGACGAACTTCTCTTCGCAGTCCGCGCCGTATTTATGGGTGAGCTTGCCGGTATCCATGCCGATGCGCTCGGCCAGACCCTTGGCGATGACCAGCTGGGTGTCCATGTCGATCAGCTGATATTTGAGGGAGGAGGAACCGGCGTTGATGACGAGAATTTTCATAAAGCTTTCTCCTTTGTTACTGCGCCTGAACGGCGGTGATCGCGACGGTGGCGACGATGTCATCCACGGAGCAGCCGCGGCTCAGATCGTTGCAGGGCTTGGCAATGCCCTGAAGGATGGGGCCGTAGGCCTCGGCCTTGCCGAAGCGCTGCACGAGCTTGTAGCCGATGTTGCCCGCCTGCAGGTCGGGGAACACGAGCACGTTGGCATGGCCCGCAACCTCGCTGCCGGGCGCCTTCAGCGCGCCGACGGAGGGCACGATGGCTGCATCCAGCTGCAGCTCGCCGTCCAGCTTCAATTCGGGCGCGAGCTCCTTGGCGAGGCGGGTGGCCTCCTGAACCTTGGTCACGTTGTCGTGCTTGGCGCTGCCCTTGGTAGAGAAGGAAAGCATGGCGACTTTCGGCTCGATGCCGGCCAGCGTGCGTGCGCTCTCGGCGGCCGCGACGGCGATGTTGGCCAGCTCCTCGGCGGTGGGGTTCGGGATGACGGCGCAGTCGGAGAAGATCATCACGCCGTACTCCTCGATGGGAGATTCCATCATGAAGCAGGAGGACACGGTCTTGATGCCCGGCTTGCACTTGATGATCTGCAGCGCGGGACGCAGCATATCGCCGGTGGAATGGATGGCGCCGGACACGAGACCGTCCGCATCGCCCATCTTTACCATCATCACGCCGTAGAACATGGGATCCTGCACCTTCTTGGCAGCTTCCTCCTCGGTCATGCCCTTGGCCTTGCGCAGCTCATACAGGGTGGTGGCGTAGGAGGCGGCCTTATCGCTGGTCTTGGGATCCACGATTTCGATGCCGCACAGGCAGGTGTTCGTTTCGGCGGCGACGGCCTTTACCTTCTCGGGGTCACCGAGAACGGTCAGCTTGGCAATGCCGGCGTCCGCGATTTTGCGGGCGGCCTGAATATTTCGGGTTTCCTCGCCCTCGGGCAGCACGATGTGCTTCACGTTGGACTTTGCCTGAGCAATGATTTTGTCAATGATCGCCATGATTGTATCCTCCCGACAGAAATTCATGGATTCGCGGCCGAAGCCGCACATTTCTTCCATATTATTATATACCATATTCGTCAATTTGGCAAATGCGTCCGGCCGCCGACGCGTTAAGTTGCGCGAAAAATCTCGTGCAGCGCAGCCACTGGGCGCGTAGCGCAATGCGAACCCGCTGCAGGTACCAGCGAAAGACGGCGAGTGAGAAAAGCCGTAGGGAACTGCCATGCGAAAAATCCCGCGCGGCGTAGTTCCGAGAGCCGGTGAAAGATGGCAAGGAAGAAAAGCCGCAGGCAGCCGCCATGCGAAAAATCCCGCGCGGCGTAGTCCCGAGAGCCGGCGAAGAGCGGCGAGGGAGAAAAGCCGCAGGGAGTTGCCATGCAGAAAAACCGTACAGCGTAAGCCCGGGAGCCGGGCGCGCAGCGCAATGCGAACCCGCTGCAGGTACCAGCGAAAGACGGCGAGTGAGAAAAGCCGCAGGGAGCTACCTTGCAAAAAAAACGTACAGCGTAAGCGCGGCGCAATGCGAACCCGCTGCAGGCATCGGTGAAAGGCGGCGAAGTACGGGAGATGCAGGCGCAGTCGCTCTACGGGCCTCTGGCGGGCGATGAGGGCCGTCGTTCCGCGAGCCTCATCCTTCCCCATGCCTCGGCGCGGAGGGCGGCTTCTGCGCCCTTTTCCGCCATGTAAAAGCCCCTCCGGCTGCGCGTTTCATTTGGCAGCGGGAGGAGCTTCTGGTTGCCTGTCGGCGGGGAAAAACGTTTGCTTTTCTATTCGTCCTCCGAGGACGGCTCGATCAGGTCGGGATACACCGCGTCATATGCGTCGTCGGAAAATACGGGCGGCGGATCGGAGGGCTCGGCCGTGGGCGCGCCCGCGCTCCATTCCCCGTCGTCGTACGTGGCGCGGGATAGGATGCGTGCGCAGCCCGGCGCGCCGGACAGCAGGAACTTCAAGGCGATCAGGCACACAAGCAGAACCAGCAGCCATGAAACCAGCCGCACCGCGAAGGTTCTTCCACTCATCAGATCTGATACTGCTTCACAAATGTGGGCAGGTTCTCCTCGTCGCAGCTGATGTTGATTACAAAGGAGCACTTGCTGCTTTCGGAAAGGGCGTTCAGGCGGGCGAAGAAGTCTCCCATATCGTTGAGGTCAGTCTTCTTCACGAGCTTCAGAAACGCGTCGATGCACACGAGGGAGAGGTCATAGTTCATTACCAGCATGCCGCTGAGGAAGCCAAAGAATACGTCGCAGGTGCAGCCCTTCACGATTTCGTTTTCGCTGGCATCCACAAAGCGGATTTCATGGCGAAGGTCATACATATACCGTTTGTCGTCGTCAATAAAGGCTACGGTGCCGTGCTCGGACTTGAATGCGTCGTTAGCGATGTCGATGAGGCGCTTGGTCTTTCCGCTGCCCTTGTGACCGGCAATTACCTGAATCATTGGAAAACAACTCCTTTGCTTTTCAATTCACCCCTGTGCTTGCATTATACCGTTTCGCACGGAAAAAAGCAAGCACAACCGTATAACGAAAAAAAGAAACCAAATTGCAATTGTGCCGAACCGCCGGAAAACCTGCGGAAATCCAATCGGGCATAGCGGCGCGTACGGTGGGCTCGCGCGATTTTGCGTCCGCTCGAATTGAAAATTCGCGCGCTGCGCCTCCGGTAGGGCCGCGGCGGGAAGCCAGCTTGAAGAAGTCCTTTTTTACAAGCGGATCGCGCCCGGCCGTCGGCCGGGCGCGCGTTTGCGTTTCCGCATAAAAAGCTTCCTCGTAGGTCAGGGCAGGCACGAAGGGGGCGAAGCGCCCCTGAATTTATGCGCCCTCTACCGGCTGCTCCAGCGCGGGCACGGGAGCCTCTTCAGCCTTGGGGGAAACGGCCTTGCGCTTCCTTGCGGTACGCTCGCCGCGAATCAGCGTCGGCTCGGCGCTCTTGTTCACGGCGTTCTCATCGATGATGCACTTGGTTACGTCTGGCTCGCCGGGCAGGGTAAACATGGTGTCCTGCATCACGTCCTCGATGATTGCCCGCAGACCGCGCGCGCCGCTTTTGCGCTCCAGCGCCTTGCGGGCGATGGTTCGAAGCGCCGCGTCGGTAAACTCCAGCTCTACGTTGTCCATCGATAGAAGCTTTGCATACTGGCGCACCAGCGCGTTCTTTGGCTCGGTGAGAATCTTAACCAGCGCATCCTCGTCCAGTCGGCTCAGGGTCACGATGACTGGCAGACGTCCGATAAACTCGGGAATCAGGCCGAATTTCAGAAGATCCTCCGGCTGCAGCTGCTTCATGATCTCGTCGTTGGACCTCTCCATTTCACCCTTGATCTCCGCGCCGAAGCCCATCGTCTTTTTGCCGATGCGGCTCTCCACGATGCGCTCCACGCCCTCAAAGGCGCCGCCGCAGATGAACAGGATGTTGGTCGTGTCGATCTGGATAAACTCCTGATGCGGATGCTTGCGCCCGCCCTGCGGCGGTACGGAGGCAATAGTGCCCTCCAGCATCTTCAGAAGCGCCTGCTGCACGCCTTCGCCGGACACGTCGCGGGTAATGGAGCGATTCTCGCTCTTTCGCGCGATCTTGTCGATTTCGTCGATATAGATGATGCCGCGCTGCGCAAGCTCGATGTCGTAGTCCGCGTTCTGAATCAGGCGCAGAAGCACGTTTTCAACGTCCTCGCCCACGTAGCCGGCCTCGGTAAGGCTGGTCGCGTCGGCAATGGCGAAGGGAACGTTCAGGATCTTGGCCAGCGTCTGCGCAAGATAGGTCTTGCCGCAGCCGGTGGGGCCAAGCATCACGATGTTGCTCTTCTGAAGCTCCACGTCGTTCTTCTTGCCCTTATATTTGATGCGCTTGTAGTGGTTGTATACGGCCACGCTCAGCGCCTTTTTCGCCTGCTCCTGCCCTACGACGTACTGATCCAGCACCGCCTTGATCTCCTGCGGCTTCTTTACCTCGATCTCCGCCCGGTTGCTCGACATGGGAGAAACGTCCTCGGACACGATCTCCTGGCACAGAAGCACGCATTCGTCGCAGATATACACGCCGGGTCCGGCGATTAGCCGGCGCACCTGCTCGCGCGGCTTTCCGCAGAACGAACAGTGGACGTGCTTGTCATAATCTTCTTTATTCGGCATAATTATCTCCTGGGAAGAATGATTTCGTCGATGATGCCGTATTCGCGGGCCTCCTCGGCGGTCATGAAGTGGTCGCGCTCCGTGTCGGCGGCCACGGTGTCGAAGGGCTTGCCGGTGTTGCGGGCCAGCTCCTCGGTCATGCGCTTTTTAATAAAGCGCATATGATCGGCGTGAATGAGGATGTCAGTTGCCTGTCCCTCGGTTCCGCCCAGCGGCTGATGGATCATTACCTCGGCATTGGGCAGCGACTTGCGCTTTCCCTTCGCGCCTGCGGCAAGCAGAAACGCCGCCATGGACGCCGCCATGCCGATGCACAGCGTGGAAACCTCGCACTTTAGATAACGCATGGTGTCGTAAATCGCCATGCCCGCGGTAATGGCTCCGCCCGGGCTGTTGATATACAGCATGATATCCTGATCCGGATTTTCCATTTCAAGAAACAGCATCTGCGCAACGATGGTATTGGCCATACCGTCGTCGATGGGCCCGCTGAGGAAAATGATGCGATCCTTCAAAAGGCGCGAGTAAATGTCATACGCGCGTTCGCCCATTTCATTTTTTTCAATAACTGTCGGCACCAGATACATCGGATGCACCTCCCGTTTCAATATATCCGAAAGCGGCGCGGGCTATACTTGAAGAGCATATGCCCGTGCCGCTCTCCTATGAATGATGGCTATTTTATTCGTGCGCGCAGCCCTTCAGGAATTCAACGACCTTGTTCATCGTCGCGGCCTGCTTGAAGTATTCCTTGTCGCCGTCGGTCAGCTGCGCCTTCATGTCCTCCAGGGACTTCTTGCGGCTGTCGGCCAGCTTGGCGATTTCGGCGTCGATCTCTTCCTCGGTGGCCTCGATCTTCTCGGCATCGCGAATGGCCTCCAGAGCCAGCTGGGTTTTCACGCGCTCGGTAGCCTGCTCGCGGTACATTTCGCGCACCTGCTCGCGGGTCTGGCCGGTATACTTGAAGTAGTCGTCCAGCTTCATGCCCTGATACATCAGGCGCATTTCCATGTCGCGCAGCATGTTGTCGATGGCTTCCTCAACCATTCCGTTGGGAATGTCCATCTCGCAGGTCGCAACTGCCTTCTCCACCACTTCGTTTTCGAAGGCGGTCTCGGCGCGCTCTTCGTTGCGCTTGATCAGGTTGGCCTTCACGTCCGCCTTGTACTCGTCCAGCGTGTCAAAGCCCATATCCTTGGCGAATTCATCGTCCAGCTCCGGCACTTCCTTTTCGCGGATGCCGTTCACATGCACGTGGAACACGACGGGCTTGCCGGCGAGGGATTTCTCGTGATACTCCTCAGGGAAGGTGACGTTGACGTCCACATCCTGGCCGACGGTCGCGCCGACGAGCTGATCCTCAAAGCCGGGAATGAAGTGGCCGCTGCCCAGCAGGAGCTCCTGTCCCTTCGCGGTGCCGCCCTCAAACTGGTTGTCGCCGTCGAAGCCGGCATAATCGATGTTCACCTGGTCATCCAGCTTGGCAGCGCGGTCGGTTACCTCGACAAAGCGGCTGTTGCGGTCGCGGGCGCGCTCGATTTCGGCGGACACGTCGTCGTCAGTCACGTCGTCGACGACCTTCTTGGCCTCGAGGCTCTTGTAGTCGCCCAGCACGACGTCGGGACGTACGAACACCTCGACGGAGAAGATCAGATCCTTGCCCTTTTCAATCTGGGTCACGTCCAGCTCCGGACGATCCACGGGCTCGACGTTATGCTCCTTGATGGCCTCGGAATAGACCACGGGGAAAAGCTCGTCAAACGCATCCTCAAAGAACACGGACGGGCCGTAATGCATTTCGATCACGTGACGGGGCGCCTTGCCGCGGCGGAAGCCGGGGATGTTGAAGCGCTTCACGTTCTTGGAGTAAGCGGTAGCAAGCGCCTTTTCGAAGTCCTCGGCGCTGACCACGAAGTTCAGCTTCACTTTGTTGGAAGTAAGTTTTTCAAACGTAGAGCTCATGAAGGGTTCCTCCTGACACACCTATTTCAATTATAGCAGATCAGATTTTAGCACATTTTTCCGTCAGTTGCAACACGCCACCGTAAATTCCGGTTGCCCTTCGGGTGACTTTATGTTATAATTTCGCGCAACAGGGAGGGAAATATTCATGAAACGGTTCTCCGAAGCCATTCGAAGCGAGGTTCTTCTTTTTGACGGCAGCATGGGCGCGCTGCTCTCGCGTATGGGGCATGCCACGCCGTGCCCGGACGAGCTGGCCGTAACCATGCCGGACGTGATTCGCGGCATTCATCAGGGCTATCTGGACGCAGGCGCGAACGTGCTTCTGAGCGATACCTTCGGCGCAACCGAAATGACGCTCAGCCACAAAAAGCGCGCGGGCATGGGTGCAAAAATTACAGCCGCCGCCGTGCGTCTGGCGCGCGAGGTTGCCGGAAGCCGCGCGCTCGTGGCCGTTGACATGGGCCCGACCAGCGCGTTTTTGTATCCCACCGGCGAGGCGATGCCGGGCGATTTTTATAAAACCTTTTTCGATCAGGCGCGCTGCGCGAAGGAAAACGGCGCGGACCTTGCTCTCATTGAAACGCAGACCGACCTTGGCGAGGCGCGCCTTGCCTGCCTGGCTGCGCGGGATGCGGGCCTTGAGGCTGCCGTCAGCTTCACCTTTGGCCGAACTACCGGCCGCACGCTCACCGGCTCCCCGGCGGAATGCTGCGCCGTGGCGCTGGAGGCTGCTGGCGCGACGGCGCTGGGGCTGAACTGCTCGCCTAGCCCGGAGGACATGCTCGGCCTGCTTCGCGCCATGCGGCGCGCATCCGCCCTGCCGGTCGTCGTGCAGCCCAATGCGGGCATGCCCGAGACCGCGCCCGACGGAAGCGTTCTCTATCCCTATTCGCCGGAAAAAATGGCGGGGTATGTCCGCGCGCTGCTGGAAGCCGGGGCCTCCGCCATCGGAGGCTGCTGCGGCACGACCTTCGATCACATCCGCGCGCTGAGCGCCCTCGCCGGAGGTCCTGTGCCCGCGCCCGCGTGGGACGGCAGGGCGCGCCTGTGCTCCCGCCGCAGCTGTGCCGGAGTGGAGGAGGCGCTGGAAAGCATCGCAGACCTCTCCGACCCCGAGGACGCCTACGACCTTGAGGGCGACGAAACGGCCGTGCGCCTTGACCTGCGCGGCCTGGCTCCGGGCGAGGCTGCCGAACGGACGCTGGATACCAGCGCCGCCACGCGCCTGCCGCTCATCCTGCGCTCCGACGATCCGGATGCGCTGCGCGCCGCGCTTCTTGCCTGCCCCGGTCGTCCCGCTGCCGACGTACCCGCCGCTCTCCGCCCCATCGCTGCTGCCCTCGGCGCGTTCCCTCTTCCCTGACTCCTTGCACCGCCGATACATGGAGAATCGGCGGTGCATTTCTTCGTTATGGCTTTCTATGTGTCGCCGGTCACGGTAAAACCGGCGGGCATGTCTTTTTTTGTGTTTTCTTCGCGTCGCAGCCTCCGCAAGACCGGCGGCGTGTCCATTTATAGCGCGTCCTCTTGCATTATCGGCTCCCGTAAGTCTGCCTGCGCGCATCCTCTTTGTTTTTTCTTGCGCCCTTCCTGCCGCCGGATTGCGCGAAGGCGCCTGTGCGGTTTGCGGCGTTCGAACCGGATTCGCAGCGGAACGCGTTTGGTTTTTTATTTGACGAAATCGCATCCGTGGGGTATACTGAAAGGGAAATTCAGGCTATGCGAGGGCCTGTCAGCCTTGGCTCTGCGCGCCGGAATCCATACGGGAGGAATTCATCATGAACTGGGATCTCGGAAAGCTTTACAACGGATTTGACGACCCGGACTTCGCCCGCGATATGGACGCTCTCTCCGGGGACGCAGCGCAGCTGAAGGGTGCGATTGCGAGCGTGCGCGAGGGCGACGAGCAGAAGAACCTGCACGCCATCGTCGAGCAGATGCAGGAGATGAGCAAGCGAATGAGCCGCGTGGGCAACCTGATCTTCCTGACGCTGGCTGCCGACTCCAACTGCGAGGCGGCGCTTCAGCCGCGCGTGCGCTACATGGAAATCGGCAACGAAATTTCGCTGGTTTTCAGCGATTTCACCCGCTACATCGGCGAAAACGACCATATTTGCGCGCTCTGTGAGGGCGATGCGCTTCTGACCGAGCACCTGCCCTTCTTCGAAAACGCGAAAAAGGACGCCGAGCACCTGATCGATTCTGTGCTGGAGCCGACCGTGCTTAAGCTGCGCATGGACGGAAGCGCTGCCTTCGGCCGTCTGCGCGACGAGCTGTTCGCCGGGTTGTCCATTGATCTGACGCTGGACGGAGAGACGAAGCGTCTGCCGCTGTCCGCCGTGCGCGCCATGGCCTACGACGCTCGCACGGACGTGCGCAAGGCAGCCTACGAGGCCGAAATCGCTGCCTATCCGCGCCTTGAAACCGGCATGGCTGCCTGCCTGAACGCCATTAAGGGCGAGGCGCTCACCATGTGCGCCCTGCGAGGCTTCCCCTCGGTGCTCGACTGGTCGCTGATCGCCTCCCGCATGGATCGCGAAACGCTGGACGCGCTTCTGAACGCCATGCGCGGCGCAATGCCGATGTTCCGCCGCTATTTCCGCCTGAAGGCGAAAATGCTGGGCTATGAGGGCGGCCTGAAGTTCTACGACCTGTTCGCGCCGGTAGGCAAGGTCACAAAGACCTACACGCTGGACGAGGCGCGAGATCTGCTGCTCGGCGTGTTCGGCGACTACTGCCCGGCCATTCAGAACGTGGTGCGCCGCGCCTTTGCCGAAAACTGGATCGATGCCTATCCCCGCGAGGGCAAGGAGGGCGGCGCGTTCTGCGCGGGAGAATCCTCCCTTGGCATCAGCTATGTGCTCACCAATTTCGACGGCTCGTTCTCCGACGTATCCACGCTGGCGCACGAGCTGGGCCATGCCTTCCACAACGACTGCCTTTCCGAGGCGTCTCCGCTGCTGAACGACGTGCCCATGCCCCTGGCCGAGACCGCATCCACGTTCAACGAGCTCCTTTTGGCCGAGCGGATGCAGAAGCTTGCGAGCCCGGAGGAGGAGGCCACGCTGCTTGAGATGCAGCTGAGCGACGCCGCGCAGGTGATTGTGGACATCATGAGCCGCTTCCTGTTCGAAAGCGAGGTCATCGAGCGCCGCAAGACCGGTACGACCTCTGCGCGCGGCCTGTGCGAAATCATGCTGGACGCACAGAAGCAGACCTACGGCGACGGGCTGGACGAGAGCTGTATGCATCCCTATATGTGGGCCTGCAAGTCGCATTACTATTCCAGCGACCTGCACTTCTATAACTTCCCCTACGCCTTTGGCTTGCTGTTTGCCACCGGCCTGTACGCACTCTGGCAGAAGCAGGGCGACGCCTTCTGGCCGCTTTATAAAAAAATCCTCCGGAGCAGCGGCTCGGATACTATCCGCAGCGTCGCCGCCTCCGCCGGGATCGACCTTACCAGGCCCGAATTCTGGCAGGATGCCATCGGCTTCTATGCCCAAAAGCTCGACCGCCTCGAGACGCTGGTGAACGGGGAAAGCCGTTAGCCTTCGCAAAGGGCGTTTAGCCGCGGAGGGATCCTTCGGAATACACAAAAGAGGGCTGTGAAAAAAACGGCCGACGGCAAAAGCGGATTTGAACCCGAAAGGGGAACAAATCCGCTTTTGCGGCATAATCTGCTTGTGAATAAAATCATATCAAAGAAGGATTCTTTATGGGATAGCCCCGAGCTTTGAAATGCTTAGCGGGATCTTGGCGTCTTTCCGATTGCAAACGCGAGGCGAAATCGTTAAAATAATCAGTAAGATAGGCGGAAAGCGGTTTTCCACTTGTATTGGGGAGAATGCGGGCGGGATTGCGTTTTTCGTCTAATGAAAGGCGGTTATCACATGGACGCAAGCTTGCCCCTTATTTACGTGGTTTGTCTGTTCTCCGTGCTCATCGCGTTCGCCTTTGCTGTGTACCTTCATCTGTGGGTGCGCAAGCAGCCGAGCGAAAACGCAAAGATCATCGAGGTGTCCGCCCTGATTAAGGCAGGCGCCAACACCTTCATGCGCAAGGAATACGGCATTCTGGCCATCTTCGCCTGCGTGGCGGCGGTTCTGATCCTGCTGTTCCTGCCCTCCCCCATCTGGAAGGGCGGCGCGCGTGACAACATTGCCATGGTGATTGCTTATCTGGCGGGCACCGTGTTCTCCGGCATCGCCGGCAAGATGGGCACGCTGGTGGCGACCTCCTCCAACGGCCGCTGTGCAGAGGCTGCCAAGAAGGGCATCGGCCCGGCGTTCCTGGTCGGCTATCGCGGCGGCGCCGTCATGGGTCTGGCCGTTGTTGGCTGCAGCCTGCTGGGCGTTTCTCTTGTTCTGATGATCGTGGGCGACGCGTCCATCCTGCTGGGCTTCAGCTTCGGCGCGAGCTCGCTGGCGCTGTTTGCCAAGGCCGGCGGCGGCATCTTCACCAAGACCGCCGACGTAGCTGCTGACCTGACTGGCAAGGTTGAGCTGGGCATCCCCGAGGATGATCCCCGCAACCCCGCGGTTATCGCCGATAACGTTGGCGACAACGTCGGCGACGTTGCTGGTATGGGCGCCGACCTGTTCGACTCCAACGTAGCCTCCATGGCTGCCGCGCTGGTTCTGGCGCAGGGTCTGGATGCGGTTGCCGGCGGCAAGGTCAACACCGCGATGGTGTTCTGCTATGCGATGCTGGGTCTGATCTCCTCCATCATCGGCATTGCGACTGCGCGCATCAAGGAGGGCCGCACCCCGACCTTCGCGCTGAATTCCGCCAACTATGTAACCACGGGTCTTTACATCGTACTGACCGCGCTCGCCACCCTGATCTTCAAGGGCTTCTCCTGGCGCGTGTGGGGCGCTTCCACTGTGGGTCTTTTGGTCGGCACCGTCATCGGTCTGGCCACCGACTACTTCACGGATGACTCCAAGCCGATCGTCAAGCGCGTTGCCCATGCATCCAAGTCTGGCTCCGCCTTCACGATTCTCTCCGGCATTTCCTATGGCTTCATCTCTGCCATGCCTGCCATGATCGGCATCGGTCTTTCTGCTCTGATTGCGCATCAGCTGTGCGCGCCCATGGGCGACGGCTATGCGATGTTCGGCATTGCGATGGCGGCGGTCGGCATGCTTTCCACCGTTGCCACCATCATCAGCAACGACGCCTACGGCCCGATCGTCGACAACGCGCGCGGCCTGGCGGAAATGGGCGGCCTGGGCGAGGATACCATTGCGCTGGCGGATGAGCTGGACAGCGCCGGCAACACCGTCAAGGCGGTTACCAAGGGCTTCTCCATCGGCGCTGCCGGTCTGACCGTTATCTCCCTGCTGGGCACCTTCATGTCCGAGGCCAATGCGGCTCTGGCCGCGGCCGGCAAGGAGCTGATCGTCGGCTTTGACATCATGAATCCCCTCGTATTCTTCGGAACCCTGGTCGGCGCGGTCATTCCCGCTGTGTTCTCCGCCATGCTGATGCTGGGCGTTGACAAGAACTCTCAGCGCATGGTCGATGAAATCCACCGCCAGTTCCGCGTAATCAAGGGTCTGCTCGACGGTACCGGCAAGCCCGAATACGATCGCTGCATCGCCATCGCGACCAGCGGCGCGCTGAAGGAGCTGATCCCCGCCGGTCTGGTTACCATCATTGCTACCATGGTCGTCGGCATCATCGGCGGCCCGCTGGCAATCGGCGGCTTCCTGATGGGCAATATCGTCAGCGGCCTGCTGCTGTCCCTGTTCATGTCCAACGCGGGCGGCCTGTGGGACAACTCCAAGAAGTACGTTGAATCCGGCCACGAAGGCGGCAAGGGTTCTGATGCGCACAAGGCGGCCGTCGTCGGCGACACCGTCGGCGATCCCTTCAAGGATACTGCCGGCCCGTCCATCAACACGCAGATCTGCGTCGTGTCTCTGGTTGCTTCCCTGATGTCCGGCCTGTTTGCGGTGTATTCGCTGCTGGGCTGATCGGCAGGAAAAACCGGTTCTCTGTAAGGGGAGCCTTCCCCAAAAGGAAGGCTCCCCTTACTCTATCTTGTACAAAGAAGCCGCCCCGCGGCTTCGGCTGGGTGGCTTCAGGCCTGAAAAGCGGTCGGCGAGTCCTGAGGACGCAAAGGCGCCTCGGCATCAGCAGTGAAACTTTTCGCTTTCCTTCGGCTTTCGTCTGGCTTCAATGGCCTCCTTCATGGCGGCCTTTCGGTCATAGATTGCGGCAACCTCTTTTTCAATGTCAACGGGCGGATAGTGGAGACCGCATCTCAGGGCTTCTACCATCTGCTCGGTGCGGTTTCGGATTTTGTGTTCCTTGCCGTCCCTTATGAAGACGTTGCCGGTCTGCCCGAAAATCAGCTGCACGTTGTTTTCAACGCAAGCGTCGTGCACCCTTTTTACCCACTCGTAGTGCAGGGGGCGGGAGCCCAAATAGTTTTCGCCGCCTGCGAGAACCGTTTCGATTTTGCCGGTGGCAAGATAGGGGGCAATGTCCACCTCCCCGATAAAGGGCTTCAGACTGACCCAACGGTGCTTTGCGGGCAGCTCAAGCAGATAGGGCATGCGCTGCTCCAGCCGCTTCTGGTTTTCACAGGAGACGGAAAAGGACACATGCTCCCAGCCGTCGCCCCAATCGGAGGGCAGGCAGTCCTTTATGCGCTCCGCGCGCTTGGTAAGCAAAGAAAAGGTCACGTCGGGACGGCAGCGAATGAAATTCCATGCCTCGTCGCGCCATGCGTCGGCCTCCTCCAGAAAGAAATCGCTCGCCATGCAAACGCGCACGAAGGAGCCGCCGGGCAGCTTCCAGTTTCCGTCTCTGTCCTTTTTGATGGGCAGATTGAAGTCGGATTTGTTCCGAAGCACCTCGTTGGTATCCCTTCCGTAGCGCTTGTCGAGGAAGTACGCATAGCAGTTCTGGCAGCCCTCCGAGCATTTGTGGCACCCATGCCACGGGTTCCAGATTTTATCGTTGAGATCCATGGTTCATTCTCCCTTCCTTTCCAGAATGCGGTTTGCGGCGTCTGCAAGCCGAACCAGAGTATCGAATTCTTCCTGACCCATGCCGTCGATCAGGCGCTCAAGCTGGCAGTGCAGATCGATACCGGCGCGCTGAACGAGCGCCGCGGCCTTTTCGGTGGGCAGGATGTAATAGGCGCGCTTGTCCTGAACGGAGGGCTTTTTGAAAATGTAGCCCTTCTTCTCAAGCGAAGCAAGGTGCGCGGTAATCATCGGCTTTGACACGCTGAGTAGCTCTGCCAGCATGACCGGCGTATGCGGCCCCTCCGTCCCCGTGATGATGTTCAGCACGCCCATCTCGCTCGGGCGTATGGGCAGGTTCTTTTTTAAATCCATATACTTCCGGCTGAAAACGGAAAGCACGGCGTTTGCCCTGAAGGTTCGGTCCATAGGTCACCTCAAGCCAATAAAGTTCATGCAGGTGAACTATATTATCGTCCACACGAGTGAACCTGTCAATACAGTTCGGTGAAAGTTTACAGGAAACAAAAAATAGCGGAAGCCGGAGCGCTTTGCTCCGGCTTCCGCCGCGTGGTTTGCCATAAGGCAGAGGACTCCCTTGCCCTGAAGGGCGAGTTTTATCCCTTTATGCCCTGCATCGAGATGCCCTCTACCAGCTGCTTCTGGAAGAAGAAGAACAGAATCAGAACCGGGATCATCGAAAGCACGGACATGGCGAAGGTTGCGCCGTAGTCGGACTTCTGCGAGTCGTTAAACAGCTTCAGCGCATAGGCCACGGTGTACTTTCTGGGGGTGTTCAGATACAGAAGCGAGCTCATGAAGTCATCCCATGCGCCGATAAACGCGAGCACGCCCACCGTCACCAGCGCCGGTACGACCAGCGGCAGCAGGATGCGCCAGTAAATGCCGTACCAGCTGCACCCGTCGATCTTGGCGGATTCGTCCATGTCGCGGGGAATGCCGCGAATGAACTGCATGATCAGGAAGATGTTGAATGCGCCGCCGAAAAACGGAGGAATAACCAGCGGCAGGAAGCTGCCCACCCAGCCCATGCTGTTAAACATGACGTAGCGGGGAATAATCATTACCTGACCGGGCAGTAGCATGGTAATAATCATCATCACGAACCAGAACGAGCGTCCGCGGAAGCGGATGCGCGCGAAGCCGAACGCGATAAACGAAGAGCTGAGCACCGTGCCGATCGTTACCAGAATCGTGACGAAGAAGCTGTTTTTGAAAAACAGGGCAAAGCTGTTTCCACCAAAGCCCGCCCAGCCGGTGGTGTAGTTGGTAATCGTCCACTTTGTGGGCAGGATGCGGCGAACGTTGACGAAGATTTCGTCGTTGAACTTGAAGGAGGAGCCGATCATCCACAGAAGCGGATAGATCATCGCGAAGCTGAACGCGGTGATGAGCACGTGATACAGCACGTTGGAAACGATTTTGGAGCGCTTTACGCTTTTGATAATCATCCCCGCTTACCTCCCTTCCGACTCATAGTAGACCCACGCGCTGGAGGATCTGAACACGAACATCGTCAAAATGCCGATGATCACCAGGAGGAACCACGCCATTGCGCAGCCATAGCCCATGCGCCAGTACAGGAACGACTCGTTGTACAGGTGCAGCGCGTAGTACAGCGTGGAATTCAGCGGATTTCCGCTGGTAATCAGGTAGCTGGAGTTGAAGGCCTGGAACGAGCCGATCATCTGGTTGATGAGGTTGAAGAACAGAACCGGCGTCAGCATCGGCAGGGTAATGGCAAAGAAGCGCCGAATCGGGCCTGCGCCGTCCACAATGGCGGCCTCGTGATAGCTTGCGGGAATGTTTTTAATTGCCGCAAGGAAAATCAGCATCGAGCTGCCGAACTGCCAAACACCCAGCGAAATCAGCGTTCCCAGCGCATAGCGCGGGCTGGTGAGCCACTCCACCGGACCCAGACCGATCAGGCCGATAATCGAGTTGATGGTGCCGTTATATGAAAACAGCTGCTTCCACATCAGAGCTACGGCCACGCTGCCGCCCATCAGCGAAGGAATGTAGAACGCGGCGCGATACACGCCGATGGCCTTCGTATTGCGCGACAGAATGATCGCCACAAGCAGCGAAAACGCCAGCTTGATGGGAACCTGAAAAATCGCAAACCGGAAGGTGACCCAGAAGGACACCCAGAACTTCTCGTCCTCAAAAAACATGCGGTGGAAGTTCGAAAAGCCGATCCATTTGGCCGGCTGGAATACGCTGTAGTCGGTGAACGCCAGATACAGCGACATGAAAAACGGGAAAACCGTAAAGACCAGCAAACCTACGATAAACGGCAGAATAAATACATGACCGGCCACGGCGTCGCGGTCGATCCATTGCCTGAAGGTGAGGGAGCGCTTTTTGCGCGCCGTACTCGTGCGTACCATAATCCGTCAACTCCCCGGAAAGTGTGAATGATGAGAAGCCCGCCGGGTCGAAGGAGACCCGGCGGAAGCGGAAAACCGTTTGTTATTTGGCTTCAGAGAGAATGGTGTTCGCCTTCTCCATAAATTCCTCGGCAGCGGCGAGATAATCGGTAATCAGGCCGTATGCAACCTGCTCCACATAGTCGCCAAACAGGTCGCTTACCTGCGCGCTGGCGCTGGGATCAGACTTCATGATGGGGCTGGTGTTGTTGGTGGCTGCCATGTCGTTCAGGATGGCGGCGATCTTCTGATTCTGCTCGGAGAAGGTGGGGGTCAGCGCCTCCAGCACCACAGAGGAGATCGGGAAGCCGCGGTCGGTGCCGCAGATTTCGTAGGTGCGCAGGTCGTTGATATAGAAGTTGATGAAATCAACCGCTACGTCCTTCACCTGGCTCTTTTCGGAGACAGACCAGAACATGGAGGGCTTGAAGTACGTCGCGGGGCGCACGGCGTCGTTCGCCGCGGGCAGCGCAACCATATTGAGGGACATGCCGTTGCCGGTTTCGGTGGCGTTGAGCTCATTCGTCCAGTGGAGAACGGCCCAGGTGTCGCCGGCGGTGATGGAGGAGAAGGTGTCCGCCGCCACGGCCTTGGCGGGGTTCAGACCCCAGCCCTCCTTGATGGAGGTAGCACACAGTTCAAACAGATCGGCGATGAGCTGCGGGTCGGTGAAGCCGAGGCCGTCCTGCTCTTCGTTGTAAAGCTCGTAGCCGTAATTGCGAGCGTAGAAGCTCAGATGGTTGGTGCCGGGCCCCGCAAGATAGTTTTCGGTCAGACCCTTGTCGGCGTACAGCTGCTTGCTCAGGTCGATGTACTCGTCGTACGTCATATAGGTGGGCACGTCGTAGCCCTCCAGCATCTCGGGGCTGTACATCAGTACCAGCGCGTTGGTGCCGGTGGGGATGGCGTATACGCTGTTATTCCACTTGCCGGAGGCGATGATCGAATCGGCGGCATTGGAAACGTCCATCTTGCCGGAGGCAATGTACTCGTCCAGGTTGGCGAGCACGCCATTCTCGGCATACTGGGTCAGATAGCCATAGTCCATCTGAATGACGTCGGGCAGGGTGTCGCCGGAGACCTGCGTCGCCAGCTTCGTCCAGTAATCGTTCCACGCGGCGTAGTCGATTTCGATTTTTACGTTGGGATGCGTTTCTTCATACAGCTTGCACAGAGCCGTCGTCGTGTCGTGACGGGTCTGGCTGCCCCACCAGAGAACCTTCAGGGTGACCGGCTCGTCTTCCGCATTTGCGATGACGGCCATGCTCAGAACCATGGTCAGAGCCAGAAGCAGAGATACCAGTTTCTTCATACCGAATTGCCTCCTTAAAATTGTTTCGGAAACGAGTATATTATATACCGACACGACCACAAAAGCAACAGTTTTTTTTTGAATATTAACATATTGTTCGGTAGAAATGAGAGATAACCGTAAGGAGTAAGCGCTTTCATCCAAAAATCCGGGTCGTTTCCGGGGGAAAAGGAAGATCGCGAGGCCGCGCGAGGCTCGGATGCCCCGCAAGGGCAAAAGGAGAAAAGAAGAACGCGCCAGAGACGGCTTTTTCCGGAGCGCTTTTTTGTGCAAAAAGGCCGCGAAGCGACGGATCGCTTCGCGGCTCACAGGAGCGCAAACAGAAAACAAATGTGGCGAACGACTGAAGACGGCATACGGAAGGGGCGATTGAGGGGGAGCGGGGGAGCAACGCTCCCCAGCCTTAGCGGAGAAAAAGGGCACGCAATTCGTTATCCGCCCTTCCGGAGACACACGGCGAACCGGCGCAGGTAAATTCCCGCGCCTGTCTTCTGCGCTTTTCGTATCGAGGGAGGAGCAACGCTCCCCCGCCTTAGCGGAGAAAAAGGGCGCGCGGTCCGTTATCCGCCCTTCCGGAGACACACGGCAAACCGGCGCAGGTAAATTTCCGCGCCTGCCTTCTGAGCTTTTCGTATCGAGTGCGCTTCGAATCAGCGCGGATAGAACGCAGGCGGCGACGCGAGCGGGCACTCGTCAAACAGCCGGGAGACGGCGTCCCGGTATCTTTCCGGCGTATTGGCCTTGCGAATGAGCTTTTCGGTCTTTTCCGCATTTTCGAAGCAACGCCCCATGTAGTACATAAACTCCTGCATGTGCCCGACGACGGCGTTTCGCGGCCATTTTTCCGTGTATTCGCGCAGCAGGCGATCGTGAAACGCACGCGCTTCTTCCCTCGTAAGCCGAGCACCGCCCCTGATTTCCCGCGCCAGCGCCGGGTTGGCCACGAGCCCGCGCCCAAGCATCAGCGCGGAGATCTCGGGATGCGCCCCGGCGAATGCCTGCGCGTCGTCCGCGCGGAACAGGTCGCCGTTGTACACAACGGGAAACGGCGCGCCCTCGCAGAGCGCCAGCGCATCCCTGTGCGCCTCGCCCTTATAGAACTCCGAGCGCGTGCGCGGGTGAACGATCAGCTCGCGCAGCGGATAGGCGCAAAGCAGCGCATACAGCCTTGGCCACTCGTCCGCAGATTCATAGCCGATGCGCGTTTTCACCGAAACCGGCAGGGGCGATTTCGAAAGAACCTCGTCCAGAAACGCCCTGAGACCGTCTGTGTCGCGCAGAAAGCCGGAGCCCTTGCCTTTTGCCGTTACCGTGCCGGACGGACAGCCGAGGTTCAGGTTCACCTCACTATAGCCTGCGTCGGCCAGCAGCTGCGCCGTTTGAAGAAACAGGGCGGCGTCGCGCGTCAGAATCTGCGGAACGACGGGAATGCCTTGATTGAGAAGCGGCGAGATGCCCTCCTGCTCGCGGTGGCTGAAGGTCAGATGGCTGGTAGGGCTGATAAACGGCAGAAAATACCGGTCGACCCCGCCAAACATTTCAAAATGCGCGCGGCGGAACACTACGTCCGTCACGCCCTCCATCGGTGCAAATTCCAGAATCATACGTCCTCCCCGGCGATTGTGCGCACGGCTTCCTCCACGGCGCGCACGATGTCTCTAAGCGGCATAGACGGCTTCGATGCGTCATGCGGCATCTCGTCCATATACGGCACGTGCAGAAAGCCGCACCTCATGCCGGGATAATGGACCCTTGCCAGATGCAGGGCCATGTACATCACGTGGTTGCACACATACGTACCCGCCGAAAGCGAAAGCCCGGCGGGAATGCCCAGCGCTCCGATGCGCCGCGCGATTTCGCGCACCGGCAGGGTGCTGAAATACGCGTCCGGCCCGCCCGGCACAATCGGCAGATCCACGGGCTGAAAGCCGTCGTTGTCTGCGATTCGCGCATCGTCCAGGTTGATCGCGATGCGCTCCGGCGTGATCCTGTCCCGTCCCCCGGCCAGCCCAAGCGAAAGCACCGCGTCCGGCCGAAGCGCCTCCAACGCGCGCGCAAGCTCCGCCCCCGCCCCTGCAAACGTCACCGGCAGCATCAGCCTTGAAAGCCCCTCCCTCGGCTGAAGCTGCGAAAGCACCTCCATGGTCGGGTTGACCGTATCGCCGCCAAATGGCTCAAACGCCGTTACAAGAATTTTCATTTCGCATTCATTCCTGTCAGCTGCCATCCCTGCGGCTCAGCTGCAGAGATAGGCGTTTTTTTCAATCCAATAAGAAAAGCCGCGACCGCCGCAGGCGCGGATGTCACGGCTATTTGTGCCGCTCATCAGAATTCAAACGTCATGCCGTCGCGTGCGACGATCAGGGGTGCACCGGAGGCAGCCTCGTGCGCCTCAAGAGCGGCCTGCGAGGGGTGCAGGGTGCGCGCAAGGTGCGTTACGACCACCGGCGCGCCGGTTTTCAGAAGCTCTGCCTTTTCCAGCGCGCGGCGCATGGCGCGCACCATAGGCAGCGTGTTGTGCTCAAACACGCGCCAGTCGTCCGGGAAGGCGTCGCCAACCGTGCCGTCGAATATGCAGCCGTCCAGCGGCGCGCCATCCTTAATGGCGTGGTAGGCGTGGTTCGTCAGCCACGCGCCGTCGGTGGCGTACAGGATGCGTTGGCCGCTTTTTTCAAGGATATAGTGAAGCGGACGCTCGTTTTTTCGGTCGGTAGAGTGGCTTGCCGTCACGGGAAGAAGCTCAAAGCCCGCCGCGGAAATCGCGCGTCCGGGCGCAAGCGGCTCCGCTCCGGCCTCCTCCGCCCAGCTTTCCTCGCAGAGGGCGCGCGCGGGGCGCACCCTCTGAAGAAAGGCTTTGGAATAGTGGTCGCGGTGGCTATGGGTGAAAAGCATGGCGGGCACGCCCTGAAGCGCGGGCAGGCAATCGGAAATCGTCTCGTTTCCGTCAATCAGCAGCTGCCCGTCCACCAACGTGGACGTATTCCGGCGATATTCGCCGTCGGTCGTCGGCTCTTTCCAGTCCGCCGCGCCGGTGCCCAGAAACAGAAAGCGCATGATTAGCCTCCTCAGCCCAAATCCATCTCGTCGGACAGCACGGCCTCCGGCACGTCAAAGCCATCCAGCTCCAGTACAACCAGCTCGTTTTCGCCCTTTTTCAGGAACGGCGCGGGCAGATAGGCGCTTCTCTGCGGGCCGATTTCCCAATGGCGGGACAGCGGCCTGCCGTTTACGAAGATTACGCCCTTTTTGAAGCCGGGCAGCTTCACGAAGGTATCCTTCGGCTCGTCGCCCGCGTCGAACGTGCCGCGCAGGAAGACTGGGGTGCCGTCAAACGGAGCCGCGCCGTCTTCAAACCGCAGCGCGGAAATATCGTCCATCGGCAGCGTCCATTCGTCCCAGCTATACAGGAACTGCTGACCCAGCCGGATTCCCTCGGTTACGCCCTTAGGGTCGCGCAGGTAGGGGCCGTAGTTGACGCGTCCCATGTTTTCCACCAGCACGTCCAGCGTCAGTCCTTCGGCGGGCACGGAAAGGCGCACGGCGCTTTCCGCATCGTTTCGGTAGATTACGCCCTTGAATTCGCCGTTTGCAAACACGTGGGCGCGGTCGCGCACGTTCTGAAGCACCAGCGCATTTTCCTCGCGCGGCCCTTTTACATGCGTATGATACAGGATGAAGCCATAGCCCTGCCCCAGCGCCTCCATCGTTTCGGGCGCGGCGGTATGGCGCCTTTTGCCAAGCGCAGGAAGCGCGTCAAACAGCCTTGCGCTCTGCGTCAGCTTCACCGTGCCGTAATTCGCCTTGGGAAGGCTTGCGGGCTCCGGCTCGTTCGGAACGGGCGCGTACTTCGCAATGACCTCCCGAAACAGGCGGTACTTGGGCGTGATGTCGCCGCACTCGTTCAAAAGCGCGTCGTCGTCATAGCTGTTGATCGTGGGCTGATACTCGCGCACGGAGGGGCAGTTCGCGCCGTTCATAAAGCCGAAGTTCGTGCCGCCATGGAACGTATACGCCGTAGCGGACGAGCCCAGCGCCAGCAGCTTATCGAATTCCTCTGCGGATTCCTCGGGCACGCGGGCGTGATGCGTCTCGCCCCAGTGATCGAACCAGCCGTTCCAGTATTCGGAGCACATCAGCGGGCCGTCGGGCTGGAAGCGGCGCAGGCAGGCCATCTGCTCCTCGGCGCGGGAGCCGAAGTTGCAGGTTTTGTGCACGTCCGGAAGCGTTCCGCCGGTGAGCATGAAATCGGCGGAGCCGTCGGAGGTGAACAGCGGCACGGTGATTCCGCGCTGGCGCATGCCGTCCCGCAGGTAGGCAAGGTATTCCTTGTCGTCGCCGTAGCTGCCGTATTCGTTTTCTACCTGCATCATCAGAATGTTGCCGCCCTCGGTGATCTGATGCGGCTTCAGAAGCGGCATCAGGCGGTCATAGAAGGCGTCCACTCTCGCAAGATATCGGGGGTCGGCACAGCGCAGCGGCATGTTTTCCTTCAGAAGCCACCAGGGCAATCCGCCCGCCTCCCACTCGGCGCAGATGTACGGGCCGGGGCGCACAATCGCCCACAGACCCAGCTCCTCGGCAAGCGACAGGTAGGCAGACAGATCCAGCATACCGTCTGTTACAAAGGAATCCTCCGTGGGCATATGGGCGTTCCACGCCACATAGGTCTCCACGGCGTTGAAGCCGCAGTGCTTGAGCTTCAAAAGCCGGTCGCGCCAGTATTCGCGCGGCACGCGGAAGTAGTGAATCGTACCGGCCAGCACGCGGAAGGGCGCGCCGTCCAGATAGAAAGCGTCCTTTTCAATGGAAAACGTGTGCATAACCTTTCCTCCTGCCATTTATCCGAAGATTGCTTCGATGTATTCCTTTGCGTCGAACGGCTGCATGTCGTCCAGCCCCTCGCCCACGCCGATGTAGCGCACCGGCAGCCCCAGCTCCTGCCGGATTGCCATGGCAATGCCGCCCTTGGCAGTGCCGTCCAGCTTGGTCAGGATAATGCCGTCCAGATCGGCCACGTCCTTGAACACGCGCGCTTGACTTAAGCCGTTCTGTCCGGTGGTCGCGTCGATTACCAGAAGCGCGTGCATCTTTGCCTCCGGGAAATCGCGGGACACGATGCGCGCCATCTTTTTAAGCTCCTCCATCAGGTGCGCCTTGTTGTGCAGCCGCCCCGCCGTGTCCACTAAAAGAACGTCGGCATGGCGCGCGCGGGCGGTCTGAATGCCGTCAAACACCACGCTCGCAGGGTCGGCGCCCTCGGTGCGCTTGACGATCGGCACGTCGGCACGGTCGGCCCATACCGTCAGCTGCTCGGCAGCGGCGGCGCGGAACGTGTCGCCCGCCACAATCAGCACGCGGCGGCCCACCGTTTTCAGGCGCGCGGCAAGCTTGCCGATGGACGTGGTCTTGCCCACGCCGTTCACGCCGATGATGAAGATGACCGACGGGCTTTCCAGCACCATGGGCTTATCGCGCATGCGGGAGGCAAGAATTTCCTTGAAGATTTCCTTCGCGTTTGCCGCGTCGGTGATTCTGTCGGCGGTCACGCGGTCGCGCAGCTCGTCCACCGCCTCGGTCGCCGTGGTCACGCCCACATCGGCCATTACCAGAATGTCCGACAGCTCGTCGAAGAAGTCGTCGTCCAGTGCGCGGCTGCTTTCGACCAGCTGATCCATTTTTTGACCCACGTTGCCGCGCGTCTTGAAAAGCCCTTCCTTGATTTTGCTGAAAAGACCCATGCTCATTCCTCCCGTCTCAGATTATACGGCGTCCGCAAGCTTAACGCTCATCAGCTTGGAAACGCCCTTCTCCTCCATCGCCACGCCGTACAGCGCGTCGCACCGGGACATCGTGCCCTTTCTGTGCGTAACGACGACGAACTGCGTTTTTGTGGAGTAGGTTTGCAGGTACTCGGCGAAGTTGTCGATGTTCGCGTCGTCCAGCGCGGCCTCGATTTCGTCCAGAATGCAGAACGGCGTGGGCTTGAGCTTGAGCATCGCAAACAGGATGGCGATGGCCGTCAGCGCGCGCTCGCCGCCCGACAGAAGCGACAGCATCTGAAGCTTTTTTCCCGGCGGCTGCGCTACGATTTCGATGCCGGTGTTCAGCGCGTCCTTCGGATCCTCCAGCCGCAGCTCTGCGCGGCCGCCGCCGAAAAGCTCGGTGAAGGTTTGGCGGAAGTATACGTCCAGCTGCTCAAACTGTGCGCGGAACTGGGTTTCCATCTTGCTTGTCAGCTCGCTGATGATGCCCATTAGGTCGTTCTTCGCGCGCTCCAGATCGTCGCGCTGCGCGGCCAGCTCGGTATAGCGCTCGCTGGTTTCGCGGTATTCGTCCATGGCGGACACGTTGACCGGCCCCATCGCGCGGATGGCGGCGCGCAGCGCGTTCAGCCGTTTTTCACTTTCGGCCAGCCGGAACTCGGGGTCGCGGAACGGCTCCGCGCCCTCGTAGGTCAGCTGATAGTCCTCCCAGATGCGCGCGGTCATCTGCTCCAGATCGTTCTCCGCGCGGGAAAGCGCCATTTCGGCGCGGTGGCTGCGGTCGGTGAATTCCTCGGTCGCCACGCGCAGACGCTCGGCGCTTTCGCTGATTTCGCGAAGCTCCGTTTGCGCGCTCAGGCGGCTTTCGTCGGCCCTTTGGAAGTCGTCGCGCGCAGCGTTCAGTCCCTCGCGCGCAAGCTCCAGCAGGCTCTCCTCCGCGCCGAGCGCCTGCTCGTCGGTCTTCAGGCGATCGCCAAGCGTGGCGAGTGCCGCGTTGGCCTCGGCCAGCGTGCGTGCGGCGTCGCCCTTCTGCGCGTTCAGGCGCGAAAGATCCTGCTTCAGCGCCTCAAAGCCGCGCTTGGCCGTAGCCAGCTCCACGCGCGCGTCTCCGGTCTCCTGCCGCTGACGGTTCAGCTCCACGCGCTTTTCGGAAAGACGGGTCTGAAGCTCCTGTGCCCGCCTGCGCAGCGTCTCGCCCTCGTCCTCGGTGGTATCCCTGCGCTGGCTCAGCGCGTTCAGCTGAGAAAGAATCTCTGTCTTCTGCTCGGCCAGCTGTTCGCGCGCCTCGTTCACGCGGGCAGCGCGGTCGGCGTGGGCGTTCAGCTCCTCCCTCGCGCGCGTCCGGTGATCCTCGGCGCGCGTGACGGCGATTTCCTGCTGGTGCACGTCATCAAACAGCTGTGCGCGCTCCCTTTTGAGCTGCGCGCGGTTCTCCTCGCTCTTTCGCAGCTGGTTCTGCGCCTGTGAAAGCCTTTCGGTGAGCTTTTTCATGTTTTCGGTGCTTTCGGTGATTTCGCGCTCGCGCGACAGAAGGCTCGTCATGCGCGACTGCACGCTTCCGCCGGTCATCGAGCCGCCGGAATGCATCACGTCGCCGTCCAGCGTGACCAGGCGGAACTGATACCGTCCCGCGCGCTGGATGGCAATGCCGCTGTTCAGATCCTCGGCAATCACCGTGCGCCCCAGAAGATTTTCCACAATGCCGCGGTAGATCAGGTCATAGGTGACCATCTCGGAGGCCAGACCCACGCAGCCGGGCATCGTCAGCACCCGGCGCTCGCCCATGTCCAGCGTGCGTCCGCGAATGGACGAGATGGGCAGGAAGGTCGCGCGTCCGTAGCGGTTGCGCTTTAGGTATTCGATCATGGCCTTCGCGTCCTCGTCGCGGTCAACGACGACGTTTTGAAGCGTTCCGCCCAGCACCATGTCCAGTGCGCGCTCCAGCCTCTGCGGCGCATGCAGAATGGAGGCCACAACGCCGTGTACTCCGGCGCCGCCGCGGCGCTCCGCTTCCATCAGCACCTGCTTGACGGACAGATTGTAGCCCTCGTAGTCGCGCTGCATTTCGGTAAGCAGCTTCAGACGGCTGCCCAGCTCCTGCCTGGCTGAAAGCAGCTTCTGCGATTCCGCCGTCAGGCGTTCATAGGCCTCGTCCGCCTCGCGCTTGCGCTCGGAGGCCTGGCTTGCGGCCTCGTTCAGCGCCTTCAGACGGTCGTTTTCCTCGTCCCATATGCCCTCTGCGTCCTCAACGGCGCGCGTCAGGTCGGCCGTCACGCGGCTGTCCTCCTCTGCACCCGCAGAGAGGGATGCAAGCTGGCGGTCGATGGCTTCGCCCAGCGCGGTCAGGCGCGCCTGCTCGCTTTTTACGTCGCCCATGTCGTTCATGAAGCGGATCACGCGCTCCTTTGCGTCCTCCGCCTCGGCTTCCAGGCGCGCGGCGGCGGTTTCGGCATCCTCCAGCGCGCGGTCAAGCGCATCCTGCTGCTGCTCGCGCGCCGCGACCGCTTCGCCCTCGCGGGTGATTTCGCCCTCCAGCGCTTCGATGCGGCGGCGCATGCCGGCCTCGCCCTCCTCGGCGGCGCGCTTTTCGTCCTCCACGCGCGCCTGCTCGCGGCGGGACGCGGTCAGGCGCTCGCGAAGTACGTTTGCCTGTCCCTCCTGCGCCTCGACCTCCTGAATCAGCGTTTGCAGAGCCTCGCGCAGCTCGGCGGCCTTTTCCTCGCGCTCGCTCAGCTGATTCTGCACGCTTTCGCGCCGCTCGTTCAGCGCCTGCTGCTCGCGCTCGTTCTGCGCAAGCGTTTCGCGCATGTTTTCGGCGGTCAGGCGCAATTCGGCAATCTTCTCCTGATAACGCTCGCTGCGAATCAGGAATACGTTTAAATCAAGCCCCTTCTGCTCCTCGCGCATGGCAAGGTATTTGCGCGCGTCCTCGCTCTGGGCGCGCAGGGGCTCTAGCCGCGCCTCCAGCTCGCTGATGATGTCCGCCACGCGCGACAGGTTCTGCTCGGTGTTGTCCAGCCGCTTTTCGGCCTCCAGCTTGCGGGACTTGTATTTCACAATGCCCGCAGCCTCCTCGAATACCTGCCTGCGATCCTCGCTCTTCTGGGACAGAATTTCGCCCACGCGGCCCTGCCCGACGATGGAATAGCCGTCGCGCCCGATGCCGGTGTCGCGGAACAGATCCACAACGTCCTTCAGGCGGCAGGCCGTGCCGTTAAGCAGATATTCGCTGTCGCCGGTGCGGAACACGCGGCGCGTGACGGCGACTTCGGTATAGTCGGACGGCAGCGAATGATCCTCGTTGTCAAACGTCAGCGTTACCTCGCAGTACGCCATGCGGCGGCGCTTTTCGGTGCCGTTGAAAATGACGTCCTCCATCTTGGAGCCGCGAAGCTGGCGTGCACTCTGCTCGCCCAGAACCCAGCGCACCGCGTCGGAGATATTGCTTTTTCCGCAGCCGTTGGGGCCGACGACGCCGGTCACGCCGTGCTCGAACGTCATTTCCACCCGGTCGGCAAAGGATTTAAAGCCGTGAATGTAGAGTTTCTTCAGTCGCAATTTCTATGCTTGCTCCATTTCGTAGAGGAATCCGTATATGCGCGTCCGCGATTTGCGGCCGCTGCGCTGTCGTTTTCCGCCGTGCGGAAGCGACGAAAAGGCCTTTGCGCATCGTGCGTCCGCAGTCTGATCGGCGTCTCGCCGCTGCCGACATGCGGAAGCGCGCTGCGGTCGGCGTCAGGTGCTTGCGCGGAGGCGTTCGAGCGCGGCCTCTGCGGCGGCAGTTTGTGCCTGCTGCTTGCTGTGGCCCTCGCCCTCGCCCAGGGATTCGTCGTTTACCGACACGCGGAAGCGGAACAGCGGCATGTGGTCGGGGCCGCTCCGCTCGATCAGCTCATAGACAGGCATGCGCCCGCCGCTTTGCAGAAGGGTCTGCAGGCGGCTTTTTGCGTCCAGATGATCCTCAGCGGGGCGGGCGGAGTCGATGTCCGCACCGATGGCGCGCTCGATCAGCGCGTTGGCCGCATCCCGGCCGCCGTCCAGATACACGGCGCCGACCACGGCCTCCATTACGTCGCACAGGATGGACGGCTTATTCCGCCCGCCGGTGCGCGCTTCGCCCACCGAAAGCCGGATGCGCTCCGCCAGCCCCAGCCGCCGCGCCGCCCCTGAGAGCGATGCCTCGCACACGAGGTCGGCGCGCATGCGCGTGAGGTTGCCCTCCGGCAGCTGTGGAAAGGCGACGTACAGCCGCTCGCTTACGCGCAGCTCAAATACGGCGTCGCCCAGAAACTCGAGCCGCTGATAATGCGGAACGTGATGGTCGCCGCCGTAGGAGGGATGCGTGAGCGCCGCCTCCAGCAGCGCCCGGTCCTGAAATGTATACCCCAGATGGGCCTCTATCTCGTCCATCAGCCGACGGCCTTCTCGAGGTATTTCACGATGTCGTCCACCGTGCGCACGCCGGCCAGCGCGTCGTTGTCCACCTGAATGTCGAACTCGCGCTCGAGATCGAACACGAGAATCATCACGTTCGCGCTGTCCGCGCCCAGATCCTCCACCAGCTTGGATTCCGGCTTCACCTGCTCGATGGATACGGGCAGCTGAGCGACGATCAGTTCGGCAACCTTGTCAAAAATCTCATTGTACGTCATGAATAAGCCCTCCTAAAGCTATAGCGGAAATTTATTATGTATGGGATGCTTCGCCTGCCGAAATTTCGGCGAGCCCGTCGCGGATGCGGCCGGTTACGTCGCCCAGCACCATCAGCCGCGCCTGCTCCAGCGCGCTGCAGAAGGCGAAGTCGCCCGACGAGCCGTGCGCCTTCACGACCGTGCCCTCAAGGCCGATCAGCGGCGCGCCGCCGTATTCGTCGGCGTTCATTTTTTCGCGCAGCGACGAAAGCGCGGGCTTCAGAAGCAGACCGCCCAGCAACGCGCGCGGGGAGGATTTCACCGCGGCCTTCATCTGCTTAAACAGCACGCTCGTGAGTCCCTCGGCATATTTCAGAATTACGTTTCCGGTGAAGCCGTCGGTAACGACCACGTCGAAATTGCCGAACTGCACGTCCCGAGCCTCGCAGTTTCCGGCGAAATGATAGGTCGTCTGCGCGCTCATCAGGCGATAGGCCTCCTTCACCAGCTTGTTGCCCTTGGTGTCCTCCACGCCGATGTTCACAAGGCCTACGTCCGGCGTTTCCACGCCCAGCACGCGGTTCATGTATACAGAGCCCATCAGGCCGAACTGCAGAAGGTAACGGGGCTGACAGTCTGCGTTTGCACCGGAATCGATCAGCAGAAAGGGCTTGTTGAGGCCCGGCAGCACCGGGGCCAGCGCCGGACGGTCGATGCCGCGCATCACGCGCACATACGCCATGCCGCCCAGAAACAGCGCGCCCGTCGAGCCTGCCGAAACCGCCGCGTCCGCGCGCTTCTCGCGCACGTCCATCAGCGCCTTCACCATGGAGGACTCTGTTTTGCGGCGTACCGCCAGCATCGGCTCGTCGTGCATGGTGATTTCGTCGGGCGCGTCGATCAGCTCGATTCGGCTTCTTTCACTCCCGGCGGCTTCCAAATACGGTTGAACAAGCTCCCTGCGGCCGAACAGACGAATGACCAAATCATCATGCGCGTGGAGCGCGGAAAGACAACCCTGAACGGCCGCGCCCGGCGCGTTATCGCCGCCCATGGCGTCTACGGCAATGATGACCTGCTTCACGTATAGTTCCTCCCTCCAGCATAAAACGCCAGTGTCTATTGTAACCGCTTTTATGGGCGTTGTCAAATTAAGTAACGGCGTGAAAGTCCTGCGAATTATAAGAAAATGGAGGAGCGCTTTCGCGGAATCTCTGTGAATTCAAAAATGCAGGGGTTTACATAAGAAGAGATATTTGATATAATGGCGCGGAATCTATACAAACGGAGAAGTGACAGATGGTCTTTTCCAGTCTTGCGTTTTTGACCTGCTTTTTCCCCATTGTACTGGCGCTGTACTTTGTGAAGGGGAGCATTCGGTGGCGCAACGGCGTTTTGCTGGTGGCGTCGCTGGTATTTTATGCGTGGGGCGAGCCGATATGGATTGTGGCGATGCTGGCCTCAACGCTGATTAACTGGGTGTGCGCGGGCATGATCTCTGTGAGCAAGGGAGACGCGGCGCGGCGAGGATGGATGATCGCGGGCGTAGGGCTTGCAGGGGCGCTTTTGTTTGTGTTCAAATATACGGCGTTTTTTGCAAATTCGTTCCTTTCGCTCTTCGGGTCGGAGGCGCGCGTCGCGGGGCTGAAGCTGCCCATCGGCATTTCGTTTTATACCTTTCAGATCATTTCTTACACGGTGGACGTATACCGCGGAGAGACGCCGGCGCAGCGGTCGTTTGCGCGGCTGCTTTTGTACGTCAGCTGCTTCCCTCAGCTGATTGCGGGGCCGATTGTGCAGTATTCGGACGTGGCGAAGCAGATCGGAAGCCGCAAAACGACCGCGAAGGATTTCACGCGCGGCATGCAGCGGTTTGTGGTGGGCTTGTGCAAGAAGGTAATCTTCGCAAACATCTGCGGGCTGATTCTGCGCGACTTGCCGCTGGCGGACGCAGGGGCGATGAGCTTTGGCGGCGCTTGGTATGCGGGCTTTGTGTACATGCTTCAGGTGTATTTTGATTTTTCGGGCTATTCAGACATGGCCATCGGCATCGGCCGGATGCTGGGCTTTACCTACAAGGAAAACTTTGAATATCCGTTCATTTCGAAGGACGTGAGCGAATACTGGCATCGGTGGCATATTTCGCTGAGCACGTGGTTCCGCGATTATCTGCTGTATCCGATTCTGCGCAGCCGGGGCATGCGGCGGCTTTCGATGAAGAAAAGCGACCGGCACGGGCGCATGTACTATCGCAATCTGGCCACGATGATTGCGACGACGTGCGTGTGGGCCTTTACGGGGCTGTGGCACGGCGCAAGCTGGAACTTCATCGTGTGGGGGCTGTATTTCTGCATATTGCAGCTGCTGGAGAAGTTTGCGCTGGGCAGACTGCGCGAGAAGCTTCCCTCGCTTGTGCGCTGGGCAGTCAATCTGATTCTGATCGTCGTAAGCTTTGTGATCTTCTATTATACCGACATGGGGCAGGTGCTGCGGCATGCTTCCGCGATGCTGGGCGTGGGCAGCACGGGCTTTATGGACGAGAAATCGCGGCTCGTGATTCGCACGTATTCGTTCTTCCCGATTCTGGCGTTCGCTTGCTCAATGCCCATTGCGCCGCTGCTGAACCGGCTCGGGCGCGGGCTGCTGGGATCAAGGGCGTTTGAAATCGTGAAGAGCGTTTTGCTGAGCGCCTGCATCGTGCTGGCCGTGCTGTTTCTGGTGGGACAGTCGTACAATCCCTTTATTTACTTCCAGTTCTGAGGAGACCGTAATGAAGAATAAATTTTCCTTTCTGACGGCGCTGTGGTGGATTCTGCTTCTGGCTGTGCTGGGATTTTTCCTTCTGGCAGCCACCGACAAGGACAGCCGCGAATCCGAGGACGAGAACCGCATGCTTGCGGCCTTTCCCACGCTGAGCGGAAGAACGCTGGCGGATGCGTCGTTTATGAGCGGGTTTGAGGATTTTCTTTCCGATGCATTCTTCGGGCGCGAGTCCGTAACGAAGCTCACCGACCGGCTGATGGATAAATTCTCCGTGCTTACCGCCGAGGAGGAGGCCATTCAGGACGCCGAAGAGATGGATAAGCGTCTGCAGGCCGAGGGCGCGGCGGACGGGGACGATCCCGCGCCGGAGGTACCGACTGTGGAGGCGTCGGCAGAGCCGAATGCGCCGGCCGACGCGAGCGAGCCGCAGGAGGCGCAGGAGCCGCAGGAACCGATGGAGCTGACCGACGCGGGCGAGCCGCAGGAGGCGGATGCGGTGGACGAACCGGACGAAGGCCTGGACGACGAGCCGCTGCTCGATACGGGCGACAGCGATGAGATCATCAGTCAGAACACGAGCTATCTGTGGCTGAAGCAGACGGACGGCGACGTGAAGAAGATTTATTCCTTTTCCCGGAAGAATCTGCAAACCTACGCCGAAACGCTGCGCATGATGCTTGACTACCTGCCGGAGGACGGACAGGTTCTGTTCACGCAGGCGCCGCTGGCGTCTATCGGCAATCGATGGACGGACCAGACGAAGCTGTACTGCGGCTGGGGATCGAGCATGGAGACGATGCTCAGGGAGTGCATCGGCGACGAGGAGCGCATTCATGTGTTCAACAGCATGGCGATTCTGGAGCCGCACATGGCTGCGGGCGAAAAAATGTTCTACCAGACCGACCATCACTGGACGGCCGAGGGCGCGTATATCGTGGCGGCGGAAATGATGAAGGAGCAGGGGCTGCCCGTGGTACCCTATGAGGAATACGACTACAAGGCGATTCGTTCCAAGGCCCAGACGAAGGAGGGCATTCATGATACCTTCAACGCGCTGTATCCGCTTCTTCCTACGCGCAGTCTGATCGTCACAAATCGGACGACGGAGACGGAGCTTTCGCTGATGAACTATTCCGTTCCAACCTACCGCACGTTCATGAACAACACGCGTCTGCCGTGGCGGCGCATCCTTACCGGCTTTAACACCGGGCGCAAGGCGCTGGTGATCTGCGATTCGTTCGGAAACGCATTTACGCCGTATCTGCTGCCGTATTACGACGAGGTGCACATGGCGGACTTCCGCAAGGGCGATTACGACAAGAAGCTGGCCGGCGGCTCGATGGGAGAGATGATACAATACTTCGGAATTGACGACGTGTACATCGTAACGTCCACCGCTAACGGCGTTCGCAAGAACAATTCCCTGATCTATCTTCGGCAATACCTTGTGAACTGAAGGGGGCGCAGCGCATGAAAAGCAGTTATTCCTCCCGCCCGTCGGCGGGAAGGCCCGCGTCTGCCGCAAAAAGGAGCGCCGGGCGGCGTCCGGCGGTCTCGAAAAAGAAAAAAAAGAAGACGGCGTTCCGTCCGCTTTCGCAGCTGCATGGCTGGCTGAACCGCTATCGCACCACGCCGGTTCGCACGATGGTGGTCAATTCGCTGGTGGCGATGGTGGTGCTGATCGTTCTGATTTCTATCCTGATTGCGTGCTGGCCGAGCATTCGCATGGCGCGGCTGAAGAAAATGGTCGCGGGCGGCGAGATCAGAGAAGCGATTGAGGAGCTGAACAGCGTCGAAAAGGACGGCGCGGACGAAGGAACCGTGCAGACGCTGCGGCAGAGGCTGGCGGAGCGGCTGGTGGCCGACGGATGTGCGGACGACGCGCTTTCGCTTTTGGCGCTGACGCAGGCGGACGATGCGGAGACCGTGCGGCTGAGCGCTGCGGCGCGCTATCTGAAGGCCGAGGCGCTGTATGCCGAGGGAGACTATGAGGCGGCGTCGAGGCTGTTTTACCTGCTGTCCGGCGTCGGCGACGGCGCATCGCGCTATGCGGACTGCGTGTGCGCGCTGGCCATTGAGGCGTATCTGGACGGAGATACGGTCGGCGCGCACAGGCTTTTAGCGAGCGTCGAGGGCGCGGAGGAGCACATTGGGCGCGCGGCGCTGGATGTTACTGGCTCCGAGAACAAGGCAAATGCCATGCTTTCTGGCGATGAATTCAACCGCGAGCACATCCGGCAGCTATGGCTGGATACGCAGGCTGTGCTGGAGGCAAGCAAAAATCTGCCAAACGGCCGCATTGCCGCAGGTAGCCGCCACACCGTGGGCCTGCGATCCGACGGTACGGTTATCGCCGCCGGAGACAATACATATGGGCAGACGGAGGTATCCTCGTGGTCGGGCGTGATTCAGGTGGCCGCGGGGGCGCGGCATACCGTAGGCCTGAAGGGCGACGGCACCGTCGTCGCCGCGGGCGATAACTCAAACGGGCAGCTGAACGTGTCCGATTGGACGGATATTCAGATGGTTGCCTGCTCGGATTACGATACGCTTGGCCTGAAGGCCGACGGCACCGTCGTGACCACCGGCATGCATGGTTATTCGGACGCCGCCGACTGGCACAACGTGACGGCGATTTCCGGCGGATCCTATTCTGCTGCCTGCCTGTATGGGCAGGGAATGATGCTGTGCACCCACAAGGGCGCGCAGATGAAAACGGGCGTGCAGCTTTCGCAGCTGTCCGTGTGCGGGCCCTACGCGGTGGGCATACAGCCGGACGGGGCGCTGGTCGGCTCGTGGGACGGCGTGCCCGCGTGGACGGAGCTTGCGTGCGTGGAGGCCTCGACAACCGGAATTTTGGCCATTACGGAAGACGGCGAGGTGCGGACGTACTTTTTCCGCGCGTCGGACGATCCCGGAATTCAGCTGAACGGGAAGGCGGTCGGAATCGCGTCCAGCGGCACGCACCATGTAATCCTGCTGGAGGATGGACGCGTGCAGGCGTTCGGCCTGAACGATGCTGGACAGCTCGATGTGGACGACTGGCAATTATAAAAAGCAGGGACGTCGATTCGCGCGCCTGAAAGGGCCGCAGACAGCCATCCATGAGCGATTGGTGTGCGACAGAGAAAAACAACAGGAGACTATAATCGCAAAAGAAGAAAGGGCGTCCGCCGCGGCGGATGCCCTTTGCAGACTGGGTACAGCGCTTTTCACAGAAGGCGATGCCGTAGGCGCGGAGGCTCTACCGCACCGAAGCACCGCCTGCCAGGGCGCATTCGCCCGGCTATGCGTCCGCATGCAAAGCGGCAGCGCTTGCCGCAGAAGGCGATGCCGTAGGCGCGGATGTCCTCTACGCCGAAGCGGCGGAGGAGGGCGGGGTAGTCGCGGTCCTTGATCTGCTGCAGGGCGGCCTCGCAGGCACTGTCCAGCTGGGTGCGCTCCTTGACGACCTTCAGCTCGACGATGAACCCAAGCTGGCCGTCCTCGCGCTCGACGAGGATGTCGCAGCGACCGTTTCCGGTTTCCACATTTGAGGATACCTGCCACTGCGCGCAGGCGTTCAGAAGCGCCAGCAGGAAGCCGTGGTAGAAGGGCCCCTTCGCGTCGCAGAAGCTTACGACGGGAATCAGCTGCCTGTTCAGATAACCGGTGATCGTCTCTGTGCCGCCGGTCTCGAAGGCCTCATACAGCCCTGCGAGATTCTCCGCTTCTGTTTCTGCCCGTTCGCTGAGCCATTCCAGCACCTGTTTTTTGAAAATCTGCCGGACCTCGCAGTTTGGGATGCGCAGCTCGTATGGCCCGCCGCGCGGCCGACCGACAAGCGTCAGTCAGCCGGTCATGCATAGAAGACTCCAGAGGCTTCCAATGCTTTTATCGATTTCGTTGTGCGTCAGCTGCTCGTTGAGTGCCTTAACGATGGTTTTCCGGAAATCAGCTCCTCGACATCCATGCGCGTCGTGCCGCTTTTTGTGAAGTGAATCAGACGCTTTACCATATCGTTTCTGCTGGTGTTCATCCAGCACGCCTTCGGCTCGGCGTCTGGGTCGCTTCGAAGATCGTAAACGTAGTTGATCACGTCCCGCGGGCAATATACGTCCTGTCCGCCGAAGCGGTAGCCGTCGTACCATTCGCGCGCATCCTGCCTGCGCATTTCCTCGAAGCTCTCGATTCCGACCGGCAGCTTTTTCGTGAGAATGCGACCGTCCTCCTCATGGCCCCGCTCGTTATCCGTATACCACGTTTTAGAGCGCGCGGCAAGGCGTCATTTTTGCGCATGAGAGGCCGGAAAATGCAGAGCCTTTGCCCGGCCTCTCGTGCGCGGAATCGGCGGCGCGGTCAGCAATAGAGCGCCTCGTACTTTTCCTTCAGATAGCGCACGTAATACGAGGGATCAAACGGCGCCTCGAAGGCAGCTTCCATCAGCGGCCCGGGCTCGCGCAGACTGCCGTACTGCCAGATGCGCGTGCGAAGCCATTCGTTTACGCGTGAAAGATCGCCGCGCGCTACGTCGCCGTCCACGTCCACGGTCTCCTTCATTTTTGCCAGCAGCTGTGCAGAATAAGCGCTGCCCAGCGCGTAGCTTGGGAAATAGCCGAACATGCCGCCTGACCAATGCGAGTCCTGCAAAACGCCCTCGCGGTCGTTAGGCACATCCACACCCAGATATTCGCGGTACAGCCGACTCCACTCGGCGGGAAGCTCCCTCGCCGTCAGCTCGCCCGCGAACAGCTTCTTTTCGATTTCGTAGCGCACGAGGATGTGCAGGCAATAGGTCAGCTCGTCCGCATCGGTGCGGATGAGTGACGGCTTGCTTGCGTTAAACGCGCGGTACAGCGCTTCCTCTGAAACGCCCTCGAGCGCGGGGCAGAGCGTGCGCAGCGTGGGCGCGATGCACGAAACGAATGCGCGCGAACGGCCGATTATGTTTTCGTAGAATCGGCTCTGGCTCTCGTGCACCGCCATGGAAACGCCCTCGCCCAGCCGCGTGTAGGCGAGCTCGTCGGCGGTGCTGCTGTCGTACAGCGCGTGACCGCCCTCGTGAATGGTGCTGAACAGGCCGGAGGCAAAGTTGTTTTCGAAGTAGTGCGTGGTGATGCGCACGTCGTGCTTCGTGAAGCTGGTGGTGAACGGATGCTCCGTTTCGCCTACGCCCACGTGCGCGCGATCGAGCCGCATGAGCTTCATTACGGCGTCCGTCAGCGCGCGCTGCTTTTCGATGGGAAAGGGCACATATAGCGGAGACTCGTCGATCGGCTTCGCCGCGCACACGCGTGCGATCACCGGCACGATGGCCTCCCGCAGACCGGCGAAGAAGTGATCCAGCGTTTCCGTCGTGAGCCCGGGCTCGTATTTGTCCAGCAGATAATCGTATGCATTCAGCTCCGGCCGCACATACCCGGCAAAGCGGCGCAGCGTGCTTACGATTTTGTCGATGTACGGAGCGAAGCGGGCGTAGTCGTCTGCGAGCTTCGCCTCGTGCCATACGGCGGAGGATTCGTTGGTCAGCCGCTGAAATTCGATGTATTCGTCCATCGGAATTCGCGCCGTCTCCTCCATACTGCGCAGAAACAGCGTTACGATCCGGCGCGTGTTTTCGTCCAGCTCCGCTTCGCTGGACTTCAGCACAGCCAGAATCTCGCGCGTTTCGTCGCAGGTGACCATCCGATAGATTTCCTCATTTAGAATGCTCAGGGTGCGGCCGCGGTTGTCTGCCGTGCCGGACGGTGCAACGGTATCTCCGTCGTAATACAAAAGCCCTGTTGCGTGGTTATACGCGCTCAGCCGCGCCTCCAGCGCGTAGAGCTTTTCATTTGCCTGTGTCGTCGTCATGCATTTATTTCTCCAGTCCCTCATAAATTAGGTCGCGAATCGTCGGGTGAACGGTGCCGTAGCCATAGGCGAAGTTCAGAACGTGCGTGCCGAGGAATGCACTCAGCCGGTTCTTTGGGTCGCTCAGCGTGTACGCGCACGCCGCGCCATCCCAGCCGAACTCACCCGCCGGACCCTTTGAATACTTGGGGTCAATCATCGTGCGCACGCCGAGGCCATAGCCGTAGCCAGGACGCTTGAGCGTCTCGAAGTCCCTCAGGCACTGCCCCTCCTGCTGGTTTTTGCGCATCAGGTCGATTGTGGCGGGCTTCAGAATGTGCGCGCCGCTTTTGCCGACGCCGCCGCAGGCCAGCGCGTCGGTCAGCAGAATGTAGTCGTCCACGGTGCCCCAGAGTCCCGCGCCGCCGCTTTCGTAGTTCTCCGTAAATTGATAGGGATGCTTGTATGGCTCGGGATGAGGCACGGTTTTCTGCTGCGCCGCGTCGTATTGATACAGCTTCGCCAGCCGCGGACGCATTTCCTCCGTGAGCGTAAAGCCGGTGTCCTTCATGCCCAGCGGATCCCAGATGTGCGCCTTCAGATATTGCCCGAAGCGCATGCCGGAGACCGTCTCAATCACCGCGCCCAGCACGTCGTGGCACAGGCTGTACAGAAAGTGCTCGCCGGGATTAAACACCAGCGGCTCCTCCGCCAGTGCGTTGACCATCGTCACCGTGCCGGCCTTGCCGCCGGAATAAAACACGGCCTTTTCCAGCGACGGAGAACACAGGTCATAATTGAAGCCGCCCTGCATGGCGAACAGATGCCGGATCGTCAGCACGGTGTATGCGGCGTGAATGCGCCCGTTTTCCAGCACGCTCAGCATGCCGAAGGCGGGCAGATACTCGGAAACCGGGTCATCCAGCCCCATTTTGCCCTGCTCAATCAGCTGAAGCGCCGCCGTGCAGGTGTGCAGCTTGGTTGCGGAGTACAGGCGGAATACCTCGCTTCCGTCCATGGGAATTCCTGCCTCGCGGTCACGGAAGCCAGCATGGTGACGGTATATTTTGCGGTGGTCACGGTACACGGCCAGGTCGCAGCCCGGCATGCCCACATCCTTCAGGGAATCCAGATACGCGGTCAACGCGGTAAAATCCATAAAATCCCTTCCTTCTATAGTGCTGCCCCTATTATACCCGACGCAGGCGCCGCGTGCAATGGAGCTATGTTAAGAAATAAATTTTTTCAAAAACCCTATTGACAAAAGGTGCGGGGAGTGA
>CAZKQB010000019.1:0-50542 GCA_964554795.1 uncultured Oscillospiraceae bacterium | reverse complement strand
GGCTGTCACCAAAGGAACGGCTCTCACGGGTTGGTGTACAAAATGTTTGACAAACTTACAAATTTGCGCTTTCTTTGTGCCCCGCGGGCGAAAGAGCGAAGCGGTGAGAGGCCGCTCCGCCCGAATGAGGCTACAGAACCTTTCCGGTTACCGCGTCGACGCAGTAATCGAGAATGGCCGTGCCCAGCCGGTTGACCTCCGGAATATCGACTCGGAAGATCCAGCAGGGGCGCAGAACGGCGAGCTCGCCCGATTCATGCGAGGCGCGGTCCGGGATGTATTCCAGACCCACATAGACGATTCGCATGGGCTCGTTCATCTGCAGCTCGCCATTAACGTAATGGGAGAACGTCTGAACGGCGGTTTCGAAGCTGATCACCTTTTGCGTTTCTCCGGGCGCCTGCGCCTCGTACAGGGACTGGCAGCTCAAGGCCTCCAGCCCGCGGCGGCTGTAGACGGTGTAAATGTCCGTGCTGTTGGCGGCAGAGGCAGCGAAGCCGGAGGCCAGGCTATGATTATAGATAGGAATTCCGCCGATGCACTGCTGAAGGTTGACGACGTAGAAAAGCTCGTCATCCTCGTAGTCGATGTGATCGCGGAGGAAGACGTAGACGCCTGCCTTTTTCTCCTCCTCCCAGAGGGGCAGGTTCTCCTGATAGACCTTCTCGTATCGCTCGGAGGTGACGGCGACGGCCTTGCTGCCGACCACGTCAATGCCCAGCTTCTGAAGGATGGCCGTGGCATTTTCGGCGCATGCCGCGCGGGTGCCCCACGAGAAGTCCGTTTCAGGATAGGCATAGATTTGCTCAAAGCTGTTGATCGGCAGAATCTCCGCGTCGTGTGCGAGCTTCGTTTTGCATTCCAGATTTCCGCGCTCGCCCACGGAGATTCGCGCGCCTTCCTCTGTTTTCAGCAGGAAGCTGGTGCCGTCATCCTCGGCCGCCCGGCTCGTCCAGTCGGGAATGAAGTCCGCGCCGAGCCATGCGCATACCTGCTCCTTGCGCTTGTACAGGTTCAGCGGCTTTACGACGGGGCAGGCCACGGACGCCAGCTTTGGGTTGGAGATGGTCGCGTCGTAGATGGCGTTGCCGTCGATCTGCACGTAGTGGGTTTCCGAATTCTTGGAAGGGTCAACCGCGATGGGCGTCGTCGGGGGCTGCGTTTCGTGCTGAATATGCTTTTCCACGACGTCACGGCTGCTGGCGGCCTGCGCGGTGCTTCCGGCGCTGCGCTGGCGAATCAGAAGCACGCCGACCAGCGCGATGACGGCAAGGAATGAGATGGCAATCCATCCGGATCGATTCTTGTGTTTCATGAAAATCCCTCCTGTATCGATGATCGAATTGTGCGGTTTCGTCTTCAGGGGCGGCGTCCTACGCATTCATGGGCATCAACCTTCCTTCTCCGTGTGGAGTCGTTCCATATAGAAGGTCGATGCATCCCGGCCGCGTGCAACACATTTTTGAAAAAACTTTTTTGCGTTATGAAAAAATCGCTTCCAGCATGGGAAGCGAAGGGAAATGAATTATTCGCGAATCATTATGACGCTTTTGGCGATGGCCAGCGCGAGATCCTTTGTGCCCGCGCAGTCGACGATCAGGCAGCGGCTGCCCACGCTCCATACGAGGGTTGACCACATGCCTTTGCGAATCAGAACGGCGGGGCGGCCGTTTACGGTCACGGATTCGATCTCCGCGTTTTCGGTGTCAACCGTCCAGCGTGCGTCCGGGCCGCTGTCGCAGAAGCGCAGCTCAATGCCCGCGCGGTTTTGATAGACGACGGAATCGTCAAACACGCCCGTCAGCACGTAGCCGTCGGGGATATAGGCAGGATAATAATAGCCGTTCCAGCTGGACGGCACCTCCAGCGGATCGTCAGCGGCCTCGAAGCCGAACGACGCCTGACCGCCGTCGATGCGCACGAAGAACTGCATCAGCTCCACGCGAACGGTTTCCACTGTGGCGACCGCGACGGTGAGGCCAAGGTAGAATACCAGAAGCAGACAGGCGGCGACCCTTCCGGCCTTGGGAAGCGTGCGGACGGCGAAGCGGCGAAGGCCACGTCGTCTCATGTCGCGATTCATGCGGCGGAGGGTCGGCTGCTCGGTGCGCGCGAGGTGCTCAGGCGCGGAGGGGTCGTCGGGCTCCGACAGGATCATTTCGACCGACTCCGACTGGTATTCCTGAAGCGCGATTTTCAGCTTCAGCGCCGTCAGCGCTTCGTTCAGCTCCTCCTTGGATTGGGGCGTCTGAATCGTGCTTTTCATAGCATATCCTCCTCCTTCAGCAATTGGCACAGATGCCTTCGGGCGCGGGTGAGATAGGTTCGCACGCTCGCCCTTGCGATGCCGAGCCGGTTGGCGATTTCCTCATCCGCAAGTCCGTCGAGGTATTTCATCGTCAAAAGCAGGCGCTCGTTTTCCGGAAGGCAGGCAAGCCCCTTTTTCAGGGCGTCGATTTCCGCCTCGCGGATCAGATTCTCGTCCACGGCGTCCTCCGATGCGGTTTCGGGCTCGTCGTCGGTCAGGAAAAAGTATTTTCCCTGCCGGTTTCGCTTGCGCACGAAGTCGATGGAGACGTTCCTGACAAAGGAGACGATGTATGGCTTCAATTTGCAACAGTCTACCGCACGAATTTTTTCAAGATTATCGATCATTTCACAAACGGTCTGTGAAACCATATCCTCCGCAAGCTGCGGTTCCCGCACGATGCGCAGCGCTACCTTGTACATGAGCCAGCGGTAATCCAGGTACAGCCGAATCATAAACGCGCGGTCGTCCTCTTTGCCGATGGACAGAATCGCAAACGGTATGAACACCATGAAGAAGAACCTCCCGCATTTTGCAGTTTCAGGCGAAGGGACAACCGCTTCGCAGGCAGACAAATGACGGCGCAGGCCGCTTAAGAGGGAAGGATGCGTTTTAGCGGCCTCCGGCGCTTCCTGTCTGCATTGCGCAGCCGGGCGCTCGATGAGGCCGCCTTTTAGGTTACTTTGTTTCCGTGTAGTGCACGCGGAATTCAGCGCCCGTGCCGCAGGTGCGCAGCACGATGGTCGTGCGGCGGTGATCTGCCGGGTTGCCGGGTGAGGTGCACAGGAAGCAGCGCTGTCCCTCGGCGGGCTGGATGTGCAGCGTCAGCGTTCGACCGTTCAGCCGGAAGCAAAGCTCGATTTCGCCGTCCGACTGTACCTCGCGCGCGTCCGAAAGGTGCTCGTAGCCGTTTGCATCTCCGAGCGGTTCGGCGGACACGGTTTTCGCACGGCATTCGCATTCGCCGTCCGAATGGAATACCCAGTCGAACGTGTGCGCAGAGGCGGCCTCAAAGTGGGAAATGTCGGCCAGGCCGCCGTCCTGCGCAAACAGCGTGCGTTCCGCAAGCGTCAGATCGCCCCATTCGCCCTTTTCCACCTCGGCCTTCATGCGGCCGCCCGTCAGGGAAATGTGCGTTCTTAATACGGATGCCGGCGTTTCTCCGTCTACGGTTACGCAGCAGTGCGCCACGCCGCGGCGATACCACGTGCCTGTCATGGAATGACCGTAGCCAGGCGTGCCGATATCGTCGGCAAAGGGCGGCAGGAGGATCGAAAGCGGATCCAGATGCATGTGGCTGCGCTCGATGACGCCGCTTTTCAGAATTGCGAATACGGGCGCGCGGAAAACGCCGAGGTTCGTATCCGAAAGCAGCACGACGTCGCTCTGCGCGGGCATGTGCGCCTGCGAATGCGCTTCGGGCTTGGCGAACAGCACGTAGTCTGCGGTTTCCCGTATTTCGGGCGTGTGCGCAAGCAGGGTTTCAAGCTGGCAGTCAAGCTCCGGAAGATTCCAGATTCGCGAGGCCTGCACCACGAGGCTTGACAGGTGCAGAGGATACCAGCCGTCGTTCAGCGCCGGGAGCGTCCAGCCGTCATAGGACAGGGTGAGCGGCGCAGTGAACGCCTTTTCCAGTGTTTCGGGGGCCGCATCCGCAGGATTTGCCTCGGCGTAGAAGGAGTAGAAGCTCGTCAGCGCCGAAAGCGTGTAGTAATGGTAGCCCAGAGAGCATTCGCGCCACAGGCCGTCCTTCGTGAAGCCCTTGGCGAGCTGATTGCGGATGCCGTATTCGCTGTTCAGAGCCTTGTCCAGCCATTCCTCCGAATGGAAGAAAATGCCCGTCATGCCGATAAAGCACATGAGCCACGTGGGAATGTTGTGGATGAAGCCTGTTTGCGGATACAGAAGCTCGCACATGGGGGCAAACAGCCTTTCATACCAGCGCGCGAGCGTTTCCGCCGGAATGCGGCGCTCAAACGGGCGAAGCGCCTTCAGAAACGCGATGCCGAGCACGGCCTCGTCCAGGCACTGTCCCATAATTTTGCCCTTGCCGGCTGCGTGGCCGTGGACGGGAAAGCGATCGTAATTGTCGGCATAGAAATCTACGCACCGTACGATGAACTCGAAGGATGCATCGTCGCCTGCGAGCGCGCTCAGCGCGCAGTCCTCAAGCCCTTCGCCGACGGCAAAGCGGTATAAATAGACCCACGCCTCGTCCAGCTTCACGCCGCTTGAGACTCTTCCGCAGTGCGGGCAGACGAATTCGCTGCCCTGCTTGTAATCCATGTCGGCATCGAATTTCAGGGTCGTGGTGCATACGGGACACGCGAAGTCGTGGGCCCAGCCGCTTACGCGTGCGGGCGTGTCAAAGAACGTTTTGCGCAAATGCGCGGCTCGCGCCTGCGCCCTCTGAATGGCGGCGGAAAAGGCGCCCTTTTCTGAAAGCGCGTTTCGGACGAAATCAGCCGAATTGCAGAATGTGTAGCTCTGTGAAAGCATAAACAGCCCTCCTCTTTTTTTTGAACATTATAAATGTAAACTCGCGCTGCGTCAATGCTCATGATGCGACAGAATAATACAGAAAAATCTTGTTGACAAGTTGCAAGCCCTGCGATAAAATAAGCTATAATCGAATGGGGGGATGTCGCACCATGAGCCACAAGAGCATGGGTACGTATCACAAGCCCCGGATCAAGCGGGGCTGGGACGATATCAGTGTATCCGCAATTGCCTACACAATCGGCATTCTGTTCGCGGTGATTTGCTTCGTTCCGTTTTTGCTGGTAATCATTTACTCCTTCACGCCCTACGACCTGTACCTCAAGAATCACTTCGACTTTTTCCCGTCGAGGCTGACGCTTGACGCGTACAAAATGGTTATGAACTACACCTATATCTGGACGGGCTACCGCAACACGATCTTCATTGCGGTAATCGGCACGGTGTGCTCCATGGTGCTCATGATCATGACCGCATATCCGCTGGTGAAAAAGGATATGATTGGGCACAAGCTCATCACCACGCTGTGGATCATCACGATGTTTTTCTCCGGCGGCATGATTCCCGATTATTTCCTGATGCGCTCGCTGGGGCTTCTGAACAGCCTGTGGTCGATTATCCTTCCGGGCCTGCTGGGCTGCTACAACCTGATTCTGATGCGCAACTACATGGAGGGTCTGCCCGTGTCTCTTGAGGAGGCAGCGCTGATCGACGGCGCGAACGATTTGCAGGTGCTGTTCAAAATCGTGCTGCCGCTGTGCATACCGATTATTGCCACGCTGGGTCTGTTTACCGTGGTCGGCTACTGGAACAGCTACTTCTCTGCGATCATTTACCTTACCCAGCGCACGAAGTGGCCGCTTCAGCTGGTTCTGCGCGAGATCGTGTTTGAGTCCGGTGTAGACGAGGTGCAGCAGGGTATGGCGGCCGAGGAGCGCATGAGCGCGCCGTTCCTTCTGAAAATGGCGTCCATCGTGGTTACGACGGTTCCGATCATGCTGGTTTATCCCTTCCTGCAGAAGTACTTCATGACCGGCCTCGTGCTGGGCGGCGTCAAGGAATAAGGGGGCGAAACGCATGACGACGATGACTAAGCCTGCCGGGAGCGGTGTATCCCTGAAAAAGAAAGCCGGTCTGCGCGAGAAGCTCACCCATATGTGGAAGCAGCGCTGGCTGTATCTGATGAGCCTTCCGGGCCTCGCCTTCCTGATTATCTTCAAGTACGTTCCGATGTACGGCGTTGTGATGGCGTTTGAGGAGTTCAACTTCAAGCTGGGCATTGGCGCTAGCCCGTGGATCGGCCTTCAGAACTTTGATCAGCTGTTCACCTCCGGCAAATTTTCGACGGTGTTCGTGAATTCGTTCGTTCTGAGCCTTACGCGCTTTCTGATTACCTTCCCCATTCCCATCATACTGGCGCTGATGCTGAACGAGATGCGCATTAAGTTCATCAAGCGTACGACGCAGACGCTGATGTACCTGCCGCACTTTATCAGCTGGGTGGTTTTGGGCTCGATTGCCACAAACTTCCTGAGCGTGACCGACGGTCTGGTCAACGACATTATCGAAACGCTCGGCGGAACGAAGATCAACTTCTTAGGCTCCGCGCAGTGGTTCCGCACCGTCATCATAGGCACCAATATCTGGAAGGAAGCCGGCTGGGGCATGATCATCTACCTCGCGGGTCTTACCGCCATCAACCCCGAATACTATGAGGCGGCAACGGTGGACGGCGCCAACCGCTGGCAGCGCATCTTCCACGTTACGCTGCCCGGCATTGCCAGCACGGTTGTAATCAAGCTGGTGCTGGACATCGGCGGCCTGATGAACAATGGCTTCGAGCAGATTTACCTGTTCCAGAACGACCTGAACATCTCCGTGTCCGAGGTGTTTGAAACCTACACCTACAACATCGGCATCGTCGGCGGGCGCTATTCCTACTCTACCGCCGTGGGCATGTTTAAGAACATCATCGGAACGATACTGATCTTCTCCACGAACCGTATCGCCAAAAAGCTTGGCGGAGCGACGCTCTACTGAGCTATCGGCCGATTCCCCGTTTCCGGTTGTAGCGGCATTTGCCGTTATGATAAAAACAAAAGGAGGAGCATACCATGAAGAAACTGCTGTCTCTGGTTCTCGCAATCGCCCTGCTGCTGGGCGTGTGCGCCTTCACGGCTTCTGCCGATGAGGATCGCCCCACCCTGCGCATGCTGCAGCGACTGAATGCCGCCTACGTTATCGAGGGCAACCCCGTCATCGATGCGTGGGAGGACATTCTCGGCTTTAACCTCGAAATCGAGGCTCCGCCGATTTCCAGCTTCAACGACCGCCGCAACGTCATCATGGCCTCCGGCGACCTGCCGGACATCATCTATGTTGGCGATACCGGCACCAACTATGTCAAGTGGGCGACCGACGGCCTGCTGCTTGACCTCACCGAGTACTTCAACGAGGAGACTCTGCCGAATCCCTACAGAGTTCTGACCGAGGACGAGCTGTACTCCGTACGCATTCCGTCCCTCGACAACCACATCTACTCCCTGCCCCGCGTGCAGACCAAGCCCTGGGACTGCATCATCTATCGCGCGGACTGGCTGGAGAAGCTCGACCTTGAGGTTCCGAAGACTGCCGAGGAGTTCAAGGAAGTCATGATCGCGTTCGCAACGCAGGATCCCGACGGCAACGGCGTTGACGATACCTACGGCTGGTGCTACAACACCGCCATGGGTCCGGAGCACAGAACCATGCTGGCTGGCTTCGGCATTCGTCCCTCCGAGGTTCCGGACGAGAACGGCAACTACGTCCTCATGCAGGCGCAGGATGCGTATATGGATTACCTTGACTGGATCAAGGAAATGTACGATGCAGGCGCGGTTGATCCCGAGTTCTACCTGGTCACCATGTATCAGGATGACGATCTGTGGGATGCCGGCAAGATGGGCGCAAGATACTGCAACAGCGTTATCGAGCATCTGATCTCCTACGGCCCCGCCCGTGAAGCCTTCAGAGCTGCGAACCCCGGCGCCACGCTCGTGGCTGGCCCCACCCTCAAGCAGGAAGGCGAAGAAATCTCTAACGTGTACTACAGCCCCCAGGTTTGGGGCAACTACGCCATCAGCGCGGACACCAAGTATCTGGAGGAGGCGCTCCACTTCCTCAACCTCGGCTACACCGACGAAGTCAACGAGCTGCTGATGTTCGGCGTTCAGGGCGTCACCTACGAGACCTTTGATGCCGAGCGCCGCTATGCCTCCAAGACTGAGGAGCAGAAGCTGAACGCTGACAAGTATGTTGCGTCCTATGCGACCATCAACTATCAGCTTGAGGACAAGGGCCTGCTGATCGCCAACGGCGACACCGAGGAAGAGGTTCAGCAGTTCATGTCTGCTTATGACGAGATCGGCGCACTGGAGAACCGCGTGTTCTACCTGGGCGGCGGCTCCCTCGTGGGCGTGAATGAAGTCAAGGTTGCCATCACTGATGCCGGCATCGACGATAAGTTCAACGAGCTGCGCACCGGTTATATCTGTGGCAACGTTGAGCGTGACGAGCTGGTCGATTTCATCAACAATGAAATGGTGCCCGCTTATCAGCCTCTGCTCGACATCTACGCCGAGAACGAAATCAACAAGTAATTCCTTCAAACGTGTGCCCTCCGGCTTTCCGGAGGGCATTTGTGTTTTTTTGGAGACGAATTGTCCCGTGCGGTATGTATGAATGGGAAGACTTCACATACGGGAAAAGGCGGGGCAAGGACGGACCATAGGGCAATCAGAGGCAAGGCAGCATAAAAACACATAACAAGGGCGGAGGAAGCAGCTCCTCCGCCTTTATTTACAGCGAATATTTGGCTCGTTCACCGCCGATCAGCGGCGGGCGCGTGCGTGCGCAGGTGAGAAGCGCATCGCCCACGTGAGTTTGACTCAGCCGCACGGGAACGGCTACAGAGCGCAGATGCATGCCGATCAGCGTTTGTCCGATGTCCATGCCCGCATCCGCAGACGCGGAGGCGACAAGCACGGGATTCTTCATCAGCCGATAGGCGGCGCTTGCACAGCTGCCGCCCGCCTTTGGATGCGGCACGGCGCACACCACCGGAAGATTGAACCGCTCGGCGACCTCGCGTTCGACGACGAGCGCACGATTCAGGTGCTCGCAGCACTGAAACGCGGGCGCGAAGCCGACGGAGGATGCGGCGTCCAATACCGCCCGGGCGATTTCCTGCCCGAGGTCGGGGCTGGACGCATGACCAATCGTGCCGCCGCTCACCTCGCTGGTGGAGCAGCCTACGACGAGCAGCCGAACGGGGTTGAAGTCCGCTCGCTCAAGAAGCGTCAGCTCGCGCGCGAGTGAATACACGGTTTCGTAAACGGTCATATTACACCCTTTTGAGCGTGACCCAGTCGTTCTTCGCGCTGGATTCGTAGATCGTCTTCACGAGACACAGCGCCGGGAACGCGCTGCGGCCGTCGATTTCGAACCGCTCGCCCTTTTCAAGGCAGTCGTACAGACGGGTGATTTCGAGAATGTGGCCTGCGCCCCAGTAGCTCTTGACGCCCAGCTCCTTTGCGTCGTTTCCGCGGGTGAGCAGGGTAGGAATGCCGTCCTCAATTTTGAACAGCTTGTCGGCCAGCAGCTGGTAGGTGCCGTTTTCGAACACCATTTCCAGCAGAATCGGCGAATCCACGCCGTAATTTGTGGTGGCGTGAATCACGCCGGTAGCGCCGTTTTCATACTCGAACACGGCATGGCAGTTGTCCTCTACCTCGATTGCGCCGTTCAGCAGATCGGTGGACACGTGGCCGCGCACGCGCTTGATCGGGCCGCCCAGATAGCTGAGCAGGTCAAGCGTGTGGATGGACTGATTGATCAGGCAGCCGCCGCCCTCTTTCGCCCACGTTCCGCGCCAGCCGCTGTCGGCATAATACGGCACGGTGCGGTGCCAGCAGACGGACGCGCGCGCGCAGATCAGCTTCCCGGTTTCGCCGGAATCGATAATCTGCTTGAGCATGGCTGTGGAGGGGATGTAGCGGTTCTGGAAGATTACGTTCAGCGAGCCCTTTGCTTCATCCGCAGTGCGGATCATTTCTTCTGCATCCTCAATCGTGGAGGCCATCGGCTTTTCGGTCAGCACATGCTTTCCGGCCTTCAGGGCGGCAATGGCCATCGGTGCGTGCAGATAGTGCGGGGTAAGCACGTGCACGATGTCGATATCGTCGCGTGCAACGAGCTTTGTCCAGTCCTCCATCGGCTCCGCGCCGGTTTGTGCCGCAGCGGCAGCAAGACGGTCGGGCTTAATGTCGCAAACGGCGACGATTTCGGCATTGTCCATCTGCATAAGGGCACCAATGTGCTGGCGGCTGATTCCGCCGCAGCCGATCAGGCCGGCGCGAATACGTTTGCTCATGGCGAAAACCTCTCATCCATTGATATTTTTAAATGTATACATGGCGATGGACGCGGCCACCGCAAGGTTCAGAGAATCGATTTCGTCCGACTGCGGAATGCGCACGGACTGGCCATAGGTTTGAAACGCGGCTGGCAGCCCGGCTGCCTCGTTGCCGAACACGAGCGTGTGCGGATGCCCGGCGGCCTTCGCTGCTTCGTTCAGCGGGATGGAGCCGTCCAGCATGAAGGGGTAGGTTTCCCTTTCGGGGAACTCGGCGCGGTATTCGTCAAACGAATCATACACGCATGCGTTCAGCCGGAAGAAGGCACCCATCGATGCGCGCAGCACGTGCGGGTCAAACACGTCCACGCACGGACGCACGACGGCAAGATTGCGATAGCCGAAGCCTACGGCGGCACGGCATGCCGTGCCAAGGTTTCCGCCGTCGGAAATCTGACAGAACACGGCGTGGTCCGCTTCAGGATCGAGCGAAAGCCGGTATTTTTCAAACACCAGCGCCGCAAAGCAGTTATCCTTTTTGCTTTCACGCCTCAGCACGCGCTCGGCCATTTCCTCGCGAATGCCAAGAGAAGCACATCTCCTGCGCAGCTTTTCTACACCCTCGCTGCCCAGTCCATCCGGATGCAGAAGCAGCCGCTGCACTGCGCCGGGGCGGCTGTCCAGCAGCGCGTGGCACGGATACAGACCCAGACAGTAGCTGTAATCGGCGCGCTTGTCGTAGGGCTCGAGCTTCGGCATGGAATTCCTCCCTGAGGTATCGAGACGGCATGAAAGCCCGTCCCTCGTTCGTCATTATTATACATCAGCCGCCGGAAATAAGCAATTGTATTTGCGAGATTTTCGCGCGGAAACAGAAAAACAGATAGAGGAAAGGTCTATCAGCAAGCGAGCCGGCTGCTCCTTTCGGATTTGCCGACTCGCCTGACTTAATCGTATTGAAAACCTTGGAGGACACGCCCGCGCGCGGCTATTTATCCGGCGTTTAAGGCGGACGCGGCACTTCGGACGCGGTATTCGGTTACGTTTTTCACCGTTTCTCCGTCAATCTGCAGGGCGCATGGGCGATCAAAGGATACGCGGATATCGTGGCCGGACACCACGTCCACCATTTTCGTGTGCTTCACGTGCTTGCCCTTAAAGATGGAGGGAAAGACGATCAGCGTTTTTAGCCGACTGCGGCTGTGCAGCACGACGGTGGACACCGTGCCCTCCGGACTGCGGCGATCCTGTGCCGGCGCGACGTTCATGCCGCCGCCATAGAAACGCCCATTCATCGTTGGCGCGAGCCAAACATTTTTATAGGTGTGCGTGTGGCCGTCCACGGTGACGGTGGCTCTTGTTGGCCGGAAATGGAAGAGCAGACCCTTGATTGCGATGCCGGTGTAGCTGATTTTTCGCTTCCCCTCGGCGTGCAGCCGGTCGCCAACCTCACAGCAGTAGCCGTCGATGCCGTAGCCGACGCCGTTCAGAAACAGGCGCCGCTTTCCGGCGACCTCCACGCTCGGAAGTCCCCGAAGGTAGGGATTCAGCAGTACTGTTTCGCTTGCCGCACTTTCGCGCACATCGTTCATGAAATCGTTGCCTGAGCCGGTCGGATAGTAATAAACTGCCTGAGAGGGCACGACGCCGTTCAGCGCGTTCACAAGATGGTTGATCGTGCCGTCGCCTCCGGCGAGAATTACCGTATCCGTGTCCGGAAGGCTGCGCAGAAAGGCTGCTGCATCCAGCTTTGTCACGTCGCATAGCGTAACGTCCTGCCCGCGCATCCGCTTAGCCAGCGCCCGCGCCAGCGCCCGCGCCTTACCCTGCTCGCCGCCAGCCAGCGGATTAAACAGTATGTACGTCATCGTTCTTTACCCCTCATATCCGTTTTGAGCCTTTGCCTATAAGGGCATGGCGCCTGTGTGCGTTCAAGTTTTCCTGCATCAGGGAGGCGGCCTCGCTCGTCACCTCGTCCGTGCGCCGTCCCCGCGCGTCGATCGTGCCCAGAATGTCGAAGCAGACCTCCGTCCGGCGGAATGGGAAATTCCGATGGATTTTCTCCGTTCCGGCAATCGTGGTCACGACGATGGGAACGTTCGCCCATCCGGCCACGTTCATGCAGGCTGCGTGCATTGGCTGCAGCTCGTAGCCGTGCCCACGGTGGCCCTCGGGATATACGCCAATTGCGTCCACTGCGCCAGATTTCAGAAGCTCCGACGCGCGCTTCAGCGTGAGTGCCGACGAACGCGCATCATTTCGGTTGATCGGCAGATAGCAGCACCGGCGAATCATTCGCCCGCCGATGGGAATTTGGAAATTCTCCGGCTTCGAAATAAATGCCAGACGCGTGGGCCGCAGGCATGCACTCTGAATCATGTTGTCAAAGTTGGACAGGTGATTGGAAACGAGCACGAATCGCCCGTCCGCAGGCAGCTTCTCGCGCCCGGTCATGTGTATCCGTACCCTCGCGGCTTTATACAAAAAGCGATAGCCGGAGTTCAGCAGCGCATCGTAAAACCGCGACGGCTGGTCGTATTCCTTTCCTCCCGGGATCATGCAGCTTGCCAGAGCCAGAAACAGCCAGTACAGTGCCGCAGCCGCAGCGACGCCGGACAGATAGAACAGCGGCAGCTTCCATGCAAGCGCCCACGAAACCGGTACATGCCATACGGCGCACGCGCTTAGTGCAAACGCCGCTCCGCAAACAGCCATCGCCTTCACTTCCGCATCCTCCTTCGTCGGATACGCCCGCATTCTCCACACGTCCGATCGAAGCATACCATGTTCTTCCCGCGCGTGCCATCGGCAATTTCTTTCGTTTGCCCAAAAATCAGACAAATTCTCCGCATTTCCCAGACTGTGCGCAAAATCGTCGCTTTCCATTAAGATTTGGACAGGATGCCCCTGGCTGGCGGCGGGTTCTTGGCATCGATGCACCGGTTCAAAGGGATATTGGAAAGGCGCAGGAAGCGTAAACATCTCGCATGAGGCCCGGTTTACAGGGATAAATGGGAAGCCGGGCGGATATAATACCCGATACCGGGAAAAACCGGAATTCAATCGGGAGGCCCCTTTTATGAAAATTGGAAAGCTTCTGCCCCTGCTGATCGTGTTGGCGCTGGCCGTTGTGCTGGTTGGCTGCGCTTCTACGAACGAACCGACCGATACGCTGTCGTCCACCGTGCCGGCGGTAACCGTGCCTGCCGCGACGGTTCCGGCTGAGACGGAGCCTGCGGACGGGTTGCTGAGCACCGAGGTGCCCGCCGCGACGGTGGAACCCACGGCGACGCCTGCGACCTGAGAAAAGCTTCGCGCCGCAGCACGGAGGGCGGGGGCGCAACGCTCCCCCGCACCCCCCCTCGGCCGGGCTCCTTCGGATTCCGGCCGCCATCGCCTTCGGCTATGGCATTCCGGTAGGGCTGCGGCCCTCCCGGTCCCTCCCTGGGCTCGCTGTCGGCGCCTGCCCACACGAAAAAGCCGTCCCCTGCCGTGAATGACGGAGGAAACGGCCTTTTGTGCTGCCTTCCATTGCATGCGCGGAGTCTTGCAAGGACGTGCTGGTAAATCACTAAGGCTGTTTTTGGCACAAAAACCGTTCTCCAACCGCTTGCGGCCTGGGAACGGTTTTCTGGCTTTCGATCGATTTTTAATGGAAGACCTTCAGCGAATAGGGAAGCTCAGACAACGTGCCGTTTTTGTAGTAGACGTACGCCTGAAGAATCGCGAACGCCCACACGAGAACGATCGCCACGACGAGGACGATGTTCGTAATGATGCGCACGATGGGAATGATGCCCAGAATGGCCTTCACAACTGACAGCAAAAGCGTGAGCACTAGAAGGGACAGCCCCTGATTTGCGGTATGGCGACCAGACTTGGAATCAGGGCGCGCGACCAGCGGCAGGAAGAACAGCAGCGGTACATAGCCCAACCCAACGAGCAGCCGAGTGTTGTCGTCCTCCCTTTCGGAGGGGCGGAAACGGCGCAGATTCATATTCACGTGACTCATATAAAAAGAAGCTCCTTTCAAGCTTTGTTTCAGCGAAGTCTCCTGAGAGGCTTGCCGGAAAACGAGGACGCGGTTCCTGCGCAAAGGCATTTCTTTCCGCGATTCTCGATTTAGCAATTATACGCGCGAAAGCCGTTTTCGTCAACCGTCTAAGCAGCCCTTCGTGCGGCCGTCCGTGTAATTTTTCTGGTGTATCTCGTTTTTTCAATTAGTATAAGTGCAGGTACGGCATGAATCGATTCTTTCTGCCGGTTCAGCGCGTAAAGCGATGGATTACCTGACCAACGCGGCAGGCTATTTCCGACGAACCCAATATCGTGATTGCGCATATCTGCGCGAGGGATGACGGTTGAGCGCGAGGGGAGACATCGAGACTGTCAGCGAGTGCTGAAACAAGGAATTTACTCAGAGGAAGCTGGGGGCGGCGTTCGTGCAATGAGAAACTGTACAAATTTGTTGTCATTAGTTCTATCTCAGAACTTGACAAATACATTTTATTGCAGTATACTATGTTGAGAAAGGGGATTTCATCTTCTACTGAAGCAGACAGGGAGACACGTGCTCGACGCATCTCCCTGTCTGCCTTAAGGCTTCATTTGTTCTTTCTCAATTTCAATCCACGCATTCCTGCGACATCCCAATGATACTGGATTTCGCTTGCCGAATCAAGCGTTAATCTGCAAAAAGAAGGTGATTGAATTGGAAACTCAAATCCGGAATGCCATCGAGTATCAGGTCTTCGGCCGATATGCGCTCTTTTCGGACCCAGTGTTTCGCATGGGCGGCGAAAAGGCGACGTTTTTCGTTCCGACCTATCAGGCGCTGAAGGGGATCACGGAGCAGATTTATTGGAAGCCGTCGATTTTGTACGTCATCGACTCTGTCCGCATCATGAATCCAATTCAGACGGAGAACAAGGGCATTCGCCCGATCAGCTACGAGATAGGGAAAAACACGCTATCATCTTATGTGTATTTAAAGGCGCCGCGGTATCAGGTGCGCGCGCATTTTATTCCAAATCCTTATCGGACGGAGCCTGACCTCATTGCCGACGGGATGAACGAAAACAAGCACTATTGTATTATGCGCAGAATGCTGGAGCGCGGCGGGCGACGCGACATTTATCTGGGCACGCGCGAGTGTCAGGCCTATGTGGAGCCCTGCGTGTACGGGGAAGGCGATGGATTTTACGATGGGCGCGGAGAGATGGATCTCGGCGTGATGCCCCATAGCTTTGCCTATCCTGATGAAACCGGAAAGGATGAGCTGGGCGTTCGTCTCTGGCAAGCGAAAATGGTGAATGGTGAAATTCATTTTCCCAAGCCTGAGGATTGCGACCCTGCGTTATACCGCTTCGTTCGCCCGATGAAGCCCAAGAGATTCGGCGGCAAATACGGGAATTTCGCGGGCTTGGAGGCGGATTCGCTTCTTGCCTCGGAGCGTCCGGAAGAGGGTGACAGACAGTGAGCTTTCTTCAAAAGCTCTGCGACGTGTATGACGCCGTCATTGATACCACCGGCGCAGAGGATGCGAATGCGCTGCTGCCCATTGGGTTCACGCTGAAGAAAATCAAATATAACATTCTTCTATCGCCCTCCGGCGAATTTGAAACGGCACAGCTGCTGTCGAAGGATGGACAGGCCTTTGCCGTTCCGACTACCCCTCAGGCAGAGGGCCGCACGAGCGCGGTTGTGCCGTTTCCCCTGGCAGATGGTCTGCAATATCTGATTGCAGGTCAAAGAAACCCGCGATTTGACAGATATGTGGCTCAGCTGGAGGAATGGTGTCGTGCGCCTCATGCGCCGGAATGTCTGCGTATTCTGCTGAAGTACCTCAAAAGGAAAACGCTGTACGCCGATCTGCATTCCGTTTTTGGCGCCAGGTTCAAATATAGCGAGGGTGAAAAGGACGGCGACGCCAAGAGCATTGCTTGCTTCAGCATTGCCTACATTGGAGAGGAGCAGCGCCTGTGGATGCGCGCGGACGTGCGGCAGAGCTGGCTCAAGCAGTTGGCTTCCATGCCTGCTGCCGGGGACGATGTATGCTATGTTACCGGCATGCGGCTGCCTATTTCGGAGAACCATCCAAAGCTGCAGGGCAATGCAAAGCTGATTTCAGCCGAGGACGCGGACTTCCCCTTTCAGTATAAGGGGCGCTTTGTCGACGACCGAAGTGCGGCGACCGTTAGCAGCATGGCGACCGCCAAGGCGCACAACGCACTGAAATGGCTGCTGGAGCATCAGGGCTTCCACAGGTATGGCATAAGCATTGTGGGCTGGAACACGAGAATGCCGGAGCTGGATCTGGAGGGGGTCAAGAAGCCGCTTCCGGATACGTTTGAGCCCTATGTTACCGCGCTTTTCAAGTCCATTTCAGGCGGGGATCAGAATCTGAAGGACTTTTCCGATCCCGGTACGCTTTCGGAGGAATCCCGGCAGCGCATTGAAAACATCGTTCTCGTTGGCATGCAGGCCGTAACGAAAGGGCGTATGTCGATTAGCTATGAACAGGAAATGCCGGGGAATGTCTTTGCCGAGCATGTTCATGGGTGGAATGAAGCCTGCCGCTGGCAGATGCCGTCGCCGTCCGGTGCAGATTCCGAGCGTTCGACCACGTGGAAGGAAATCTGCGAGGCTATCTTGGGGGTGGATGCCGTACGCGCCGCAAAGAGAGACCTGATGGCAGAAAAATCTGGCACGAAGCAGATGCAGGAGCTTCAGCTGCGCCTTCTGCATTGCACCATTGAGGGACAGGCGCTCCCCGGCAGCATGATTCGCGCGGCCTTTGATAGAGCCGTTCATCCCCTGAGCTTCACAAATGAGAAGGACGCGTGGGACAGGGGCGCATGGCGTAACTGTGTTGCGACGGCCTGCGCCATGATTCGAAAGCACGCGATTGACAATGGAGATGTGCTTCCTCCGACGCCGGCGCTGGATACCGCGTGCACAGACCGAGATTATCTCTATGGCCGACTGCTTGCGATTGCGCACAAGCTTGAGCAGGAAGCAAGCAAAGACAGCCGAACCAACGCCGTTCGCCTGATGACGCACTTTGTCCGGCGGCCGACAGAGGCATGGCCGGAGCTGTATGAGAAGCTGCTTCCCTACCTGAAAGCCTTGGGAGGGGAGAACGAGGCACGCCTTTATAAACACAGGCTCAGTCAGGTCGAGGGCCTATTCCGAGCTGCGGACGTCAAGGAAGGCTCGCCCCTTTCCTTTCGGTTTCTGATCGGCTTCAGTGCGCAAACGCGGGAGCTTTGGCTCAAAGAAGAGGAAACGCATTCGGTTCAGGCGCCGCTTCAGGACTATGCGCCGCCTCAAACGCGTGACGAGCGGTTCGGCTGCCTGCTGGCCGTAGCGGATTCCTTTGAGTGGAATTCCGAGAAGCAGAGGAGCGACGACGGAAGAATCGTCAGCGACAGAGACGGCCGCACGAACGCCATGCGGCTTACATCGGAATTCGCCATCCAACCGATGACCACATGGGCGAGAATTCATGACAAGCTGATTCCGTATCTGGAAAAATCCGGCGTGAGGGCGGCTACGGAGGCACAGCGTCTGCTTTGCAAAATCGAGCAGGGCTTTATTCGCGAGGAACGTCTGTCCGACGCTCCGCTTGGACGCGGCTTCCTGCATGGGTATTTAAGGATGCTTGAGGCGCTGTCCGTCAGCCATGGCCTGAATGGGAACGAATGGGAGCCGGCGCTGATCCCTGCCGAGACACCAGACACGCGCGACGCCGCCTTCGGCATGCTTCTGGCACTGGAAAACCAGATGGAGCGCGAGGTGCTGGATCTCGAGACAACGGAGGAGGAGAACCGCCCAAGCAACGCCATGCGCTTCATGACGCGCACGGCACAGCGTCCAAACGAGGTCTGGAGCTACCTTGAGGCGCGTATGCGTCCCTACCAGCGGAAAAATGGCCACGCTGAAGCAATTCGTCGCCGCGTGGATGAGCTGCATGCGCTCATACGGGAACGCGGCTGGGACAACGACACGCCGCTCGGCCCCGCTTACATTTATTATTTCTATCTGAACAATCAATCTACGTATAGAAAGGATGAGTGAACCATGGCAGCTTTGAAAAACAAGATCGACTTTGCTCTTGTCTTCACCGTGCGCAACGCGAACCCCAATGGCGACCCGCTCGATGGAAACCGGCCGCGCACGACCTATGAGGGAATTGGCGAGGTGTCGGACGTATGCCTTAAGCGCAAGATTCGCAACCGCTGGATTGACGAAGGGTATTCTGTATTCGTGCAGTCTGACGATCGACGTGCAGCGGGAGACCCGTATCGTTCGCTGAGGGATCGTGCGGAGGGCTGCCCGGAGCTGAAGGCCTGCATGACTGCGCTCAGCACCCAGAGGAAAGCGAAGGATAAGGAGGAAACTGTGTCTGTCACTCGCGAGGACTACGAACGTATTGCCTGCCAGAAGTGGTTGGACGTGCGCGCCTTCGGCCAGGTATTCGCGTTCAAGTCCGGAAAAAAGGGCGATGAGGAAGGAAGCGACTCCGTGTCCATTGGCATTCGCGGCCCGGTGAGCATCCAAAACGCGTATTCCGTGAAAAATGTCAATATCATCAGCACGCAGATCACAAAATCGGTGAACCTGGAAACCGGCGCGAATCCAAACCAGAAGGGCAAGGATACCATGGGCATGAAGCACCACGTAGCCTACGGCGTTTACACCGCCTTCGGCACCATCAACGTGCAGCCCGCAACCAAGACCGGCTTCAGCGCCGAGGATGCGGAGGCGCTCAGGGAGGCGCTACGCACCCTTTTCCGCAACGATGCAGCCTCCGCACGTCCCGACGGCAGCATGGAGGTAGTGAAGGTCATCTGGTGGGAGCATAATTGCCCAAGCGGCCAGTATTCCTCTGCAAAGGTGCATCGCTCGCTCCATGTCGAGCAGCCGGACGGCCTGTATGTCGATCCGATCATCACCGTGGACGAGACCGCTATCCCGGGGCTCAAGTACATCGTGCTGGATGGAGAATGATGCTCTTTGGAGCCGTGCAGCGCTGCGTATTCCGGTCAAGGCGAGTGCCATGATTGAAGCTCTTTGGAGTCGTGCTGTGCTGTGTGCTCTGGTCAAGGCGAGTGCCACGATTGAAGCTCTTTGGAGTCGTGTTGTGCTGTGCGTGCCGGTCAGATGAGCGCATCATCTACCTGAAGATTATCTCGGCAGATGAAACTGTGCCGCTCGGGGTCGAATGCCACTGTGGATAACTCCGTAACCTTGGTGCGAAACATGAGTGTCCATCGTTGTCCAACCTGTTTCGCACCAAAAAATCGGAGAATTCATCCGGAAATGTGGCTTTCATACACTGGTTTTCTCGGTTTTCTGTGTAAATACGTCGTATCTATCGGCTATTTGCACAAAACGCAGACATTCTTTTGACATGTCTGCCGTCGCTTCCCGCGCGGAAGCGTGGATTGGAATCGTGCGATCTTGTTGTGCAGGTTTTTTGCCTGTAGTCACCTGCAGCAGGGAAGACTGAAGAGGGAGGGGATTGCACAGACAGTCGGGAAGCGAGGAGTGCTTGTAAGGCTGCAAGAGAAACGACTGGCGCTTCGCGACGGATTTGAGTGCTATCAGCTTGCGCCTGTGTCTTCGAAGAGACGCGCGTACGCGGATGGGCTGAGCGGCAGAGAATTTGGAGACTGGGCGGTATGCATGAAGGATGCCAGAGAAAGGATAGGCGATTGCGGATAGACTGTGTAGAAAATCAGAAGCATGATTTGTTCGGGGATTGGGCATCGCGTTCGCAGGCTCAGCAGAGAAAGGGCTGCGCAGGAAGCGACGAGAGGCGTATGGGACGGGCATTTGAAAGTACGTTTTCCATATGAAGGCGGACAAGCTTCCTTCTGCGCAGCTTCATGGGGCTCATCATTCGGATGACGAGAACGTCGGTACAGGGTTCTGCGCGATTTGCACGGGGGACAAAGCATGGATGGAGGTGCATCATGAATTCAACGGAACGGGTAAAAAGAGCCATTGCCGGGCAGACGGTCGATCACACGCCGATATATGGCTGGCTCTCTGCAAATTTGACCGACGAGCTCACACGGGCCTATGGCTCGGTGGCGGTCTTTGAGGACAAATACGAGTTCGACGCGGCGCACCTTTTTGGAGGGCCGTCGGCGTTCGACAGAAAGGAAATTCAGAGCCTCAGGGATGCAGGCAAGGAGATAACGCCCGAAACGCTGCTGGATATTCCATTCATGCCGGTCGATCGAATGGAGGACTACGAGGATGTCCGCAAGACGTTGGCGTTTCATAAGCAAAGGGGACGGTTCTGCTATGTGCAGACGCCGGGCTTCTTTGAGCCGTTCAACGAGCTGCTCGGCATCGAAAATCAGCTGATGGATCTGGCACTGTATCCGGATGAGCTGATGGAGCTGTACGCGCGTCTGGCGGAGTGGACGAAGCGCTTTGCCTCGAATATGCTGGACTTGGGCGTAGACATGATTCACGTGTCGGACGACTGGGGATCGCAGCGCAGCATGCTGTTCAGCCCGCGCATGTGGCGCGAAATGATCTATCCGAATCTGAAAACGGTGGCGGATTTTGTGCACGCGCGCGGTGCGCTTGTTAGCCTGCACTCGGACGGAAACATCGTTGCGGCGCTGGACGGACTGGCCGAAATAGGCATCGATCTTCTGCATCCGTGGCAGGAAAGTGCCGGGATGGGCTATGATCTGTATCTGGAAAGGTACCAGAACCGCTTCGCCATCATGGGAGGCCTGTGCATTCAGACGACGCTGGGCTTTCAGAACTATGAACGGCTGGAAAGGGAAATCCGCCGTGTGTTCGGCCTGCTTCGGGGAAAGCGATGGGTTCTGTGTACAACGCATTTTGTCCAAAGCCATTGCAGCATAGACGAGCTGGCGTTTGCCTATGACCTGTGCTACAGGCTGGCCCGAGGAGAAGATGGCTGAACGGAGTTCTCCGATTTGAGATGAAACGAAGCCTTCATCGGCTCGCAAGATAAAAGGTTACATGAGCCTCGCGATCGCTCAGCGGGATGCAGACCCGGTTTGGATACCCATGAAATCGGCTGTAATCCGTGGTAAAGCAGGGCAGTGCCGAGGCTTTTACCAGCTCGTCAAACACCGAGGCGTCCGACTGTACCAGAAATCTGGAGGCAGGCATTTTTTCGCGGCATAGCGTGTCCCAGAAGCCCAGCTCCGTTCGCAGCAGAAAATTGAAGCCGTTGATATCCGCAAAGGTAAGCTGCTCGTGCTTTGCCAGCTCGTGGTCGGGCGGCACGCAGATGAACAGGCTTTCCTGCATAAACGGTCGGGCACCGTCAAGAGGAAATGGCAGAATGGCGAGGTCGCAGCTTCCGTCCTGCCACGCCGAAAGCACTTCGTCATTCTGACAGATGGCGGAGGAGAGCGTCATTCCCGGCTGCTTCGTGTTTAACTCCCGCTGCAATTCCCACAGGGGCGCCGGCGCGCAGGAGCGAATCACGATGGTGCGCTGCCGCGCGTGAAATTCCCGCACCTGATGCACGGTGGACTCTGCCGCCTGCAACAGCTTCCGTGCGGCTTCCACGGCAACCCTTCCGGTGTCGTTCAGATCAATTCGATTTTTGCTGCGGAGAAACAGTGGCACGCCAAAGGCGTCCTCCAGATGCTGCATGGAGCGGGTGATAGAGGGCGTGGAAATATGAGATTCCCTGGCAACGCGGCTCAGCGTGCCAAGCTCGGCAAAGGCTACCAGTTGGCGTAGTTCTTCCAGATCAATCATAGACTCACCTCAAATGCGTTTCATTTTATGAAAAGCGGATTGCGATAGGAATAGTGTACAATCATCGGAAATTGTTGTAAAGTAGGATTTGGAAAAAGAACCGCTTTTCAGAAATTTGGAGGTGACAGCATGGAATATGTAACGCTGAACAATGGCATTCGGATGCCAAAGCTGGGTTACGGCGTGTATCAGACCCCGCCGGAGGACACCAAACGCTGCGTACTGGACGCCATCGACGTGGGCTACCGCAGCATCGATACGGCGCAGGCCTATGGAAACGAGGAGGGCGTAGGCGCGGCGCTGGCGGAGAGCGGGCTGCCCCGTGAGGAATTCTTCCTGACTACCAAGGTTTGGATTACGAATGCGGGCTACGAAAGAGCTAAGGCGTCCATCGCAGAGTCCATGCGGAAGCTGCGTACCGATTACCTTGACCTTTTGCTGATTCACCAGCCCTTCGGCGACTACTATGGCGTCTACCGCGCCATGGAGGAGCTCTACAAGGCAGGAAAGCTCCGTGCCATTGGCGTGTCGAACTTTGGCCCCGACCGATATCTTGACATCCAGCACTTTGCGGAGATTAAGCCCGCCGTCAACCAGATTGAAACCCATGTATTCCAGCAGCAGAAGGTGGCGAAGGAGTATCTGAAAAAGTACAATTGCCAGATCGAATCATGGGGCCCCTTTGCCGAGGGGAGAAGGGATATGTTCACAAATCCCGTGCTTACAGAGATTGGAAGGAAGTATGGGAAAACCGCCGCGCAGACCGCCCTGCGCTTCCTGATGCAGAGCGGCGTGGTCGTCATTCCGAAGTCTACTCATAAGGAGCGGATGCAGCAGAATTTCGACCTGTTCGACTTCACAATCTCCGCCGAGGATATGGCTGCAATTGAAGCGCTGGACAGCGGCGAGAGCCTGTTTTTCTCGCACTACGATCCCAAGATTGTAGAATGGTTCATGTCGATCTTGAAATGAGCTCTATCGAGGTTCAGAATCATTATAAAATGCGCATCCCGAAAGGAATGCGCATTTTTACATGTCCACTTGATTTGAGCCGGCATGGGTCTGTGCTGGACGGTGGTCAGCGTGCCTTGGCTTCGATTTCCTGCTGCATGCGGCAGATGAGTGCGTCGATGGGCATAGAGCCGAGGTCGTGACCGCCGCGCAGCGTAACGGAAACGGTGTTCTCCTGCGCCTCCCGGTCGCCCAGAACGAGCAGATAGGGAATCTTCATATTGCGTGCTTCGCGGATCTTGAAGCCGATTTTCTCGTTGCGCAGGTCAATTTCCGTGCGGATGCCGGCCGCTTCAAGCCTCTGCTGAAGCGTGCGTGCGGCGTCGTCGGCGCGGTCGGTGATGGTCATGATTTTTGCCTGCACGGGGCTGAGCCACAACGGGAATGCGCCGGCAAAGTGCTCCGTGAGAATGCCGATAAAGCGTTCAATGGAGCCGAATACGACGCGGTGAATCATGACTGGGCGGTGCTTTTCGCCGTCCGGGCCGGTATAGGTGAGGTCAAACCGCTCGGGCAGATTCATGTCCAGCTGAATGGTGCCGCATTGCCAGGTTCGTCCGATGCAGTCCTCCAGATGGAAATCGATCTTGGGACCGTAGAAAGCGCCGTCACCCTCGTTGACCACGTAGTTCACGCCGAGATCGTCCAGTGCGCCGCGTAGACCGTTCGTGGCCATTTCCCACATTTCATCGGTTCCAATGGAGTTTTCGGGACGGGTGGACAGCTCCACGTGGTATGGGAAGCCGAATACACCGTACACCTCGTTGATCAGACTGTATACGCCCTTGATTTCGTCCCGAATCTGCTCAGGCGTCATGAAGATGTGAGCATCGTCCTGCGTGAAGCAGCGCACGCGCATCAATCCGTGCAGCGCACCGGAGAGCTCGTGGCGATGCACCAGACCCAGCTCGCCGCATCGCAGCGGAAGGTCGCGATACGACCACATGCGGCGCTTGTATACCAGCATGCCGCCCGGGCAGTTCATGGGCTTGATGGCGAAGTCGGCGTCGTCAATGACCGTGGTATACATGTTTTCGCGGTAATGCTCCCAGTGGCCGCTGCGCTCCCACAGCTGACGATTGAGCATGATGGGCGTTTTGATTTCCTCATAGCCATGCTCGCGGTGGATTTTTCGCCAGTAATCCTCCAGCTGATTGCGCAAAATCATGCCCTTGGGGAAGAAGAACGGGAAGCCGGGGCCTTCATCCAAAATATCAAACAAATCCAGCTGACGGCCCAGCTTGCGATGGTCGCGCTTCTTTGCCTCCTCTATGCGGGTGAGGTAGGCGTCAAGCGCGTCCCTGCTGCCGAAGGCAGTGGCGTAGATGCGCTGAAGCATCTTGTTTTTCTCGTTTCCCCGCCAATATGCGCCGGCGGCGGAAAGCACCCTGAATGCCTTGATGCGCCCGGTGGAGGGCAGATGCGGTCCCGCGCACAGATCGGTAAAGCCCTCCTGCCGATAAAACGAAATCGTTTCGCCCTCGGGAAGGTCGTTGATCAGCTCGAGCTTGTACGGCTCGTCCTTCATCAGCTCCAGAGCTTCTGCGCGCGGCAGCTCAAAGCGCTCCACGCGGGAATTCTTTTTGATGATTCTTGCCATTTCCTTTTCGACGGCGGCAAGAAATTCGGGCGTGAACGGCTCGTCTACGTCAAAATCGTAATAGAAGCCGTTGTCAATGGCAGGACCGATGGCAAGCTTTGCCTCGGGCTTCAGGGCTTTTACGGCCTGTGCGAGCACGTGGCTGGCCGTGTGCCTGAGCACGCGCAGGCCGTCCGGATCCTCCGCAGTGAGAATTTCCAGATGGCTGCCGTCTGGCACGGCCTTTGCCAGATCCTGCACCGTGCCATTCACGCGCGCGGCCAGCGCAGTCTTTTTCAGCTCCTTGTCGAGTTCGCCTGCAATGTCCAGCGCATTCATGCCGTCCGGGAATTCATGGGCAGCGCCGTTTACGGTAAGGTTCATGCGGATGATCCTCCTTCTCGTTTTTTCCATTTAGAAAAGGCTTCGCCGTGCATGTGGGCCTTCGCCTGACGAAATGCAGATTACAGACGGCGAAAACCCTTGTCCTATGCACGGCGAAGCTGTTATTATTTCTTTGCCTTGCTGTCCACAACGTCCTTCAGGAGTGCGGCGAAGCTGTCAAAGCTCATGGCGCCAAGGTCGCCCTCGGCGCGGTGACGTACGGATACGGTGTTCTCGGCCATATCGCGGTCGCCCACGACGAGCATGTAGGGCACCTTTTCCATCTGCGCCAGACGAATCTTCTTGCCGATCTTTTCGCCGGTAATATCGGCCTCGGCGCGGTAGCCCAGCTCGCTTAGCTTGGCAACGAGCGCGTTTGCGTAGTCGGCGGCGCGGTCGGTAACGGACAGCACGCGCACCTGCTCGGGCGCCATCCAGGTTGGCAGAGCGCCAGCGTACTTTTCGATCAGATAGGCCAGTGTGCGCTCATAGCAGCCCAGAGACGTTCTGTGGATGATGTACGGGCGCTTCTTCTGTCCGTCCGCGTCCACGTATTCCATGCCGAAGCGCTCGGCCAGCAGCATGTCAATCTGGATGGTAACGATGGTGTCCTCCTTGCCGAAGACGTTCTTGTACTGAATGTCCAGCTTCGGGCCGTAGAATGCGGCCTCGTCAATGCCGATGGTGTACTTTACGCCCAGGTGATCGAGAATGCGGCCCATGATCTCCTGCGCCTCGTGCCATTGCTCGGGCGTGCCCTCGTATTTGTTCTTCGGGTTGGCCGGATCCCACTGAGAGAAGCGGAACGTGCAGTTTTCCAGCATGCCCACGGTGTCAAGCATGTATTTTGCCAGCTCCAGACAACCCTTGAATTCCTCCTCCAGCTGATCGGGACGGAGCACAAGGTGTCCCTCAGAGATGGTGAACTGGCGCACGCGAATCAGGCCGTGCATTTCGCCAGAGTCCTCGTTGCGGAACAGCGTGGAGGTTTCGCCCAGACGCATCGGCAGCTCGCGGTAGGAGCGCTGGCGGTTCAGGTATACCTGATACTGGAACGGGCAGGTCATCGGGCGCAGCGCGAAGCATTCCTTCGTTTCATCGTTCGGGTCGCCCATCACGAACATGCCGTCCAGATAGTGATCCCAGTGACCGGAAATGCGATACAGGTCGCGCTTGGCCATAAGCGGCGTTTTGGTGAGCAGATAGCCCTTCTTTTGCTCGGTATCTTCAACCCAGCGCTGTAGAAGCTGAATCACGCGCGCGCCCTTGGGCAGCATGATCGGCAGACCCTGACCGACCACGTCCACGGTGGTGAAGTATTCGAGGTCGCGGCCCAGCTTGTTGTGATCGCGCTTCAGAGCCTCCTCGCGCTCGGCGACGTAGGCGTCCAGCTCCTCCTTCGTGGCGAAGGCGGTGCCGTAGATGCGCTGAAGCATCTTGTTTTTTTCGCTGCCGCGCCAGTATGCGCCTGCAACGCTGGTCAGCTTCACGGCCTTCACCTTGCCGGTGGAGGGCAGGTGCGGGCCCGCGCACAGGTCGGTGAAATCACCCTGACGATAGAAGGAGATCACGGCGTCCTCAGGCAGGTCGTTGATCAGCTCGACCTTGTACGGCTCGTCCTTCATCAGCTCCAGGGCTTCCGCGCGCGGCAGCTCAAAGCGCTGCAGGCGCTCGTTTTTCTTGATGATGCGGTTCATTTCCTTTTCGATGGCGACCAGATCTTCGTTGGTGAACGGGGCGGCAACGTCAAAATCGTAGTAGAAGCCGTTGTCGATGGCGGGGCCGATGGCCAGCTTCGCCTCGGGGCGGATGGCTTTCACGGCCTGCGCCAGCACGTGGCTGGCCGTGTGGCGAAGCACGCGCAGACCGTCGGCGTCGCTGCCGGTGAGATATTCAACCGTCGCACCGTCCGGAACGGGCGCGACCAGCTCGGCGACTGCGTCGTTTACGCGCGCGGCCAGAGCCGCTTTTTTGAGCTCCTTATCGATTTCACCGGCCATGTCCAGTGCGTTCATGCCGTCTGCAAACTCGCGAATTTCTCCCTGATACGTGATTTTCATGTGATTGCCTCCAATGTCTGTTTTTCCAAAAACAAAACGCTCGCCCCTTCATGAAGGGACGAGCGGTAATGCCCGTGGTTCCACCCAACTGACGCAGATTCTCCGCGCCGCTTTGAAAAGCTGTATCGCGCTTTTCGCGCCGACGGTCGGGAGGTGGTGCATCCGTTCCGCGGTGTGCTGCGCGCGCTTTCAGCCTGTGACGCGCGCTCTCTTGTGCGCCTTGCGGGGGACAGAACTCCGTCTTTCCATCGGATTGAGATGGATTATAATCGCGCGCGGATGGATTGTCAAGAACATTTTTGTAAACTTGATCAGAGCAGGATGAATACCAGCAGAAGCGCGAGCAGCCCTGCGAGGGACAGAAGCATCGTCGCGCAGCCGGACTGCGCCTTGCGCCGGAGCTTTTTTGTAGAATAGGTCTTGGTATGACTGATGCCTGTACCGGGAATGGAGAAGGTACGGCGTACGCCGCGGGGGCCGACGCTCACGCGCGCGCCCTTCACGCCGCCGGATAGACCTACGCCGCTTTTGCTGATGTTTAGCCTGAAGCCTTTGCCCAGATTGATGCTCTTGCGAAACTGCCAGCCCATGAAAATCGCTCCTTTGTTTTTCATAAAAATCGTCCGGCGCGAAAACGGCGGACGATTTACAGAACCGTAGGCAACCCTGCGCCGATCAGGCGGTGCGGCGTCATATGAATTTTTCGCCGCAGGCAAACGGGAAAACAAAGAACTTGCCTGCTGCACAATGCGGAAGCCCCGTCGCCAGACGCGCTGCCAAGTGGCGAGGAGACACGCTTACTTGATGATTCGGCGGCCCCAGCAGAAGGCCTTGTTGTAGTAGCCGCTGGCCATACTGGACACAACGACCATCTTTGCCGAGGGAGATACGTGGATAAAGTAGTTTTTGCCCAGATAGATGCCAACGTGATCGACAACCTTGTTGTCCTCACTATCGTTTTCGAAGCACACGATGTCACCGCGCTTCAGGCTGCTGCGGCTGATGTAGGCGTAGCTGCCCTTGTGACCGATGGTCTGCACGTTTGCGGGCACGGAATAACCCAGCGACGCGAAGCAGGAGCGGACAAAGCTGGGGTTGCTGAAGGTGGTGGTGTTGTTCGGCGACTTGGAATAGGCGCAGCCGAGCCGGGACTGAGCCGCGTAGATGATGTAATCTGCGTACTTGGTCTTGCTCATGCTCTTGGCCAGGTAGGACTGGCTGGACTTCACGGAGGAGGGCATGGTCGTCGACGAGCCTTTGGAGCTGAAGGTACCCTTCGCGCTGTCTGCAATCTTGAAGCGGTTCACCTTCGTTTTGCTGATGCTGCTCTTCAGAATGTAGCCGTGTCCCTTGCCGTTGGTGTTGGTGATCTCATAGAACGAGCCCTTCGCGCCGATGATGGTAAGCGGGTAGTCGGCGGTGAGCACGTCCACAACCTTGCTGCCCGTGGAGGCGGTGGTGTAGACCTTTGCCTGCTTTTTGGTGAAGCCGTTCCACTTGGTGTAGGTGGAAACCTTCTGCATGTCCTTTACCTGCGCAAAGCCCTTGCGGCCCTTGTAGGTAATCTTGCACCACTTACCCTTTACCGCAGTAACAGTGACCTGCGTACCCTTCTTCAGCGAGCCCAGATAGTATTCCCAGCCCGTGCTATTCGTGGAATACACGCGCATCGACGACGACTTGACCGTCGCCGCAAAGTCGGCCATCGCCGAAATGGGAACCAGCGCCAGTAAAAGCAGACATACAAGCGCCTTTTTTAGTGAAAAGTTTCTTTGGTTTTTCATCTGGTTCCCTCCTCGAATTATTTCAGAATGCGTCGTGCGACGTAGAAGGTTCGGTTATAGTAGCCGCTGGAGAGCGAGGACACCACCACGAGCTTGGCGCCGGAGGATGCGTGAATGAAGCGTCCGGAGCCCAGATAAATGCCCACGTGGTCGCTTTTGTCGTTGTCCTCGATGGTATCGAAGCACACGATGTCGCCACGCTTCAGATCCGATATGCTGGTGATGTATTCGAAGCTGCCTGTGTAGCCGCACGAATACGCCGAGCTTGGAATGGAAGCGCCGGCTGCGCGGTAGGCATAGTAGCACAGCGTCAGGCAGTCGAAGGTGGTGCGGTTGTTGGGGCTGCTGGAGTAGCCGTAGCCAAGCTGCGACTGCGCGTAGTAAATGGCGACCTCAATGCGATCCTGCGCGCTCATGCCGCTTTTGTACTTGGAGGTTGTAGACTTGAGAGAGGAGGGCATGACCGTGGTGGCGGTGCTTGAGGTGTAGCTCTTGCGCCCGTCATCCTTCTTGTCGGTGCTTGTTTTGGAGGAGCTCAGGTTGCCCTTTGTCACGAAGCCGGTCTTCGAGCCGCTGGTCGTCGTGACTGCGTAGAAGGAGCCGATTTCGCCGACGATATACATTTTCGTGTTCACGGCCGCAGTGCACCATTTGGCCGAGGACGTGGATGCGGCCTTATATACCGGGCAGGACTTGTTGGCGTAGGCCGTTTTTCTGCTGACGGAAACCGACTTGGCGCTTAGGTTTGCCGTCTGGATGTAGCCCACAGTGCCGGAAGAGGTTTTCACCTTTGACCAGGAGCCGCTGCTGCCGACGACCGATACCTTCGCGTTTACGCTCAGCGTGGCAAGCATGGAGGAGGTGGAAGCGGATTTGTAGAGGTTGACCGGCTTTTTGGTGTAGGCCGTGGTGGCGGTGACCGTTTTGCTCAGCGCCGACTTGGCGATGTAGCCGGTTTTTCCCTTGCTGTTTTCTACCAGATAGTAGCTGCCGCTCATGCCGACCATGTAGACCTTGGTGTTCTTGCTCAGCTTGCCCAGCGATTTGGAGGAGGTTGAGGGCTTCTGATATGCGGTGACGGTGCGGTTGGTGTACATCGTCTTCTTCTTGGAGGACTTCATATCGGAAATCAGGGCAAAGCCCGTTTTTCCCTTGTATGTAATCTTCGCCCAGTTTCCCGACGTCGCCTTCACAGTGAAGGTGGTGTTCTTCTTCAGCTTGCCCAGCAGGTAACGGCTGGCGGTGCTGTTGCGTGAGTAAACCTTCATTTCGTCCGTGTACACCGTTGCCTTGAAGTCGGCCAGCGCGCTTACGCAGCCGGTAAACAGCGTCACAAGGACGAGGAGCGTCGACAGGACGATGCGCAGCTTTTTCATAATCCCTCCTGATCACCGATAAACATCGATGCAGAATCTATTTCTCTATCCTTATCATAACACAAACCGATGCCATGCGCAAGAGCCAGGCGCGCATTTCGCATCGGTTTAAAGTAAAAGAACGATAAATGACAGAAAATCTCAATGTTCACCGGCCGGAATCCGCACGGCGGCGAACAGAACCCATTGGCCGTCGTCCAGCTCAAACAGCGTCTCCATGGCGTCGCCAGCATCGTTTACCCACGCGAGCACGAGCCGGGAACCGGCGTTTTCCTCGTCCGACAGGCGGAGACGCGCGATTTCGCGGCCGGGGACACCCATCAGCGCTTCGACGCTTTCAAGGCTTGCACCCTGCCGAAGCGAATGCGCCTGCGTGAAGTCGGCCTGAGAGACTGCGGCTACGTCGGCAACATCGTCAAAGGCCAGAATTTTGCCCTTCAGGCGACCGCTCTCGTAGGCGGAAACCAGCGCGCCGCCGAAATCGTAGTAGCCGTCCTCCGTCAAAGCCGGTTCACCCAGCCTTGCGATGAGCTCGGGAAGCAGCTCGGTCATGGAAATGTCGTCGTATACCGAAGGGGCCTCCTCGCAATGCGCGGCAGCGCATGCAAAAAGGAGAATCAGAAGTGAGAGAAGCATAGCTTTGCCGGTCTTTTTCATGCGTTTTCCTCCGTAAGTATGGCTTTTTTCACGCGGAATACGCGTCCGATGGCCGCGCCCGCAAGGTCGGTCGGGTCTGTGCAGGTGACGAAGGTCTGAACGTCCTCGAGCATGCCGATCAGAAGCCGTCTGCGGCCGGGATCCAGCTCGCTCATCACATCGTCCAGCATGAGCACGGGTGACTCGCCGCTTTCACGGCGCATAATTTCAAGCTCCGAAAGCTTCAGCGAGAGCGCGCAGGTGCGCACCTGCCCCTGCGAGCCGTAGGCGCGCGCATCCTGTCCGTTCAGAAGCACGCGAACGTCGTCACGATGTGGCCCAACAGAGGTGATCAGTCGCCTGAGATCCATTTGCCGTGCGCGCAGCAGGAGAATGCGCAGCGTTTCCGCCAGCGCCGCGCCCGTATCCGCCGTTTCGGCGCTGGGCGCGTATTCAACGGTCATGACCTCTGCACCGCCGGAGACGCGGGCATGGGTTTCCGATGCCGTCTGCGCCAGCGTTTTCAGAAACTCGCGCCGAAGATCCATTACCGCCGCGCCGCTTTCGGCCAGCTGCGCGTCCCACATGTCCAGCGTGTCCGCGCGGGCGTTCCCTAGGGAAATTTCCTTCAGGAGCGCGCCCCGCTGCTTGAGCGCACGGCTGTAGCGCTGCAGGGCATAATAATAGGAAGGGCGAAGCTGAGAAAGCTCCATATCCACAAACCGGCGGCGTTCGGCGGGGCCGTCCTTCACCATGCGAAGATCCTCCGGCGCAAACAAAACGCCGGTAATGTGCCCCAAAAGCTCGCCGGAGCGCGAAACGACGTTGCCTGCCACCTTTACGCGGCGGCGCTCCGTGCGGGGCAGGATGATTTCCACGTCGTGATGCCCGTCCCGCCGGTCGGCATCCATGTGCACGCGGGCGATGTCCGTGCCGGTTCGAATCATTTCACGGTCGTGACTGGTGCGGTGCGAGCGGCCTGTGCAGCACAGGTAGACAGCCTCGAGAATGTTTGTCTTTCCCTGCGCGTTGTCGCCGGTGAACACGGTAACGCCCTCGCAGGGCGCAATTTCGGCTTCGGCGTAATTGCGGAAGTCCGTCAGACGAATGGAGCGGATGCGCATACGCCGCCTCCTTTGCATCATATGCGTCGGAGAGGGACGCGCCCTCTCCGAAAAACGGCCGGATCAGTTCTTTTTGCGCGCCTCCAGCTTCTTGCGCGCCTCGGTGCCGAGGATTTTCTTTCGCATGCGGATGGACTTGGGCGTGATTTCCACCAGCTCATCGTCGTCGATGTAGTCCAGCGCTTCCTCCATCGTCAGAATGCGGATGCCGGTAACCTTCAGCGCTTCTTCGGCGCTGGCGCTGTTGCGGATGGAGGTGAGGTGCTTTTTCTTGCACACATTTACGTCGATGTCGCCGGGCCGGGAGTTGCGGCCGACGATCATGCCGTTGTACACCTTGGTGCCGGGCGATACGAACAGCTCGCCGCGATCCTGAATGTAGAACATGGCGTAGCTGGTGGTCTCGCCGGTTTCCCATGCGACCAGAGAGCCGGACGGGCGGGTGGGGATTTCGCCCTTATAGGGCTCGTAGCCGTTGAACACGGCGCTCATCACGCCTTCGCCGCGGGTGTCGGTGAGGAATTCGCCGCGATAGCCGAACAGACCGCGGGACGGCACGTTGAATACCAGACGCACGCGATCCACGCCCTCCATGCTTGCTAGCACACCGTGGCGCTTGCCCAGCTTTTCAATGACCGCGCCCGCGTACTCGGAGGGTACGTCGCACACGACCTCCTCCATGGGCTCGCACCTTACGCCGTCGATTTCCTTGTAAAGCACGGTCGGCTTCGTTACCTGGAACTCGTAGCCCTGCCGGCGCATCGTCTCAATCAGGATGGACAGGTGCAGCTCGCCGCGGCCGTATACGCGGAATGCATCGGTGGTCTCGGTGTCCTGCACGCGCAGGGATACGTCCGTCTGCGTTTCCTTGAACAGGCGGGCGCGCAGGTGACGGGAGGTGACGTAGGTGCCCTCGGTTCCGGCAAATGGGGAATCGTTCACGCAGAACGTCATGGAAACGGTGGGCTCGTCGATCTTCACAAACGGAAGCGGATCGGCCATGGCTACGTCGCAGATGGTGTCGCCGATGGACAGGTCGGCAAAGCCGGTTACGGCCACAATGTCGCCTACCTGCACGTTTTCCGCGGGTACGCGCTTGAGGCCGTCAAAGGTGAACAGACCGCCCAGACGGGACGGCACGGAGACGAAGCTGCTGCCATACACGCAGCGCACGGCCATCTGCCCGGCCTTGATCGAGCCGCGCTCGATGCGGCCTACGCCGATGCGGCCCACATAGTCGCTGTAGTCGATGGTGGAGATCAGAAGCTGAAGCGCGCCGTCCGGGTCGCCGGTGGGCGCTGGAATGTGCTCGAGGATAGTATCGAACAGCGGACGCAGATCGACGGCGGGCGTGTTCAGATCCAGCGTTGCAACGCCCGTGCGGCCGGAGCAGTATACGACGGGGGAATCCAGCTGCTCGTTGGTGGCGTTCAGGTCGAGCAAAAGCTCAAGCGTCTCGTCCACAACCTCGGCGCAGCGCTGGTCGGGGCGATCCATCTTGTTGATGACGATGATGACCGGAAGCTCCAGCTCCAGCGCCTTCTTCAGCACGAATCGAGTCTGAGGCATGGGGCCTTCAAAGGAATCGACAAGCAGCAACACGCCGCCCACCATCTTGAGCACGCGCTCCACCTCGCCGCCGAAATCGGCGTGGCCGGGGGTGTCGACGATGTTGATCTTTACGCCCTTGTAGTGCACGGCGGTGTTCTTGGACAGGATGGTAATGCCGCGCTCGCGCTCCAGCGCGTTGGAGTCCATCACGCGGTCGTTTACCTGCTGGTTCTCGCGGAACACGCCGCCCTGCTTCAGCATTTCGTCGACGAGCGTGGTCTTGCCGTGGTCTACGTGGGCGATGATGGCAACGTTGCGGATGTCTTCACGAGTGATGTTCAAGCAAAAAGACCTCTCTTATCTGTTGAGTATCGTTTGGTTTCAGGCGTCGATGGCGTCGGCGGCGGCGCGGTCGGCCGTCTCGTTGAGCACCAGACCCTCGTTGTTTTCCGTGGCCAGACGAATCGACCATTCGTTTTCGAAAAGAAGAACATCGCGTCCTGCGCGGTCGATGGCGGGCACGGTGGTGCTCGTCAGGCGCAAACGATCGATGGGTCTGGGCGTCTGGGCGATCCAGCGCACGAAGCGATAGGGTAGCGTCTCGCGGGTGATGTCTACGCCGTATTCGCTCTTCAGGCGGTATTCCAGCACGTCCATCTGCAAAACGCCAACCACACCCGCGATCATTTCCTCGCGGCCGATGTTCGGGCGCTTGAAGGTCTGAATCGCGCCCTCCTGCGAAAGCTGCGTGATGCCCTTTAAAAACTGCTTGCGCTTCATTGAGTCCACGGGGCTTACGCGCGAGAAGAATTCCGGGGCAAACAGCGGAATGCCGCTGTAACGCACGGGCGAGCCAGTGCACAGCGTGTCGCCCAGGCGGAAGATGCCGGGGTCGAACAGGCCGATGATGTCGCCGGGGTAGGCCAGCTCCACCGTTTCGTGCTCCTGCGCCATGAACTGCTGCGGCTGCGCCAGCTTAATGCGCTCGCCGGAGGAGGAATGCCAAACCGTCATGCCCTTCTCAAACACGCCGGAGCATACGCGCATGAACGCGAGGCGGTCGCGGTGCGCAGGGTTCATGTTGGCCTGAATCTTGAAGATGAAGCCGGTGAATTTGTCCGACTCCGGGTCGATCGGGCCCTGGTCGGACACGCGCGGCGTGGGCGACTTGGTGTAGCTTAGAAAGCGCTTCAAAAACGGCTCCACGCCGAAGTTGTTGAACGCCGAACCGAAGAACATGGGCGTGAGCTTTCCGGACAGGATCATATCCAGATCAAACGGGTCGCCCGCCACATCCAAGAGCTCGATGTCCTCCATCAGCTTGTCGTAGTAGCTCTGACCGATGCGGCCGGGCAGCGCGGGATCATCGATGGAGATCGTCTCCACCTCGACCTGCGTCTGACCGTGGTTTCCGCCGCGGTACATTTCCACCTCGCGGGTATCGCGGTGGTATACGCCCTTAAAGTCGTCGCCGTGAAGGCCGATGGGCCAGTTCACAGGGCAGGAGCGGATGCCCAGCACGTTTTCAAGCTCCTCCATCAGCGCAAACGGATCCTTGCCGGCGCGGTCGAGCTTGTTTACAAAGGTGAAAATCGGTATGGAGCGCATGCGGCAAACCTTGAACAGCTTCACCGTTTGCTCCTCAACGCCCTTCGCACAGTCAATCAGCATCACGGCGCTGTCGGCGGCGACGAGGGTGCGGTAGGTATCCTCGGAAAAGTCCTGGTGACCGGGGGTGTCCAGGATGTTGATGCGGCAGCCGTCGAAATCAAACTGCATCGCAGACGAGGTGACGGAAATGCCGCGCTGCTTTTCAATTTCCATCCAGTCGCTGGTGGCATGGCGGGCGGCCTTGCGCGCCTTGACGGAGCCGGCCTGGCGGATTGCGCCGCCGTATAGAAGCAGCTTCTCGGTCAGCGTCGTTTTACCGGCGTCGGGGTGGGATATGATGGCGAAGGTGCGCCTGCGGCGCGTTTCGGCAGTAAGCTCGGGATGGGGCATGGGAATACCTCCTTCATACATTTGAAATGTGTTTTGCGGAAGCATCCATGCGGTATCAATCGCCAGACATATCGTGAACCTCCTTGACAGCATGCGCGTCCGGACATAAAAACGCATCTTCTATTGTATTCCCACGGAAAACCCGTGTCAATCAACGAAGATGCAGTTTGCGTTAAAACATAAACATCATGCCGCTCACAGAACCGAAAGCAGAAGCTCGGCTGCCAGCGCCGCCGCGGTGGCGCACGCCGCTACTACGAGAAGCGAGCGTCCCCGTAGGGCCGCAATTGCCGCGGCTGCACAGCCGGCAAGGGAGGAAACGGTGCTGCCGGTGGCAGAGAAGAAGGCAGGGATGGTCACGGCGGAGAGTACAGCATAGGGCATGTAGGAAAGCAGGCTTCGCACAAAGCGCGAGCGGATGCGGCGGCGAAACAGCACGAAGGGCACGGCGCGAATCAGGTAGGTGACCAGCGCCATGGCGGCAATCATCAGCCAGAGCGGTGCATGAGCGTTCATTGCGCGTCGCCTCCCTCTTCGTCCCCGTCCTTAATGGGAAAGAAATACGCGGCGGGCACTGCGGCCAGCAGCGCGCACAGCACGACCGAGAAGCCGGGCGTGATGAATGAAAAAAACGGAATCCATGCAAGCGCGCAGCTCAGAACCGCCGCAATGACGACGCACAGCGCGATGGCGCGGCTTTTCGTGGATGGAGGCAGAATGATGGCAAGAAACATGGCGTACAGCGCGCAGCCCATGGCGGCGTTGAGCGCGCGGGGCAAAATCGTGCCCGCCGCTGCGCCAAGCCACGTTCCAATTACCCATGCCGGAACGGGCAGAAGCATCAGCCCGTAGAAGTATGTCTTGCCGATGCAGCCGCGGTTTGAGGCAGCTACGGCGTACAGCTCGTCGGTCATGGAAAACGAGCAGATCAGTCGGGGCAGCGTTGTGAACGAATCGTCCAGCTTTTGCGTGAGCGAAACGCTCATCAGCGCGTAGCGGATGTTGATGACGAGCTCGGCAATCATCAGCTCCAGCAGCGAACCGCCGGCGGCAATAATCGTCAGCCCGGCCAGCTGTCCGGCGCTGGTGACGTTGGTAAGCGAAATCAGTGCGGCGGTAAGCGGCGTAAGCGCAGCCTGTGCGGCCTGAATGCCGAAGCCGAAGGAAACCGACAGGTAGGCCAGCGCAATGGGCAGGCCGCCCTTCAAGCCGTCGCGAAACGTGAGCGAGGAACGCATAATTCGAACCCTCTTTACGAAGATGGTAAAACGCTTCCGTATTATACACCGTGCCGCCCGCCTTCGCGACGGGCGGCGTGTAAAATCTGTCTTCGCCGTTCAGGCGGGCAGCCTTTTGAATTTTACGGCGAACAGGCTTGCCGTGAACGCGACGGCCAGCGTGTCGGCTACAGGCTCGGCGAGGAACACGGCGAGCGTCTGATCCGGGATCAGGTGCGGAAGCAGGTAGATCAGCGGGATCAGAAGCACGACCTTGCGCGCCAGCGCTACGCACACGGACTCCTTCGCGTAGCCGATGGAGATGAACGTCATCTGGCAGGCAATCTGAACGCCAAACAGGAACGACATCGCCATGTACACCCGCAGCATGTCCTTCGCGTACGCCGCTAGAGTTGCATCAGAGGTGAACAGGCGGGCAAACGCGCCCGGAAACAGCTGCACAGCGCCCCACAGCACGGCGCAGAACGCGGTGCCGGAAAGCAATAGAAGCTTATAGCATTTGCGCACGCGGTCAAGCTTTTTCGCGCCGTAGTTATAGCTGATGATCGGCTGCGCACCCTGCCCCAGTCCCTGAATGGGAAGCATGGCGAACATCATTACGCTGGAGAGAATCGTCATCGCGCCCACGGCCGTGTCGCCGCCGTATTTGTACAGAGAGGTGTTGTAGCATACGTTGATCACGCTTTCGCTGGCCTGCATGATGAACGGCGCTACGCCCAGCGACAGGCAGCCCAGCAGAATCGACGGGCGCAGACGCATGCGGCTGCGCTCAAGCTTCAAAACCGAGCGGCGGCTGGTGAGAAAATACGTAGCCCAGACTGCGCTGACGGCCTGCGACAGCACGGTTGCCAGCGCTGCACCCTTCACGCCCATGTCAAAGGTGTAGATAAACAACGGATCCAGCGCGATGTTCAGCACCGCGCCGATGGCCACCGTCAGCATGCCGAAGCCGGAAAAGCCCTGCCCGGTAATAAACGCGTTCAGGCCCAGCGTCAGCTGCACGAACACCGTGCCGACGGCGTAAATCGTCATGTAATCAGAAGCATAGTCGATCGTATCCGCGCTTGCGCCGAAGGCCAGCAGCATCGGGCGGTTCCAGAAAAGCAAAACCGTCGTCAGGATGATCGAAAGAATCAGCTGCAAAACAAAGCACGTGCCCAGAATGTCTCTTGCGCCTTCGCTATCGCCGCGCCCCATGGCGATTGACGCGCGCGGCGCGCCGCCCATGCTCACAAACGCTGCAAACGCGCTCACAAGCATGATTACCGGCATGCATACGCCCAGACCCGTCAGCGCCAGCGCGCCGGTTTCCGGCATGTGACCGATGTACATGCGGTCGACCACGTTATAAAGCATATTGATCAGCTGTGCGCAGATGGTGGGCGCAGACAGTCGGAGCAGAAGCCTGCTGATGCGCTCCGTTCCAAGGAATTCGTTGTTGGCGGCCAAGAGAATCATCTCCCAAAGCATTTTCCTCATTATATCGTCGGGAGGATATAGAAATATGAAGACAATGCGGTTTTCTTTCGCATTTTGATGCGGAAAAGGGTTTCTATGTGCGGCGGAGCGTGCTATAATAGACGCGAAATTACCAGATGGGCGGCGGATGAAATATGAATGAGGGACGCATTCTGTGCCTTGCGAGGGAGCAGCAGGCGTGGGTGTCGAACGTGCGGCGGGCGCTGCACCGCATCCCGGAGCCGGGCTTTCGCGAGGAAAAAACGAAAAAGCTGATCTGTGAAAAGCTGAACGAAATCGGCGTGACGCCCGTGTGCGAGCATGGCTGGATTACCGCCGTGGTGGACAGCGGCAAAGAGGGCCCTGTGACCGGCTTCCGCGCGGACTTTGACGCGCTGCCGGTGACGGAGCCGCAGGGCTGTCCGTTCCGCTCTGAGCACGAGGGCTATATGCATGCCTGCGGGCACGATTTGCACACGGCCATCCTGCTGGGAACAGCGCGGCTTTTGATGGCGGCGCGCGGGGAATGGAAGGGAAAGGTGAAGCTTCTGTTTCAGCCCGCGGAGGAAACCGAGGGCGGCGCGAAGCCCATGGTTGAGGGTGGCGTGATGGAGAACCCGCGCGTCGACCGCGTGTATGGTCTGCACGTGATGCCGAGGCTCGTGACCGGGCAGGTCGAATGCCGCCCTGGCACGTTGAACGCCGGCACCGACGGCGTGAAGCTCACGGTGAAGGGCGTGGGCGCGCACGGCGCGTATCCCGATCTGGGACGCGATGCGCTTGCGTGCGCGGCGCAGCTGGTCACGGCGCTTCAGACGCTGGTGTCGCGCAATGTGTCGCCGCTGGAAAGCTGCGTGCTCACGCTGGGCACGATCGAGGGCGGACGCGCGTCCAATATCATCTGCGAGCAGGTTGTCATGACCGGTACCTTGCGCACGGCCAATCGCGACCTGCGCGCCATGATGCTCAAGCGTATCCGCGAGGTGTGCGCGGGCGTAGGACAGGCGATGAACTGCGAAATCGAAGCCGAGCTGACCGAGGGCTATGCGCCGCTGGTGAACGACAGCGTGCACTGCGAGCGCGTGTTGGCCACGGCGCGGCGGCTGTTCGGCGCGGACAAAACGCTGATTAAGGATGCGCCCAGCATGGGCGCGGAGGATTTTTCGTATTTTCTGGATCGTGCGCCCGGCGCATTTTTTCACATCGGCTGCTCGGCGGATGCAGCGCATCCGTGCGCGCCGCTTCACAGCGCCGAGTTTGACCCGGACGAAAACTGCATCCCTGTGGGGATCGCCATGGAGGCAGCGTTGGCGACGGGGGAATGAAAACGGCAGCGCGTCCTTTCGTGGAAACATCTCCTTTTTGCGCGACGCACGTGCTTTCGCATGGGCTTATATGCAGCTGTCAGGGGCGTAGGCTACCGGTTTCTTGCCCAAGCATCCCAAGAGCAGGCGAGAAGCTGATCGGGGCGGTTGTTGGCTCCGCGTAGCGCGTCGCTCGCAGCTTTGAACGGGTCTCTGAATGGGAAAAGGAAAGTCCTTCGTCTGGCGACTGGAGCCGCGAGACGAAGGACTTTCGTGTGGAATTGTGTTTTGTCAGCGGAAGCGCAGGATGTGCTCGCCTGTCAGCGGCAGGTCACGGCGGGTAAGCGTGAGCCGGAACAGCGCCGGGCGCTTCCAGTTGCTCAGCAGCTGTGGGTCGGTCAGAGGAATGCGCTCGCAGGCGGCGTCGAAGACGGCCGGGTCAAACGACAGGCGCACCACACGGTTCTTTGCGTAGGGAATATACGCTTCGCCGGGCGCCAGACGCGGCTCGGCGGACAGCATCAGGGGCAGCTCAACGGGCGCATGCGCCTCGGTGAGCGTGAAGTGGTCGTGAACGATGAGCTCGCCCGACGCGCGGTCGAGACGAAGCTCGCGCAGGTAGCTCTGCGCATGCGCGTCTTCGCCATAGGCTCCGGCCATATCCACGTGGAAAACCGCCGTGCTTCCGTCGTCCTCAAAGGAGAAGCCGCGCGCTGCATACTGCTGACCGGGACGCTGGTCGCTGCCGCCGATGATGACCGTGTTGTGATAGCGGCTCTGCATCGTCCAAATGTCGTAGCGCTCGGCGCTGAAGGTCTTGCGGCAATAGGTTTCCACGCCCACATCGCAGAGCACCGGCTCGCCGTCGGCATAGAGAACGTAGCTGCCGATGTCGTTGTGGTTGTGGCTTTCACTGTTGTGGCCGCCCTTTGCGGCAAAATACAGACCCGTGCCGTCGGCGTGCTGGCGCGCGCAGGCAACCTGAATGCCGTTAAAGGCATGGGAAAGCGGCTCGTCCGCCGTGGGAAGCGCTTCACCGGAACGGCGATAGGTGAGCAGGTTCCGCAGACGGCGGTACTCGGTGTGCCGGATCAGCTGATAGGGCGAGGCGGCAAAGCCTGCGGCCAGCGCGTATTCGGCATAGCGCTTTAGATCGTCCAGCCCCATGCGCTCGGCCGTGCGGCGGAGCAGCATGGCGTCGGGCGTCACGCACGCCGGCGCATCGGCGAAGTTGACGTGATAGCGACCGTGAATATGTACATACAGGATGTAGCGCGCCATATTCTGAATCAGAGGCTGGTCATACAGCGATACCGCGCCGCCGCTGGCCAGATCGAACAGCTCCAGCGCGTCCAGCATGGAAGCGCCCGCAACGTTGAAGTAGCCCGGACCCTCGTCGCAGCCGCCGTCCGGCGCGTAGCTGTCCAGGAAGCGGTCAAGGCTGCGGGCGATGCGTTCGAGCAGCGCGTCCCTGCGCTCGGGCGAGGCCTCCTCCAGCAGCGCGCATACCAGCACGTTTGAGTTGATCCACGGGTTCCAGTTGTTCACGGGGTTGTCGTTTGCAAAGCCCATCCAGAAAAGGTCGTTTCGCTCCAGATAAGGCGTCAGGACGCGGCGCCTGATTTCCAGTGACATGCGTCGGGAGACGATCGTGGAAATCTCGTTCAGCTTATCGCCAAGAAGATGGTTGACCAGAGACAGAAGTGCGCCGGTTTCCGCCGAGAACAGGTCGATAAGAGGAGGCTGATCCTCCAAATCCGGCAGCGCGATGGGCGCGACGTGCCTTGCGGAAATGGATTGATTGTTGTGCGCCGGGAGAACCCAGCTGCTTTCCTCACACATCGCCCACACGAGATCGACGATGTCGTTCAGGCAGCGGCCGTTGTTTTCCAGACATTCGACAACCGTGAGCGCAAACAGCGCGCGGCGGCGCTCGAAATACGGAATTTCGTAGTGACTGCGGTCGCCCACGCGCACGAATTCCATATAAAGCGAGGCAGGCAGCGCCGGAACGGGCTTGCCCAGATAGGCCTCCGCCGCGCCGATATAGTAGGCGCGGGCTTCGGGGTCGACGGCGTTCCATGCGTCGCGGTCGCGGCAGGTGGGCAGCAGATGAAAGTCCTCGCGGGCAGCAATCCTGCCGTCCTTCAGCGCGCGGGAAACGGCTTCATTCAGCATGTGGATTCCTCCATTTCTTTCTTAAGCGGGTGCAGCAGGTTGAAATCGCGCGGCAGGGTCAGGGGAACCCAGAACAGGCCGTAATTCACCTGATAACCGGTAACGAGCCCGCGCTGATTTGTGACGGCAGAGACGACGGCGCTGTTCTCCAGCACTTCGATCACGTGATCGCGCACGCGTTCGTCGCCGCTTTCGCTGTGGCAGTCCATGGCCAGAAGCTGGCGCTCGCCGTTCTGCTCGCGCGCGGCAATCAAGGTAACGATGTGCCCCACGCGCAGGTTGCACAGCGCACAGCCGCCATCCTGCATCGTCTGCCAGAGCGCTTCATGGTCGTTTAGAAGGCCGTCGCCATCGTAGCGGAAGCCGTAAGAGGCGGCCAGACCCTTTTCCTGCATCGCAGCCAGAAGCTTCGGACGGTTTGTGCCGTCGTCGCCGCGCCCGCCTTCGCGGCAGGAAAAATCGGCCAGCAGCTCGGGACTGACGCGCTTACCGCTCATGATCTCGGCGGCGTGGCAGGCAGAAAAAATGCCGCAGCCGGAGCTGGTCAGCGTTCCGCCGGGATGCGGCGGGTACTCATAGGGGTGCGTCCACTCGCGCGAGCGCTGATTCAGAAAGCGAAGCGTGCGCCCGTTCACGGTTACAAAGCCGTATTTTCCGGTAATCTGCATCTTTTGTTCCTCCGTGCTTACGCGTTTCGGGTGCGAATCTCATCCAGCATATCCAAACGACGCTGATGACGGCCGCCCTCAAATTTGGCGCTTAAAAACGTATCGATAAGCTCCAGTGCCAGTCCCTCGCCCACGACCATCGCCCCCAGCGCCAGCACATTGGCGTTGTTGTGCTCGCGGGTCAGGCGGGCGGTGTAGGCATCCGAGCAGCAGATGGCGCGAACGCCCTTTACACTGCCTGCCGCAAGCGAAATGCCAAAGCCTGTGCCGCATACAACAATGCCCAGCTCGCATTCGCCGGACGCAACCGCGCAGCCGACCTTCTCGCCGTATATGGGATAGTCCACTCGCTGGGTCGAATCCGTGCCCATATCCAGAACCTCGTGGCCATTTTCGCGCAGATGAGCAACGATGGCTTCCTTCAATATATATCCGCGGTGGTCGCAGCCGAAAGCAATTTTCATTCCGACATCCTCCGAATCGTTTATTCGCCTTTATTATATATCGTGCACGCAGGTATTGCAATCAATTTTTACGAGGGAGAGAAAAATGCAGGAAATCCTGCAAAAACAAAGTTTAACGCAACATAACTGCCGAGCAAGCAAGCGAGGGAAAAGTCCGGGTAGAAGGAGATTTTTGTGTTAAATTTTGAGAATTTGCCGCGTATAGACGGGAAAGAACGGCGATATGGGGTTGACGTGACAAATGGGTTATGATATAATCATATACTGCGTTATTATGGAGCAAAAGCCGTTTTGCATACCGATGATGCAAAAATCGGTTGCGGTCAAGCTGCCCGGCGAGCAGAAGGATGCGGGGCAGAAGCGATTTTTAGCAAAGAATTAACTGCGCGGCATCACGGATTTCCGCCGCCCGGCGGGCGGCTTCAGGACAGGTAAGGAGTGAGGGCGAATATGGTCCATCCGGTGAAACAGGGAAAGCGTACAAGAATGAGCTTTGCCCGCATTGAAGAGGCGCTGGGCGTACCGGACCTGATTGAGGTTCAGAAGAATTCATATCAGCATTTTCTGAAGGAAGACCTCAGAGAGGTTCTGGCCGACGTATCTCCGATCACGGACTACACCGAGAGTCTGGCGCTGGAGTTCGTTGACTACACGCTGGACGACACCCCGAAGAACACGCTGGAAAAGTGCAAGGAGCGCGACCAGACCTATGCTGCGCCCCTGAAGGTGACCGTCCGCCTGACCAACCGCGACACCGGTGAAATCAAGGAGTCCGAGGTCTTCATGGGCGACTTCCCCATCATGACCGATTACGGCACCTTTATCATCAACGGCGCCGAGCGCGTAATCGTATCGCAGCTCGTGCGTTCCCCCGGCGTGTACTTTTCCCGCGCCATCGACAAAACCGGCGCGTTCCTCTATTCCGCGCAGATGATCCCCAACCGCGGCGCGTGGATCGAGTATGAAACCGACGCGAACAACGTGCTGTATGCCCGTATCGACCGCGCGCGCAAGCTGCCCCTCACGGTGCTTCTGCGCGCTATGGGCGTGGAGTCCGATGCGGAGATCATCGACCTTCTGGGCAACGACGAGCGCGTGAGCGCCACCATCGCCCGCGATTCCTCCGAGGACAAGAGCGAGCGCTTCAAGTCCCGCAGGGAGCAGGCGCTGATTGAGATTTACAACAAGCTGCGCCCCGGCGAGCCGCCGTCGGTGGAATCCGCCACCAGCCTGATCAATGCCCTGTTCTTCGACCCCAAACGCTACGATCTGGCGCACGTGGGCCGCTATAAGTTCAATAAAAAGCTGGCGCTGGCTGCCCGCATCCGCGGACAGGAGGCTGCCGAAACCATAACGCATCCCTATTCCGGCGAGGTACTGGTGGAGGCGGGCAACCGCATTTCCCGCGAGATGGCGGAGACGATTCAGAACGCCGGCATCAACCGCGTGCTGATTATGGTGGACGGTCATGAGGTGAAGGTTGTCGGCAACAATTTTGCCGAGCTTTCCGAGTTCCTGGCCGGCTACGATGCCGCGCTGTACAGCGAGTTTGACGGGAATGCTCTGAAGGTGCGCGAGCGCGTGCACGTTCCGACGCTGGTTGCCCTGCTCGAAAAGGTGAAGCAGGATGGCAGTCCCCTTAATGAGGCGCTGAAGGCTGCGATGAACGACCTCGTGCCCAAGCATATTCTGGTGGACGATATTCTGGCCTCCGTCAGCTATCAGTTCGGCCTGTTCTACGGCATTGGCGAGATCGACGATATCGATCATCTGGGCAACCGCCGCCTGCGCAGCGTGGGCGAGCTTCTGCAGAACCAGATTCGCGTGGGTCTGTCCCGTCTGGAGCGCGTGGTCAAGGAGCGCATGGCTATTCAGGATCTGGACAAGGTTCGTCCGCAGGATCTGATCAACATCCGCCCCGTGTCCGCCGCCATCAAGGAGTTCTTCGGATCCTCGCAGCTGAGCCAGTTCATGGATCAGCCGAACCCGTTGGCTGAGTTGACGCATAAGCGCCGTCTTTCCGCTTTGGGCCCGGGCGGTCTGAACCGCGAGCGCGCGTCCTTCGCCGTGCGCGACGTTCACTATTCGCACTATGGCCGCATCTGCCCGATTGAAACGCCTGAAGGCCCGAACATCGGTCTGATCGGTTCGCTGGCTACCTACGCCCGCATCAATGAGTACGGCTTCATCGAAGCGCCGTATCGCCGCGTGGATCACGAAACTGGCGTGGTTACGGACGAGATCGTATACATGACCGCCGACGAGGAAGACCAGTTTGTCATCGCGCAGGCCAACGAGCCTCTGGATGCCGAGGGTCATTTCATCAACGACCGCATCACCGTGCGCCGCCGCGATGAGATCATCGAGATTGACAAGGACAAGGTCGACTATATCGACGTCAGTCCCCGCCAGCTGATCTCCATCGCCACCGGCATGATTCCCTTCCTTGAGAACGACGACGCAAACCGCGCGCTGATGGGCTCCAACATGCAGCGCCAGGCTGTGCCGCTGCTCAAGCCGGAGGCGCCCATCGTGGGCACTGGCATCGAGTACAAGGCTGCCTGCGACTCCGGCGTTGTGATGCTGTCCAAGCAGAAGGGCGTCGTTGCCCGCGTGACGGCCGACGAAATCGTCATCCGCGACGAAAAGGGCGAGAATCACGTGTATCATCTGTCCAAGTTTGCCCGCTCCAACCAGGGCACTTGCATCAACATGCATCCCGTGGTTTCGCAGGGCGAGGCGGTTGACGTGCGTCAGGTGCTGGCCGACGGCCCGAGCACGGACGAGGGCGAAATCGCACTGGGCAAGAACGTGCTCATCGGCTTCATGACTTGGGAGGGCTACAATTACGAGGACGCCGTTCTGATCAGCGAACGTCTGGTCAAGGACGACATGTATACCTCGATTCATATTGAAGAGTACGAATCCGAGGCGCGCGACACCAAGCTGGGCAGCGAGGAAATTACCCGCGACATTCCCGGCGTGGGCGAGGATGCGCTGAGGGATCTGGACGAGCGCGGCATCATCCGCATCGGTGCGGAGGTTCGCGCAAACGATATTCTGGTCGGCAAGGTTACCCCGAAGGGCGAAACCGAGCTGACGGCGGAAGAGCGTCTGTTGCGCGCCATCTTCGGCGATAAGGCGCGCGAGGTTCGCGATACCTCCCTGCGCGTGCCGCACGGCGAGTTCGGCATCATCGTGGACGTGAAAATCTTCACCCGCGAGAATCATGACGAGCTGGCTCCCGGCGTCAATCAGATGGTGCGCGTCTACATCGCTCAGAAGAGAAAGATCTCCGTGGGCGACAAGATGGCCGGCCGTCATGGTAACAAGGGCGTTGTGTCCCGCATCCTGCCGGAGGAGGACATGCCGTTCCTGGCCGACGGTACGCCGCTGGACATCGTGCTGAACCCGCTGGGCGTGCCTTCCCGAATGAACATCGGTCAGGTTCTGGAGGTACACCTGGGTCTCGCTGCCCGCGCGCTGGGCTGGCATGTCGCTACGCCCGTGTTCGACGGTGCGAACGACGAGGATATCAACGATATGCTCACTCGTGCCTCGCAGGTGGAGGACGGCCCGCTGTTTGACGAGAAGGGGCGGCCGACCATCCAGTTCAGCAAAATCGGCATCAACACGCAGGGTAAACTGGACGTGTACGACGGCCGCACGGGGGACAAGTTCGACAACCCCGTCACCGTTGGCTATATGTACTACCTTAAGCTACATCACCTGGTCGATGACAAGATTCACGCTCGCTCTACCGGCCCGTACTCGCTGGTTACCCAGCAGCCTCTGGGCGGTAAGGCGCAGTTCGGCGGTCAGCGCTTTGGCGAAATGGAAGTCTGGGCACTGGAGGCCTACGGCGCGAGCCATGTGCTTCAGGAAATCCTCACCGTCAAGTCCGACGATGTCGTCGGCCGCGTGAAGACCTACGAAGCCATCGTGAAGGGCGAGAACATCCCCGATCCGGGCGTGCCAGAATCGTTTAAGGTGCTGATCAAGGAGCTTCAGTCTCTGGCACTGGACATCAAGGTGCTCTCCGCCGACAAGCAGGAGATCATCATCCGCGAGCTGGAGGACGAGGATCTCGCGCCGGAAAGCGAGTTCAAGGACGAGCTCACCGCCGCGATCGCCTCCTTCGACGAGGGCGACGAGGATGCCACTGCCGACGACTTCGACTTTGAGAATCTGGATCTGGACGACGGCCTGGACGATATTGACGATCTGGGCGACGAATAAGGGCGGCATCAGCGCCCCACGCATGACGAGTGCCGATTGCGCGCGGTCACTCCACGGATACCGCGCGCGCCTTTGAGAAGGGAGAGGACATCTCTTGTTTGAACTGACGAATCTCGATTCCATTCAGATCCATCTCGCGTCTCCCGAAAAGATCCGCGAATGGTCGCACGGAGAGGTAGAAAAGGCCGAAACCATCAATTACCGCACGCTCAAGCCGGAGCGCGACGGTCTGTTCTGCGAGCGCATTTTCGGGCCCACCAAGGACTGGGAGTGCAACTGCGGAAAATACAAGCGCACGCGCTATAAGGGCGTTGTGTGCGACAAGTGCGGCGTCGAGGTCACCAAGGCCAAGGTTCGCCGCGAGCGCATGGGTCACATTGAGCTGGCTGCACCGGTCAGCCACATCTGGTACTTCAAGGGCATTCCGTCCCGCATGGGCACCCTTCTGAAGATCAGCCCCCGCGCGCTGGAGCAGGTGCTGTACTTTGCGGCCTACATCGTGCTTGATCCCGGCGAGACGACGCTTGAAAAGCATCAGCTGCTCACCGAGGCCGAGTATCAGCGCAAGCTGCAGGAATACCCCAAGGACAGGGAAACCGGCGAGACCGCGTTCCGCGTGGGCATCGGCGCCGAGGCCGTGCGTGAAATGCTGCGCGAGATCGATCTGGATCAGCTGGCTGTGGAGCTCAGAGCCGAGTTTGCAGCGCTGTCCAAAAAGGAAACCTCCCGCGAGACCGAGGGTCAGAAGCGCCAGCAGCTGGTGAAGCGGCTGGAGGTCGTGGAGGCGTTCCGCAAGAGCGGCAATAAGCCCGAGTGGATGATTCTGGACGTGGTGCCGGTTATCCCGCCGGAGCTGCGCCCCATGGTACAGCTGGACGGCGGACGCTTTGCCACCGCCGACCTGAACGATCTGTATCGCCGCGTGATCAACCGCAACAATCGCCTTAAGAGAATGCTTGAAATGGGCGCGCCGGATATCATCGTGCGTAACGAAAAGCGCATGCTTCAGGAAGCCGTCGATGCCCTGATCGACAACGGCCGCCGCGGCCGCGCCGTGACCGGTGCGGGCGGACGTCAGCTGAAGAGCCTGTCCGACCTGCTGCGTGGCAAGCAGGGACGCTTCCGTCAGAACCTGCTGGGCAAGCGCGTTGACTATTCCGGCCGAAGCGTTATCGTCGTAGGCCCGAACCTCAAGATGTATCAGTGCGGTCTGCCCAAGGAGATGGCGCTGGAGCTGTTTAAGCCCTTCGTTATCGAGCGCCTGGTCAACCTGGGGCTGGCTGCCAACGTAAAGACCGCCAAGAAGTACGTCGAGCGCCTGCGTCCTGAGGTATGGGACGTGCTCGAGGGCGTAATTAAGGATCATCCGGTCATGCTGAACCGCGCGCCGACGCTGCACCGTCTGGGCATTCAGGCGTTCGAGCCGGTGCTGGTTGAGGGCAAGGCGCTGAAGCTGCACCCGCTGTGCTGCACCGCCTTCAACGCCGACTTCGACGGTGACCAGATGGCTATCCACGTGCCGCTGAGCATGGAGGCGCAGGCCGAAGCCCGCTTCCTGATGCTCGCCGCCAACAACATCCTCAAGCCCGCCGACGGCAAGCCCGTTGTTTGCCCGACGCAGGATATGGTTATGGGTTGCTACTATCTGACCATCATCCGCGAGGGCGCGAAGGGCGAGGGCAAGTACTTCACCGACGTAAACGAAGCCAAAATGGCATACGACTGCAAGGAGCTCGATCTGCAGGCGCTGTGCAACATCCGCATGACCCGAGAGATCGACGGCGTGACCTACAGCCGCATCGTCAAGACGACCATGGGCCGCGTCATCTTCAACGAGGCCATTCCGCAGGATCTGGGTCGTCAGCCCCGTGAGACCATCGACGATATGTTCCGTTTGGAGATCGACGAGGTCGTCGGCAAAAAGCAGCTGGGCAAGATCGTTGACGACTGCTACCGCGTGCACGGCGTGACCGTCACCAGTAACATGCTCGACCGCGTGAAGGCGATGGGCTTTAAGTATTCCACCGTCGGCGCCGTTACTGTTTCTGTGGCCGACATTAAGGTGCCTGCCGCAAAGAAGACGATTCTGGCCGAGACCGAGCAGAAGGTGCACGAGATTGAGCGCCAGTTCCGCCGCGGCCGTCTGAGCGAGAACGAGCGCTACACCAACGTGACCGAGCTTTGGGAGAAGGCCACCAACGAGGTTACCGCCGAGGTTATGAAGAGCCTCGACAAGTTCAACCCCATCAACATGATGGCCGATTCCGGTGCCCGTGGTTCTACCAACCAGATTCGACAGCTGGCCGGTATGCGCGGTCTAATGGCCTCTCCGTCCGGAAAGATCATCGAGCTGCCCATCAAGGCAAACTTCCGAGAGGGTCTGGGCGTTCTGGAATTCTTCCTGTCCTCCCACGGCTCCCGTAAATCCCTGGCCGATACCGCTCTGCGTACCGCCGACTCCGGTTACATGACCCGCCGTCTGGTGGACGTGTCTCAGGAGATCATCATCCGCGAAATCGACTGCTTCGAGCGCCGCGGCGAGAACATCCGCGGTCAGAAGGTGCGGGACATTACGGCGGACGGCGAGAGCATCGAGAAGCTTGAGGAGCGCGTCCGTGGCCGCGTGGCTGCCGAGGACGTGTACAATCCTGCAACGGGTGAGCTGATCGTGGCGCAGAATGAGCTGATCACCCACGATCAGGCCAAGAAGATTACCGCAGCTGGCATTGAAGAGGTCATGATTCGCTCGGTTCTGACCTGCCAGTGCGAAAACGGTATTTGCGCCCGTTGCTACGGCGCAAACATGGCGCATGGCCGTCTGGTCGACGTGGGCGAAGCGGTTGGCATCATTGCGGCTCAGTCCATCGGCGAGCCCGGCACGCAGCTTACCATGCGTACCTTCCACACCGGCGGCGTTGCAACCGGCGAGGATATCACGCAGGGTCTTCCCCGCGTTGAGGAGCTCTTCGAGGCCAGAAAGCCCAAGAGGGAAGCCACGCTGGCGGAGATCAGCGGTATCGTGCGCATGTCGCAGGACAGCAAAAAGCGCCGCGAGCTGATCATTACCTCCGACGATGGCGAGGGCGAAACCAAGAAGTACCCGATCAACTACGGCAGCAAGGTCAAGGTCTCCGAGGGCGACCACGTGAGTGCCGGCGATGAGCTGATTGAAGGCTCCATCAACCCGCATGACCTGCTTCGTATCCTTGGCATTCGTGCCGTGCAGGACTATCAGGTTCGCGAGGTGCAGTCGGTATACCGCCGTCAGGGCGTTGAAATTTCCGATAAGCACATCGAGGTGATTGTGCGCCAGATGCTCCGCAAGGTCAAGGTGGAGGATGCCAACGATACCAATCTGCTGCCTGGCTCTCTGGTGGATATTTTCACCTTCGAGCAGGAGAACCGCCGCGTGATGGAGGAGGGCGGACGCCCGGCCACGGCAAAGCGCATCCTGCTGGGCATTACCAAGGCTGCGTTGGCTACCGAGTCCTTCCTGTCTGCCGCGTCCTTCCAGGAGAC
>CAZKQB010000018.1:0-50696 GCA_964554795.1 uncultured Oscillospiraceae bacterium | reverse complement strand
AAGTCTCACTTCTTTTTTTGGCAGCGGGTGTGCAAGATGTATTGTAGCGCTACAATCGGCAAACGGAAACTTTTTTGAAACATATTGCGGAAGCCTTTGTGATGTGATATAATTTCTATGAATAGGCAGAATTATGGCTTTCTGGCAAAACGTCTTATATATGGAGGAAAACGATGAAAAAGCGCGTGTTCTCGTGGCTGATGATCTTGATGATGGTGACGACCATCGTTCCGGTCTACGGCGAGGGAGAGCTTGGAAATGAATCCACGCCGACGATTGTCGTGACGCCTGTAGCAGAGGCAACGGAAGAGCCGAAGATGAAAGCTGAGGACGAGCCCAAGGCAGAGGTAACGGCAGAGCCGAAGACGGAAGCTGAGGACGAGCCCAAAGCAGAGGTAACGGCAGAGCCGAAGACGGAAGCCGAGGCGGAGCCAAAGGCAGAGGTAACGGCAGAGTCGAAGACGGAAGCCGAGGCGGAGCCAAAGGTAGAGGCGACGGCAGAGCCGAAGACGGAAACCGAGGCGGAGTCCAAAGCAGAGGCGACGGCAGAGCCGAAGACGGAAACCGAGGCGGAGTCCAAAGCAGAGGCGACGGCAGAGCCGAAGACGGAAGCTGAGGACGAGCCCAAAGCAGAGGTAACGGCAGAGCCGAAGGCGGCGACGGCGAGCGAACCGGGGAACGGCGATGATGACGCGTTGCCTGCGACGCCGGAGGAGCTGTCCATCGATTATGAGAAAACGGTTGCGGAAAACGAGCTTTTCGACAGAGGTTACGTGAAGCTGACGGGTGCTGCACGTGTATATGAGAGTGCGGACGCAGCAGAAGCCTATGGCGAGCTTTCCCGGGGCGTTTTGTATGCAATCCGCCGCGTGAACGTCGGAAGAAGCAACGAGCGTATGGAGGTTGCGTTTGCAACAGAGAACGGCGTAGGGACGGCGTTCATCTCGGCAAAGGCGGCAAGGCCAATGACCGATGAGGCGATTGATTCGTTCCTTAAGAAAATGGAGAGCGTTTCTGCGCCGCATACCTATGTTGATAATAGCAATCGCAGGTTCGAGGTTGAAATTCTGACATTTACGGTGTATGCGTCCGATGCAACGATGACTGAAGCTACGGCGACAGAATCAAAGCCGGTTGCAACGCCTGTAGAGACGACGCCGGACGAGGTGAAGCCGGTTGTGACGCCTGCGGAGGCGACGCCGGTCGAGCTGAAGCCGGTCGCAACGCCTGTAGAGACGACGCCGGACGAGGTGAAGCCGGTCGCAACGCCTGTAGAGGCGACGCCGATCGAGGTGAAGCCGGTCGCAACGCCTGCGGAGGCGACGCCGGTCGATACGAAGCCGGTTGCGACGCCTGTGGAAGTGGCAAGCGATCAGATGAACGACGTGAAGGCCGAGGCTTCTGCCGAGCATTCACGTGCGGCGAAGGTGGAGCTGATTGCCTCAAGAACCGAAATCGGCGTTGGCGAAAAGATTCTCCTGACGGCGATTGTAACAGATGCAGAGGGCGCAGTGCTCGAAAACGCTGCGGTCACATATGTTGCCAGCCAGGCGAAGATTGCGGACGTATCATCTACGGGCGAGGTTAAAGCTTTAGCGGTTGGCAAGGCAACTGTCATGGCGAGCGCTGGCGACGCTGTGGCAAGTGTAGAATTTACGGTGAAAGCAGAGCCTGTATCTCTGACTTTTGATCCGGAAAGCGTTGTCCTTGGCGAGGGCAACACGCTCGAGCTGAGCTATGTGCTGAGCGCGAACAGCACCGGTGCGATTGCTGAATGGGTGAGCAGCGACGAGACGGTTGCGACGATTGAAGATGGCGTACTGACTGCACACAAGGCAGGCACGGCGGTTGTTCGTGCAGTGCTGTATAATGGTGTGGAAGGCTTCTGCGCCGTAACGGTCATGGCTGAGCCGAACGATCTTTTGCTGAACCCGGCCAGCATGCTTCTAAAGGAAGGCGAAACGGCTGAATTGAAGGCCGGATTTACTGGAGACGTATATGGTCAAGTGGAATTCTCCGTTCCCGAAGATAGCGACGTAGTTGAACTGGTTGCCAAAGGCGGCAACGCAGTGGAAGTGCGTGCGAAGCGCTCCGGCAAGGTGAATGTTTCGGCGACCGTTGAAAACCGTACGACTGGCGCAACGTATACGGAGCAGTGCGAGATTACGGTGCTGGAGGCCGCTGCGCAGATTGAGTTTGCCGTGAAACGCACGGAACTAGGCGTTGGCGAAATTCTGAAGCTGGATCCGGTTGTGAAGACAGGGCGCGGAAACCTGCTTTCAGAGGCTGTGAAGGTTACAACCAGCAATAAAGCGATTGTTGCCGTAAACGGCACGCAGATCAAGGGCGTGAAAACCGGAACGGCGGATATTACTCTGACGACGGAAAGCGGCTATAAGGAAACAATTCGATACAGGGTGTTCAAGGCGCCGACGAAGGTGACATTGAGCCAGACAAAGGCCGTTATGGCCGAGGGTGACGAGCTGCGCCTGTCTGCCAAGCTGCCTACCGATACGCGCGGCGCGATTACGTGGACGTGCTCGCCTGCGGACGCAATGATAATTACGCAGGATGGAACCGGTGAAGCAACGTTTGTTGCGCAGAGCAAGGGCACGGTGAAGATCACTGCCAAGACATATAACGGAAAAGCGAAGGCTGTGTGTACCGTTACGGTTACAGCAAAGGCAACGGGCATCTTCTTTGCGGACGAGGAGTACTCCGTTCCAGAGAACCGAACGCTTCAGCCGACGCTGATGTACCTTCCCGAAGGCGCGACTGGCAAGGCTGTGTACGCAATTGTGGATGAGGAGCCGGTAGGCGATGGACGGGTGGCTGAAATCAACGCAGAAACCGGCGTGGTTACTGCGCTCCATGAGGGACGTGCAAAGGTTCAGGCGACGGTTGGTACGCTGACTGCTGCAGCGTGGGTTCGAGTGACGCCCGCGATTTCGTATGTCAAGCTGCCCGTGGATGTGCGTTTGACGATCGGCCTGGGTGAAGTGTATGATCTGAAGCCGGTTGCCATCGACCGCACGGGCGAGGTGTGCGCAGATGCGCAAATCACGCTTTCGACGAGCAGCAAGAGCTACGTGGCCGTTAGCGGTACGCAGGTCAAGGGCGTGAAGGCGGGATCGGCTACCATCACGATCAAGGAAGGCGACTGTGAGCCGCTGAAGGTGAAGATTACCGTTGCGAAGGCGCCCACGAAGGTGACGCTGAGCCAGACGGCGGCAACTGTATCCGAAGGCGAAACGCTGAAGCTGACGGCGGCGTTGCCGGGTTCGGCAGGCACGGTTCGCTGGACGGTTGAAGATTCGAAGGTTCTGTCCATCGAATCGGTGAGTGCAGATACGCTCACCGTCGAGATTCGCACGCTTTCCAAGGGAAAAACGCGCGTGAAGGCGACGTCCTATAATGGGAAGAAGAGTGCAATGTGCACCATTACCGTTGCGGATGCTCCCGAAGGGATCGTATTCGGTGCGGAAAAATATGAAATCGCGCAGGGGTTGACGCGCAAAGCGGAAGCAATTGTGCTTCCGGCGACCGCAAAGGCAACCGTTCAGTATGAAGTGGAGGATGCTGCTATTGCGTCCGTTGATGTCAATGGCAGTGTGACGGCACTGTCGCAGGGAACGACGAAGTTGCATGCGACGGTTGTTAGCTACAAGAACGGCACGCCTATGACGATTTCCACGCAGACCGAAATTGTCGTGACGCCGCCATATACGGATGTGAAGGTGGTAAGCGAGCGTCTGGCTGCAGTTGAGGGCGGATATGAGCTACATATCGGTTTGAACGAAACCGTAACGCTGAACGCCGAGGTGCGCGACGAGATATCTGCGCTGCGCGAGGAAGCTGCGGTAACCTATGTTACAAAGGATAAGAAGATTGCGTCGATTAGCGGTGCGAAGCTCAAGGGCGTAAAGGTTGGACGTACGATTCTGAAGGCGACTGCCGAAAACGGCGTTGAAAACACCGGGGTTATTACCGTTGTGGTTGAAAAGGCTCCGACGGCTGTGACGCTCAATAGGAAGGCTACCAAGCTGGGCACCGGCGAACAGCTGACGCTTTCTGCTACGATTAAAGGCATTGAGAGTCCGCTTACGTGGAAGACCAGCAATGCTAAGGTCGCAACGGTGGAGGATGGCGTAGTTACAGCGAAGGCCGTCGGCACTGCGACGATAACGGTTTCTACCTATAATAAAAAGACGGCAACCTGTAAGCTGACGGTTTTGAAGCTGCCCGAGGGAATCAAGTTGTCTGAGGCGCAGTATACGCTGTATGAAGGACAGACGTTAACTGTGAAGGGCACGTTTGAACCCACAAACAGCTATGGTACGGTGACGTTTGCAATCGATGATCCCAATGTGGCGACGGTGGACGAGGATGGCCAGATTACGGGCGTTAGCGCTGGAACCGCGAAGCTGCGCGCAAGAGTGAACGGTGTATCTGCTGAGGCGGATATTCTTGTGAAGCCCGCTGCGGTACAGCTTAATCTGCTCGATGAAGTTGAGAAGCTGGGCGTGGGCGAGAAGCGCTCGATCGGCTTGCAGGCGTTTGATGCCAACGGGAACGACATTACTGCGGACACGGTGTTTGAAGTCAAGTCCGCGAATGCGAAGATTGCCAGCGTGACAAAGAGCGACGAGGGATTCGTCCTGAAGGGCGTAAAGGTTGGCAAGACCACGATTACGGTGCAGGCGAAGAACGGTGCGAAGCATACCCTGGCGGTTTCCGTTCAGAAGGCTCCGACCAGCGTAAAGATTGCGCCTGAAAGCGCAAAGCTTGCAATCGGCGAAACCGTTCAGCTGAATGGCGTAATCAAGAGCGGCGAAACAACGCTGTTCACATGGAAATCCTCTGAGGAAGGTATCGCGACGGTTGACGAAAACGGGCTTGTGACTGCGCTTGCGGAAGGCGAGACTGTGATTACGGCTACGGCCTTCAATGGCAAGAGTGGAACGTGCACGATCACCGTGTGCAAGGTTCCGGAGAGCCTGGCTTTTGCAGAGGAAATGTACAAGGTGGACGAGAAGCATATGGTCTCTACGCTTCTCACGTTTGCACCGGAGGGTGCGTTTGCATCCGGAATTCGCTATGAAATCGACGAAAGCGATGCCGGAACGGCGGAAGTGGATGAAAATGGCGTAGTAAAGGGGTTGCGCGCCGGAGAAGCGACGTTGCGCGCCTGCTATGGCTCTATGGCTGCCGAGACCAAGGTTGTAGTGACTCCGTATATCGACAGCATCGCCCTTGGCAGCGGCTCGGATGAGTATCGCACGACGATCGGCGTGGGCGAGGTATATGATCTTGCGCCTGTGGCACTGAGCGTAGGCGGCGAAGAACTGGAAGGCGAGGCGTTTACGCTTTCGACCAGCAGCAAGAGCTATGTGACCGTAAGTGGAACGCAGATCAAGGGTGTGCGTACGGGCTCTGCAAAGATCACTATTACCAGCGCGACGGACAAGACGATTAAAAAGGTTGTTACCATCACGGTCAAAAAGGCGCCTACCAGCGTGTCGATTGCGCCTGCCAAGCTTACCGTAAGTGAGAACGCGACGTTTGCGCTGAAGGCGACGACGCCCGGTACGGTTGGAGCGGTGGTGCTGAAAATCACTAAGGGCGAGAACGACGTGATTGAGCAGCTGGAGGACGGCAACTTCCGCGCAGTGGGCATCGGCGAGGCAGAGATCGTTGCGACGGCCTACAATGGCAAGAGCAGCAAGCCCTGCGTGGTAACGGTGTGCGCCAATGCGACCGGCATTGAGCTGGAGAACGCGGAATATCGCCTGAGCAAGGGTGCGAAGCTTACGCTTGCGTATAACCTGTCTCCGGAAAATGCGTACGGCGAAGTGATGTTTGAGGCTGTAAACGGCAATATTGCAGGCGTTGATGCAAAGACGGGCGTTGTTAACGGCCTTGCAGTCGGTCAGGCGGAAATCCGTGCAAAGGTTTATAACCACGTTGAGGAAAAGTGGTATGAAGCGACGGCGGCTATCGACGTGACCGAGCCGCCGGCAAAGGTTGTCATCGCGGAAAGCCGTAGGGTTGTCGGTGTGGGTGAGAAGCTGCAGCTGAATGCCATTCCGACGGACAGCGAGGAGGGCGAAATCTGCGCAGCGCTGACGTACAAATCAAAGAATTCCAGGATTGCCAAGGTCGCCTCGGATGGCACCGTGCAGGGTGTAAAGAAGGGCAAGACGACGATCACCGTTACCGCTACGGGCGGTGCGACGGAAACTGTGACTATTACCGTTGTGGCTGCGCCCACAAAGGTTACGTTGAAGCCGTCTTCTGCCAAGCTGTCCATCGGCGAGCAAAAGGCGCTGGAAACGGCAATTCCTTCCGGACAGAGCGGCTCTGTGACGTTTACGGTCAAGCCGGAAGGAATCGTGGAAATTGGCGAAAACGGCGTTGTGACGGCCAAAGCGGTCGGAACGGCGACAGTTACCGCAGCGACCCATAACGGCAAGAAGGATACCTGCGTTGTGACGGTCACGGAAGCGCCGGAGGAGATTCGCTTTTCTCAGAGTGTCTACACCGTGAAGGAGGGCGAAGTGCTGAAGCTCATGCCGGAAATGCTCCCTGCGGGAAGCTATGGTACGCCGACGTTTGAGCTTTTCTATGAGGACGACGAGCTTGCGCTTGCCACGATCGATGAAGACGGAAGCCTGAAGGGACAGTATTCCGGCAGCGTAACCATAAAGGCTACGGTGAAAAACTACAATGGCGGCACAGATGCGATGGCAACCTGTGAGGTACTCGTCGTTCCGGCACCGAGAACGATTGAGCTTCGCGAGACGCGCACGTCGATTGGCCTGAAGGAAATCATGAGCCTTGAGCCGGTAGCACTTGACGCACGTGGAAATGAAGTTGAAGCTACCTTTACACTGAAGAGCAGCAAAACTGCCTATGTGCAGGTGAGCGGCACGAGCGTAAAGGGCGTAAAAGCCGGAAGCGCGAGCATAACGGTTGCAGCGGACAACGGAATCAAGAAGAGTGTAACGATCAAGGTTGTAAAGGCACCGTCCAAGGTAGGCATCAGTCGTGCAAGCGCGGTGATTTCCGAGATGGATACGCTGCGTCTGGCCGCGGCGGTACCGACGGGTACACAGGGCAAAATCACGTGGTCGAGTAGCAATCCCGAGGTGGCTACGGTGGATGAGACCGGCTTCGTAACGGCGGTTGCTGTCGGCAAGACGGATATCGTTGCCACCGCATACAACGGGCAGAAGGCTACCTGCGCGCTGACGGTTATGAGCGAACCGACGGGTATTGCATTCAGCGAGTCGAAAACTGAGCAGATCGGAGAGGGCGCGAAGCTTAAGAAGAAGGCGGAGCTGCCGGAAAACTGCTATGGAAGGATTACCTACAGCTCGCACAATCCCTACGTTGCAACCGTAAATGCTGCAACAGGCGAGGTGATTGCCAAGCGTGCAGGAACCACGCGGATTGCGGCGACCACGATCAATCGCAGAACCGGTGAATCGTTTACCGATACGTATGAGCTTGAAGTGACTCCGGCCCCCGTACAGGTTGTCATTCGCCAAACGCGTGCGAGGGTTGGCGTTGGCGAAACGATGAGCTTGCTTGCCGAAGCTATTGATGGGCACGGCGAAGTGGTCAGCGCGGGCTTTACGTACAAGACCAGCAACAAGTCCTACATTACAGTGGATGCAAACGGTAATGTGAAGGGCGTAAAATCCGGCAGCGCAACGATTACGGCGACGGCGTACAACGGCAAATCGGCATCCGTCAAGATTACCGTAGTCTCGGCTCCGACGTCTGTCAAGTTGAATTACAGTGAGGTGGATGTCGTACTGACGGATGACCTCACGCAGCAGGTGCAGCTGCGCGCAACCGTGAACAAGGGTGCATCCGGGTTCACGTGGGAAAGCAGCAATGCCGAAATTGTAACCGTGGATGCGGAGGGCCGTCTGACCGGCAAGGCGCTGGGCGACGCCGTGATTACGGTGTATACGTTCAACAATAAGTCGGAGGATTGCGTCGTGCACGTGAAGACTGAACCGGAAAGCGTGACGCTGGATTCTGAAGCGGAGACGATTATCGAAAAGCTGAGCACGGTGCTCGCCGCGACGCTGAACGAGGGCGCAGCGGGATCAATGAGCTTCGAGGCAGAGGATCCGACGGTTGTTGAGCTGACGCAGCAGGGCAACAAGGTTCTGGTGAAGGGTATGAAGCCTGGTCAGACCGATGTGATCGTCAAAACCTTTAATGGCAAAACCGCGAGGTGTGTCGTTACGGTGAAGGCTGAGCCGGAAAACGTTATGCTGTCAAAGGCAAACGTGACCATTAGCGTTGGACAGTCGTATGACATGAAGCAGCTGGTTACCCTTCTGCCCGAAGACTGCATGACGACCTACAAATTCGCCACCCGTTCCTCGTCGATTGCGAAGATCGACGAAAACGGCATCATAACCGGCGTAAAGGTTGGAAGCACTGAGGTGAAGATCACCACGCATAATGGTAAATCTGCGATTCTGGCCGTAAAGGTGATGGCCGCTCCGAAGAGCGTTACGCTTACGGTACCGAACAAGGTGCTGTATTTGAACGAAGAAACGGTTGCAACCGTGAAGCTGACAGCGAACAGCTGGGCAACATGGGAGGTAACCAGCGACCATCCGGAGATCGTTTCAGTCGTCGATGTGAACGATGTCGGTCAGGTTACCCTGAAGGCCGGCAGCGATGCGGGTGCGATCGGCAAGGCGACCATTACTGTGGAAACGGATAACAATCTGACGGCTTCCGTCGTGATCGAGGTGCGCCAGCATGTGGAAAGCATTGAGCTGGACAAGCGCGAGCTGAGCCTTACGCATTATGATGAAGAGCAGTTGAATGCGGCTGTGCTTCCGGAGACAGCGTATGACAAGGAGGTTCTGTGGACGAGTAGCGATCCGAGTCTGGTGACGGTCTCACAGAACGGCATACTTCGGGCGGTTGGCTATCGTGCATCCGGTGAGAATACCGTAACGATCACGGCGAAAACAAGCGATGGAGACTTTGAAGATACCTGCGTGGTAACCGTGCTTCCCAAACACGTGGAGACGATTGCGCTTGCAGATGTGGAAATTGAGCTGGAGAAGAACCGCACGAAGGCGCTGACGGCGACGATTAGCCCGGCAAATGCCGATGATCAGCGCATTGTGTGGGACAGCACAGATAAATCCGTTGCGACGGTTGATCAAAACGGCATTGTTACGGCCGTGAGCAACACCGGCACCGCGACGATTACTGCGACGACGATGGACGGAAACAAGGTTGCCAGCTGCAAAGTGACGGCGACGAAGGTCCGAATCGTTGGCGTGACCATCGATCCGGAGAATTTCGAGATTCTGCAGTACAGGGAGGATCATCTCGCCGCGAAGCTGGAGCCTGCGGATGCGGAATATGAAACCATCGAGTGGATCAGCCTGCAGGGAGAGGTGCTGTCCGTAACCGCGAACGAGGATGCCCGCACGGCGACGATCAAGGGTCTTGAGGTAAGTGAAGCGACCGTGAAGGTCCTCGTAACGGATTCCTTCGGAAAGACGGTGGAGGCGGAGTGTGCGGTTATCGTGCAGCCTGTGCCTGTGGAGGGCGTAAGGCTGGATAAGGAAGCGCTGAACATGCGCACGTCTGCAACGACGTCGCTCGTCGAAACCGTGCTGCCTGCAGATGCCCATGACAAGACGGTTACGTGGGAAACCAGCGACGAGGAAATCGTGAAGGTTGAAAAGGGCGTGCTTACTGCTGGCACGAAGGCGGGCACGGCGACGATTACCGTTATTACGAATGATGGCGCCTTCAAAGCCGAGTGCAAGGTGACTACGTACGAGCCGTTGACTGTGGCGGTGAAGGCGAACCACGATAAGAACAGCACGGGCAACACCATCGTCTGGACGATGGAGACAAAGAACGCGATCGGCGAGTTCAGCTACGATTCTGTAACGCTTACAAAGGACGGAACGCCTGTGGACGTTTCCCGCAATGGCAATATCGTGACGCTTGAGAATGCAGCGGCTGGTACGTATGAGCTCAAGGCTCAGGTTTCCGATCTTGGCAGCGAGGGCGATACAGCAGAAAACGCCTGCATAGTAGTCGTAACTGATAGCATTGAGTTCCAGGCAGACGGAATGCAATTCACGTACGTGATCATGGAAGGTGTATGCGCAGATGGAACGGACGGTGCAGCGATCAAGCTGGCCGACACGAGTGCGGAGGTCTCCGAACTGACGGTGCCGAAGACGGTCAATGGAGTAACGGTATACCGCATTGATACGGAAGCCTTTATGGGCATGAGCAGTTTGACGAGTGTGAATCTGCCGGATACGGTGGTTGTAATCGGCGCGAGAGCATTTAAAAACTGTACCAAGCTGACGAAGATCACATCCTATTGATCGAAGCAGGGCGAGGAGCTGCCGGGCAAATGTCTGGCAGCTCTTTTGTTTTATGGCGCAGATGAACTTGCGTGGAATGCGAGGTCGGGGAAGGTATAAAAATGAAATCCATAGGAGAATGTGAACACGGGGTAATAAATGCGACAGAGGGAATGCTTGCGGCGTTTGAAGATGGGAAGTTTCACATGGAAAGATGCGAGGCTTATATCGACGCTTCCGTACCCGGCATAAAGGAAATCTGTATCAATGATATGTGAATCAGCATTTCGGCGGGTTTTTCATGGACGAAAGACGATCTGCCGGTACTGAATGCCGTTTTGAAGGACAAGGAGAGGCGAAAGCCATTGAATTATTTCGCGCGGTTACGCAGCATCTGGATGAAACGATGCTTGATCGATTCGGAAGGGCTGTGGATGCGAACGTCGTGTTGTACCTTGGCTTGTGCAATGGGGCTGGGTTACCGACGTGAACGGTAAAACGTCGATCCTTCTTGGCATTGAGAAAATCATAGAGCTTGACTGGTGCGGTATGGATGACATGAACTGGCTGATCGTGCACGAATTGGGTCATGCGTATCAGTTTCAATATGGGGCGCCAACATAAGCTTTGAGAAAATGTCGAACCATTTCCTCTGGCAGCTGTTTACGGAGGGTGTCGCCATGTTTTTTGAACAGGAGATCATAGGCGATTCGCAGTACTTTCATCAGGACACCGACGGATGGAAAGCGTGGTGCGACGAGTATGCTGAGAGGATAAAGCAGGCATTTTTCCGAGATATGCAAAGCATGACACGCGAAAATCAACGATACTTTGGTGATAGGGTATGCTTTGAAGGACGCAGCGACACAGGATACTATCTCAGAGCGCGTTTTGTTCGTTTTCTTTTGAATTCGGCTGATTTTAATAAGGTCATAGGATATGAACTCGATGAAGTAAAAAAGGTTTGAACGGTTTATACATATAGAAACTTATATCTACCCAGCCGCATAGATGTCTCTCATTAAAAAGCTGTAGGCAGCTATGCGGCGTAAGGAAATCTGCATATTTGTGACGGGATTATTTGACGTGAGTGGGGGCTTTATCAGTGCTCGTATCGACCAGAATCCATTTATCGGTTCGGATGCGCCGACGCATGACAACGGCGCGCAGCAGCCATTCAATCAGCTGTCCAATCCAGACGCCGACAATGCCGAAGCCCAGATGGATGCTGAAAAGGTAGCCGAACGCCAGCCGTCCGATGAACATGGAGGAGAGGGAAATGACAGTGGTAAAACGTGCATCGCCGGCGGTTCGCGTGGCAGTGGGAATGACAAAGCCGTCGGGCCAGAGAAATGGCATGGGAAATGCGCCGACGGCCAGCGCCAGCCATACGATGCGGGATGCCTCCGGAGAAGCACTGTTGAGGCGGAGAAGCAGCGGCGTCAATGGGAACAGTATGAAAACGGCGACAGCCAGCACATATCGCCCGAGGTGGACGAAATTCAGGCAATAGCGGCGCGCCAGATCAATTTCCTTAGCGCCTACGCATTGGCCGCACACGGTGCCGGTGATGGCTGTTATGGCGTAGGCGAACGCATAATACAGATTGAAAACTGAGGTTGCAATGCCCTGTGCAGCAAGTGCTGTGGTTGAAAGCCGGGCGAGGTAGAGCTGTACCAGAAGCATCCCGCCCTGAAAGAGGATTTGCTCAATTGAGAAGGGAATGCCCAGAAGGGAAATGTCGCGGACAATCTGCTTATCAAAATGGAAGAAATAGCGTAAGCGCATGCCAATGCCGCTGTGCGGACGCATTAGCCAGATGAGAGAGAACGCAAAGCCAATCAGGCGTGCGGTGAGGTAGGAAAGCGCTGAGCCCATGGCACCCATATGCATCAGGTTTATGTAAACGAAGGAAGCAATCAGGTGCACTGAGTTGATAATGATCGTAAGAATCAGACTGCTGCGGGAGTCGCCAAGGCTTCGGAAGGCCTGAAAGACGACGCAGAAGAAGGAATAGGGAATGATGGAGTAGGCGTAATAGTGCATGTATGAAATGCCTGCGTCGATGACGGCCTGATCGGCAGCAGGGTAGAAAAAGCGGATGATCGAGGCTCCGAATACGAGCATCAAGGCAGCAATGACGATGGCGCACAACAGACAGCTTGTGGCGGATTGACCGATGGCGCGCCGCACGCGCTCTGGGTTGCCGCTGCCCTTTGCGCGGGAAATGACGATGGAGCCACCCATGCTGATGGCAGAAAATAGTGCGTAGGCCAGTGAGCCGATGACGCCCACCAGCGTTACGGCGGCAATCTGTTCTTCTCCGGCGGACGAAACCATGGCAACCGACAGAATGCCAATGACGAAGATAAAAAGCTGGTCGAGAACCAGGGGCCAGAACATGCGAACCAGCGACTGTGCCGTGAAATGCTCGGATTCCAGACGACTGTACACGGTGTGACGCGCACGGACAAGAAATGCGTTCATGGCGATGACAGAGCCTCCTGATTTTAAATTGTGTTCTTTCCTATATTATATGTGAAAAAAGGGAAAATGTAAAGAGCATACTGAAGGCAAAGCTGGCTTATCTGGAAAAACGTGGACATAATTCGTTATATTCCGTTAGTAATTGCTGTATAACGCTTACATAAGCTTGACACCCTAACAGGAGACGGGTATAATGCCAGTATACGTTGATTTATGGAGGAACAACCCTTGCAAGTCGAAAAAGAAAAGACTGTCAGTGAAAGCCGAATTCCTACTATTGCGCTTCGCGGAATGGTGATTTATCCGGGCACGGTAATGCACTTTGACGCCGGACGAGAAAAGTCGGTTGCTGCGCTGAACGCGTCCATGAGCACGGACAAGAGGCTGTTTGTCGTATCACAGCGGGACGGCATGAAGGAAGAGCCGGAGCTTGCGGATTTATATCCTATGGGAACCATTGTAAAGGTGCGTCAGGTGGGACAACTGCCGGACGGCGTGTTTCGGCTACTTGTGGACGGGCTGTCTCGCGCGATTGTTGTGGGAACCTATGAAATTGATGGCATGATCCAAGCCGAAATCTGCGAGGTTACTGAGCAGCGAACGGAGCTTACCACTGAGGTTCGCGCGTGGACACGTGCGGCGCGGCGGCTGTTTGATCAATATGCGGCTACGAAGGAAAATGTTGGTACGGAGCTTCGGCAGGCCGTAAGCGGAGAGCGCGACCCTGGCGTGCTGGCAGATCTGATCGCAGCGAATGTGTTGGATGATTTGAGCGACCGCGAGGCTGTGCTGGAGTGTGTCGATCCGCAGCTGCGCATTCAGCTCATGTGCGATATTCTTAGTCGCGAGCTTCAGGTCAGCCATATGGAGCAAGAGATTCAGCGCCGCGTGCACGAGCGCATCGATCATAACAACCGAGATTACTTCCTGCGCGAGCAGCTGCACGTGATTGAGGAAGAGCTGGGTGAAAACGACGACGATATTGCTCAGTATGAATCTCGACTGGCAGCCTCGGCCATTTCTGGTGAGGCGCGCGAGCGTACGGAGAAGGAACTCAAGCGTTTGGCGCGTACGCAGGCTGGTTCGCCGGAGAGCGCAGTGATGCAGAACTATGTCGAGTGTATGCTTGAGCTGCCGTGGGGCATTTACGACGAGCATCCTATAGACATTGCTGCAGCTCGAAATGTGCTGGAAGGCGATCATTACGGACTTGAGGACGTGAAGAAGCGCATTCTCGAGTTCATTGTGGTGCGCGCGCTCAAAAAGGATTCCCGCGGGCCGATTCTTTGCCTCGTAGGTGCGCCGGGCGTTGGAAAAACGAGCATCGCACGGTCGGTTGCACGGGCACTGAAAAAGAAATTCTGTCAGGTTTCACTGGGCGGGGTACATGACGAGGCTGAGCTTCGCGGACATCGGCGCACGTATGTGGCGGCTATGCCGGGTCGCATCATTTCGGCCATCAAGCAATGCGGTTCAATGAATCCCGTTTTCTTGTTTGATGAGATTGACAAGATGGCGTCCGATATGCGCGGCGATCCAGCATCAGCAATGCTGGAGGTGCTGGATCCGGAGCAGAATTCCCAGTTCCGCGACCATTTCCTGGAAGCGCCGTTTGATCTTTCACAGGTGTTCTTTATTACTACGGCGAACGACGTATCGTCGATTCCGAAGCCGTTGTATGACCGCATGGAGATCATTGAGGTACCCAGCTATACGCAGGAGGAAAAGCTGCAAATTGCTCGTCGGCACTTGTGGAAAAAACAGCTGGAGGCCAATGGGTTGACCGGAAAGAATCTGCGCATGTCGCAGAAGGCATTGGAAAAGATTATAGATGGTTACACGCGCGAGGCAGGCGTACGCGCATTGGAGCGCACGCTGGCTGCAGTCTGCCGTAAGGCTGCCACGGAGATGATGGATACGCCGGAGGCAGAGAGAAAGACGGTGACCGTGCGGCCGGAGAATGTGGAGCATTACCTTGGCGCTCCGCAGTTCAGTCACATCCAAACGACGAAGGCGCCAGAGACGGGCGTTGTGAACGGTTTGGCATGGACGAGCGTAGGCGGAGAGGTGATGCCGATCGAGGTGGCCGTGCTGCCCGGCGACGGCAAGCTGGAGCTGACGGGTTCGCTGGGCGACGTGATGAAGGAGTCCGCGCATATTGCATGGAGTTATGTGCGCGCGCACGCGGCGGATGCGGGTCTGACTGAAGAATATCGCAAAAAGCACGACATCCATGTGCACGTGCCGGAGGGTGCGACACCGAAGGACGGCCCATCTGCCGGCATCGCATTGGCCTGTGCAATGTTCAGTGCCGTGACCGGGGAAAAGGCGCGGCAGGATATTGCCATGACGGGCGAGCTGTCATTGCGCGGAAAGGCGTTGCCCATCGGTGGCGTGAAGGAAAAGCTGCTGGCGGCGTATCGCGCGGGAATGAATACCGTGCTTCTGCCGGAGGAAAACCGCAAGGATCTTGAAAAGCTGCCCGAGGATGTGCGTAGCGCGATGCAGATTCAGATGATTTCGGATGCATCGGAGGCAATTGCCATGGTTATGCCCGGGCGAAAGACGATGCATGTAAAGGCGGTTATATAAATTGAGAATCGTACGTTCGTGTTTTGTGACGTCATTAGAGCGTCTGGGCAGCTTTCCCGGGCGCGGCATGCCGGAGATTGCCATGGCAGGACGTTCCAACGTGGGCAAGTCGTCGCTGATCAACTCGCTGTGCATGAATTCGAAGCTTGCGCGCACGTCCTCTGAGCCGGGAAAGACACGGCTGGTAAATATTTACCGCGTAAACGACGCGTTTATGCTTACGGATCTGCCTGGCTATGGCTTTGCGAAGGCACCGGTAGCGGAAAAAAAACGTTGGGCGGGCATGATCGAGGGTTATCTGTCAGGCTCGGATTCACTGAAGCATGTGTTCCTGCTGGTCGATATTCGCCATGAGCCGACGGACGACGACGCGATGATGGCAGATTACCTGCGGCATTATCAGCTGCCCTTCAGCGTAATTGCGACAAAGGCAGATAAGCTGAGCAAGGCTGCGCGTGGGCGCGCTGTGGCACCCATTTGCCGGAAGCTGAACGTTCAGCCATGGCAAATACTGGCCTACTCATCCGAGGATGGAACCGGGCGTGAGGCACTTCTCAAGCGTTTGGATGAGATTCTAAATCCGGTTACTCGAGAAGAAACGGACTCGTTCGAAATCCCGGAGGGAATAAGTTTTGAGGATGGCCCAACGCGAGAAATCGAAGAATGAAATGTGGAGCGCCTGAACGGACGGTGCTCATAAGACGATTAATAGGTGCAGCGGGTCGCGTCGCTGTGCCTTTTTTACATTTGATCCAGCTGTGATATTCGTTAAACAACTCCAATCTGACGGAGGATATGTGCGCAATATACAATAGAATTACTATGATGAAAAACTGAAGAATAGCTTTATAGTTTGGCAAAGTGCAGTGCGGATGTGGGACTCAACACAAGGTTTATGGAATGGAGAAAAAATCACCTCACATTAGCTTGTTTTATTACGTTGATGAAAAAAGTACATCGAGCAATTGACGGTGTTTGCGCAGACTCACGGAAAGATGCTGCATGAATGCCTGAGGGAGTTTGAAGCAACGGGATGGAAATGATATTTCCAAGTTGGCCTACTGGCTGGCCGCATACGGCAGAATTGAAAATTCGAGCGCTGTGCCGCTGGTAGGGGGAGTATGGACGGGAAAGCATGATTCCCCGTCCAGCAGCTTGTCAAAGATATCATATGACAAGCTGAGGCGAGTCAAGGGAAGACGAGCTCATTTCTGAAATAGAATTGAGAAACGTTAGCGTGCGGACATGGCGAATTCTACCTCGCCAGAGGCAATTTCACTGGAATATACTTCGACGGAAATGGAATCGCCAAGGCGCAGGGCACGACGGGAATGTCGGCCGACCATCATCATGCGTTCGTCATCGAGCGAATAGAAATCGTCCATAAGCTGCGGCGGGATTCGACCCTCAGTCGTGTTATCCAGCAGGACGCTGGCACCGCGCTTACTGAGATGCGTCAGGATGCCCGTGAAGCTTTCGCCGATGTGCTGGGACAGGTAGGCAGCACACATCAGGCGGTCGCCATCGCGTTCGCACATCGCTGCGCGCTCTTCGCAGTCGCTGGATTCAGCAGCTCGCTCTGCAACTTTTTCAGTCCAGCGCGCAGAAGAGGCTTCGTCCAATTGACCCGCAGCGAATAATCTCAGCATGCGGTGTGCAAGCAGGTCCGGGTAGCGCCGAATGGGGGAGGTGAAGTGGCAATAGTCGCGGCTTGCCAAACCATAATGCCCAAGCGGCTTTTCGCTATAGCGCGCGCGGCTCATAGCGCGCAGAAGCGTGCGCGCGACAATAACGCCCTCCGGTCGATTCCGAAAATCGTTTAGCACCTTCTGGAGCTTCTGTGGCGAGGGACGGTTGCCCAGATGTTCGGGGTGACCGAGATTGGCAAGAAAGCTTTCCAATGCAGAGAGCTTTTCTGAATCGGGCGACTCATGCACGCGGTATGGAAAGGGAAGAGAAGCGTGCTGTGCGTGCACGGCGATGGTCTCATTGGCTAACAGCATGAATTCTTCGATCAGTCTATGCGCGTCGCCGCGAGTACGCGCGCGAATTGCGGAGGGCATGCCATCTGGGGCAAGGTCAAACTCGGGCTCTCCCAGATCAAGCTCCAACGCACCGCGGGCGATTCGAATGGCGTTTAGGCGCTTAGCCAACGCATTCATTTGCCGAAGCGTTTCGTGCAATTCCTCCGGCACATGGTTTTCTGTCCCTCTGAGCATGTTATTCACGTCGTCATACGTCAGCCTTGCGCACGAGCGGATGACGGCAGGAAAGAGGTCATAGTCGATGACCCGACCGTTCTCCAGTGTCATGAGAAGCGAATGGGTAAGGCGATCTTCATTCGGACGCAGAGAGCATAGGCCATTACTCAAGGTTTCCGGCAGCATGGGAATCGTCATGCCGGGCAGATATACGCTGGTGCCGCGTGCTCGCGCCGCCAGGTCGAGGGCAGAACCCTCGGTGACATAGTAGGATACATCGGCAATGTGCACGCCGAGAATGGCACGCGCGCCGTCGATCTCCAGCGAAACAGCGTCGTCGAAGTCCTTGGCATCGGCCCCGTCGATGGTGAAAATCGTCATGTTGCGCAGGTCACGGCGATTCGCGAGGTCAGTCTCGGAGGGCGAAGAGGGGAAGGCCTCAGCCTCACGCAGTACATCGTCGGTGAAGCATTCCTCAATGGAATATTCAGCCAATAGCGCTTTGAATTGAGCGCTGATATCCTGCGCGCAGCCCATGACCTGCTTCACGAGTACGCGCATATGCTGGGCGCGGAACGGCCATCGGGTGACCTCGAACACACACAGGTCGCCGGCCTTCGCGCCCAGCAGGTCGCCCTCGATGGTGACGCGGGGCGGGAGGCGACGATCTGACAAAAGTGCGATTCGTTCTGGTTCGTGTACCTTGTGCGGGCGTTTATGGCGCTGTCCGCGGCGGGGCTTATAGGGTTCGAGTGGTTCGATATATACACTGCCGGTAACGATTGGGTGAGCGCGCTTCACAACGTGAATCAGCGTGGCGCGCGGTCGCTCGCCCTCAGTGGGGCGCACAAGAATCAGATCGTCGTCCAGAGCAATTTCATCGGGCATATCCAAATAGAAATCGCTTCCGCCGTCTAGCGGTCGGGCAAACGCAGGGGAGCCGGGAATGGCGGCGGCACGGCAGCGGATCAGGTGCATCATGTGGATAGGAGCGAATTTTCGTTTTCCCTTACTTTTCGTCTCAACACAATAGCCGTCCTGTATAAGTGATTGAAGTGCATTCGCGGTTTCCTCGGAGGAAAGATGCAGCTGCCCTGCGATGTCCTCCAGAGTAGCCGGACGCTTTAACGCGTTTAATATTTCGTGGACCTGTTCAATCATCATTGAAATGGGAGGCTCCTTTAAAAGTCTTTTTAGTAGTGTGTCGTGGGAAGGAGAAATGCATTCGCGGAAAAAGCCTGTAGGTTAAAAGGCTTGAAACAGCGGGTCTAAATTGGCAACGGAAACGACGAAGGGAAAAATCGCAGAAAAAAACAGCATACAGCGTTTGTGCTGCATGCCGCTTTCTTTGCTTGCTTACTTCGTTTCGCCTTCAGCGGGCGTAGCGTCAGTTGCAGTGGCTTCGGCGACGGGAGTCGTTTCAATCTCGACTGTCTCAACGGACGCTTCTACCGGCGTTGCTTCTGCGGGAGAGGCCTCCACAGGCTCGTTTGCCGTGTAGGAAACCGTGATCGTAACAGCATTGCCGGGCATTGTCTCAGGAATGTCCTCGCTCCAAGTGATGGCATAGCCTTCTACCTCAGGAATTTCAAGCTCAGCCTTGATCGCCTCGGCGTCAAGCGTATCCTGATACGTAAACTCCTTGCTCCAAATCTCCTGAGCGCTGTCGTCTACAGTTTCATCCTCAGAGGGGATGGGCTGCAGATTGATGGTCAGAGCGTAGGTGCCGATTTCATAAACGACGTGCGTTTCAATGGTTTTGCGTCCCATCTTTTCGGGCAAAGCAGGCTCCCAGTGGCCGACATAGCCTTCCTTCGCAGGCGTCGGATAGGAGGCCTCGCTGATCTCGGCATTGTAGGCGAGGGAAACGCGCTTTTCGTCCACATCGGTGATGCTCTCGTTCAGCTGGTCATAGGTGACGGTGGGCTCTTCGTCCGTCAGACCATACAGATAGGCAAACTCAGAATACTGCACCTGCGCTTCAAGCGAGGGGAAGAATTCGTTGCCATCCTCATCGTAGAAGAGGATGTTGTAGGTGCGGGCGTTCAGCCAGGTAGCGAGGATTGCAATGACAACGAAGATCGCCGCAGCGATTTTCGTGATGGTAAGCAGCTTGCCTTCGGCACTCTTGGACTTGTTTTTCCCAAGGAAGGTATCGGCGGCTCCACTGATGGCACCGAGTCCCTGCTTATTGCCTTCCTGCATCAGAACGGCAACAATAAGTACAAGGGAAACGAGAATCAGGACAATACTGATGATGACAGACATTGAGAACTCCTCCTCGAATTTGCGTTGCACGAATGAATCGTGCGGGCAAGGCACAAAACACAATGTATTATATCATGACTTTGCCCCCGTGGCAACTGTTTTTACGAAGAAATATGAAAAAATAACGCATCAAATTGCGAAAAATAAGCGGCTACACAGCTTTACAAAGCTCGCGGGATGCGATAGAATAGAGTTGACTGAAAATCATTACGGAGGCGAGCATGATATGACCGAAAAAATGATACTGTCCGGTTTTGACTACGCGAAGGAAGTATATTCCGAAAAGGGAATCGACGTGGAAAAGGCGATGGAGAAGGCGGCGCAGTTTACCGTCTCCATGCATTGCTGGCAGGGTGACGACGTTGTTGGCTGCGAGGGCGTGGGCGGCGGCGCATCCGGCGGCATTCAGACTACCGGCAACTATCCAGGCCGTGCCCGCAACGGCGACGAGCTGCGCGCGGACTTCCTGAAGGCTATTTCGATGATCCCCGGCAAGAAGAAGCTGAATCTGCACGCAAGCTACGCCGAGCTGCATGGCAAAAAGATCGATCGCGACGCCTATACGGCCGAGCAGTTTTCTGACTGGATGGACTTTGCAAGCGAAAACAAGCTTGCGTTGGACTTCAATCCTACGTATTTCTCCCATCCCTATGCGGAAGACGGCTTTACGCTGGCCTCTACGAACGAAGCGCATAGAAGGTTCTGGATTGAGCACGGCAAGCGCTGCCGCGAAATTGGCGAAGCGTTTGGCAAGGCACAGGGTCAGCCCTGCGTGATCAACCACTGGATGCCCGATGGCTACAAGGATACGCCCGCTGATACCGACGGCCCGCGCGCCCGCATGGTTGCCGCGCTGGACGAAATTTTTACGGCTACGAAGAATATTTCCGAGGAGCATGTTATGGACGGCGTGGAAAGTAAGCTGTTCGGCATCGGCGTGGAAAGCTACACCGTCGGCTCCAACGAGCTGATGATGGGCTATGCGCTTACCCGCAACAAAATGCTCACGCTGGACACCGGTCACTTCCATCCCACCGAGCAGGTTTCCGATAAGATCAGCGCCGTATTGCAGTTTATGCCGAAGATTCTTCTGCACATCTCTCGCCCCGTGCGCTGGGACAGCGACCACGTCGTCATCTGGGATACCGAAACGGCTCGTATCTTTAATGAGATCGTGGCCAATCACTACGAAGACCGTGTGTTCTGCGCGCTGGATTACTTCGACGCATCCATCAACCGTGTGGCTGCGTGGGTCATCGGCGTACGCAACGCTCAGAAGGCCATCCTGCAGGCCTACCTTACGCCCAACGACGAGCTGCGCAGGCTCGAAGCGGACTTCGACTATACCGGCCGTCTTGCGGGTCAGGAAGAAGCCAAGAGCCGTCCGTTTGCGCAGGTGTGGGATATGTACTGCCTGAAGCAGGGCGTTCCGGTTGGCGAGAGCTGGCTGGAGGAAGTCCGCAAGTATGAAAAGGAAGTTCTTCTCAAGCGCGCATAATTGTACGGGAAGGTTTATGCAAACATCAGGAAAGTGCCCGAAGGGCTTCGACGCCCTTCGGGCGCTTTCTATTTGACTCTTTCACAATGGAATGTATTATAAAAATATGAATAAACATTACGAAATTATACGATTATTACAAATAAATTGCGATTAAAATCCATTTTGCCGAAAAACTTGAAACCAGGAAGGAAATGCAATAGAATAAAATATATGATATGGGATTGAATGGGCTTTTGCCTTGGGGAGGAATACGGATGCAAAAGCGAGTGGGAATCCGCGCGTTTGCGCTGGTGCTGATGATGCTTTTCATCGTTGGATCGGCGTTAGCCGAAAACGGAGCCATCCGCACGTATCTCACGTTCCGCATAACCACGCGCACACAGAGTGCGGTTGTGAATGCGGGCGAGGATTTGCAGATTGAGGTAGGTGTGGACGGCGTGGAGCCGACCTCATGGCAATGGTACTTCAAGGGAGAGCCGATTGAGCAGAATGGCGACCAGCGGATTTATAATCTGTTGAACGCGAGCGAGGAAGACGCTGGCCTGTACTGCCTGAAGGCATATAGGGATCAGACTCTGGTGGTGTCCGTGGACGTAAACGTACGCGTGATTGAGCCGGTGATTATGCCGGCATCGGGCGACGGCTCAATGCCCGTTGCGTACGCATTTGCGGCGCTTGCGATGGGGCTGGCTGCGCTGGGGGTTCTGACCTATAAGCGTCGTCATGCGTGAGCGTTTTCGGAGGAAGAACAATCGGGTGATCCGTGAAGCGGCGGGTCACCTTTTTTGACGGGAGGATATGGCATTGGCAAAGCCCTTCGAATTTGAGCTTCTGCACGTGTGCAAGCAGACCGGCGCGCGCCGCGGACGTCTGCATACGCCGCACGGCGTGATTGAAACGCCGATTTACATGCCTGTTGGCACGCAGGCATCGGTAAAAACCGTGTCTCCGGAGGAACTGAAGGATCTGAACGCGCAGATTATCCTGTCCAACACATATCACCTGCACCTGCGTCCCGGCGAGGAGCTGGTGGCTGAGGCGGGTGGACTGCACAGATTCATGAATTGGGATCGTCCGATTCTCACCGATAGCGGTGGATTTCAGGTGTTTTCGCTGGCTTCGCTCAGAAAGCTTACGGAAGAGGGCGTTACCTTCCGTTCCCATTTGGACGGAAGCAAGCACTTTTTTTCGCCGGAGGTTTCCATTGGCATTCAGGAGAAGCTGGGCAGCGACATTATGATGCAGTTCGACGAGTGCTCGCCGTATCCATGCGATTACGACCGTGCGCAGAAGGCGATGAAGCGCACGATTCGCTGGCTGCATCGTTGCATGGACGCAAAAAACCGAGATGATCAGGCGCTGTTTGGCATTGTTCAGGGCGCGTTCTATAAGGATTTGCGCATTGAGTGCGCGAAGGAAATGGCTAAGCTCGATCTGCCGGGCTTCGGCATCGGCGGCCTTTCTGTGGGTGAACCCAAGGAAATCATGTATGAGATGCTGGAAGCGATTCATCCGGTTATGCCGCAGGAGAAGCCACGCTATCTGATGGGTGTCGGTTCGCCGGACTGCCTGATTGAGGGCGTGTTGCGCGGCGTGGATATGTTTGACTGTGTGCTCGCAACGCGCGTTGCACGCAACGGCACGGTATTTACGCGGAATGGACGGCTTGTCATTCGCAACGCGAAATATGCGCATGACTTTGCGCCGCTGGATGAAACCTGCGACTGCTATGCGTGCAGAAATTATTCCCGCGCTTATATCCGCCATCTACTGAAGGCGGAGGAAATCTTTGGACTGCGGCTATGTTCGATTCACAACCTGCGCTTCCTCACAAGGATGATGGAGGAGATTCGCACGGCCATCGAGCAGGACGCGCTGCGCGACTGGGCGGAGGACTTCTATGCCACGCATGGTCGTGGTGGCTGGTGATTTTTGCGAAACTTTACGCAGTCGGCATGATTCATCGTTGTTTTAAGACGGCAATCATGTTATAATAGAGAATGTAGAATTCAAGTCAAAGGAGAACCGATACGATGAACACTATGCTCTTCAATCTGCTCGAAGCCAGCGGAAGCGGAGATGCGACGGGCGCATCCAGTCTCATTTCCATGCTGATCATGATCGTACTGATGGTCGTCTTTTTCTACTTCTTCCTCATTCGTCCCCAGAAGAAGAAGGACAAGGCTGTGAAGGATATGCTCGACAACCTGAAGGTTGGCGATCGTATCTGCACCATCGGTGGCATTTATGGCACTGTGACTGGCCTTCGCGACGATCAGGTGATCATTGCCGTCGGCGCGCAGAAGACCACGATGCACATGGCTCGCTGGGCAGTGAAGTCCGTTGAGGATGCGCCGCTGGAGAGCGAGAAGGAGCCTGAGGTCTAAGTTGATTTTCAACTGCGTCCGGATGGGGATTCGTCCTCTGTCCGGGCGTTTTTTTATACATTCGTAGCCTGAATGAAGGGAAGGGTTCCGTTCTGACGCGATAAAGCGTATTCGGGAAGAGAATGATGAGCGGAGTTACTGCTCATGAAAGGGAAGAAAACGCAGGTGTGGGAAGCGTTGTCTGCCTTAAGACGGGGAGAAGGGGAGAAGCAAGAGCGCGAAGGATGTGGGCAGTAGCGGAGAAGGAGCTTTCTTGGATGTGAAAAGAAAATCAGCGGGCAGGAAAACCTGTCCGCTGACTGGTATGTGGTTTTGTTAAGCTTCCTCGGAAGAGGGAGCCTGAGGCTTTGGAGCGTCGGGATGGAAACGCAGTGCTTCAGCGCGTTCGGGATCATAGGGACGATCCTCCATGAAGGCTTCGAACTCCTCGCGGTCGATATGCTCCTTTTCCATCAGTACACCGACGATGGCGTCCAGCTTGGCGCGATTCTCGGTCAGAATGGAGGTGGCGCGCTGCTCACCTTCGTCCAACAGCTTGCGTACCTGCTGGTCAACTTGGCGGTTCATTTCTTCACTCAGGCCGGCATTGGTCTGCTGGAAGTTCTTTCCAAGGAAGATTTCATGGTCGCCGGAGAGGAAGATGGGGCCGAGCTCGCTCATGCCATACTCGGTAACCATCGCGCGGGCGGTATTCGTAGCCTGCTTGATGTCGCTGGTGGAGCCGGTTGTGACGTCGCCGAACACGAGCATCTCTGCGCACAGGCCGCCCATAGCGGAGGCAATGCGGGCGCGCAGACGGGCGCTGGTAATATAGTGCGTGCTCTCATCGGGCATATACTTTGTGTAGCCGCCTGCCATGCCGCGTGGGATGGTAGTGATCTCCTGCACGCGCTCACATTCGGGAATGACGTAGGCAACGATGGCGTGCCCGGCCTCGTGATAGGCTACGAGCTTCTTGTCGTTCGGGGGGATCACGTGAGATTTCTTCTGAAGACCCATCGATACGCGGTTGATGGACTCCTCGATGGTGTCCATCGTGATTTCGGTCTGATTGGTGCGGGCAGTCAGAAGTGCAGCTTCATTCATTACATTGGCCAAATCCGCACCGGTGAAGTAGGGAGTGATCACGGCGATCAGGTGAAGATCAACGCTCTTGGCCAGCGGCTTGCCGCGCGAATGTACTTTCAGGATTTCTTCGCGCCCCTTGACATCCGGGTAGTTCACGAGTACCTGACGGTCAAAGCGACCGGGGCGGAGCAAAGCGGGGTCGAGGATGTCGCTGCGGTTGGTGGCAGCCATAACGATGACGCCCGCGTTCTGAGTAAAGCCGTCCATTTCGACGAGCAGCTGGTTGAGCGTCTGCTCGCGCTCGTCGTGACTTCCGCCGAGGCCGGTGCCCCTCTGTCGGCCGATTGCGTCGATTTCATCGATGAAGATGATAGAGGGAGCGTTGCGCTTGGCCTGATCAAATAGGTCGCGGACGCGAGATGCACCGACGCCTACGTACATTTCCATAAATTCGGAACCGGAAATCGTGAAGAAAGGCACGCCGGCTTCGCCGGCTACGGCCTTGGCAAGCAGCGTCTTACCGGTACCGGGCGGGCCAATCAGCAGAACGCCCTTTGGAATGCGCGCGCCGACCTTGGTATACTTCTCCGGCGATTTCAGGAAGTCGACAACCTCCTTCAGCTCTTCCTTTTCTTCCTCCGCACCCGCTACGTCGCCATAGCGAACGACGTTCTTGCTGGGATCGGTGAGCTTTGTGCGGCCATGGATAAACGAGGCGGCGCCCTTATTGGGGCCCGCGGACTGGGCGCGCATGATGAACAGCATCATCAGAGCGAACAGCACAACCATGACGATGATCGGAATCAGCTCGACCCACCAGCCGACACTTTCGGGATTCTGCGTGGCGAAGGTGAAGGTATATTCGGTAGGGCTGACGGCTTCACCGAGCACCTTTTCATAGATGCTCTTCACGTCTTCGTAGAACCTTTCCTGACTGGGGAGGGTGCAGTAGAAATCGTAGTTTGAGGTGGAAAGGGCGGTAGCAGTGATTTTGGAATCGTTGCGAATGCCGACCAGCTCATTGCTTACGATGATGAGGCTCTGGATGGTGTGCGCTTCATCGCCGCCAGGAAGATCGCGTTCAACCTTCAGGTCGCTCTCCACCCAGTCGAGCAGCTCATTGTAGGCAAGACGAATGGGATCGCTTTTTCTCGCGGGCGATCCGAGCATGTGAATCACCAGAAAAATTCCGGCGAGGATGATCGCGTAGATCACTACACTTTTCAGAATTCCGCGTTTTTTTTCTTCCAAAACAGGGTTTCCTCACTTTCAGTGAAATCGTGCATTTGACAGCCGTTACACATTCTCTGCTATTATAGCATTAAAATCGATGCTTTTCAAACGCAGCTTGGCGCAATCTCATGCCTGTAGGATGAATTCTCTGTTAATCAACCGTTTTTTCGTATTTTTCCGGCTTTAGAACACCGATGTCGGGGAAATTGCGGTACATCTGGTCGAAGTCCAGACCGTAGCCCACAACGAATTCATCCGGGATGGTGAAGCCGACATAATCGGCCTCTACGTCGCTCACGCGGCGATTCGGCTTGTCAAGAAGCGAACAGACGCGCAGGGATTTTACACCCTTTTTGAGCATGTCGGCTTTGATGTAAGCGATAGTGCGCCCGCTGTCAATGATGTCTTCAACGAGGATCACATGACGGCCGAGAATCTTCTCGTCCAGATCGCTTTTAATCTTTACCTCGCCCGACGAAACCGTGGCGCTGCCATAGCTGGAAGCGGTCATGAACTCAATCTGCACCGGCAGGTCGATGGCACGGATCAAATCGGCGAAGAAGACGACGGAGCCCTTGAGAATACACACGAGCAGCGGAGTTTCTCCATGGTAATCTTCGGTGATCTGATGCCCCAGCTCCTTCACGCGCGCGGCAATTTCTGTGCGGTCAAGGAGAATGTTTTTCATGTCTTCACGCATTGCAGTTTCCTCCGTTTTCTTAATAAATCGTGATCGTAAGCCGCTTTGCGGCGCGATTTTCCGAGACGCGTGCGTATTCCGAAATACCAACGCCTGCGGCCCAGAGTATCTCCTGTCCCCTTGCGAGAATGGGCATGCGGTCGCGAAGCGGATAGGGGAGCTTGCGGTCGGTAAGGTAGTCGGAAAGGGACTTTCGCTGCCCGTTCATGCCGAAGGGAGCGATGAAGTCGCCTGCCTGCCGAGTGCGCAGAACGGCGCTTTTCAACGCTTCCGCATCCAAAACCTGCACAAGACCGCCATCCCGAACCGGCGTCGGCGGAGCGTTGGCGACAGAGAGAAGACACACACCCGGAAGCACGATTTCGCCTTCGTCCGGCACGGGCAAACCCGGCGGCGGGGAGAAGGAACGGCTTATGTAGAGGTCGGTGCCCGTCCGACACGCTGTCAGCCCGCCCGGCAGCTGCAGGCTGCCTTTACCGTCGCAGATGCGCTCAATGGTGTCAAAATCTGCTCCGTCCAGCGTACGTTTCAGCAAACGGCGCTTCAGAGCCGATGAAAGCTCAGAAAAATTCTTTAGAATGCGAATGCCGGCATAGCTCTTCGCGCATTCCTGCCATACTATCTCCGCAATGCTGCCGATGAATGCATCCTCGTCAGCAGAAATCGCAGCAAATCGGGCGAGCGCATCTGTTGCGCCAGGATAGAAATCGCGGATGCGCGGAAGAATTTCGTTGCGTAGCGCGTTTCGCGGCGTGTCGGAAACACGGTTGGTTTCGTCTTCTCGCCAGGGCTGACCGATTTCATTCAGATATTCGATAAGCTCGGCATGCGTGAACGGCAAAAGCGGCCGTAGAAACGTTCCGTCATCCGCGCGCATGCCGGATGCGCCTGTGAGACCGCCGCCGCGCAGAAGGTGCATGAGCACCGTTTCGGCCTGATCATCCCTGTGATGCGCAAGGGCGATTCGGGTTGTACCTGCGTCAGCTGCAGCTTTTATCAGAAACGCGCGGCGCAGACGCCGGGCGCAAGTCTCCAGTCCTTCTCCTGCGTGAGCGGCTTCTGTGGGAACGGAGGCTTGTCCGACGGCGAGCGGCACATCCAGCGAGGCACACAGCGTTCGCACGAAATCGCGGTCGTCAAGAGAAGCCTGCCCGCGAATGCCATGCTCGAAATGAGCGGCATGAAGGCGCAATAGCCCCTCGTTTCGCAGGGAGACGAGCAGGCGCAAAAGCGCAACTGAGTCGGCACCGCCGGAGACGGCGCACAACACGCTTGCACCCGTCAGGCGCGGCCTGAGTGCGCGCAGGATTCGCGCTTCCTGCGTCACGGAATCATCTCCCTCCGCCACTCTTGCGAGCATCTGTCCTTCAATTATACCACATGCAGAGCGTAAGGCAACGGAAAGGGCTTGAATCATATGTGAAATTTACAAAAAAAGCCTTTGGAAAAAGCCGTTTTCCGCGCTTTGCCCACCGCGAACTGCCAGCATACCGCGTCGTCCTGCCGAGGCAGAATAGCCCGTGGACGAGGCGAAAAGGAGGGCGATCGGCATGGGAAGGATTCGAAGGGGCATTGGCCGGATGTTGTTTGTCGCGACGCTTTTACTGGCGCTGAGCGGCGCAGCAAACGCTGAACGGCTGATTCCCGGCGGGCAGCTGGTAGGAGTGGCAGTGAGGAGCGATGGTCTGGTGTACGTGGGGGCGACGGATCTGAAGAAGCTGCCCAGCCCAGCGCGGCTGGCGGGACTGAAGAGCGGCGACATCATTCGAACCGTGGACGGGCAGCCGGTGTCGGATACCCAGTCGCTGGCCGAGCATCTGGCTGATGGAAAGTCGGTAAAGCTTGGCGTTCAGCGTGGAGAGCAGGAATTGACATTTGACGTACAGCCGCAAAAGGACGAGCGCGACGGCGTGTACCGCATCGGCGCGTGGGTACGAGAGGGGGCAGCCGGCATCGGTACGCTGACGTATGTTAATCCGGAAACGGGCGTATACGGTGCGCTTGGGCACCCTATCAACGATTCGGATTCGGGCGCGTCCATCCCGGTGCGCGAGGGCGTGCTGTATGAGGGCGAGCTAACGGGCGTTGTGCGTGGGCGGCGAGGTGTTCCCGGCGCGCTTGAGGGCGAAATCGTCGAGCAGGCACCGCTTGGAACGATTGAATGGAATGACGACACCGGCATTGGCGGCGTGTTCGTACGCGCAGCGGCAGGCAATGCGCTTTTCCCGAACGGCATAGAGACGGAGTCGGCAAACCACGTAGAGACGGGGCATGCGCAGCTGATTGCAACGGTGGACGAGAACGGGCCGCGGCTGTACGATATTGATATCTTGCGCGTGGATGCGAATGCCGATACGCGGTCGTTCCAGATTCGCGTGACGGACGAAGCGCTTCTGGAGATCACCGGGGGGATTGTGCAGGGCATGTCTGGGAGCCCGATCATTCAGGATGGCAAGCTCATTGGCGCGGTGACGCATGTTCTTGTCAACGACCCGACATCCGGTTATGGCCTGAGCATCGACAATATGCTAAAAGCGGCGGCGTAAATAGGAGACAGAGAAACGTGGGCAGCAGCCTGCGTTTTTCTATGCAAGGCTAATTTTTTGTGATATAATAGCATGAAGGGGGGACTATATGGATAATGAACGAAAAATACTGCTTGCAACGTATTGGAATGGAGGCATGTGGAGCCGCAAAGCACCAAGTGCCGAGGACTATGAGCGGGCAAAGGCGGAAGGCTACATGTTCGATCCTGCACCGATACGTACCCATGACGAAACACTTCGGGATCTTCAACGTGTACTTGCGAAAATATCTCCGGAAAGTGTTGCAAATGCTTTCCTATATAGCTTGTCTACCCGGCAATTGCAGTATCGGTCCGCACTTGGTAGCTATTATTACGCTTTGGCAATCCCCAACCATAGCCACGATGGGCGTGAAGTCTGCTATTTGTGCAGCTGGTTGCCGGTAGACGACGTGGATTCACCTGAAAAAGAACTTTCCGGCTACAATGTTTTTAATTTCGAGCGATATAAGTGGGGCGGTGTACGGCATACCCACCCGGAATATGCTTTATTTGATCTGGAGCAGTTTTTATTGCTGCCAAAGGTAGCGCCCACAGAAAGGGATTGGTTTATCCTGAAGTCCGTTCTTCATACTGCGGGGGAACTCCAGCCCAATAAAAAAGCAGATGCATACCGCGAGCAGATCACGAAAAAGAAGCTACTGAAATCCAATAAGGATGAGGTGGAGGGTCTGCTGAATATCCTCGGTATCTGCGGCGTTCTCTCGAGCGCAGACGCGCCTTGTTATTGTGAATGCTTTGTGGATGTATGGCATCGCGCGCCCAGGGAGCATACGAATGATTACGCATACCCTGTAAACTACTGGCATGTGTTCGATGGCATAAATGGGGATCGTTTCCGTAAGGTATTTGGGTGCGACTACTCGGACTTATAAGCTTGTGCGGGAAGCATTGAATTATAAAATGTAGTGGCGGATGCTCCGAGAAGCGGCTTTGCCATGAGAATCAAGCGAATGGCGAAGGTTACAAAGATCGCACAAAAGCCAATCGGGAGGAGAATGCGGGGGCTTCTCCCGATTGGCTTGTCAGATCATCTGTGTTACCTATGGTAGGCGGTTTGATTCAGCAAGGGTTTACCCTCCTGCCGCACGGCTATCCTGCATTTGAATATCCAGTGCCCATTGTAGGGAAAGGAAACAAGGGCGAAATAGGCAAGATGCGAATGAGCTCCCGGGCGCTGACCTCACAAAAGAAAAGTCAATCATTTCTCCCGGTTCCAGAGACCGTATTGAGCTTCGTTTTGAAGGGCAGACAGCATCAGCTCCCGTGCGTTTGGAATGGTTTTGCAGATGTGGTCGAGCAGCTCCTTCATCGTTTCCCGGCGGGTGAAGCCGTTTGCCGGGCAGGGAGATTTGACAACCGGCAGGCTGAGCTCCGTTGCCATGTGGATGATGTGCTTCTCCGGAAGATAGGCCATGGGGCGAATCTGCGTGATGCCGCTGCGGGATAGGAAGGTTTTAGGATGGAAGGTATGAATGCGACCTTCATACAGCATGGAAAGCAAAAGCGTTTCAAGCGCGTCGTCGCGGTGATGCCCCAATGCCAGCTTGTTTGCACCGAGCTCCTTGCACAGGTCGATCAGCGCGCCGCGCCGCATCTTCGCGCACAGGGAGCAGGGGTTTTGCTCCTTGCGCTCCTTGAACACGATCTGCGCAATCTGCGTACGCTTGATTACATAGGGCACCTCCAGCTGGTCGCACAGCGCCTGAACGGGGGCGAGGTCGAAGGGCTCGCGCCCCATGTGCAGCGTGGCGGCGACGAGATTGTATTTGTTGGGACAGAAGCGGCGATACAGAGCCATTGCGTATAGGAGTAGCAGACTGTCCTTTCCACCGGACACGCCGACGCATACCGTGTCGCCCGCCTGAATGAGACCAAAATCCTTGTCGCAGCGGCGAATGCAGCCGAGAACCTCTTTCATGAAAGAATCTTCCTTTTTATTTGATAATCGTGGTGGCCAGAAGGAACAGAATCAGAAGCGAGCAGGTGTCCACGATGGTGGTGATCAGCGGCGCGGCCATCAGAGCCGGGTCAAGCTTCAGCTTCTTGGCCAATATGGGCAGCGTGCAGCCGATGGACTTGGATATGACCACTGTGCCGACCATTGCCAGCGAAACGGTAAGCGCCACGGAGAAAGGCCGCCGGAACAGGAACAGCTGCATTGCCATCGCCATCGCGGCAAGAACCACACTGACAAGGAGGGATACGCGACATTCCTTCCACAGAATCTTCAGCGTGTCGGCAGGGGAGAGCTCGCCCACGGCAAGACCGCGGATGACCAGTGTAGAAGACTGCGAGCCGCAGTTTCCGCCGGTGCCCATCAGCATCGGAATGCAGGCGGTGAGCATTACGCCGATTTCTGCCATGCTCGTGAGCGTATCCTCGAAGTGCTGAATGATCAAGCCGGTAAAAATGCCGCTGACCATTAGAAAAAGAAGCCACGGCAGGCGGTTCTTTGCCAGCGTAAAAACGTTCGTCTTCATATATTCGTTTTCGGACGGCAAAAGGGCAGCCATCTTTTCGATGTCCTCGGTGGCCTCGTCCTGAATGACGTCCATAATATCGTCAGCGGTGATGATGCCGACCATGCGGCTCTCCTTGTCGACGACGGGCACGCTCGTTAGGTCGTATTTTCGAACAATTCCCGCGACGGCCTCCTGATCGTCCAGCGTGCCGACGCATACGAAGCTCGGATCCATCAGCTGCTCAATTGGCGTATCCGGCTCGGCAAGAATCAGCTTGCGCAGGGGCAGGATGCCAATCAGCTTGCGCTGCGCGTCAAGCACGTATAGCGTGTAGATGGTTTCCTTGTCGATGCCGGTGCGCTTAAGCTCCTTCATGGCCTCGCGGGCGGTGATGCCCTCGTGAAACTCACAGTATTCCGTGGTCATGATGGAGCCGGCGCTGTTATCCGGGTAGCTGAGAATGCGGTTAATGATCTTGCGCTGATCCTCACTCACGTTTGCCAGCACGCGCCGCACAAGCCCCGCAGGCATTTCCTCGAGAAAGTCAACTGCGTCATCGACGAACATGTCGTCCACCAGCGCGCCAACCTCCTTGTCGCCGATGGATTCAATCAGCTTCTTGCGCTGGTCATCATCCATGTAGGCAAAGACGTCAGCAGAAATGTCCTTAGGCAAAAGCCGGTACAGACGCAGCATCTTGTCGGTTTCCAGCGTAGTCATGTATTCGGCAATGTCAACGACGTTCAGCATCATCAGCGCGCCGCGCAATTCACCGTTTCTTCCGGCGCCCAGAAGAGAATCCAGCGTGGATTTGTTCTTTTCCCAGTTCACGTCAGGCCACTCCCTTCAGCATTACGGATGCAATTTCAAACAGAAGAATCAGCGAGCAGGTGTCCACGATGGTGGTAATCAGCGGCGTGGCTGTCAGCGCAGGGTCGAGCTTCAGCGCTCTTGCGCCCAGCGGTAGCAGGCAGCCGATGCATTTAGAAAGCACGACCGTCGCCATCATCGCAAGAGACACGGTCAGCGCCACAGGCCAAGAGCGGCCGAACACCAGAAACTGGAGCCAATAATTGACGACTGAAAGCACTACGCCAACCAGAAGCGACACGCGAAATTCTTTCAGAAGTACGCGCGGCGTGTCGGATGGCTGCATCTCCCCCACGGCCAGCGCGCGAATGATTAGCGTGGAGGTTTGCTGACCGCAGTTTCCGCCAGAGTCCATCAGCATCGGGATGCAGGCCGTCAACGCAACACCTAGCGCGGGCACATTCAGAAGCATCTCCTCATAGTGGGTAACGATCAGCCCAGTGAGGATGGAGCCGATCAGCATCAGCACCAGCCACGGCAGACGATTTCCGGCAAGCTGCCAGACGCTGGTTTTCAGGTAGGCATCCTCTGAAGGCGTAAGAGCGTTCATAAGCTCAATGTCCTCGGTGGTTTCCTCCTGAATGACGTCCAGGATGTCGTCCACCGTGACAATTCCCACCAGGCGCTCGGATTTATCGACCACAGGCAAGGAAAGAAGGTCGTACCTGCGCACAAGCTCAGCGGCCCTTTCGCGGTCGTCATGAGTGCGGACGGACACAAGGTCTACATCCATCAAGTCATCCACGTACGTCTCATCATCTGCGGTAATCAGCTTTCGAAGCGGAAGCGTTCCGCGCAGCTCGCCGTTTCCACTCACGATATACAGTGTGTTGATGGTCTCCTTGTCCACGCCGTTGGCGCGAATGTCGTCCATGGCCTCTGCTACCGTTGTTCCCAGAGGCAGCCGGCAGTATTCGATTGTCATGATGGAGCCGGCGCTGCCGTCCGGATAGCTGAGAAAACGGTTGATGATGCGCCGCTGCTCTTCGCTTACGTTGGAAAGGACGCGCCGCACCAGCTCCGCGGGCATATCCTCAAGAAAGTCCACGGCATCGTCTACAAACATATTCTCTACCAGATGGCCGGCTTCCCTGTCGCCAATAGAGGAAACAAGCTTTTCGCGCTGCTCGTCCTCCATATAGCTGAATACGTCTGCGGAGCAGTCGCCGGGCAGAATGCGGAAAACGCGGAGCAGATTTTCCGTCTCAAGGCAGGAAAGATACTGAGCAACGTCCACGGGATTGAGCATCAGAAGCGCGCCGCGCATTTCGCTCATGCGGCCGGAGGCCAGCAACGCATCAAGACGCTGGGTAATGATCTTCGGGTCCAATGGATTTCACCGCCTTTCATTCAATAAGCATAACACAAAAACCGACACAAATGCGCAAGGCAAAGTGTCGCCGTGACGGTGTCAATGCATACTTCATGAAGGCGTACCGGGAAAATCAGTACAGGCTGCGGAAAACCGCGGCTGCACACGATCGGGGCACGCCGTCACCGGACACACATCTTCCGCCGTCTTCCATGACCTGTCACCTCCCGTTCAGAATAGATACGCGTTGAAAAACAAAACCACATTAAGCATACGCATTGGACGGACTTTCGTCAAGCACATATCTTTAGTGTTTCTATTTCGCGGATATGAAGATTCTGTGCTCTCGTGGGTTCAAAAAAATTTACAGTTATACGCCGCTCCGACGGTGGCTTTTACGCATTTCGAAGCTTATAATGATAAAAAGCTGGCAATTTTTCAGAGGAAAAATGGAAGAGGAATCAGAATGAACGGTAAAAGAAATACGATTTATGATATTGCCGCCGAGGCAGGCGTGTCGATTGCAACGGTATCGCGCGTATTGCGGGGCGAAAGCACGGTAACAGAGAAAACGAGGAAGCGCGTGCAGGATGTGATTCTTCGCCTGAACTATCAGCCCAGCGCAATTGCGCGCGGGCTCACGCAGCGCCATTCGAAGACACTGGGCATTGCGCTGCCGCGGCTGGACAATCCGCATTATTCACTCTTCTATAAGGGCGCGTATGACGAGGCGCTCAAAGCCGGGTATACGCTGCTGGTGTTTTCGTGGGAGAAAATGAAGGACGCCAATTGGGATCCTGCCGGTATGCTGGTGGAGCGGCGGTTGGACGGCGTGGCAATCTATACGGATTACACGAGCGGCGAAAATGCTTCCAATGAACTGAATGCCCTGCGAGCGATAAGGCAGTATATGCCGGTGGTGCTGATAGGGCACAACCTGCCCACAAAGGAATATCCGTCTGTAACAATTGATCTGAAGGAATGCGTAAGCCTGATGGTGGAGCATCTGGCGTCGCTGGGCCACGAGCGGATTGCACTGCTGGGTGGAACGTGCGGTCTGCAGACAGAGGGCGCGCGTGACGCCGGCTACCGCGAGGCACTGAAGCGGGCAAGACTGCCGTTTGTGAGCGATTACCGCATGTACGGAGACTGTACGCCGGAGGGCGGACAAGCGGCTTTGAACGCGCTGCTGGAAAGGCTGATTCCGTCTCAGTGGCCGACAGCTGTCGTAGCTGCCAACGATCTTACAGCGCTGGGAGCCATCTGTGCGGCAGAGGCAAACGGTTTGTGCGTGCCGAAGGATATGGCTATCGTCGGATGCGACAACCTGTTCTTTGGCGCGTATATGCACCCGTCACTTACCTCTATCGATACGCATCAGACTTATATCGGCCGCCGTGCGGTGCAGATGCTGCTGGATGAATCACTGCAGACGGAGGAGCACGTGCCCTGTCAGCTGATTTTAAGGGAGAGCAGCGGAGGACGCCGTACTGCATCCTGATGTCGGGATTCAATGCGTTTTCGACTTTTTCAACTATTTAACAAATAAATGTGTTGACATTCCGTCCGCTCTGGTGTATACTATTTCACGTCGTCAAGAGAACGGAAACCGAGTGGACGAAGCAAGCACCTTTAGCTCAGTTGGTAGAGCACCTGACTCTTAATCAGGGTGTCCAGGGTTCGAGCCCCTGAAGGTGTACGGAAGAGCTTGAAACGGATGTTTCGGGCTCTTTTTTTGTCGTATCGGGAATGGGTACTGTGAAGGAAAGGATAATCCGTAAAAGTATCGGTTTTATATTGACAAGAGGGACTGTTCGTGGTATTTTACTTAATGGTTAGCCAAGGCTAACTATTAAGGAGAGAAAAACCATGACGCTCAATGAACTAAAGACGGGCGCGTCCGGAACGATTACGGCGGTGCGCGGAGATGGTGCGCTGAGATGCCGGCTGTTGGACATGGGGTTGATTCCACGCACGCGAGTGACGCTTCAGAAGGTGGCGCCAATGGGTGACCCGATTGAGATTCGCGTTCGCGGCTACGAGCTTACGCTGCGCATTGAGGAAGCGCAGAAGATCGAAGTGGAGGTCGACTGAAAATGATTTTTGCGCTTGTCGGCAACCAGAACTGCGGAAAAACAACGCTGTTTAACGCGCTTACCGGCTCCAACCAACATGTTGGAAATTTCCCGGGCGTGACGGTTGACCAGAAGATGGGGGAGATACGCGGGGAAAAGGGCTGCTCGGTCGTCGATTTGCCGGGCATTTACTCGCTTAGACCCTATACGCAGGAGGAAATCGTATCCCGTGATTTTATCATCAATCAGAAGCCGGATGGCATCATCAATATTGTGGATGCCACGAATATTGAGCGCAACCTGTACCTGACGCTGCAGCTTCTGGAGCTGCGTGTTCCGATGGTTCTGGCGCTGAATATGATGGATGAGGTGCGAGCCAACGGCGGCTCCATCGACGTTCAGAGGATGAGTCGGGCGCTGGGCATACCGGTCGTTCCGATTGTGGCATCGAAAAGTGAGGGCGTTTCTGAGCTGATTCGTCAGGCACTCTCAACGGCACGAGGAAGGGTGCTTCCGAAGGTGACTGACTTCTGCGGAGAGGAATCGGCGGTGCATCGTTGTATTCACGCCGCAGTGCATCTGATTTCCGACCATGCTGAGCGGATTGGCATACCGGCGCGCTTTTGCGCGACGAAGCTCATTGAGGGTGGAGACAACCTGACGGCGGAGCTTGGGTTAGATCAGAACGAGCAGGAGCTTTTGGAGCATTGCATCGTTCAGATGGAAACGGAGACGGAGCTTGACCGCAATGCAGCGCTGGCGGATATGCGCTATCGCTTTATCGAGGGCGTGGTTGAATGCGCGGTGGTTAAGTGCCGCGAAAGCCGCGAACACAGCCGTTCGGTGAAGATTGACCGGATTCTGACCGGGCGATATACGGCTATTCCAGCGTTCCTGCTGGTGATGCTGCTTACATTCTATCTGACGTTTGATGTGATTGGACAGCGTCTTTCCGATCTGCTGGAGGTGGGAATCGATGCGCTGACGAGGCTTGTGGATTCGGGACTTACGGCCTACGGCATCAATCCCGTCGTTCAGAGTCTGATCATAGACGGTATCTTCGCGGGCGTAGGCAGCGTGCTGGTCTTTCTGCCGATTATCGTGACGCTGTTTTTCTTCCTGTCCATTTTAGAGGATACGGGCTATATGGCGCGCGTGGCCTTTGTGATGGACAAGCCGCTGCGAAAGATTGGTTTGTCCGGGCGCAGTATCGTGCCCATGCTGATCGGCTTTGGTTGCTCGGTTCCTGCGATCATGGCGACGCGCACGGTGTCCTCTGACCGGGACCGCAAAATGACGATTCTGCTCACGCCATATATGAGCTGCTCGGCGAAAATCTCAATCTATGCATTTTTTACTGCGGCGTTTTTCCCGAAGTACCGGGCGCTGGTGATGATTTCTCTGTATGTTCTGGGAATTCTGGTGGGCATACTGGCCGCGCTGTTCATGAATAAAACAGTGTTCCGCGGAAAGCCTGTGCCGTTTGTGATGGAGCTTCCCAACTACCGTTTGCCCGGCTTTAGGAGCGTGGTGTTGCTTCTGTGGGAAAAGGCAAGAGACTTTTTGCAGCGCGCGTTTACGGTCATTTTTCTGGCTACGATCATTATTTGGTTCCTGCAGAGCTTTGATACACGCTTGAACGTCGTTTCCGACAGCGCGGAAAGCTTACTTGCGCTGGTTGGGCGCTGGATCGAGCCGATCTTTGTTCCGTTGGGCTTTGCCGACTGGCGCTGCGCTACATCGCTGATTTCCGGCTTTGTCGCCAAGGAGTCCGTTGTGAGCACGCTGGAGGTGCTGCTGGGCAGCGCTTCGATTTCGTCGCTGTTTACTGCGCAGACGGCCGTGAGCTTTCTTGTGTTTACGCTGCTTTACACGCCCTGCATCGCCGCGGTGGCTACGATTCGCCGGGAGTTGAATTCCACGGTGAAGACGGCGGGTGTCGTATTGATGCAGTGCTCTGTGGCATGGGTTGCAGCGTTCGTCGTGTATGCGATTGCGAGGCTTTTCTGATGCGTCTGCGCGATTATATCCTGCTTGCCATTGTGGCTCTTCTGGCGTTCCTTGCGTTTCGCACGTGGAGAGGAAAAGCTGGACATGGGGGCTGCTGCGGAGGCTGCTCGGGCGACTGTGCGCGTTGCGCGTCTGAGTGTCGGAAGAAAAGAGAAAAATAAAAATGGCAGGAATTTCCGGATGGCTTTCAGCCAAGGGAAGTTCCTGTCATTTTTAAACGGTCAGCCGATGGTCTTTTCGACCGAAGCGGCGTTCACGAAGCCGTTCTCTGTGTATACAAAGCTTTCGCCGCCGACTACGGGTGTGCGGTAGATGTCGCCGGTTGCGCCGCGATAGTACACATAGTCGCCCAACACGCACATGGAGAAGTCATACAGGAAGGAGGTGTTGGGCAGCGCCACGAGGCGAACGCCCAGCCCGGCTTCATTCAGATCCTTGCGGTAAATGCCCAGAGACGCAAGGTATTCAGGGCTGTCGTCGTAGAAATTGTTTTCACTGCTGCTGCCCACGTAATACAGCGTGGTATCCAACAGGATGGATGGCGTGTAGTACTGCTCCAGCGCCAGCTGTGTTTCCGTGCCGTTCGCATCCACACGCGTAAGGCGGGTGGCGATAAAGTCGCCTTCGCTGTCGGCAAGAGATACCAGCATGCTGTCGCCGAAGGGAAGGACCGCATTGGAAATGTGGTAGAATTTGCCGACGTCGCTGTAGAGATTTTCGCGTCCCAGCTCGTTTCTTTCAAAGACGGAGAGCACATGGCCATCGACGTCCATAATGGTGTAGTTCACATAATCGTAGGCGAACACGGTGTCCTGATAGCCGGTCGCCAGATAAAGACGATTACCGTCCAGCGCGAGCTGCGCGCAGTCGTTTCCCAGAACGCCGGTAAGTGCGCGAAGATTCTGGCCGTTTATGTCCATACAGAACAGCGCAATGCCGTTCTGATAGTTTCCAGCCACCGCACTTATCTCCTCCTGTCCGTCCTCGTCTTCATATGTACCATAGCAGGTGTAGGTGCCGCCTTCATTGGTGTTGCCAAGGAAGTAGATGGCGTCCTGCGCGACGGTGAAGCAGCGGTATCCGATCAGCATATCGATGTTGCGCGTGCTGTCGTCGTCGCCGAAATCATATACCTCGCCGAGCTTTCGCTCTTCGCCGAGCACGCGCCGGTCGCTCCCGTCGGGCAGACAGCTGACGGGCGTTTCGCCGAGCTTGCGCAGGTCTCCGTATTCGTCGGTACCCCAGTTTTCGGCAAGGTAATACAGGCGGCCGCCAACCAGCTGCAGCATGGAGGCGCGGTCAGTCGAAATCTGCGCGCTTATGCCGTCGGCCTGAAGGCGAACAATACCGCTTTGCAGGGCGATGAACAGATCGTCTCCGTCTGCTTCCACGAAGGCACCGTTGTTGAGATTCCCGGGGCTTTGTGCCAGCGCAGGAACCGCAGTCAGTAGCAGGATCAGGCAAAGAATAAAGACAAACGGTTTATTCATGCGGATATAGCTTCCTTTCCATAGTTTTTCAGTTTCATAGACGGACGGCGTGATGGAAAAGTTGCAGACCAATCGCGGCGTTTGTTCACGTGCCGCTTGTCCGGCCGGGCTAGACTTCAAATCCAAATGCGGCGTTTCCATAGAGGCAGAGCTTCCATGAAAACGCCGCTTGGAATGTGTGGATGTATCTAAGCGTGAAATCGACCTTTATGATGGAGAAAATGGAACTGGGCTCAAACCCCGTCCGCAGGAATGGTCTACGGATGTAGCGCTCCAAAGAAGGCGATATGTCGGAGCTTTTGTGCCCGTGGGGATTATTCCATTTCGAATGCGCCGGTGTATAGCCGGTAATAGGTGCCCTTTTCGGAGATCAGCTTGTCGTGATTGCCGCGCTCAATGATGCGGCCGTGGTCGAGAACCATGATCACGTCGCTGTTCATAACGGTAGAAAGCCGGTGCGCGATGACGAACACCGTACGCCCCTTCATGAGCGAATCCATACCCTTCTGAACCAGCGCCTCCGTACGGGTGTCGATGGAGGAGGTTGCCTCGTCCATAATCATAACCGGAGGATCGGCCACGGCTGCGCGCGCAATGGCAATCAGCTGGCGCTGTCCCTGCGAAAGCGACGCGCCGTTGGAGGTGAGCAGTGTGTTGTAGCCGTCCGGCAGACGGCGGATGAAGTCGTCCGCGTTCGCGAGGCGTGCGGCCTCGTAGACCTCCTCGTCCGTCGCATCCAGATTGCCGTAGCGAATGTTCTCCATTACGGTGCCGGTAAACAAATTCGTATCCTGAAGCACAATGCCCAGCGAATGACGAAGATCGGCCTTCTTGATCTTATTGATGTTGATGCCATCGTAGCGCACCTTGCCGTCTGCAATGTCATAGAAGCGGTTCAGAAGGTTTGTAATCGTCGTCTTGCCTGCGCCGGTTGCGCCGACGAAGGCTACCTTCTGGCCGGGCTCGGCATACAGCGTGATGTCGTGCAGAACCGGCTTTTCGGGCTCGTAGGCAAAGTCGACGTGATCCATCGTCACATGACCGGCTAGACGGGTATAGGTCGTGGTGCCGTCGGAGTGGGGGTGCTTCCATGCCCACATGCCGGTGCGCTCGGCGCATTCTACGATTTCACCGTTTTCCTCGCAGGCGTTGACCAGCGTTACATAGCCGTCGTCAACCTCAGGCGTTTCCTCGGTCAGCTTAAACACGCGCTGGGCGCCGGCCATAGCCATGATGATCGAGTTGAACTGCTGCGAAATCTGGTTGACGGGGTTGGTGAACTGTCGGGAAAGCTGCAAAAACGAGATAATCGCGCCCAGTGAAAGCGCCGTTTTGCCGCTGATGGCAAGAAGACCGCCTGCGATGGCGAGGAATGCGTATTGCAGGTTGCCCAGATTATTGTTGATCGGGCCGAGAATGTTGGAAAACTGGTTGGCGTTAGTCGCGTTTTCGCACAGGTCGTCGTTCAGAATATCAAATTCTTCCTTTGTTTCGCCCTCGTGGCAGAAGACCTTCACGACCTTCTGGCCGTTGATCATCTCTTCGATGAAGCCGTTCAGCGTGCCCAGCGACTGCTGCTGAGACAGGAAGAAGCGTCCGGCCAGTCCGCCGACCCTGCGCGTTACGACCATCATAATGGCCAGCGAAAGCAACGTGCACAGCGTAAGCCAGAAGCTGGTGGTCAGCATGGCGACAAACACAACGACGATGCTGATGACCGAGGAGATGAGCGAGGGAATGGACTGCGAAATCATCTGGCGGAGCGTGTCGGTATCGTTGGTGAAGTGGCTCATGATGTCGCCGTGCGCGTGGGTATCAAAGTACTTCACGGGCAGACGCTGCATACTGCGGAACATGTCGTCGCGGATGCGCTTGAGCGTGTTCTGCGCTACGTCGGCCATGATGTAATTGTACAGATACGATCCCGCGATACCGAGGGCGAACAGCGCGCCGACCTTCGCGATGAGAAGAGCCAGACCGCTGAAATCCCGCGAGCCGCTGTCGATCATGGGGGTGATGTAGTCGTCCACCAGCGACTTCACGAACAGCGAGGATTCAACGGATGCCAGCGCCGACACGAGAATGCACAGTATGACGAGGATGAATTTAAAGAGATTTGGCTTGAACACGATGGCAATCAGTTTTCTCAGTGTGCCCTTGTCGATACTCTGACCGGGTGTGCGGAAGCCGCCGCGCGGGCCGCCGGGTCCGCGGCGATTGGGCGCCTTCTTCATGGCATTGCGGCCATACCGTGCCTTTACGCTTTCGGCCTTATTCATCATAATCGCCGCCTCCCTTCGTTTGCGAGGTGTACACCTCACGGTAGATTTCGTTGGTATTCAACAGTTCGTCGTGCGTGCCGAAGTCGTTCACGCGGCCGCCGTCCAGCACGATGATTTTGTCGGCTTCCATTACGGAGGAGATGCGTTGGGCAATGATGAAGGTGGTCGTTCCGGGGATGATCCGCTTCATGCCCTCGCGGATGAGCGCGTCGGTGCGCGTATCCACGGCGCTGGTGGAGTCATCCAGAATGAGAATTTTCGGCTTTTTCAGAATGGCGCGGGCGATACACAGACGCTGCTTCTGGCCGCCGGATACGTTTGAACCACCCTGCTCAATGAAGGTATCGTAGCCCTCCGGGAAGCCCTCGATGAATTCGTGCGCCTGAGCCAGCTTGCAGGCTTCGATCAGCTCCTCGTCGGTGGCGTCGGGATTGCCCCAGCGCAGGTTTTCGCGGATTGTGCCGGAGAAGAGGACGTTTTTCTGAAGCACCATGGCGACGCTGTTGCGCAGCACAGTCAGGTCGTATTCCTTTACGTCGTGACCGCCGACCTTCACAACGCCCTCGGTAGCATCGTACAGGCGCGGAATCAGCTGCACTAGCGTGGACTTGCTTGAGCCCGTTCCGCCCACAATGCCGATGGTTTCACCCGAATGGATGTGAAGGTTCACGTCCTCAAGGCAAAGCCGCTTTTTGTTTCCGGCATAGGAGAAGCTCACTCCGTCGAAATCGACGCTGCCGTCGGAAATTTCCGTGCGCGCGTTTTCAGGGCTGTGCAGGTTGCTCTGCTCGTCCAGCACCTCGCAGATGCGCTCGCCGGAGGCGCGGGAGATCGTCATCATGACGAACATAAAGGAGAGGGACATAAGGCTTCCGAGAATCTGCATGGAGTAGGTAAGCAGGCTGTTCAGTTGGCCCGTGGTCATGGCGTCCGGCTGCCCTACGGAGGATAGGATGAACTTTCCGCCGAACCATGAGATCAGAAGCGTGCAGGCGTACATGGCAAACTGCATCATCGGGCTGTTGAGCGCGATGATACGCTCGGCCTTCGTGAACAGCGTGGATACCTGCCCGGAAATGTCCTCAAACTTCTTGTTTTCATAGTCCTCGCGCACAAAAGACTTCACCACGCGCATGCCGCGGACATTTTCCTGAACCACGTTGTTCAGAGAATCGTAGGTTTTGAATACCCTGCGGAACAACGGGTGCGCGTGCGTGGAGACGTAGGTCAGACCAACGGCCAGCACCGGAACGACGCACAGGAAGATTAGCGCCAGCCGCGCGTTAACGCTGAAGGCCATAATTGCCGAGAAGATCAGCATCAGCGGACTGCGTGCAGCCATGCGAATCAGCATCTGGAAGGCATTTTGAACGTTGGATACGTCGGTTGTCAGGCGCGTAATCAGCGACGACGTGGAGAATTTGTCGATGTTCGAGAAGGAATAGTCCTGCAGGTGATAGTACATGTCATGCCGGAGGTTACGGGCAAAGCCCGACGAGGCGCGCGCGCCGAATATGCCGCCAAGCAATCCGCTGATGAGTGACAGAATCGATATGCCGGCGAGCAACAGGCCGTCACGCCAGATGACAGCGCTGTTCCCGGGATTGGTAATGCCGTTGTCGATGAGGTCGGTCATGATAATCGGCAAAAGTACCTCCATGATGACCTCCAGCGTCATTGACAGCGGCGTGAGGATCGTATCCCGCTTATACTGACGGATACTGCGTGCGAGCTTTCGAATCATACCCCATCCTCCGTTCTCTGATCGAGTGCGCGTTCCATTTTGTCAAGGGAGCGCAGAAGAGTTTCTTTTTCCTCTGAAGTGAGCGCGTGTTCCAGGCAGTCGTTGATTTCGACAATCGCCGCGACTGTGCGCGCGTGAATCGCGCATCCCTGCTCGGTAAGCGTCAGCTTTTTGAGACGTGCGTCATACGCCACGCTTTCCCTTCGTACCAGCCCGCGCTTTTCCATGAGCGAAAGCATGCTGGAGATCGACGCCCGAGAAATGCGGAACTCCGTTTCCAGATCTCGCTGGAAAACATCGTGGTCTGCGTGGTCGCTCAGATAGCGTATGACCAGCGTCTGCTCCGGCGTAAGCCCGCTTTCGCGAATGCGCGTGCGCGCATCCATTGCGCGGTGAATGCGCTTGTCGAGCATTTTCAGCTGAAATGCAATTCCGTACGGCAAGAAGCTCCCTCCCTTGACGATTGTTAGCAAGCTAACAATTCTGCATTATACGCGTATGGCCATATGATTGTCAACGGGAATCGGTATGTTTTCGTGATTTTTTTCAGATTTGAAGGAAATGTGTCAAGCCGGGAACGGAACGCGACTTGACCGACAAGGCCGCGAAGTCTATAATGTACGAGAATGGAGGAATCGGCAATGAAGAAGCGAATGACGCTCCGGGGCTTTCTGACGGAGAAAAGAGGACTCACAGTCGCGTTTTTGACATCCACGTTGGCGCTGGCCATTGTCGCGCCGTATAAGAGCTATATCATGCAGTGGCTGATCGACGCAGGCAGCCGCCGAGCCGCCGTGCGAAGCCTTCTTATGGGCATTGGCGTGATCCTTGCCAGCCATCTGCTGGAACTTGTCAGTCGGGATGCTTTCACGCGCATGGCGTGCCGGGGGATCGAACGTGCGCGCGGTGTCCTTGCGGAGGGGCAGCTGCAAAAGCCGCTCAGCCGACATTTGACCGCTGTACAGGGAGAAACGCTGTCGCTGTTTACCGGTGACATGCGGCAGATCTACGACGATTACTACATGAACCTGTTTAACCTCATCTTCTGGGGCTTTATGGGGCTGGCCAGCGTGGGCATGCTGGCGAGAATCAATCCGCTATTGATGGCTGCGTCGCTTCTGCTGGGGCTGTTGCCGTTGCTCATTCCGAGCTATATGACCAAGCGGATGAAACGCACGCGCGGTGCGTACAGCGAGAATTTGGCGAAATACACGGGAATTGTGGGCGAGCTTCTGCGTGGCTTCGAGACGTTGACGGCGTTCGGCGCAAGCGGTTATTTCCGTCGTTCGCAGAGGGATGCGGCGCACGACAACATGGAGGCGGAGAGGGCCATGCGGCGCGAGCTGAGTCTTTCGCAAGTGCTCGTTTCGCTTTTGTCGTGGGCGCCGTCCGTTGTGATTCTGGCGGTAGGCGTACTGCTGGTGTTTGACGAGAAAATTTCAATCGGGCAGTTGGTTACGGCAAACAGCCTTTCTACATTTATTCTGTCGCCGATGCGGTTGTGCTCCAGCGCGTATGCGGGCTTGAAATCGGTGGCAGTGGTGCGGGAGCGTGTAGAAAAGGAGATGAACGAGCCAGAGCTGCCGGACGGAAGCGAGGCGCTGTCCGAAATTCAAACGCTTTCCTTTGAGAATGTTGGCTTTTGCTATCCGGGAGCGGATGTGCCCGTGCTTTCGGACATGAGCTTTTCCGTGCGAAGGGGCGAGAAGGTTGCGATTGTGGGCGCGAGCGGCGGAGGTAAGTCCACCGCTATTCGGCTGCTGTTTCGCTATTTCGACGACTACGCAGGGCGCGTTCTCATCAATGAAACGCCGATTTCGAGATTGAAACGGGCGGATTTCTATCGGCAGGTGGCTATGGTTCCGCAGACGCCGTTCGTGTTCTCGGACACGCTGTACCAGAACGTATGCCTGTATGGCGCGTACAGCGAGGCGGAGGTGGAGGCAGCGTTGTGCGCGGCGGGGCTTGGCGAGCTGATTGCTTCGCTACCGGACGGGCTTCAAACGCGTCTGAACGGCGATGGGCGTGGGCTTTCGGGCGGACAGGGGCAGAGGCTTGCCGTGGCGCGCGCCATCGTGCGCGGCTGCGGGCTTTTGCTGGTGGATGAGGCGACCAGCAGTCTGGATGCTGTGACGACGTCGCGTGTGATGGAGAGCCTTTTGGCGCTTTCCTGCACCGAGCTGGTGGTTACGCACGACATCTTTGGAGACTATATGCGCAAATTCGATCGAGTGGTTGTGCTGGAAAACGGCTGCGTGGTTGAGGAGGGTACGTTTGACGCGCTACTGTCCCGCGGAGGGAGCTTCGCGGCAATGTATCAGAATCGAGTGAGGAATGATTGCGGTCGAGGGCAGAATGTGGTATCATAGGGACGCAGGCTTGAAAAAGGGGGAAGGAATATGCGGCTTACGAAAATCAACGCAGACGTGAATGAGATTGTGTTTTCGGTTTCAGGCGGTGACACGCGCGTTCGCGTGCGTGAGTACGTGCCAGTGCCCGGAGGAAGACTTTTGTCCGAGACGGAAGCGGAGGTTCAAAACGGGGAGGCGCGCATTCCGCGCTTTGACGGCGCACGCGATCGGCTGACTAGCCGCTTCGGTCTGGATATGGACGGTGCATGCTTTGTATCCGATCTGCTTCCTGGCGCGTCGCTTTGCGGCGATGCGTATCCGCAGCCCGCCTGTATCAAGGCGCTTGGCGGCACCGATGAGGACGTGCGCGCGCTGGGGCTGCATCAGACGCTTTACAACATCAACCTTCCGGCCATTATGACAACGCATGCCGGAGCGGACGCCATACCCTTTACGGCTTCGAACGGGAAAAACTATTTTTTCATCCGGTCGCGCGTGGAGTCCATTGACGGCTTCATGAAGCATGCCGATGAAATGGGTCTGCTGGTGACGATGATTCTGCTGAACTCGCCCCGGCTGTTCGGTTCGACTGGGGAAGAGGAGCTCCTGAAAAAGGTGATTCATCCGAGCTACGAATGGAACGCGCGCGATGCCTTCCTGAGCGCCTTTAATATGGAGGAAGAGGAAGGGCAGGGCTACTATTGCGCATTTGTGGAGTTTCTGGCTTCGCGCTATAGCCGCCCCGATCGCCGGTATGGTCGAGCGCTCGGCGCGATCATCTCTAATGAAGTAGACAGCCAATGCGTGTGGAGCAACGCCGGCGAGATGGACGTGGACACGTTTACCCGCGAGTACGCAACGGCCTGCCGGCTTGCGTGGCAGCTTGGACGAAAGCATTACGCGAATTTCCGCGTGTATATTTCGCTGGATCAGTTTTTCTGCGGGCGCTATCATCCCATGGAGCCGCTGCACACGTACCCGGGCCGAGAGATTATCGATCGGCTCAACGAGCACTGTATCCGGGAAGGTAATTTCGGCTGGTCGGTGGCGTATCATCCGTATCCGGAGGATCTGCGCTATCCGGATTTCTGGAACGATCGTGTGCCGGACTTCACATTCTCAACGCCGAAGATCACGTTCAAGAACATGGAGGTGCTGCCGGCCTATCTCGCGCAGCCGCAGCTTCTGTATGAGGGACAGCCTCGCCGCATCATTTTTTCGGAGCAGGGGTTCAATTCGCAGTCCGGCGCGTTGCGTGATTTCACAGAGGCGCAGGCCGCGGCAGCGTACTGTCTGGCATATATGAAGGCGCGAGCCATTGAAACCTGCGATCTGTTCACTCATCATGCGTATGTCGACAATCCGCACGAGTTCGGGCTGAACCTGGGTATCCGGCGCTATGACCCGGACGCACCCGACCACGCCGGGGAGAAGAAGCCGATTTATGATTCCGTGCGCGACATGGATACCGAGCGCGAGGCGGAGCGCGTTGCACAGGCGCGTGCATTTATCGGCGAGGCGCTGTTTGATTATCTTTTGAATCCGCCCGTCGTGCATGGAGACAATTTGGACGATACTTCGGTGGATTTTGGATAGGGGGGAATCTGGATGATTCGCTATGGAGCCGTGGAGGCCGGCGGCACGAAGATGGTGCTAACGGTGTGTGGCGAGGATCTGAAGCCGCTGGAGAAGGCGGTTCTGCCTACGGAGGAGCCGGAACGTACCCTGCCCGCGATGATTGACTTTTTCCGCGGCAAGGGTATTTCGGCGCTTGGCATCGGAAGCTTTGGACCTTTGGAGCTGAATCCGGCGTCAGTCAACTATGGATCGATTACAACCACGCCGAAGCTGGCGTGGCGGAATGTGCCAATTCTGACGGCAATGACGGAGGCACTGAACGTTCCCGGCGAAATCGATACCGACGTGAACGCTGCGGCACTGGCGGAATATGAGCTGGGCGCGGCGAAGGGGCTGAGCAGCTGTCTGTACGTAACCGTGGGCACGGGCATTGGCGGAGGCGAGGTGTGCGAAGGTAGACTGGTGCACGGATTATTGCATCCGGAGCTTGGTCATATGCTGCTGAGGCCGGATCCTGCCGATCCTGCCCCGAACGGTTTTTGCCCGTATCACAAGGGCTGCCTTGAGGGACTGGCAAGCGGTCCGGCAATGGAAAAACGCTGGGGCGAAAGCACAAGGACGCTGCCGGAGGCACACGATGGTTGGCGCATTGAGGCAGAATATCTTGCGCAGATGTGCGCCAACGCCGTGTGCTGCCTGTCGCCTGAGAGGATTATACTGGGCGGAGGCGTCATGCACCGCACGTCTCTGTATGCGCGCGTGCGGGAACGCACCGGAGCGCTCTTAGGCGGTTACATTCAGAATGAGCGGATTTTGAACGGCATGGAGGATTACATTGTTCCGCCTGCACTGGGCGATCTTGCGGGCGCGACGGGTGCGGCGCTGCTTGCGCGGCGCGCGCTCAATAAATAGGGAAAAGAGGAAAATACAATGAAAGCAGCCCTGCTTGGATGCAATGAAACGATTCTGCACAGGGTATATTCCGAAAAAAATTTTGCGGCGCTTGAGACGCTTTTTGAGGGGACAATCCCGGTATGCACCGACCCGCGCGATGAACGGCTAAAGGACGCTGAAATTTTGTTTTCTACGTGGGGCATGCCGGAATATACGGAGGCGGAAATTGCGGAATATCTGCCGCGCGTGAAGGCGCTGTTTTATGGCGCGGGCTCGGTGCAGAAATTTGCGCGTCCGTTTCTGAACCGGGGCATTCGGCTGTTCAGTGCGTGGCGGGCGAACGGGTTGGCGGTGGCGCAATATACCTATGCGCAGATTCTGCTGGCGCTCAAGGGCTATTTTCCCGTGCAGCGGCGAATGAGCGAGTCGCGCGCGGCGGCGGGCGAGCTGGGGCGGAATTATCCGGGCGCGTATGATGTGAAGGTGGGACTGCTGGGCTGCGGCGCGATTGGAAGCCTTGTGGCCGAGCAGCTGAAGCAGGCGGATGCGGAGGTGCTCGTGTTCGATCCGTTCCTTTCTGACGCGCGCGCCGAGGCGCTGAACGTTCGAAAAACCACGATGGAGGAAATTTTCGAAAGCTGCAACGTGGTTTCCAACCATCTGGCCAATCTACCAACGACAGTGGGCATTATCAGGCGCGAGCATCTGCTTTCAATGAAGCCGTATTCCACGTTCATCAACACCGGCCGCGGCGCGCAGCTGAACGAGAGCGATCTTTATGATATGCTTACGCAGGATTCCACGCGCACGGCGCTGCTCGATGTGCTGACGGATGAATATCATACAGACGAAAACCCGCTCATGGGGCTTTCCAACTGCTTCGTCACTCCGCATATCGCCGGAGCAATCGGCCTTGAGGTGCGGCGAATGGGACGGTATATGATCGATGCGTTTGAACGGTATCGTGATGATCAGCCGACCGACTGCGAGGTCAGTCTGAAGATGCTGGAGACGATGGCCTAAGGGAGGAGGGAATGCGATGACTCTGCACGAACGGGCGCTACTGGCCGAGCGGGCGGCATGCGCTGCGGGAGAAATGCTGCTGGCGCATCCGCATACGCCGGCGCGTCATAAGGCGGAAAACGATTTTGTGACGGAGTTTGACGTAAAAAGTGAAAAAATGATTCGCACAATCCTGCTTGCGGCCTGTCCGGAGGATGGATTCTACGGCGAGGAGGAGGGCGGCAGCGAACGCGCAGAAAGCCGATGGATCGTTGATCCGATAGACGGCACCTCCAACTTTTATAAGGGAGAGAAGCTGTACACGATTTCTATTGCCTATGAACAGAACGGCGAGCTGGTTGTTGGCTGCGTGCTCTGCCCGCCGACAAACGAGCTGTTTCTTGGCGTGAAGGGCGAGGGCGCCACGCTGAACGGAAGACCGATTCACGTTTCGGAGGAAAGCATCCTGCGAAACGCCTATCTTCATATGTCTTTCTGCCATCGTTCCGCGGAGAATAACGCGCGCGTGCTTCGGCTTCTGCCCGAAATCTGCAAAAGCTTCAGCGATCTGCGTCGCTCCGGCTCCGCGGCCTATGACCTGTGCTCGGTGGCTGACGGTCGCTGCGAGGGCTTCTTTGAGCTTGGGCTGCACCTGTATGACATTGCCGCAGGTGCGGTCATCCTGCGTGAGGCGGGAGGCTGTCTGACTGCGTGGGACGAAGCGGAGAATCCGCTCGAAACCGGTAATGTTCTGGCGTCGAATGGGTACATCCACGAAGGATTAAAGAAGCTTTTGAAGAAAGGCGAATCAGATGCCGGAATTTACGCTGAGCTGCGAGAGCGCGTCGGTTCCTGAATATGAATGAGATCCTGAAGAAAAATGAACAAGCGAAAGGGCTTGTGCTATTTTCATAGAAGGATGGCATCCAGTCCACCAGCTGGGCAAAAAGACTTTTTGAAAAGCTGGAAAGAGCGCCGAGCAAGCGCTCTTTTTTTTATGCAATGAAAGGGATTATCCATTGATCACGGAAACCCTTATGCAGAGATGGATGAGGCAACGGCGATCGGGCATGCGCAATGAGACTATGGCAGGAAATGAAAAGCGCGTACGCCTCGGCAGGATGTACTTTTTGCATCTTCTGCCGGACAAGCAAATCCGGTTCGATGGCGGAAAATGTAGGTTTGTCAAACATTTTGTACACCAACCCGTGAGAGCCGTTCCTTTG
>CAZKQB010000017.1:0-57485 GCA_964554795.1 uncultured Oscillospiraceae bacterium | reverse complement strand
TCGTGATCGCTGCCGTCAGCGTCGTCTTGCCGTGGTCAACGTGGCCGATCGTGCCGATGTTTACGTGCGGCTTATTGCGCTCAAATTTTGCCTTGCCCATTGTCGTCAGTCCTCCCAAATGAATCATAGTTTTGTGGAGCGGGTGATGGGAATCGAACCCACGTGATCAGCTTGGGAAGCTGGAGCTCTACCATTGAGCTACACCCGCGAACCCATGCCTAATCGATATTCATTTTACTAAAAGCGTCAACATTTGTCAACGGGTATTCTGCGTATCCGACCGTCAAATATGTGTTATTTTCTCAAGAATTCCTTTACTTTTCCTCCAGATACCGCTGCAGCTTCCGTTTCACGCGCTGAAGCGCGTTGTCGATGCTCTTCAGATGTCTGCCAGTCTCTGCGCTGATTTCCTGATAGCTCTTTCCTTCCATGTAGTTGACAAGCACGTCCAGCTCAAGCTCCGACAGAATCGAGCCGATCTTGCCCTTGATGGCGCCGACATCCTCCTTGGAAATGATCATCGATTCAGGATTCGAGAAGTTGTCCTCGGTAATCACGTCCAATAGCGTTCGGTCGCTCTCCTCGTCGTAAATGGGCTTGTTGAGAGACACATAGCTGTTGAGCGGAATGTGCTTCTGGCGCGTCGCAGTTTTGATAGCGGTGATGATCTGGCGCGTAATGCACAGCTCAGCAAAGGCACGGAAGGAAGCCTGCTTGTCCGTCCGGTAATCGCGGATGGCCTTATACAAGCCAATCATTCCCTCCTGCACGATGTCCTCATGGTCGGCGCCAATCAGAAAATAGCTACGCGCCTTGGAGCGCACAAAATTCTTATATTTGTTCAGCAAATACTCCAGCGCCTCATTGTCGCCTTCCTGCGCCATACGGACGAGCTCTTCATCCGTCATGCTCTCGAATTTCTCGTACATCGCGTTCCTCCGCGCCCTTGTTTCTTCCCATCTTTAGCCGTTTCGCGCCCTCGAGGCCTGAAACAGCATAATACCAGCTGCTACCGATGCGTTCAGTGAGTTGATATGTCCCTTCATGGGGATCGACAGCGTCTTGTCGCAATTTCTCAGCACCAGCTGGGAAACCCCTTCCCCCTCGGCGCCTATGACGATGGCGACTGCGCCGGTCAGATCCGCCTCATAGACATTTTCGCCGTCCATATCCGCTGCGTAAACCCACACGCCGCGCTCCTTGATTTCCTCAATGGCGCGGCAAAGGTTACTTACGCGCGCCACTCTCATGTATTCCACCGCACCCGCCGCCGCCTTCACGCATGCCGGATTCAGGCCTGCGCTTCGCCGCTCAGGAATTACAACGCCATGCGCGCCCGCGCATTCCGCCGAGCGGATGATCGCGCCCAGATTGTGCGGATCGGTGACGCCGTCCAGCAGGATTAGAAACGGCGCTTCCCCCCGTTCCTCGGCATAGGCGAAAATCTCATCCAGCGTACTGTAGGACGCGCTGGAAGCGTACGCCAGCAGTCCCTGATGATTGGGGTATACCTGATCAAGCCTTGCGCGCTCAACCTCCTGCACAACGACGCCCGCGTCCTTCGCCATGCGCACGATGTCGCGCGCTGCGCCGGACAGGTCGCCCTTCATTACCAGCAGCTTCTCAAGCGGTCTCCCCGCGCGTAGAGCTTCCCTTATGGGATTGCGCCCTACAAGCAGGTTTTCGGGCGTCTCGCTCTCCCGCTCGCGCGGAAGCGCCTCCTCGCCTACTCGTCTTTTAGGGTCAACCGTCGGCCGGCGAGATGGCCCGTAGTTGCGCTGTGCCGTACCCGTCCAGCCAGACGGGCCGCCATCCGGCCGCTTGCCGTTGTGATTGCCATGATATCCGCGGCGTTCCTCTCCGCCTGAAAAACGATCGTATGGCATAGCTACTCCCGTCCTTCCGTCTGTATGCAAATGCTCAGAAATTCCTCCATGCGGTCGCGCTGCCCCGTCAAATATAGATACCCAATCAGCGCCTCCAGCGCCGTCGCACGATGGTATTCCCGCGCGTCGGCATTCTTTGTGGGGGTTTGGCGGGCGTTTCGCGCGCGCCGCACAATGCCCTTCTCCTCCTCGGTCAGAAGCGGCTCCACACGCGTGAGCGCCTCCGACTGCGCATGCGCATTTACATATCGCACCGCCGCCAGATGCACCTCACGCATGTGTCCGCCGCCCGCCGCAACCAAACGGGAGCGAACATATAGGTCATACACGCTGTCGCCCACAAACGCCAACTCCAGCGCACCGGGCAGCTGCCCGTGCGCAAACCGCGTCGCGTCCGTCTGCATGCGTTATTCTCCCATCAGCTTCAAAAGCTTTTTATAGGCATCCGCCCACTTCTCCGCCGCAGCCGCATCAAAGTCATAGGCACGATTGTCGAAGGAGTTCGCCACAACCTCACGCAGCTCCCACAGATCCTTCACCGCCTTCATGCCCATTGCCTGTACCAGCAGGTTGCCAATCACGGTACCCTCGCTCGCGCCGATGCGTACCGTTCGCTGCAGCGCGTTCGCCGTATAGGCGTTCAGCAGCTCATTCTTTCCGCCGCCACCCACAATGTACAGTGTGTCGATCTTGCCGCCGGTAATTGCTTCCAGCGTCTCTACGCCCCAGCGATACTTGACCGCCAGCCCACGGTACACGATGTCCGCGATCTTGCCCACGCGATCCTCACAGAGCTCTGCGCCGTCGTGCTTCATCACATAATCGGCCACGCGGTCAGCCATGCCGTCGGGCGCGAAGAAGGCATCGTCATCCACGTTGATCACCGCGTCCACCGGAGCCTTCACCCGGCGCACCTCGTCCACGATATCAGCAAAGCTCAGCTTTTCAAGCCCCGCCTTCGCCCGCTCCTCGTTGAACTGCTTACGGCACTCCTGAATAATCCACAGACCCATGATGTTTTTCAGCAGCCTCGTCGTGCCATTCAGGCCGCCTTCATTGGAAAAATTGGCCTCCATGACGCTCTCGGTACAAACCGGCGTTTCCGTTTCCACGCCCAAGAGCGACCACGTGCCGCTGGAAAGATAGGCAAAGCTCTCGCCTCTTCTTGCCGGAACTGCCGCAACGGCAGACGCCGTATCGTGCGACGCAACGGCTACGACGGGAATATCGTAATCGAGCGCAGGGCAGATTTCCCTTTTCAGCATGCCGCGAATCTCACCCGGCTGCTGAATCGGCGCAAACAGACCCTCGGGCAGACCAAACGCCGTCAGAATTTCCTTAGACCACGTGCGCACGGAGGGATCGATCATCTGGCTGGTCGAGGCAATCGTATATTCTGTGCCTTCCTTTCCAGTCAGATACCACGCGAACAGATCAGGCATAAACAGAAGCGTGTTCTTTTCGTCGATCAAATCGGCCGTTTCCGGGTTCCTCTTCATTGCCAGCAGCTGATAAAGCGTGTTGAATTGCAAAAAAGCAAGTCCCGTGTGCGCAAAAATCTCTGCCTTCGGCATGATCCTGAACGCTTCCTCCATCATGCCGTCGGTGCGCTCGTCACGGTAAGACACGGGTTCAAAAACTACCTCGTCTCCGCATACAATGCCAAAGTCCACGCCCCACGTGTCGATGCCGATCGACTCGATATGCACGCCACGCTGGGCAACCATGCCAATGGCGGTTTTCATCTCGCCAAACAGGCGCTTCATTTCCCACTTCAGTACGCCGCCCACGCGAACCGCCTCATTCGGAAAACGATACACTTCCTCCAGCTCCAGCTTTTTCTTGCCGTCCGCCGGGTCTGTGCCCAGCATGCCAAGGATTGCCCTGCCGCTGGACGCACCGAAGTCAAAGCCTAAATAATATCTGACATTGTTCAGCATTTTTGCCTTCCCCCCATGATACTCCCATTTTCTATAGTATATCAGATATCGCGCAGTTTGTCACACATTCAATAAAAAGTTCATATATGACAAAAGTTGTTGTCAGAACATAGACTTATGCGTTTTTAACCTTTCCACCATCCACAGAATTCATCCACATTATCCACAGAGTTATCCACGTTTTATCGCCCATTTCAGGCCCAAGTCCCCGGTTTTCCACCGAAATGTGGAGAGTTTATCCACATTCTCCACAACTTATCCACAGGTTGGTGCAAAGTTGTGGATGGTTCCAGATTTTGTCGAATATATTACAATATTATTACAGACCTCGGTTTGATCCGGTCACTCCGACCGCAAATATCACAATTTATCCGGCTTTTTTTCGTGACGTCTTTCATTCATTTTTCCATCATAAGAGTATTCGTACTATACACACAAACGATGTCGCCTGTGGATAAAAAAATCCGCGAGCGCGAGCTTTTCGCGAACGCGGAAGGATTTCATTCCATTTATTCTTCGATCAATCGAATCGACGGCTGGGCATTCAGGGACAGCAACGCAGGCTCGCCCGTCATCAGGCGATAGAAAGCAGCAGAGCCAATCATCACGGCATTGTCCGTGCACAGAGGCACCGGAGGCATATAGACCTTCAAGCCTATTTTTTTGCCACGGCGTTCCATTTCCCGCCGCAGAAGACGATTTGACGCAACGCCTCCCGCCAGTGCTACCGACTTTGCGCCGGTATCACGGCAAGCCGCCAGCGTTTTATCCACAAGAATATCGACGACTGCCCTGCGCAGCGAAGCCGACCAGTCCGCAACGCGAATCTCCTCGCCCTTTTGCCGAAGCATATGCGCCTGATTGATTACAGCCGTTTTCAGACCGCTGAATGAGAAATCGTATTTGCCATCCGTGTGAATCTTTGGAAATCGATAGACCTCCGGATTGCCCTCCTCCGCCAGCTTATCCAGCAGCGGGCCTCCCGGATACGGAATACTCAACACGCGTGCAGCCTTGTCAAAGGCCTCGCCCGCGGCATCGTCCGTCGTGCGCCCCAGCATCCTGTACGCACCATAGCGTTCCACGCTCACGATATGGCTGTGCCCGCCGGAAGCAACCAAACACACAAACGGCGGCTCCAATTCCGGGTTGGCAACGAAGTTGGCGCTCACATGTCCCTCAATGTGATTAACAGCAATCAAGGGAAGGCGACGCGCATACGCAAACGCCTTTGCCCAGCTTACGCCTGTCAGAAGCGCACCCACAAGCCCCGGCCCAAAGGTCACGCCCACGGCATCGAGCTCATTCATGGTCATGCCCGCTTCCTCAAGCACACGGTCGAGCAACGGATCCAGTGCTTCCACATGCATACGCGAGGCAATCTCTGGAACCACGCCGCCGTACAGCGCATGCGTGTCTACCTGAGACGCAATTTCACCCGAAAGCACACGGCGACCATCCGCCACAATTGCCATTGCCGTTTCGTCGCAGGAGGATTCCACCGCCAGTATGACCGCATGTCCGCGCGCCTTTAATTCGCGCACCCGTTCCCTCGCTTCATCCGCGTAGCCCATCTTCCGTCCTTCTTCCTTTTAAAACCAACCGCACCATATACAGCACCGCACAGGCAAGCAGGCACCGCAGCACAGCGGAAATGCCCATACCCAATGCCATGTTCATAAAGAATTCCTCCGGCATTACACGAATCAGCGCATCCTCCGCAGGATTCAGCAGCCACAGGTCGTTATCAAAAAACAGCCTGTGAAACGATTCAAACATGCCTCGAAACCGCGTCGCCGCGAAGAAACCAAACACGGCACATCCTGCAATCACACCGCCCGCTGTGCGCACGAACGTCTGAGGCAAACGCGTCTTCTCCGACAGCACCGCAAAAACCAGCGTCAACCCCATCAACACATGCATTCCGTTGCGTACGCGCTTCAAAAGCGCGCGCACATCCTGCATGTGCAGCTGGGCACGTTCGCTGAGTCCCTCAATCGATTCACTGCGGCCAGACAGGTATTGAACAACATCCCGATTCAGCGCCAGTCTGTCCTCCGCCGTCACCGAAGAGCTTTCCTCCGTCACGCCGCTTCGCATCTGCGCGAGATTATAGATCTCGTCATTCAGCCCCACGGAAAAAAGCGCCGTCAAAAACACCCACAGCGTCAGGAAAAACGCCGCAAGATACGTGCACAGTGTTTTCATCCTTCCTCCCCGCGCATCAGCTCGGCGCGCTCAGGAGACAGCCTCCGCGCAAGGCCCGAAGCGGAATTCAAAGCTTCTGCAGATAGGCCGTCACAAATCCCTCCAGGTCGCCGTCCATCACGTCGTCTATGTTGCCCATCTCGTAGCCGGTGCGGTGATCCTTCACCAGCGTATACGGCTGGAAGACGTAGGATCGAATCTGGCTGCCCCATTCAATCTTCTTGAGCTCGCCCTTTACCTCGCCCATCAGCTCCTGCCGCTTCTGCTCTTGAAGCTCGGCCAGCTTGGCGCGCAGCATGCGGAAGCAGGTTTCCTTGTTCTGCAGCTGGCTACGCTCGTTCTGACACTGCACCACAATGCCTGTCGGCAAATGAGTGATGCGCACGGCGGAATCGGTACGGTTTACGTGCTGACCGCCCTTACCGGACGAACGGTAGGTATCGATTCGCAGATCCTCGGTTTCAATCGGAATCTCGCCCTCGTCTTCGATAACGGGCGCCACGTCCAGCGAAGCAAACGACGTGTGTCTGCGCGCTGCGGCATCAAACGGCGAAATGCGCACCAGACGATGCACGCCGCGTTCGCTCTTCATAAAGCCGTAAGCATAATCGCCGGAGACCTCCCACGTAACCGACTTAACGCCGGCCTCGTCTCCCTCCAGCATGTCCAATTCCTTCACGGTAAATCCCATGCGCTCGCCAAAGCGAGTATACATGCGATACAGCATCTGCGTCCAATCCTGCGCCTCGGTTCCGCCCGCGCCCGCATGCAATGACAAAATGCAGTCGCAGCCGTCGTACTCGCCGGTCATCAGCGTAGTCAGCTTCAGCGCTTCCAGCTCCTCGCGCAGCTTTTTCAGCTCCTCGCCGATTTCGTCAGCCATTTCGTCGCCGCCCTCTTCCTCGGCCAGCTCCATCATGACCTCCACGTCGTCTGCACGGGATTGAAGGGATTTGTAGTGATTGATGCGATTTTCGCAGGATCGCATTTTCTGGTTCACCTTCTGGGCGCGTTCCACGTCATCCCAGAAGCCGGGCGAGGCCATGTCCTCCTGATACTCGACCAGCTGCTCCTTCAGATGCTCAATATTCAGCGATTTGCCCGTTTCCTCAATCATAGCCTTGAGACTGGTGATCTCCTGGCGAAACACTTCCGATTCATACATACGATTTTCCCTCCATCCGTTTTCGTCAGGTTATCCGTTCCTGCCGCAGCATTCCTTGTATTTCTTTCCGCTTCCGCAGGGACAGGGATCGTTCCGTCCTACCTTCTGACCAGCCTTCATCGGCTGCTTGGCGACGGACTGATCGGCATTCGTTACAATGTTCTTTGCCACCTCTTTGCGCTCCGGCGGGCGGGTAATGATGGCAAAATGCAGCCTGCGGAGCGTATCCTCCTGAATCAGGCGCACCATTTCCTCAAACATGTCGTAGCCCTCGTGCTGATATTCCACGATGGGCTGACGATTTCCGTACGCACGCAGGCCAATGCCCTCACGCAGCTGATCCATACAATCGATGTGATCCATCCAGCGGCGATCAACGCTGTTCAAAAGCAACGTGCGCTCGACCTCGCGCATGTCAAAGCCCGCGTCGGCAATACTGCGCTCGCGCTCGGCATAGAACGCGCGACTACGCTCAAGCAGAAGCTTCGCAAACTGGTCGCGGTCGCTTAGCTGCAAGCCCTCGAAGACCTCCTGCACGGTACCGGGGATCAGGCACACGCGTTCCAGATATTCGGAAAGCCCGGCAATGTCCCAATCCGCCAGCGCAGCATTTTCGGCCACATGACGCTTGACGGCCTCCTCGATAATCGCCTCGCGCATGTCATCGACGCGCTTTTTCATGTCGCCGCCCTCCAGCACCTCGCGTCGCTGAGCGTAAATGATATTGCGCTGCTGGTTCATCACATCGTCATACTGCAGCACGTTCTTTCGAATTTCATAGTTGCGGCTCTCGACGCGCTTCTGAGACGATTCAATCTGCTTGGAAAGAATGCCATATTCAATGCGCTCATTCTCTTTCACACCCAGTCGGTCTACGATGGGCTGAATCCGGTCGGAGCCGAACAAACGCATCAGGTCGTCCTGCAAAGAAATGAAGAATTGGCTGGAGCCGGGGTCGCCCTGACGGCCCGCGCGACCGCGCAGCTGGTTATCGATGCGGCGGGATTCATGCCGCTCGGTGCCGATGATATGCAGGCCGCCCAGCTTCACAACCTCGTCGTGCTCCTTCGAGGTTTCCTCCCGGAACTTCGAATACAGCGCATTATATCTCTCGCGCGCCTCGCGCACAATCTCCGGAACGTCCTCCGCGTGCCCGACGGCTTCCTCAATGACCTCTTCCTCATAGCCCTGCATTCTCAATTCATGCTTGGCCATGAATTCAGCATTGCCGCCCAGAAGAATATCCGTTCCTCGGCCGGCCATGTTCGTAGAAATCGTAACCGCGCCCTTCTTGCCGGCCTGAGCAACGATTTCGGCTTCCTTCTCATGGAACTTGGCGTTCAGAACAGTGTGCTTCACGCCGCGCATCTCAAGCAGGCGGCTCACATATTCGCTTTTTTCCACCGAAACGGTACCCACCAGCACCGGCTGACCGGTGGCATGACGGCGAACGACCTCGTCCGCAACCGCTTCGAACTTTCCCTTCATCGTGGTATACACTGCATCGTTCATATCCACGCGAATCATCGGGCGGTTGGTGGGAATGGTCACGACGTCCAGCTTGTAAATCCCCTGAAATTCCTCCTCCTCCGTCTTGGCCGTACCGGTCATGCCGGAGATTTTCCTGTACATGCGGAAATAGTTCTGGAACGTGATCGTGGCCAGCGTCTTACTCTCGCGCTCCACCTTCACGTGCTCCTTCGCCTCGATGGCCTGATGCAGGCCATCGGAATAGCGCCTGCCGGTCATCAGGCGTCCAGTGAACTCGTCGACGATGATCACCTGACCATCCTTGACAACGTAGTCCACGTCACGCTTCATCAGCACGTTGGCGCGCAGTGCGGCAAGGATGTGATGATGAAGCTCATTATTCTGCGGGTCAGTGAGGTTTTCGATGCCGAACGCCTGCTCAGCCTTGCGGACACCCTCCTCGGTAAGAACAATCGTCTTTTCCTTTTCGTCGCGAACGTAGTCCTTATCCTCGCCCTCGCGCAGGCGCTGCACGAAGCGATCCGCCTGCTGATACAGCTCGGTTGATTTATCTCCCTGACCGGAAATGATGAGCGGCGTACGCGCTTCGTCAATCAGGATCGAGTCTACCTCGTCCACAATGGCAAAGTTCAGCGGCCGCTGCACCATGTCCTCTCTGCGTACGACCATGTTGTCTCGCAGATAATCGAAGCCCAGCTCGTTATTGGTGGCATAGGTCACGTCGGCGGCATAGGCGATCTGGCGCTCCTCCGGCGTCATATCGTGCAGGATCAGGCCAACCTTCAGCCCCATAAACCGGAAGATCTTACCCATCCACTCGCTGTGATACTTAGCCAGATAATCATTCACCGTAACGATGTGCACGCCCTCGCCTGGCAACGCGTTCAGGTACGCAGCCAGGGCCGCCGTCAGCGTTTTGCCTTCACCGGTACGCATCTCCGCGATGCGTCCCTGATGCAACACAATCGCTCCTACCAGCTGCACGCGAAACGCCCGCTGTCCCAGCGCGCGGTTTGCGCCCTCGCGCACCGCTGCCAGAGCATCGACCATCAAATCATCCAGCGTCTCGCCCTTCTTCAGCCGCTCGCGGAAGATAGCCGTCTGCCCGCGCAGCTCCTCATCCGTCAGCGCCTGCATCCTCGCTTCCTGCGCCTCGATGGCGTCCACGATTTTCATCAGTTTTTTGACCTCCGCCTCATTCGAGCCGGAGAGAATTCGCTTAAAGAAATCAAACATCTTCTCCATAGGACGGTACTCCCCCGTTTCCAAATCAGTTTATTATAGCATGCTTTTCCATTTCTGGCAATAGCTACGGCACCTGACCCACCGAGCCGATCCCGTGCAGCACGCGCCTCGTCATCCACTTCACGCGCGCCGCGGGCTTCATCCGCCCGACAATGCCCAGATAAGCATCCCTTGCCAGCGTATAGGTCTGCCGGTCTGCCGGACGTGCTGCATAGCGGCACACAGCCACCGCCGCCGAGAAGGCGACGAACGTCTCCGTGCAAGCGCCCCGCTCCAGCGCTCTCGCCGCCAGCGACGCCGGCGTGTCGCCAGGCTCATAGCGAATGCCTGCCTGCGAAAGCGCCGTGAGCATTGCCCGATACCAAAGCATCAGCCGGTCCTCTCCTCCAAGCTTCTCCGAGATGGAAAGCGGATTCGTCTCGCGCAGCCGTCTGCGCACCAGAAGCACCGCAGCCAGCAAAAGCAAAACCAAAAGCAGCAGTGCTGGCCACCTACCACGGCGCTTGGAATTCTCTGACCTCGTGCGCGGCGCATTGTCCGGCTCCGGCGTCGTCTCCGGCTCATCGTTTTTATCGTCCTTGGACATTCCGCTAAGGTCGGGCGTTGGCGTCGGAGTCGGCTCACTTTCCTTCGCGCCGTCTGGCAACTGCGTCGGCTCCGGCGTAGCCGCGGGCTCATTCCCGTTCGCTTCAACCTTCGGCGTAGGTGTAGGCGTGGGTTGCGCCATGCCTGCATCCTCGTCCTGCTCGCTGCCGCTCTCGTCCGGCTCCCGCTCATCCTGCTGATCATCCGGCGGCGTGGCGTCAAACACCACCCAGCCGAAGCCCTTGAAATAAACCTCCGCCCACGCATGCGCGTTGCGGCCGGTCACGATGCATTCGCCGTTTTCATCCGGCTCGGCCAGATAGCCCTCCACGTAGCGTGCCGGAAGCCCGGCAATTCGCGCCATAACCGCCATAGCCGACGCGAAATACACACAATACCCCTCCGTCGCCTCCAGCACGAAATAGGACACCATGTCGCGGCCCTCCGGTACAGGCTCCGGCATCAGCGTATACTGCCCGCGCAGCTTCAGCCAGTCGCAGATGGCCTCCGCGCGCTGATACGGCGTTTCCGCCCCGGAAATAATGTCATACGTCTGCTGATACAGCGCCGAATCAATGCCCAGAGGAAGGTCTCGGTTCAGCACCAGCGCAGCCGCGTAGGCCGAGTCGTCCGCTCCCTCGCATTCGGCAAGCACCTGTTCGAGCTCGAGCTCGCCCACGGTAAGGCGATCAATATCCAGCGTGTATCGGTCTCCGGCATGCAGCGGACAGTTGATAAACATCTCGCCCAGATTGTTGAAATAAACGTTCGCGTCCGCCATGTCCACATCCTTCGTGCGCGACGGCGCGTAAATCGACCAGCTCGAATTATCCCGAAGCACCTCGACCTCGATCGTACCGCTCGCAAGATACCGTTCCGCCCGTTTTTTGCCTACGTCAAACGCGGCCTCGAAGTCAGACCGGTAAATCAGCCCCTCGATGCCGTGCATCATATAACGGCGAACCTTGCCTGCCTTGTCCTCGTTGCTTTCGTCTACCCACGCGTGCGTGTCGTATACATAGCGGATGCCTCCGCGCAGATAGGCCGTCTCGGAGGTTTCCACGCGCATCAGCTCTGTGTCAGAGGGATAGGCCGGGCCGCCAAAGCGGTCTCGCCGCATAATCCAACCGTCAGATGCAATAGAAAACGAGCGCCTTTCATCCAGATTGTCCTTTTCGATGTTCAGCGTGCGCAGAATGAAGCGAAGCGTCTTCTGCGATGCCTGCTCCAGCACCGGCAAACGAACGCCCGCAGCCGGCGTACAGGCAATTGCTACCAGCGCAGCAACCAGCGAAAGCGACAAAAGCGCCTTCGGGTGCGCCTTCTCCACCGATCCGGAACGCGCAAACATCGCCGAAAGCGACGCCAGAACCGGCAGCAAATGCCAGGACAGTCGGCTTTCCCCATAAAACCAACCGACCGCTAGCACGGCCAGCGTCAAAAACGCCATCAGATATACGCCTCTGGACTGCTGTGCAATAACATAGGAGGCAATCAGCATGGCCAGCATAATGCCGATGCCAAGCTCATTCATAAACTCATCCAACGGCTGCCGCGCTTTCGCGGTGCGCAAAAGCTCTGCGACCCGGGCCGCCGGTCGCCACCCAGCAATTAGTGCAATTCCAACCGCCGCTGCAACCGCCGAAAGCGTAATCAGCGCCGAACGCCGCGAAAGCGACCAGCCGAAAAGCACCCCAGCCGCCGCAAATGCACCTCCGTAAACCCATGCCCAGTAAACCGTCAGCTCCGCATCGGCCGCCAGCAGCATCGTCATTCCTGACGCCAGTAGCGCTGCGACAAGCGCCTCTCCCAGTCGGCCGCGCACACGGGGATCCAGTGTTCTCATTGCACCTCCGCCCCCTCTCCGGCGCGGAATGGATTGTCACGGCGGGCGATCACATCCGCCAGCTCCAGCCTCGCCATCAGCATATCCGCGTCGGCTCGGCCGGTATCGGTAATCCAGATCACAGCTACAGCCACGCCGCTCATCTGCCTAAGGCGAATGGCGCAGTCCGCCAAGCGCGAGGTGAGCCGGCTCGTAATTAACACAATTGCCCCCGTGCGGTCCAAACGGCGCGTGGCGTCGGCCAGCACCTGCTCATAGGGTGTTTCTGCGTCAAAGGCCACGCGCGCCAGCGCACTGGCAAACGCGCTCACATCCTGCGCGCCTCGCCCCTCAATTTCCCCCGCGCTTCCCAGAAGCAGGCGAACGGGCGCATCCTCATCCAGTTGCGCAGCAATCACGCTCAGCGTCGCCTCGCACAGCGCATCCTCAATCGTTCGCGCGCGCTCCGCCACGGCGTCCAGCCGCGCAAGATCCGGTATCACCAGCATGTCCGGACGCGCCGCCTCGTCATAGGTGCGCACCATCGGCTTCAGGTTGCGCATGGAGGGATCATAGGTTTTCATCGTCAGCTTCCAGTGAATTCGCTTAATCAAATCGCCGTCTCGCCACTCGCGCACGCCGGAAGGCGAGGAAGCGTCGTCCGGAAATCGCCGAACCTCCTCCGGCCCCGTATCGCCCATCTGCATTTTAAAGGGAAGCAACGGCCTGCGCCGCGGCAGGACCGTCACCTCTCCGCCCACGGCAGAAAGCTGTCTGCGGAATGTAAACAGATCAAACACGTCCGTCACCCATATGCTGCCGGAAATCGGCGCATACACGCCTCTGTGCGGAAAAACCTTCTCGCCCGACGCGTGGTATACGCGAAACGGCACGCCTCCAAAGCGGATGGAATCCGTTCCCGCACCGCCTGCCACATTTACAACGATATCGCCAACCGGCAGGATCGACCGGAAGGAAACCTCCGCCTGATAAGCAGCCTTTTCTCCTCGCAAAAGGCGCGTCGCCGCGCAGACAACTCTCGCACGCAGCGTAAGCACCGCCGCCACAGCCGACGCAAGTGCCAGAACCAGCATAGCCAGCATGCAGATGGCCGCACTCAACAAAACCGGCGAGCCGATCGTCAATGCGATCATAGCCACCAGCAGCATGATAAATATGAAACTGCTCGTTCTCGGCTTCACTTTGCCCTCACCGGAACGGGAATACCCGCAATCAGCCGCAGAACCGCGCGTTCCGCTGTCATGCCCTTCGCGCTCAGGCGCGCCTCCGGGCTCAACACAACGCGGTGCGACAGCACGGGAGACGCCATCTTCCGAATGTCCTCCGGCATCACGTAGTCGCGCCCGTCCAGCATCGCGCACGCCTGCGCTGAACGCATCAGCGCCAGCGCGCCGCGCGTCGAAATCCCGCGGGCGAACGAACGATTCGTGCGCGAGCTCTGGGCAATCGCCGCCACATATGCGCGCATTTCCTTCGAAACGCGTACCTCTCCCACCATTTTCTGAAGTCTCAGAATGTCGTCGCGGGTACAGACAGGCTGCAGATCATTCAGCGGCTTCGCACCAGACATATACATGTTCAGAATCTCCGCTTCCTCCGCCTCGCTCGGATAGCCAATCGACACGCGCATGAAGAATCGATCCAGCTGGGCCTCCGGCAGCGGATAGGTGCCCACAAAGTCTACGGGGTTCTGCGTGGCCAGCACAATAAACGGCTTGGGCAGCGGATGCGTCTCGCCGTCCAGCGTCACCTGTCCCTCCTCCATAACCTCCAGAAGGCTCGACTGCGTCTTGGGCGACGTGCGGTTGATTTCGTCTGCCAGAAGAAGGTTTGCAAATACCGCGCCCTTCCGATACTCCATTCCATTGGTTTTAAAATCGATAAACGTGTAGCCCACAACGTCGCTGGGCGTCACATCGGGCGTAAACTGAATGCGTTTATAGTCAAGCGCAAGCGAACGGGCAAACGCAGAGGCCAGCGTCGTCTTTCCAACGCCGGGCACATCCTCGATCAGCACATGCCCGCCGCACAGGATGGCATTCAGAATTAACTCCACCACGCCCTCCTTGCCAACGATTACTCTGCCGATATTTCCCGTAAGCAGCTGCTTGAGTTTCTGTGCCGGTTGCATCATAGTGTTTCTCCTCGTATTCCAGAGTCATTTCCTCGTTCTGTCGCATGGCGAACGAAAAAAGTTCCCTTTCTATTATATTCTCCTCGCGTCCCACGCGCAAGTTGAGTCTGTGTTGCCCGCACGGAGCGCCCTTTTCCCGTTCATTCGTCTTCGTCATCCCTCATCGCATTGCGCATGTCGCGAAACTGCTTTTCAAGCCTGTGCGTCGTGACCCCCTGGCACACGATCACGGAAATGAATTCCGCAAAGAGCGCAATCAGCGCGGCCATAGACGCGCCGGCGCTGGAAACGGACACGCGCTGAAGCGCCATGCATGTCATCGCGCCGGCAATCATCAGAAGGGGCATGGTTCTGGTGAGCAGCTGCCCATAGCACTTCTGCGCAAACTGCCAGTGTGCTTCGTCCTTTCTGGAAGCGCCGCTACGGAAGGACAGAAGACCCTTTCCCAGCCTCGGCGGGCGTCTGAGCAAAACGTGGCCCACGACAAGGAAGAATACCGGCAGCACCTCCATCAGCAAAAGCAGACCCCAAAGCCCATTGTTTGTCATTTTACCCTCGTCCTTTTCAATTTACTACGCAGCCAGGAATATCCCTTTCTCGTTCACGCGGATTCAACCGCTTGCATTTCGCCTGCATCATAGCATACGCGCCCGAAAATTGCAAGCAGCTTGCCGCATATGCGGCGATATTCTGTAAATTTCCGGTAGAATTAAACTTTCTCTTGCAATGAAATGGAAAATCGATTATAATAATGATGACATAGCTTCGCAACAGACAAAATACGGGCTTCGGTCCTTGAAATACCGGAACGGAGGAATGCGGATGGCACGCAAAATACTGATCGTTGATGACGAACCGTTGATTGTGAAGGGGCTGAAATATTCCCTTGAGCAGGATAATTACGAAACGGATTCCGCAGCGGACGGCGAAGAAGCACTGAACAAATTCTTTGCCGGACGCTATGATCTTGTGCTTTTGGACGTCATGCTGCCCAAGGTAGACGGCATCGAGGTCTGCCAGCGCATTCGTGAGAAATCCACGGTGCCGATCGTCATGCTCACCGCCAAGGGCGAGGACATGGACAAAATTTTAGGTCTCGAATACGGCGCAGACGATTATATGACCAAGCCGTTCAACATCCTCGAGGTCAAGAGCCGCATCAAGGCCATTTTCCGCCGCACCGCAATGATGCAGAAGGAAAATACTCAGTCGATTCTCACGGTGCGCGACATGCGCATCAATCTGAACAACCGCTCGGTGACCATCGGTCAGAAGGAAATCAACCTCACGGCAAAGGAATTCGATCTGCTTCAGCTGTTTGTCAGCAATCGCGGAAAGGTTTTCAGCCGCGAGAATCTTCTGGAAACCATCTGGAAGTACGACTATCTTGGCGATCTGCGCACGGTAGACGTGCACATTCGTCGTCTGCGCGAAAAGATCGAAAAGAACCCTGCCCAGCCGGAATTCATTTTCACCAAATGGGGTGTCGGCTATTATTTCACTGACAAGGATTAAAAAAGCCGCTTACTCGCTGCAATGGAGATTCATCATCGCCTATCTGCTGATCATCATCGTTGCCTTTGGCATTGTCGCCGCATCGGTGATTCAGCTGGTAGGCGAATATCTGTTTACCCAGCGCAAGCGCGAAGAGGTTCGCGCCGCCACAGAAACCGCCACGCAGGTCGTGTCCCTTCTGCGGAATCACGACCTTGACAGGATGAACCGGATCGTGTGCGACGCCGGCGACGCGCTGGACGCACGCGTATTTCTGTTGGACGAAAACGGTACCGTGCTGGCCGACTCGGAGGACGCGCTGAACGGCCGCAGGCTGTCCCTGAAGCAGGTAGCCAACGTGCTAGCCGGAGCAAGCAGCGATTACGCCTATTACCGTTCGGAAGCACTGAACACCTTCCTGCGCAGCAGCCAGGATTACGGTGCGGTGACCGGCATCTGTGTCACCCGCGTGACGAACGGCAACTCGCTCATCGGCATGGTGGTGTACGTCTCCGGCGCGCAGGATATTTACGACGATCTGATCGGAGTCATTCGCCGCATCGGCGTCACGTTGCTGGCGGTATTCATTGTTGTCGGCGTTCTGAGCGTGCTCATCGGGCGCATGTTCACCCATCCTGTGCGCGACCTGTCCGAGGGCATTCAGCGAATGACCAAAAGCGACTTCAAGGCGCGCGTGCGCGTGCGCGGCAAAAACGAGTTTTCGGAGCTTGCCAGCGCGTTCAACACCATGTGCCAGCGCATGGAAATGCTGGATCGCTCGCGCAACCAGTTCGTGTCCAACGCCTCGCACGAGCTGAAAACGCCGCTAAGCACGATGAAAATCCTCCTTCAGACGCTTCTGTATCAGGAAGTCTACGATCCCGCGATTTCCCGCGAATTTCTAACGGATATCGATAAGGAAATCGATCGTCTGAGCGCGGTTATCAGCGACCTGCTCACTCTCGTAAGCGTGGACAGCGGCGAGCTCAAGCTCAAGCCCGCCCCGCTTTCGCTGCGCGATCTGATCGGCGACAACGTGCGCCGTTTGGCGCCGCTGGCACGCGAGCGCGGCATCGAGCTTCAGTTCACCAGCCGCGAGAACGTCGAAATCGTCGGCGACCACATGAAGCTTACGCAGGTGTTCTACAACCTGATCGACAACGCCATCAAGTATACGCCTCGAAGCGGCTGGGTACACGTCGAGCTTAGCAAGCAGGGCAAAACCGCCGTGGCTCGCGTAGCCGACAACGGCATCGGTATTCCAGAGGAGGATCAGCTGCATATCTTCGACCGATTCTACCGCGTAGACAAGGCGCGCTCGCGCGAAACGGGCGGTACCGGTCTGGGACTGTCCATTGTAAAGCAGATCGTGCTTCTGCACGACGGCAACATCAGCGTTTCCTCGAAGGAAAACGAGGGTAGCACGTTCACGGTAGAGCTGCCGCTGCTTCAGAAAACCACAGGAGGGAAGGCGCATGAGTAAATCCTCCGCGCGCATGCTTGCGCTGACCGTCGCAATGGCACTGCTTCTGACCGGTTGCGATGGGCTCCTCGTCTCCCCCGGCGATTCTGCGTTTGAAACGCTCCCCGCGCCCACCTCCGATTCCCCTGCCGCCCCCATCGGCGACGATCGCCCGCTGAGCAGCTTTTACGCATGGCTCTCCTATCCGAATGCCGACGGCACGGCTTATGCGCCGGTCAGCCGACTGTTCACCGATACCAGCCCAAGTGACGAAGCCTTCGTGGCGCTTCAGGCTCTTCTTGGCGACGACGCATCCACCGTTCGCTCTCCCGCGCCGGAGGGAACGCGGCTTGTTAGCATTGAACTCGCATCTCGCATCGCAACCGTCAACCTGATTCCCGGCCGCATGCTCTCCGACGACGAAAAGGCGACCATCGCCGCCTGCGTTTCCACCACGCTGTTCAACCTGACAGAGCTTTCCGCCGTCAACATTCTTCTGGCCGGCCGCCCGCTCACGCTGTATTCGTTGCCTGTAGGCGCGCTGCTTGAAAGCGACGTCGCCTCCATTGCCGACCTGAAGGAGCACCTTCAGAGAGACGGCTCGGCCTCGCGCTGCGCCGTCGTGTATTACCCGGATGCGGGCGGACGGCTTGTAGTGCCCTCTCTGCGCTCCCTGTCCGCCGATTTGGATGCCGCCGGGCAGCTGCTTGCGCTGCTTACCAGCGCGCCCGGACAGGACGGATTACTGCCTGCCATTGCCGTACAGGATGGGATTCTTGCTTCGCCCTGCACCCTTTCCGCTACCGACAACAACCGCCTAGTGCTCGACATTCCCTTCTCTGCCGCCGTGTATGACGCGCTGGAAGCGAGCAACGTCTCGCGTTGGCAGTTTCTTGCGTCCATCGTCCTGACGCTCACCACCTATATCGACGAGCTCGACGGCATACGCATTTCGTTTGGCGGAAAGCCGGTCAAAAGCGTTCCCCGTCCTGATGGCGGTAGTCTGTCATTCGAGAATAACCTTCTCACCCGCGCGGATTTCAGCGGGAGCATCGGCGAAATCACGGCATTGTATTTCACCGATGAAGATGGCGCCCTGTCTCCGGAGTATCGCGCGCTCCCCGCAGGCGACGCAGCGTCCATCCGCGCCCGACTGTCGCTTCTGATGGAGGCTCCCCTGACAAACGACCTGTCCTCCGCCATTCCGAATGGCATTGCACCCTCCGATCTATTAGGCATAGGACTTCGGGACGATACAGCGCTGATCAATCTTTCCCGAAACGCCTACGCGCTATGCCAGCAGCTCTCGCCGGAGGAAGAAGCCCTCTTCGTGTATGCTATCGTGAACACGCTCACGTGCATGGATTCCATAAACGCCGTGCGCTTCTATGTGGAAGGACAGACCGTAGACACCCTTTCCGGCGCCATCTGCGTCAAAAACTACCTGCTGCCCAACCGTGGACTCTGCGCCGATCACGCATTGGTAGCGGAGCCCGAGACCCCGTAATCAACGCTGCCGCCGTCATTTCGCGTGAGATGACGGCGGCAGTCTTTCGGCTCCTCTACAGTTCCGCTTCCGCTTCCATTCGTACCATCCACTCATTTATCCGCAGAAGAAAGGATAACTCCTCCGCGTCCGGGCTCGCCCCCCAGGCATTGTCGCGCACAGACGTATCGTCAATCCATGCACGAACCGGCTGTGCCGGGTCGGCCAGCAACCGTGTAATCGCCTCACGTAGCGCTCCGGACGCGCTCCTCCGGTTCGTATACGCCTCTTCCTGCGCAAGAAAATGCTTCCGCGCTTCCCCAGTGCCCCATAATAGCCCAACAACGGCTTCGTTGGCAAACGGCATTTCCGCCTGTATGCCGCGCGCAGCCAGCAATTCCGTCGTCTTTGCTGCAAGCGCAGGCAGCAGGAATGCTGCACGCAGGCCGAAGGCTGCAAAATTCGCGTCCCCTTCCGGCGAATGCGGCAGGCGATCCAACGCTTCGTGCAGCCGGTCACGCAAATATCGCTCCGGATTCAGCCTTGCCCGCAAGGCTGGCTTCAAAAACCTGAGATGACACGCCTCCCTCTGCCATGGAAACAGGCCGCGCTCCGGCGCGAAGCCTTCCTCTGCTGCTGGAAAAAGCGCACCCGAGCCTGTTGCCAGCAGTGCGCGCGGTGACAGGCGCCCACTGTACCCTGCCAGTTGAAGCAGCACCGCATTGGTTGGGTCTGCGTCCGGAAAGCCCAGCGCACCGACGCTTTCCTCCTCTGCCTCGGTGCGCTCTGCTTCCGTCTGTATAATTTCCTCGGTGTAGCTGTTCGTTTCATGCGTATGCACCGTGTCTTCTTTGCATAGGCGCAACATCTCCGGCGGGCGCATATACTTCTCGCGCACCAGTCTCTCCAGAAAAATCGACCCTGCTCCTCCCGAATGCCAGAAAACCGGCATTTTCTCTCCCGCCTCCGGAATCGCGGAGAGCAGCGCTGCACGCGCTGCGCACAGGCCTCCGTCCCTTGGCTCCAACAGCGAATAGCGCTTGATTCGCGTCCCGCGTATGTCGGCCACCAACGCGCATCCGGGCTCCAGCCTGCGAATGTCCCGCAGTGGCGTGCGCATGGGCGAAGAAACGCCCGTCACCTGAAACAGCTCAAGGATTCCCTCCCGGTCAACCACCCGTCCCGCTACACCAGCGCGTAAAAGCAGCTCCGGCCGCCCAGAAAAGGCCGCGCTGCGCCCCCGCCACGCATAATACACCGGCACCGCACCTATACGATCGCGCGTAAGGATCAGTCGATCCTCAATCCGATCGATCACTGCCGTCACGCTCGCCCCCTCGATGTGCCGCGGATAGTCCGCGCCCCAGCGTCGATAGGCGTTCATCACAAGCGCGGCATCCGGCAGCGGTTCGCTCAGTTCTAGCGTTCTCAGAAGCGCTCGGCGGTTCGCTATACGCCCGGCAGACAGCGTCATCAGTGCTCCCTGCGCGCACACGTCCTGCCCGCCCATTGCGCTCGTTCCAAGCGAAACAAACGTCCCCTCCGTCAGCTGCTTGGCATGCGCCGTGCGTGCCTGTCGATACATGCCCAAAAACCCCAGCATTCCCACCACTCCCGACCGTTTATCAGAAAAGCCTATGCCGATCCCTTCCTCGATAAAACCAACCGTATCTGGTTCCCGGCGCGACTCTTCCTTCTTCTCCCATCCGGCGAAGCGGCAATGCTGAATTGTATGCGCAGATCAAAAATACGTCTCTCAATTCACGATAAAACACGATATCTGACAATGGACTGATAAAAAAAGACGACGCGAACAAACGCGTCGTCTATGGGGTTAAATGGGCTCGAACCATCGACCTTTACGATGTCAACGTAACGCTCTAACCAACTGAGCTATAACCCCGCGAACACATAATAGTATACATCATGAGGATTTGAATGTCAATATGAATTTCAATTCTTAACACGTAAATCTCCACCCATGAAATGCCAAAAATCACGGTTTTTCATGGGCGGAGTTACCGGCACGCTATTTCCATTCAAAGTGCTCGCACAGAAGCGTCGTGCCCTCGTGTGTAACGGCAAGCACGCCCGATCCTGTTTCAGCCAGCCGGGTTTGTCCGTCTGCCGTCACACGCGCCGTGCCCGCGACGACCTCGGCGACGTATTCGGCATGGCGCGGCAGGATAGCCACATCTCCCTCGCGCGTACGCACCACCAGCCGCTCAGCCTCGCCACGAAATGCCGCGCGCTGCGGAGTGATAATTTTCATCCGGAACCTGTTCACAGTCTATTTCCCCGCTTTCCTGAGCACGTCGTCAATGCCGCCTGCAAAAAGGAATGCGCTTTCCGGAATGTCGTCATGCCGCCCCTCGATAATTTCCTGGAAGCCGCGCAACGTCTCAGCAATGGGTACATAGCGCCCCTCCATGCCGGTATACGGCTCTGCGACGGAAAACGGCTGGCTCAGGAAGCGCTGAACCCTGCGGGCGCGCGCAACGATCAGCCTGTCCTCCTCGGACAGCTCGTCCATGCCCATAATCGCAATAATGTCCTGCAGCTCCTTATAGCGCTGCAGAATACCCTGCACGCTGCGAGCGATTTCATAGTGCTCCCTTCCCACGATCTCCGGCGCGAGGATGCGGCTGGTGGAATCCAGCGGATCCACGGCAGGATAAATGCCCAGCGACGAAATGGCACGGCTAAGCACTGTTGTCGCATCCAGATGTGCAAACGTCGTTGCGGGCGCCGGGTCAGTCAGGTCATCCGCCGGGACGTACACAGCCTGAATGGACGTAATCGAACCCTTGCGAGTGGAGGTGATTCTCTCCTGCAGCGCACCCATTTCGGTTGCCAGCGTCGGCTGATAGCCAACGGCGCTGGGCATACGTCCAAGTAATGCAGAGACCTCGCTGCCTGCTTGTGTAAAGCGGTAAATGTTGTCGATGAACAGAAGCACGTCCTGCTGCTCCTCGTCGCGGAAGTATTCCGCCATCGTTAGGCCGGACAGTGCCACGCGCATGCGCGCTCCCGGCGGCTCGTTCATCTGTCCGTACACGAGCGCGGTCTTGCCGAGCACGCCGGAGTCCTTCATTTCATTATACAGATCGTTGCCTTCGCGGGTGCGCTCGCCCACGCCTGCAAACACGCTGATGCCGCCATGGCGACGGGCGATGTTGTTGATCAGCTCCATGATGATGACCGTCTTTCCTACGCCTGCACCGCCGAACAGGCCAACCTTGCCGCCCTTGGCGTAGGGTGCAATCAGGTCGATCACCTTGATGCCGGTTTCGAGGATTTCCGTAGATGTCTGCTGCTCGTCATAGGGTGGCGGCAGACGATGAATCGGCCATTTCTCCGCTGTTTCCGGTGCGTTCACGCCATCAATCGGCTCGCCAAGCAAATTAAACATGCGCCCTAAGCATTGATTTCCCACCGGCACTTGAATCGGCGCGCCGGTATCGGTGCACGTAGCGCCGCGCGCAAGCCCATCCGTTGAATTCATGGAAATCAGTCGCGCCACGTTGTCGCCAATATGCTGCGCGACCTCCATCACCAGCGTTTTTCCGTTCACCTCGGTAGTAACGGCGTTTCGCATGGCGGGCAGCTGCCCGTCCGCAAATTTCACGTCCACGACAGGCCCGATCACCTGCACGACGATGCCCGTGTTCATACCTTTCATCCTTCCTGATTCTCCGCGCCCGCGACAATCTCGGTCAGCTCCTGTGTGATCGCACTCTGCCGCGCGCGGTTGTATTGAAGCTTCAGCCTGTCAATCATCTGTCCCGCGTTGCGTGTCGCGCTGTCCATCGCCATACGCCGGGCCGCGGTTTCGCACAGAAAGGCCTCCCGCGCCGCGGCGTACAGCATGCCCGTCAGCGCCACCTTCACCGCCGCATCGAAAATATCCTCCGGCTCCGGTTCAAAAACCATCTGCTCTCTTGGCGCAGGCTCTTCCCCCCTTTCAAGGGGAAGCAGCCGCGTAACGGTCGGCTCCTGCGAAAGCATCGAGCGAAACCCGGTATGCACCAGCTCCACGCGCGTCCAGCGGCCTTCCCGATAGCCCTCAATCGCTCGCTCTGCAGTGCTTTCGGCCGCTGCGGTATCGAAGGTCTCCACGCGTGCGTATGCGCTGTCCACAATTTCCGCTCCGTTCGCTGAAAGACTTTCCATCGCCTTTCTCCCAATCGGCAGACAGACACATGCTCCTGACCGCATTTGCTCCGCCGCAAGACGCAAAACGCCGCTGTTGTAGCCGCCTGCCAGTCCGCGGTCGCCCGCAAGTACGATCAGAAGCGTTTTCCCTTCCCCACCAGCCTGCAAAAACATATTTTTCGTGCCCGGCGGCGCATAGCGTGCAAGTGTTTCCAGCGTTTCCTTTGCTGCAGAGAAGAATGGACGACTCGCATCCCGCTCCTCCCTCGCGCGGCGAATGCGGGACGCGGCGACCAGCTGCATGGCATGCGTCAGCTGCCGCGTGCTCTCTACGCTGCGGATGCGCGTTTTTATATCCTTCATCGAAGCTCCGACCATCGATTATGCCTCCCGCTCGGCAAGAAAATCACTTGTAAACCGGCAAATTGCCTCGTCTAACCTCTGCCAGCCCTCGTCCGTCAGGTTGCCCGTTTCTCGAATTTCCTTTCGCAGCCCTTCGCACTGCGCACGCATGCGCTCATACAGCGCCTGCTCATATTCATGCACGTCCGAAAGCTTTACATCCTTCAAATGGTCATTTACCACGGCGTACAGGATGCATACCTGATCCTCCACCGCCACCGGCTCGTTTCGGCCCTGCTTCAGCACCTCCACGATGCGCTCGCCCTGCTGAAGCCGCGCGCGGGTATCCGCATCAAGATCGCTGCCAAACTGCGCGAATGCCTGCAGTTCACGGTACTGGCTATAAAGCAGCTTCAGCGTGCCCGCAACCCTCTTCATAGCCTTGATTTGCGCATTTCCTCCAACGCGGGATACCGAAATACCCGGATTTACAGCGGGCATAATGCCCTCGTGGAACAGCTCGCTTTCCAGATATACCTGCCCGTCGGTAATGGAAATCACGTTCGTTGGAATATATGCAGATACATCGTCTGCCTGCGTTTCGATAATCGGCAGTGCCGTAAGGCTTCCGCCTCCGTATTCGGGAGCCAGACGCGCCGCACGCTCCAGAAGGCGACTGTGCAGATAGAACACATCGCCCGGATATGCCTCGCGCCCCGGCGGACGGCGAATCAGAAGCGACAGCGCCCGATAGGCAACGGCATGCTTGCTCAAGTCGTCGTAGATAATCAGCACATCCCGGCCCTGATCCATAAAATATTCGCCCATGGCACAGCCGGAATACGGCGCAATATATTGCATCGGCGCGGATTCAGAGGCCGTCGCGGATACGACGATGGTGTATTCCATCGCGCCCGCGCGGGTCAGCTGTTCAACCAGCTGCGCCACGGTAGACTGCTTCTGGCCGATGGCCACATACACGCACACGACATTTTGGCCCTTTTGGTTGATAATCGTGTCGGCTGCAATGGCCGTTTTACCGGTCTGGCGGTCGCCGATAATCAGCTCGCGCTGGCCGCGGCCAATCGGTATCATTGAGTCAATGGCCTTAATGCCCGTCTGTAGCGGCACGCTGACGCTTTTTCTCTCGATGATACCGGGTGCGTCATGCTCCACGGGGCGCAGCTCGGCTGCGTCCACTGGACCCTTGCCGTCAATCGGCTCACCCAGTGCATTCAGCACGCGCCCAATCAGCCTTTCTCCCGCCGGTACGGAAACGACCCTGCCGGTGCGCTCAACGCGCGTACCCTCGGCCACGTCCCTGTCCTCGCCCAGCAGCGCGACGGCGACGCTGTTTTCCTCCAGATTCATCGCCATGCCGTAGCCTCCCGTGGCAAAGTGCAGAAGCTCCCCCGCCACACATCTGTCCAATCCAGACACGCGCGCGATACCGTCGCCCACGATCAGCACCGTTCCGGTATCGGCCTCGGAGACCTTCGCTTCGTAGTTTTTTATCTGCTCCCGTATAACACGGGAGATTTCTTCCGGCTTCAGCCGCATGATTTCGTCCTCCTGCCGTCAGGCATCCGTGCGCAGCGCCTGACCGATTTCGTCGATCCGGTTTCTAAGCGTGTTGTCATATGTGCGACCCTCGACATTCACCCGCACGCCGCCCAGCAGCGACGCATCCGTTCGCATCTCCAGAAGAATTGTCTTCCCGGTAAGCGCCTGCAGCCTTTCGGTCAGTACCGCGCGCTGTTCGTCCGTGAGCGATCTGGCCGTAAGCACGTGCGCCACGGCAATTTTGTGGTCTCGATACTCGTTTTCGCGAAAACGCTTCACGCACGCGAAGAATTCACCTGCGCCGCCGCGCACCGCGATCAGCTTTACAAAGCTCAGCAAATACGGATGAACCTGCTCCCGCAGCGCCGCATCAATGATTCCCTCGCGCTCCTCCCGGGATAGCGCAGGATTGCCAATCAGCCTTAGATACTCCGGCTCAGCAGCAAAGCAGTTGCTCAGCGCCTCTGCCTCCTTCAGTATCTGCTCCTCAATACCCTCGCTGCGCGCCAGCGAATACAGCGCGTCGCCGTATTCGGTGGAAAACTCCGTCACGGCTCATCACCCGCGCTTTTTATGAATTCTTCTACCAGCCGATCGTGATCCTCGCACGTGACCTCGCGCTCGATCACCTTCCCGGCAATACCTACCGCCATGTCAGCCAGCTGCTCCCGCGCCTCCCGCATCGCCTTGCGCTTCTGAAGCGCAATATCCTCCTCGGCGCGACGGCGCAGCTGCACGGCCTCATCGCGAGCCTCCTCCACGATCTCGTCGCCCCAGCGGCGGGCATTCTCCTGCGCTGCTGCAAGCAGCTCGTCGGCCTCCCTGCGCGCACCGGACATGTGCTCGTCATACGCCTGCTTCAGCGTTTGCGCCTCCTTCTGCGCATCCTCCGCTCGCTGATACACGCCGCCGATTTCCGCCTGCCGCTGTGCAAGCACCTTGTTAACAGGCTTGAACAGGAACCTTTTCAGAATCAGCGTAACGATCAGCATGTTGACAACCTCGAAGATCATCGTCCACGGCGTCAGGGATACAAATTCCTGAACCTCTCCCGGCATACTTCGTCACTCCCGTACCATTAACCGAGCTTGCCGACCAACGGATTGACAAACAGCAGAATCAGCGCGATAACGAGCGAATAGATGCCGGTCGTCTCCGCCATGGCAACGCCCAGAATCATCGTGGATGTGACCTCGCTTTTGCATTCTGGCTGGCGGCCAATGGCTTCCAGTGCCTTCGCCACGGCATTACCCTCGCCGATGCCGGGGCCGAGACCCGCAATCATCGCGAGACCTGCGCCGATGGCCGACGCAGCAAGCACGATCGCCTTTGACAGATATTTTACTTCTTCCATTCCCATTGAAATACTCCTCCCGTTTTTTCGTTATTGTGCAGCCGCCGACACATACACCATGGTCAGCATGCTGAAGATAAACGCCTGTATGCAGCTGGAGAAAATGTCAAAATACAGCGACAGCACCGCCGGCAGACCAACCTGAAAGAAGGGAATGCTCGCCAGCGCGCCCGGCAGAAACCGGAACACCGCCGCCGACAGCGCGGACAGTGCCGAATAGATCAGCGCCGTAACCACTGTTCCGGAGGCGACGTTTCCGAAATGACGAAACGCCATCGAGATTGGCGTGGCAATTTCGGAAACAAGGTTCATCGGCAGCATAACCGCGACTGGCTCGGTGTATCCCTTCAGATAGCCAAGGAAGCCGTTAGCTCTGATCTTGTAATACGTGATCAGCGCAAACACCATTAGTGACCAGCCGATCAGCGTAGACAGGTCGCTCGTTGGCGCATACAGTCCCACCATGCTCGACAAACTGCACAGCGCCGAAAGCGCCATAATTGCCGCAACGAGGGGTGGATAATCGCGGAACGCCTCGCCCATGTTCGTCTTCACAAGGCCGTTCACCTTCGTCACGATCCACTCGGCGACCATCTGCCGCTTCGTACCCCCGCGCACCGTAAGCCCTCGCGTAAGAAGGCGACATGCTGCAAAGATCACGAACATAATCAGCCACGTGTTCACGACAGTTTCCGTAATCACGACGCTTCCGAAGCGCATGAGTATCCTTGCGCCCGTAATTTCAATGTTGCTCATAAGGTCTCCTGTGTCTTGTCCTGCTTCTTCTTTTTAAAGTGCTCAATCACCGGAACAAGCATCACAACGGCTCGCGGAGCAAGCAGCATCACCGCCACCGCAATCCAGTTGAATACCGACGCCTCCACCGCCACAATAAACACGGCGGTCATCAGAAGCAGCCGCAAAAGATAGCTCGCGCGCATGCGCTTCTTCCCTCGCTTCTGATCGGCAGTGCCCTCCTCGACGATGTGCTGCACCGTCAGCCCCAGAAGCAAGAAGCAAACAATCGCACATACGCCGCCAAGCAGCCCGCCAAGAACGATCGTGTAATCAAACGTTCCAGTCATCAGCGCCACGCCGCACACCAACGCAAAGCACGCCAGCGTGCCCCACGCAATGCGCACGGTTTCCTTTTTTACCGCCGGCTGAATCACCATATTCGTCCCCCTCGCACCATCGCATGCCAGTATTATACCCAGAAGTTTTTTGAATTCAAGCGTTTTTCGGAACACTCAACTCAATCTGAAACTTGACCGTTTCTTCTTCACATTTTAATCTTTATCTCAACATTTAACGTAAAACGCCCATACTTAAGCGGTTTCTTTGTGCATAACAAAAAAGGCATGCCAGAAACCCACGTTTCTGGCATGCCTTTGCAGAGGGCTTTTCCTCCCGCACGGATAACCCTTTGAACGCCCTTTGCATCGGCGTTCCGAAATACAGCCTCTTTCACGCTTCGCCAGGAGACCGCTCGGTTCAGGCAAAGCCCGCCGTTACTTTGTCACATCCATGGTCACGGCGCACAGCAGATTGCCCGGCTGCAGCTCTTTCGGGACAGCGCCAATGTAATCCTTTCCCAGCATATTGTAGAAGCTGCCGCTGATGCTCAGCTCGGGCAGCCGTCCAACCAGCTCGCCGTCCTCCATCAGGTAAGCCATCTGTACAGGCGTCGCAAAATGACCGTCGGGCGTCGTGTCGCCGCCGGAAGCCATCACAACATACACTGCCTTGCCGGGCACCAGCTCGCGGAGCGTCTGCGCGGTGGGATCCACGTAAAAGCCATTGAGCCCCAACGAGGGTACTCCGTCATAGGCGGCAGCCGCCGTACCGAGATTCTTGAGACCAAACTGCTCCGCCGATTTTTTCGTGGTCAGCAGACCCGTCAGCGTTCCTTTATCGATCAGCACGGGCCGCAGGTCGGGCGCCACGCAGCCTTCGCTGTCAAAAAAGCGGGTACCGGGGTTGGTTTCGGGGTTCATGTCGTTTCGCAGGGTAATCTTGTCCGAGAACACCCTCTGTCCCAGCTTGCCGCTGAGAAGCGATGCACCCGAGACATACATTTCGGCAACAAAATGCTGCAGGAACGTGCCAAACAGCCCATACGCAGCCATCACCACGGGATATCGCCCGGGTTCGATGTCTGCCGGAGTGTAAAACGCGTCATACATCTTTTTGAACTGAGCCAGCAGCACATCCTCATCAAAGGACGTACCCTCATAGGCAAGGGTCGTATCAAACAGGTTGCCCGATCCTCGGTTCTGTGCCAATAGCGCAATACCCATCTTGCGCTCAGCGCTTACCAGATGCCGTCCCAGAGAATTGCGATACTCTGCCCTTTCGTCGCTCAGGGTGATCTTATTGGAAAAGGCAAACCGGGGGCACGCTTCGCTCAGGCGATCCAGAAAGCGCTGCATGGTAGGTATGAATTGGGGCACGGGGATAATTTCCTCCTCGTGCATCTCCTTCCGCTCCAGCGCGCCCTCCAGCCTGCAGGGATACGGAATGCCCAGCGCCAGCGCTTCGACGGCCTTCTTTTCCAGCGCGTCCTCGTCTGGCGTACCCAGACAGCCCGCCACGCCGATACAACCGTTTTCATACACGCGAACGGTGCCGGTCGTCTCCTCCTGCTCACGGAAGCTATCAATTTTACCGCCGGTCACATTCAGGGTAACGGAGCGACTGGTTTCCGTCAAAAACTCTTTTTCCATGCGTTTTCACCTCACTGCACATTCATGGACGATACGCGAACGTACGGGCCGCCGAAGCCTACAGGCAAACCGCTTTGCTCCATTTTGCCGCAGCCGCCGGTTACAAACGACAACATCTGCACGTCGCGGGTCAGGCCGTCAATCAGCCCGAGCGTTTCAAACACGGAGCCGGTCAGCACGCTGATCTGCACCGGGCGTCCGAGCTTGCCGTCCACAATCTCGTAGGCCAGGCTGGGTGCGATGGTAAATGTACTCATGCCGCTTCCGTGGCGAATAGTCTTGATAAAGAAGCCCTTTTCGATGGGTGCAATCAGCTGATCGAAATCCATCTCGCCGCCTTCAATATACGTGTTGGTCATGCGGACGATGGGTTCAAAGCGACAATCGATGGCGCGCGCATTGCCCGTCGGTTCCTCATCCAGCGCCGCCGCAGTCTGCACGCTGTGCAACCGGCCTGCCAGCACGCCGTTTTTAATCAGGTAATTCCTGCGAGCCTTCGTTCCCTCGTCGTCATAAGGCACATAACCGAAGCCGGGCAGGCTGCCGCATTCGGCAATGGACAGGATGGGCGAACCCACGTTTTTGCCCAGCTGCCACTCGTTCCGCATGGTTTCGTCCGAAAGCATGAAATCTGATTCGGACTTGTGCCCAAAGGACTCGTGAGCAAATACGCCCGCAGCCTCCGGCGACAGCACCACAGGATATTTTCCCGCCGTAACAGGCACGGAATTTCTCATGAACGCCGTCTGCTCCGCCATGGCCAAGCGAATTTCCTCCGTCAGATCCTTCAGCTCGTCAAAGCGGGTCGCGCCCTTCTGCCAGTGACCGGAAAACTTCTTTTCTCCCTCCGTCATATCGCAGGAGAAGGACAGGCCACAGGTCTGATAATCGTAGGCTATATCCGCCCCCAGACTGGACTGAAAGCGGAACTCGCTGCTTCGGTCCAGATAGGTACCCATTGGCATGGTCACGCAGGCATCCTCGGTCAGAAGCGGCAGATACGATGTAAGCAGCGCCTGCTTCTCTGCAGCCGGAACATCACGGATGGAGCAATCTGCAAAGCACACCACCCGATCCTTGTTGCGCTCGAAGCGGCGAACGACGGGATCGTTCAGAATCCCGGCATTCGGCGTCGCTGCGGCGTAGAGACCGTCGAGCGTCCTCTGCAAATGCGCCAAATCGGTCACCGAGGCATAATACCACATTTTGCCGTCGTATACCCGCAGGAAGGCGCGGCGTTCCTCGCGGGTTTTCATTTCCTCCAGAACACCCGCCTGATAGGAAATGACGGTACGGCTGCGATCCTCTGTCCGCACATCCGCATAAAAATCTTTTCTGAACTCAATCATCCCAGCTGTTCCTCCTCTGCATCCCGTCGGACGCACACAGATTATAGCACAATTTCTATCAAATGGAAATACCCTCAGATCGTCAGAAAACCCATGGGCGAGCTCAAAAGAGTCACCCCTCTCAAATTCCAATCAAACATAGCGGCGTGTACAACGGGTTCACGCGATTTTCTCAGCGGATTATCTCATTTTCGGAGAGGAAATCGCTTCCCTGCAGATTTTGCGGCCAGAATCCGAAGACTTCAATCAAAGGAGTGATTCCAAGTCGGCCTACCGGCCGACTGCGCACGGTCGAACTGAAAATTCGAGCTCCGCGCCTCTGGTAGGGATGTCCGCAGCAAGGATCTCGCTTCCTCATTCACCAGCCTAGCAAAAGTCTTTTTGACAAGCTGTTATCCGTTCCCTTCCCCTGTTTGCAGACCGGCGCAGGCAGAAAAAGCATCTCAGGACAAACGGCTTTTCGTCAGATGCAAATCAAGAAACCCATGTTTGCAGACACCTAAATAGGATCCCTCCTGACACACTGCCAAATTGCGCGACGACTCAGCATCCAAGGAGCGGCAAATCCAGCTCAAACAAAATCTGGTTGATTTCGATGACGTCATAATGCTTCGTTCGTATGCAATATTCCACCACGATGTCGGTTTTACTGCTGTGAGACAAGGCAAATCCAGCCTTTGCAAGCAGCTCTCTTGTTTCCGTAAGCGTCAGCCGTAGCGCGATGGCAAAGGCAAGCACCGTTGGCTTTCCAGGCCGATAGCCTGGATTGCTTCGAATCTTGCTGAACAGCCGCCGATCGATGTTCGCCCGCTTGTAGCATTCCGCGTCCGTCATATGCTTCTCGTCAATCTTCCGAATCAGCGCCTGCGAAAAGCCCTCGTCCATCTGCGCCAGCAGCTCATCCAGCGAGGTCGTCTCGCCGATCTGTTCCAGCAGCTCGTCCAGCGGAGCTGCCTCGTCCATCTGCATCGGCTGACCACTTGACGAAGCGTCCGCATCCATGGATACCACCGGATAATTGTACATGATGGACTCGCTTGCCGGATACCAGATGCGCATGCGCTCCCGCGTCTCGTCCGTATGCTCGTCGACGTACACGTCGTCGATATAGGCCTTCACGTCGTGAATTAGTTTCCCGCTGAGCTCGAACGCATCCTTTGAGAACACGACAAGGTATACCGTCATGTCATTTTCCATCAGAAACGCCGTAATCGTTTCCACCGCCGCCTGCATCGCCTGTGCCTTCGGATAACCGTATGCACCGGTAGAAATCAGCGGAAAAGCGACGGTTTCACACCCGTACGCCTTCGCCAGCGCCAACGAGCTCTGATAGCAGGCGGCAAGCTGCGCGCGCTCTCCGTGAGTTCCGCCCTGCCAGACAGGCCCAACGGTATGAATCACGTACCGACACGGAAGACGATAGCCGCCCGTCAGCTTGGCCTCGCCGGTTCTGCAGCCGTTCAGCGCACGGCATTCCTCCAGAAGCTGCGGCCCGGCGGCGCGGTGAATCGCCCCATCCACGCCGCCCCCTCCCAGCAGGGTCGGATTCGCGGCGTTTACAATCGCGTCCACCGCCATTCTGGTAAGATCGTTGCGAACAATTTCAAGGGGCATTCGTCTTCCTCCTTCTGCCGCTCGTCAGCGCAGCCATCGCTTTCTCTCCGGAAGCGGCAAAAACACGCCGCATCCTCGATTGCTTTCGCGCATGAGACCCTTTGGCGGTACACTCCCGTGTGCGCGCTGCCCTTTCTCGATGTTATCTTCCGTTCTCCATTTCCAGCTTCTGCGCAAACGACGCCAGTGCCGCAAGTCCATCCTTCAGCGTCTGCGTGTCGCTGGCGTAGCCAACGCGGAAGCTACGCATCTGGCCGAAGCAGTCGCCCGGCGTTACAAACGCGCCCGTTTCCTCATATGCACGGCGACAGAATTCATAGGATGGCAGTTCAAAATCGTAATACACCAGAGCGGTCGTACCCGCCTGCGGTTTTACATAATCGAAGTGCGGCTGGCTCTGCACCCACTGATCCAGAATTGCCAGATTTTCCCGAACGATATGCCGGTTACGGGCAAGCATTTTGTCGGCATGGCGGAGCGCAAGGGAAGCAACCGCGTCGTCAAACATACCGCAGCTGATCAGATTATAATCCCGATGCGACGCAAACGCCTGCAGCGCCGCCCTATCGTGCGTGGCAATCCACCCCATCCGCAAGCCGGCCAGTGAGAATACCTTGGACATGCTACTAACAGAAATTCCCTTTTCGTAGAGGTCGACGATTGATGGACACCAACCGTCCTCCTGCGTCAGATGCCGGTATACCTCGTCGCACAGCACATACGCGCCCACGCTGCGCGCAATTCCCACAATTTCCTTCAGCATTTCCTCCGGTATCAGCGCGCCGGTCGGGTTATTGGGATTATTGATACAAATCAGCTTCGTATCCGGCATCGCCAGCGCGCGCAGCTCGTCCAGGTCTGGCAGAAAGTCGTTTTCCCGCTTCAGTTGCAGAATGGCAACCTCCGCGCCGATCGACTCCGGAATGGAATACAGCTGCTGATAGGTCGGCATAATGCTCACCACACGGTCGCCCGAGGAAATCAGCGAACAGAACACATGGTGGTTCGCGCCCGCTGCGCCATGCGTCGGCACAATTTCCCCAGGCCGTATGCTGCGGTAAAGCCCGGCAATGCCCTCCCGCAGCGCAGGCGAACCCATAATCGCGCCATAGGTCAGACGGCGCGCGCCGAAATCGGCAAGAAACGCCGCCTGGTCCTCACCCGTAAGCGCGAACAGCTCATCAAGAGACACCGAATCCACACAGGTTTCAGCAATATTATACCGCGCGCCATCCTCGTATTCGTTCATCCACTCTTCCACTGCAAACGGTCTGATCTTCATAGCGTTTTCTCCTTATGCATTCGTAAAATTATACTTTTCTCCTCGCGAAGTCAGGAATACAAACGGCGGCCCTTCGGCCGCCGCTTTCCCGAAGCCAGTTATCGATTCTGACCAACCAGCTCGTTTTTCTTGTTTTCCAGTGCCTGCGCAATGCCGCTGGTCTGCTTTTCCAGTGCGTCAAGCAGACGATACGCATCCTGAACGGCCTTCAGACGGCACTCGTGCGCGTCGCTGCGAGCCTTATCCATCAGCTCCCTGGCCTCCGTGCGGGCGCGCTGCATGATCTCGCTTTCGCTGACCTTGCGGGCGGCGTAGTCGTCTGCCTGCCGCTTGGTCGCCTTCGCACGCTCCTCCGCATCAGCCACCGTCGCCTTCGCGCGGCGCTGTGCATTGTCGCCAATCGAAGCTGCCCGTTCGCTGGCCTCGTCCAGAATGGACTTTGCCTTCACATTGGCGGTCGTCACCTTGGCCTGCGCCATGGTCTCGGCCTTTTCAAGGATACGATCCTTTTCCTCGTAAATTTTCCAGCCATACTGAATCGCGTCGGGCAGATTGTGCTTCATGTCTTCCAAAATCCTAAGGCACTCGTCCACGTCCACCAGCTTTTTCGTGGTCAGCGGAACATTTGTGCCGCTTTTCATTGCCCTTTCCAGATAATCAAACAGCTGCATGAAGTACGTAGTGTCGTTGGGCTCGTCGTCCTCATCTTCCTCCTCGCCCTCATCGTCTTCCTCGTACTCGCCTTCCTCGCCGTCCGCTTCCTCGTCATAGTCATACGATTCCTCGTCCGCGTCTGCGCCGTAATCCTCTCCCTCAGTCTCAGGCGTCTCCTGCGTCTCATCCTGCGGATCGTACTCGTCTTCCTCATGAAGCCGATCGTTGCGCTCCTGTTCCATGCATTCCACTCCTTTAGCCGGCGCTGAACCAACGCCTGATGTCATTTCGTATCGGTTCGGGAACCATCCCGTCAATGCTTCCGCCGTGCCGCGCCACGTCCATCACGATGGTAGACGATATCGCCCGGTGTTCGGGTCTGGACGGCAGGAAAACCGTGTCGATGCCCGTGAGCATACGATTCACGTCCGCTGCCTGCATTTCGTATTCCATATCGGTCACATTGCGAACGCCGCGCACCAGAACGCCCGCGCCCAGCCCTTTTGCCAGCTCAGCAGTCAGCCCCGTGCCCCAGACGGCCTCCACATTCTCAAGCCCCGCCGCGGCGCGGCGAAGCATTTCGCAGCGTTCCTCGGCCGAAAGCAAATATTTCTTCTCTGGATTGACCATCACCGCAACTACGACGCGCTCAAATATGCGCGACGCACGACGGATGACGTCCAGATGCCCGTTCGTCGGCGGATGAAAGCTGCCTGCAAACAGCGCAATCATGCCTCTCGCCTCGCCCTCACAAAGTCGATCGCCGTATCGCGATATGCACGGCAGTCGAACGTCTCAAAGCTGTCCGGCAGAGACAGCACCGTGTCCTTCTGCCGCTCCAGCACGATGAGCGCATCCTCCGAAAGCATGCCTCCGCCCTTCAGCATGCGCAGACTCTCGCCATACGCTTCCGCCATCCGGTACGGTGGATCGAGAAACACCAGATCAAACCGATGCCCCGACAGCGCCCGGAGCGCCTGCCGGTAATCGGCGCGCAGAATCCGCGCGCGCGACGCCCTCTCATCCTTCAGCACTGCCTCCGCATTGCGCTCAATCACGCGAACCGCCGCAGGCGACACGTCCGCAATCGCGGCAAACGCTGCTCCCCGGCTCAGGGCCTCCAGCGCCAGCGCACCGGTGCCGCCGAACAGATCCAGCACCTGCGCCCCATACAAACGTGCATTCAGAATGTTGAACAGGGACTCGCGCGTGCGATCCGCCGTCGGGCGCGTATCCATGCCCTCCGGCGCAAACAGCCTTCGACCGCGTGCTTCGCCGCCGATGATTCGCAAGTTGCATCACTCCGTAAAAATTATACCACGTTATTGCAATACTTGCAATAGATTTATCATATTTAACGAGTCATCCGCTTCTGCGCAGAGCCACACAAATGAGCCGGTCGGCTGACGAACGGCTTTTCCCTTACGCAAACGCAGCTTCAACGGTTTGCCGGATGGAAGGCGCGAAATCTGTATGCCTCTGCCAACAGCAGGAACTATGCCGGCTATGCGAGGTGATCAGACCTCCGGCTTCATCTGCTTCGGCTGGCGCGAGCGCGCAGACACCTTCAGCTTCTTTTTCTTGCGGCGGGAGCCCTTTGCAATGTCATCCATCTTCTTTTTGTGCATTTTGGGGCCCTGCAGATAGCCAATCATCATCGCCAGCGGCGCAAGGAATGCCGCCGGGATGTACAGGATGCGCATCGTGGTAAGATAGCTCAAATCGTACGCCACGGCGTAGGTCTGAATCTCGGAAAGCTTTCCAACCAGCCCGGCAAAGTCGATGCCGCTGCGATTCAGTGCGCCGAACACCGTGGTCGCCGCCGTCTCTGCGCCCGCATAGTCCATACCCACCATACCCGCAAGCAGACGAGTCATCCATGCAACGGGGAAGAACACGATGCGGGTCACCGCGCCGAGCACGGTCTCGCCCACCGCGTTTGGATCTGCCAGCAGCAGGTTCACAACGGCCAGCACCGCCAGCGGGAGCGCGGTAATCAGAAACGCCTTCACCGCATTTACAGGCGCATACACCTGCTTTTTCATGCGGTCGTCCGCCTGCTTTCCGTCGGCCTCAAGCCGCTGAATCGTAGCCGTCATCGTGCAGGCGCGTTCGCCGCGGTCTGCGCCGTCGGCATATTGCATCACAAGAAACGCGAAATACACGGCGGCTCCGAGCAGGCAACCGAGCCATGCGGAGCCCACGAACGTCACAAGCGCCACCAGAAGCGCCACCGTCAGATGCAGCACTATGTTTTTCTTGACCATTCCCCACGTATTGTTCATACTGTTCCTCCGATCGTTTCCTCGTTATGCAAGCCGCCGTGCCACGCGCTGCGAAAAGCCCAGCATAATCTCGTAAGGGATCGTTTCCGCAAGCCGCGCAAGCTCGTCCGGCGTAATCCGTTCGCTGCCCTGCGCCCCCATCAGAACCACTTCGCTCTCCGGCGCAATCTCGCCCGCATCCGTCACATCCACCATCATCATATCCATGCAGACGTTGCCAATCACCGGTGCACGGCGCCCGTTCACAAGCACGTCTGCCCGCCCGCTCAGGATTCGCGGATAGCCGTCGCCATAGCCGCAGGGGATCGTCATCACCCGCATGCGCCGATCCGCACAGAACGCACGCGAATAGCCGACCGTCTCCCCCGCCTCAATCTCGCACACGCGCAGCGGATGCGTTCGAAGCGTCTGCGCCGGATGCACGATGCCGCCCAGCGCCTTCACACCAGTCCCATACAGCGCAATGCCCATGCGCACCATGTCCAGCTGACAGGACTCCTCCAGCATCGCGGTACTCGCCGCCGCATGCCGGACGGGCGCAAAGCCCGCCGCGCGCACGGTCACGCACGCCGCTTCAAAGCGCTCAAGCTGCGCCTGCGTAAACGCCGCGTCGCCGTCGGCAAAGCAGAAATGCGTGAACATACCGCTCATGTGTACATGCGGCGCGCATTTCCACGCCTTCAGAAGCACGTCCAGCTCCTCCGCGCCGCGAACACCCAGCCGGGTCATGCCTGTATCGACCTTCAGCTGCGCATACGCGCGCCTTCCCTGCCGAACGGCGGCCCGCTCCAACAAGGCAAGACCGATTTCGTCGTCCACCGTCTGCGCCAATTCGAAGGCCACGCTTTCCTCTGCGCCATCTGCATCGGTCAGCCCCAGCACGATGATCTCGCTCTTCACGCCGGCCTCCCGAAGCGCGCGTCCTTCCTCGGGCGTGGCTACGGCAAACGCATCTGCAAGGCGTTCGCGCGAAAGCACCTGCGAAAGCTCCGCGGCTCCATGCCCGTAGGCGTCCGCTTTAACAACTGCGCAGATTTTCACGTCTGCCGGCACGCGTACCCGAACCGCACGCGCGTTTTCAATCAGCGTGCCCATGGAGATGACCAGCTCCAGCCGCTTCAAAGCGCCTCTACCTCGTCCTTGTTCAGCGTCTTTACGCCCTTTTCCTCACACAGGCGCTCTGCGCGGCCAATGTCAGACAGGCGGAAGATAATCAGCGCGTTATAACCGGAATTGCGCACAAAGGAATACAGGTATTCTACCGAAATATCCTCATGCTCCAGCATCTTAAGCACCTCTGCCAGTCCGTTTGGACGGTCGGGCACGCAGACCACCAGCACCTCGGTGGTTCGCACGGTATAGCCCGCAGCGCGCAGAATGCGCACGCCCTCCTCGGCATTGGATACGATCAGGCGGCAGATGCCGAAATTGTCCGTCTCCGCAATGGAAAGCGCCAGCATGTTGATGCCGCTGCCGCCCAGCAGCTGCGCCATCTCCGCAAGACTGCCCTTTCGGTTCTCCAGAAACACGGATAGCTGTTTGACTCGCACGAAAGCTCCGCCTCCCTCACAGATTTCTCTTGTCAATCACTCGCTTGGCCTTGCCCTCAAATCGCGGAATCGTGCCCGGGCCAACCAGCGTGATCAATGCCTTGACACCCACGACAGACTTGATTCGTTCGCCGATGATTTGCTTAATCTCCTCCAGCTTGCCCAGCGAATCGGCGAACATGTCGTCCGTCACCTCTACCTGAATCTCCAGAGAATCGGTCGCGTTCTGTCGGTCTACGACCAGCAGATAATGCGGCGCGACACCCTGAACGCCCACAAGCACACTTTCAATCTGGCTGGGGAACACATTTACGCCGCGAATGACCAGCATATCGTCCGTGCGTCCCATCAGCCGCTCCATGCGAATCAGCGTACGCCCGCAGGCACACCTCTCGTCGTGCAGACGACAGATGTCGTGCGTGCGGTAGCGGATCATCGGCATGCCCTCCTTGGTGATGGTGGTGAAGACCAATTCGCCCTTCTCACCGTACGGCAGCACCTTGCCCGTCAGGGGATTGATGATCTCCGGAATCACGTGATCCTCGTTCACGTGCATGCCATGCTTTTCCATGCACTCGAAGCTCACGCCCGGCCCCGCGATTTCGGTAAGCCCGTAAATGTCCAGCGCGTCCAGACCCAGAAGCCGCTCGATCTCGCCGCGCATTTCCTCCGTCCACGGTTCGGCGCCGAAGCAGCCGGCCCTGAGCTTCAGCCGGGAACGATCGATGCGCATCTTTTCGATCGTCTCGCCCAAATACAGCGCATAGCTCGGCGTGCAGCACAAATGCGTAGTGCCCAGCTCCAGCATCATCATGATCTGGCGCTGCGTGTTGCCGCTGGACATCGGCACCGTCATCGCGCCGATGCGGCTCGCGCCCTGATGTGCGCCCAAGCCGCCGGTAAACAGGCCGTAGCCGTAACACACCTGCACGATGCTGTTTTCGTCTGCCCCGGCAGCGGTAAGCGTACGCGCCATCATTTCCGTCCATGCGTCAATGTCGTTTTGCGTATAGCCGGATACGATGGGCTTGCCGGTCGTGCCGCTGGAGCCCTGAATGCGTACGATATCCCTTTGCGGCGCAGCAAACAGCCCGTAGGGGAACGTATCCCGCAGATCCGTTTTTTCCATAAACGGCAGATACTGAAGATCGTCGACGGTGCGGATATCCGCAGGCTTCACGCCCTTCTCGTCCATGCGCTCGCGATAAAGCGGCACATTCTCATATTCCCTCTGCACCACAGCGCGCAGTCTTTCGCTCTGAAGCGCCCGAAGCTTTTCCCGATCCATACATTCAACGTCGGGATTCCAGATTTTTGTCCTCATATCGTATTGCCCTTCCGATGAAAATAAGTAGCAGGCACCATTATCGATTTATTATAGCAAACAAAAGAGTCAAAAAGCAATACTTCACGTTGAAAATATGCAAATCAGGGAGGTTTTCCTGCATGTTTACCATCTTTATCCGCGCGATTCTGCTTTATATCCTGATGATCCTCGCCACCCGGTTCATGGGCAAGCGGCAGATGGGGCAATTTCAGCCCTACGAATTTGCAATGGCGCTGCTGGTAGCCAACCTACTGGCAACACCGATGGCCGACGTAAGCACCCCGCTTCTGCACGGCGTAATCCCCATTGCCGCGCTGCTGGCCGTGCATGGCGTAATCGCGCTCGTCTGCATGAAATCGGATGCTGCGCGCGCCCTTATCTCCGGAAAGCCCTCAATGATCGTATCCAAGGGCGTGATCAATCAGGCCGAAATGGAGCGGCTGTGTCTCACGCTGTCCGACCTGCTGGAGGGTTTCCGGCAAGCCGGCATTTCCGACCCGGCAGACGTCGGCTTCGCGGTCATGGAGGCTAACGGCACCATCACCGCCTTCCCTCGCTCCTCCAAACGCCCGCTTACGACAAAGGAAGCGGGCGTTGACGCGGGCTATGAGGGCGTTCCTCTGGCGCTGGTGATGGACGGGCGCATTCAAAAGAGCAATCTGAAAAGCGCGCACCTGAACGAAGCATGGCTGCGCGCGGCGCTTGCCGCCCACGGCTACACGCCCAAAAGCGTCTTTCTTGCCACGCTGGACACACAGGGTATCCTGACCGTGCAGGTAAAAAACGGCGGCATCTTCCAGACCGAAGCGCTGGATGCAGGCGAGGTGGCATGGTAATGAGGCAAAGGCTACTGATCGTCATCCTTATGACCGTATTTTCGCTGGCGCTGTGTCTGTTTTCGCTGTTTTACGTGCGAAGCGCCATGGCCGAGCTGGCTGCACTCCGTCTGACACTTGAGGAGCAGGCGGATGCAGGGAAGACGGATGAAGCGCAGGCGACCATTGCGCAAATGCTCAACGAGATACAGGCGCACGGACGCTGGCTCGAGGTGCTTGCCCCGCACAATGACCTGCACGAAATGCGCATGCAGCTCACTGAGGCCGGAACCTGCCTGTCCATCGGCGACAAGGACGGCTATCGCGAAGCTATCCGTCTGTTCAATGAGCTGCTCGATCACCTAAAAACACACGAGGAGCCCAGCCTATCAAACATCTTCTGAAGCGCTCGCCTACCGCAGAAAAACCGAGCGTCCGTTCATTCCGCCCTGCGTTCGCATAGAGGCGCCTTCCAATCTTCGAAGCTCCGGGAATCCGTCAGTTTATCCCTCGCGGATACCCGGAGCCGGCTGACGTTCAGCTCATTTCCGAGGCAATCTCCATCAGCCGGTTGTACTTCGCAACGCGCTCACCGCGCACAGGCGCGCCGGCCTTCAGTCCCTCCGCTCGCACGGCGACGGCGAGATCGGCAATAAAGGCGTCCGTCGTTTCGCCGCTGCGGTGAGAAACGATTGCCTTCATGCCGTGGGCATGCGCAGCGTGAATCGCATCCAGCGTTTCCGTCACCGTACCAATCTGATTGGGCTTGATCAACGCCGCTGTAGCCGCCCGCAGCCCTGCGCCGCGCTCAATGCGCGCCCGATCGGTTACAAACAGATCGTCGCCCACCACAAGACACCGCCCCTTCAGCGCCTTCGTCAGAAGCGCAAAGCCCTCGAAATCGTCCTCACCCAGCGGATCCTCCACCGAAACAATGGGATACTTTTCCGTCAGCGCGCAGATGTAGCCGATCATCTCCTCCCGCGTCATGTCTGTACCGCGCTTGGGAAGATGATAGCCGCTGCCCTTCGTCCAGCCCGCCGCAGCCATATCCAATGCGAAACCTACATCGCAGCCCGGCTCATAGCCGGCCCTTTCGGCGGCTTCCATCAAAAGATCAAGCGCTTCCTCGTCGCTCCTCAGATCGGGAGCAAACCCGCCCTCGTCTCCCACCGATGCAGACATTCCCCGAGACAGGATGCATTTTTCCAGCGCGCGATCAATTTCCGCACCCATGCGCACGGCCTCTGCTGCGGGCAAAGCTCCGTTCGGCACCAGCATAAACTCCTGAATGTCCACATTATTGCTCGCATGCTTTCCGCCATTTAGCACGTTCATCATCAGTCGCGGACAGCCGCCTACAACGCCGCCCAGATAGCGCCATAGCGGCAGCCCGTGCGCCTGCGACGCTGCGCGCGCCGCAGCCATCGACGCAGCCAGCATGGCGTTCGCGCCAAGCGCCGCCTTATTTCCCGTTCCGTCCAGCGCAAGCAGACGTCGGTCGAGCCTTTCCTGCTCATCCGCGCTCAAACCCGTCAGCGCCTCGCGAATCGGCCCATTCACCGCCTGCACCGCAAAGCGAACACCCTTGCCGCAATAGCGCTCGCCGCCGTCCCGCTTTTCCACGGCCTCATACGTGCCCGTGGACGCTCCGGACGGCACGGCTGCATATCCGCAGCTTCCGTTTTCCAGCCGCACGCAGGCCTCCACCGTAGGCATACCGCGTGAATCGAGAATCTCTCTTGCCCGTATATCTGCAATTTTCATGTGCTTCCCTCCCTCATTTTTTGCCAGTATTCCCCCGAAAAAACGCAAATATCCACAAATCCTTCGCCGGGCGGATTGCGTTTTCGGTGCATTCATGGTAGAATAATGCAGATTCATCGAAGCGGAGGGTTCATATGCGCTTTGTCTTCGCCCCTGACTCCTTTAAAGGATCGCTTTCCTCCGTGCGCCTTTGCGAAATACTGACCGACGCGGCGCACAGACGCTTTCCGGACGCGGAATGTGTAAGCATCCCCGTAGCCGACGGCGGCGAGGGCACGCTGGATGCGTTGCTTGCCGCGCTGGGCGGCGAACGCATCCTGGAAACCGTTACCTCGCCTACCGGCGATGCAGCATCCGCGCAGATGGTGCGTCTTTCAAACGGCGTGTATCTCATTGAGATGGCGCAATGCTGCGGGCTTCCGTTGGTGAAGCCGGAAAACCGCAATCCCCTGTACCTGACCAGCTACGGTCTGGGCGAGCTGATCGCACGAGCGCTCGATCGCGGCGCGGAAGAAATCTGCGTCGGCATCGGCGGCAGCGCCACGAACGACGGCGGCATGGGCATGCTGTCGGCGCTGGGTGCGGTTTTTACCGCCGCAGGCGGACGACGGCTGGATGGCATCGGCATGGAGCTCAAGCAGGTAGAGGACATCGATCTTTCAAAGCTGCACCCCGGCCTTGCCCGCGCGCACATCACCGTGATTTCGGACGTGACCAATCCCCTGCTGGGCAAGGACGGTGCTACCTATGTATACGGCCCGCAAAAGGGGGCAGATGCAGAGACAATCCGTCGGCTGGAAGCCGGAATGACGCACTATGCCGATCGCTTCTTCGATCTTTTCGGGTTGGATATCGCCTCGTTTCCCGGCGCGGGCGCGGCGGGCGGTTGCGGTGCGGCACTGGCGGGCGTTCTGCGCGCGGACATGCGCCGCGGCATCGATACGGTACTCGACCTGTGCGGGTTTGACGCACTCATCCCCGGCTGTTCGCTGGTCGTCACCGGCGAGGGACGTGTGGATGGACAAACAGCGAAATACGGCAAGGTGCCCGCAGGCGTTCTCGCGCGCTGCGAGGGCGTGCCCTGCGCGGTGTTGACCGGCTGCGTCGGCCCGGAGGCCGGAAGGCTACTTGCTATGGGCAACTGCATGCTCTTCCCCATTGCCGACCGCCCTATGACCCTTGAATATGCCATGGAAAACGCGGAGGCCCTGGCTGCCTCCGCCGCCGACCGCCTGTTCTGGGCGCTCGGCGCGTTCAAATAAACCGCAAGGAGGCTGTTCCATGCGCCTGATCGTCCATCCCGGAATCCGAAAATCCCTCATCCGCCCGGAAATCTACGGGCATTTTTCCGAGCATCTGGGGCGCTGCATCTACGGCGGCGTATTCGTCGGAAAAAATTCGCCCATACCGAACGTAAACGGCATGCGCACGGACGTAGTAAACGCGCTCAGGCATATTCACCTTCCTGTGCTGCGCTGGCCAGGCGGCTGCTTCGCGGACGAATATCATTGGCGGGACGGCGTCGGCCCGCTTTCATCCCGCGTGAAAATGATCAATTCCCACTGGGGCGGTGTGGTGGAGGACAATTCCTTCGGAACGCACGAATTCTTTGAATTGTGCCGCCAGCTCGGCTGCGAGCCGTACGTTAACGGCAATCTCGGCAGCGGCACAGTGCGTGAGATGCAGAACTGGGTAGAATACATCACCAGCCCGGACGTCTCCCCGATGGCCGACCTGCGACGCGCAAACGGGCAGGATGCGCCATGGGCGCTGAAGTACTTTGGCGTAGGAAACGAAAACTGGGGCTGCGGCGGCAGCATGACCTCCTCTTTCTACGCGGACAACTATCGCCGCTACCAGACCTATGTGCGCGACTATGGCGACAACCACGTTTACAAGATCGCCTGCGGCGCGGGCACGGGCATAAAAAATCCCGGCTGCGACTGGACGGAAACGCTGATGCGTGAGGCCGGGCGCATGATGAACGGCCTTTCCCTGCATTACTATACCGTTCCATACGACAACTGGCAGCACAAGGGCTCCGCGACGGAATTCACCCGCGAAGACTACATGGACACCGTGGCGCGCGCCCAGTTTATGGACAGGCTGTGCGAAATGCATGGCGCTGTCATGGATCGGTACGACCCAGAGAAGCGCGTCGGCCTGATTGTGGACGAATGGGGCACGTGGTACGACGTTGAGCCGGGCACGAACCCCGGCTTCCTGTACCAGCAGAACACGATGCGCGACGCGATGGTCGCGGCGCTGACGCTGAACATCTTCAATCATCATTCCGACCGCGTGCACATGGCAAACCTCGCTCAGCTCGCAAACGTGCTGCAATCGCTCGTACTCACCGACGGCGAGAAAATGCTGCTCACGCCCACCTATCATGTGTTTGATCTGTTCAAGGCGCATCAGGGCGCAACGCTGATCGGCTCAATGTCGGACACGGACGAACTCGCCTCCGAGGACATGCGCTTCCCGCGCGTCAGCCATTCGGCCTCCGTGAACGCCGAGGGGCGCGTCCACATCACGCTTTGCAACCTCTCCCCGGACGAGACTGCGCCGATTTCCCTGCGCGTCGATGGTCAGACCATGGCGCTCGAGAGCGCCGCACTGCTCACCGGCAATATGCACGCGCACAATACGTTTGAAGCGCCCGAGGCCGTGAAGCCGCGCACACTCGAGCACGTCTTCGTACGCGCTGCGGACGGCGGAACCGAGGTTTCCCTCACGCTGCCGCCCGTCGCCTGCGCGTCCCTCACCTTCGCGTAATGCCCTACGACGCCATGCCCCTCCTGTGCCGCCGCTGCCTGGACGCGCGCGTGCCGGAGGGCGAGCTGATTGCCTACCTCGACCGCTATGTCTCCGAGCTGCCCGAGAGCGTTCGGGCAAGCGAAGATGTCTATCTTTCCCGCCTGCGCCGGTGCGCCGAATGTGCGCATCTCCATCAGGCGACCTGCGTGCTGTGCGGTTGCTATGTGCAGGCGCGCGCCGCAAAACGAAACCAGCGGTGTCCTCTGCCCGGCGCGCCGCGCTGGACGGAGGAGCCGACCCCACCGAATGAAGGAGTGTGAACCCGGAAATGAAGCTTCAATCCAGTTCCTATCTGATTCACGTAACGCCGCTGCTCCGGCATCTGATCGCCGCGCTGCGCGAGCGCTTCCCCTATGCGTCGGTACTAGCGCAGGATACGCTTTCCATGCAGTACGGCATCTCCTCGCACAGCATCAGCGCGCAGGAGGACTCGCTTTTGACCGGCCGCGGCTTTGTAGCACGCGTGCACAACGGTCACGGCCTGTCGGAATATGCGTTCAATGAAATCAGTGAGGAATCGCTGCCCGCGCTGATCGAAAGCATCTCGTCCGTCGCCGAGCGCGCGCAGGGCGAGGATCCCGTGCCCGCCGACGAACCTGCGCACGAAACGCTGAACGCCGATTACGAAATCGACCCGGAGCAGCTGGGCACGGAGGAAATTGTACGCCGACTGACCGCTGTTTTTGAAAAGGCGCGCAAGGCAAACAGCCAGCTGCTGGACGCAGGCGCGCGCTTTGCGTGGCAGAAGGTGCACAAGCTGTTTCTCTCCGAAAACCGCGAGCTTTCGCAGAGCTACATCTGGTCGACCGGTTCAGTCTCGGCGCTGGCGGCGCGCGGCGAGGAAATCAAGGATGACTTCGAAAGCTTCTCCGGCCTGTGCGGCGCAGAGTTGCTCAACCGTCTTGAATCCGACGAGGCCGTGAAAAAGGCCAGCGACACCGCCATCGAGCTTCTGGACAGCCAGCCCATCCCGCCAGGCGAGTACGACTGCATCTGCGACCCGAATACCACCGGCATGATCGTACATGAGGCCTTCGGTCACGGCGTGGAAATGGATATGTTCGTGAAGGATCGTGCGCTGGCAAAGCAATTCATGGGCAAGCGCGTGGCCAGCGACCTTGTCAACATGCACGACGGCGCAGCCGCCGCAAAGGAATGCGCCACGTTCCTGTTTGACGACGAAGGCACGCTGGCGCAGGATACCCGCGTCATCGAAAACGGCATTCTGGTCGCAGGCTATGCCGACGCCGTAAGCGCCGCACGTCTGGGCGTGAAGCCCACCGGCAACGGCCGCCGCGAAAGCTTCGAGCGCAAGGCCTATACCCGCATGACCAACACGTTCTTCGAGGGCGGCGGCGACAGCCTCGATGATATGATCGCCTCCATAAAGCACGGCTTCCTGCTGGAAAACCCGAGCAGCGGCATGGAGGACCCCAAAAACTGGGGCATTCAATGCATGGTCAACATCGCCCGCGAAATCAAGGACGGCAAGCTGACCGGCAAAATTTTTTCTCCCATCGTGCTCACCGGCTACGTGCCCGATCTGCTCAAGTCCATCTCCATGATGTCTCCCACGGTAAAGCTGGGCGGCGGCGGCTTCTGCGGCAAGGGCTATAAAGAATGGGTCAAGGTATCCGACGGCGGGCCCTACATCAAGGCGCGCATCCGTCTGGGCTAAGGAGGCTGAAACAGCATGAACATGATCGATTCAATTCTGTCCGCGCTAAAGGCGCAGGGCATCGTTGCCTATGTCATCAACGACAACACCCGCGAAAGCGCCGAGCGCTTCTTCATCCGTCAGCGCGAGGACATTCGCCGCGCCAAGCGCGTGCGCGAGCTTTCGGTCACCGTATATCGCGATTTCGATTCGGACGGCAAAGCCATGCGCGGTAGCTCCACCGTCAAGCTCCAGCCGGGCATGACGGCGGAGGAAATCGCGCGCAAGCTCGCAAACGCCTATGAATCAGCGCTGTATGTGAAAAACCTCTTCTTCGAGCTGCCCGACCCGGTATGCGAGACACTCGCGCCGGAGGGACCGCTCGCCGCCATGACGCTGGACGACGCAGCCGACGCGATGGCCGAGGCACTCTTCGCGCCCGACCGCATGGATGACGCATTCATCAACTCCGCCGAAATCTTTGCCACCCGGCAGGACACGCGTACGCTCACCTCCCGCGGTACAGACGTAGCCTATTCCGTGTTCCGCGTGGAGGGCGAATTCGTCGTACAGTGCATACGACCGTCGGATGTTGAAATGTATCATTCCTTTGAATACGCCGCGCCGGACACGCTGGCGTTGTCCGATCTGTCGCTGGACGCGCTGACCACGGTGCGCGACCGTGCGCTGGCCGAGGCGGCCCCGGAGGCCGGCACGTACGACGTAATTCTCACCAAGAAGCAGGTTTTCTCGCTGCTGAGCGCCTATGTAGACAAAGCCGGCGCGGGCATGGTATACGCCAAATACTCGCCTTATACCGTCGGCACGCACGCACAGGGCGATACCGTTTCCGGCGAAGCGCTGAACTTGTCCGTGTTCCCCGACGCGCCCTTCTCGGCAGACGGCGTTCGCATGATCGAGCGGCCGCTGCTGGAAAACGGTGTGGTAAAGGGCATCTACGGCCCCACGCGCTTCTGCCGCTACCTGAATCTGGAGCCCAGCGGCGCGTACTGGAACTTCCGTGTAAGCAACGGCACGCTCTCGCTTGAGGAAATGAAGAGCCGCCGCTGCCTGATGCCGGTTGCCTTCTCCGATTTCCAGATGGATCCGATGAGCGGACGCTTCGGCGGCGAGATTCGTCTGGCCTATCTGTTTGACGGAGACGGCGGCGTGCAGCTTCTGACCGGCGGCAGCATCAGCGGCAGTCTGCTCGAAAAGCAGGATCGGCTGATCTTCTCCACTGAGCGCTACGCCGACAGTCACTACGACGGCCCCGCCGCCGTGCTGATTCCCGGCGTAAGCGTCGCGGGCTGCTGAAGCGGGTCAGATTTCATCCCGAACGCGGGACATTAACGTATCCGCAACATCGGATGAAAAATGAGCGCCACTTTTAACTTAATGGAATCAAAACAGAAACAAATACCTCTTGCTAACAGAGGGACATATGCGTTATAATAATGAATTGGAAATAACCACCTGAACGGGATTCATCACAGCTGGGAGGATTGTCTATGGCAAAATACGTTTATCTTTTTAAGGAAGGCAACGCCAGCATGCGGAACCTTCTGGGCGGCAAGGGAGCGAACCTCGCCGAAATGACCAACATCGGTCTGCCAGTTCCGCAGGGCTTCACCGTTACCACCGAGGCCTGCACCCGCTACTATACCGACAACTGCACCATCGGTGAGGACATCACCGAGCAGATTTACGCCGCTCTGGCCGAGACCGAGAAAATCTGCGGCAAGAAGTTCGGCGACCTCGAAAACCCCTTCCTCGTATCCGTTCGCTCCGGCGCACGCGCGTCCATGCCCGGCATGATGGACACCATCCTGAACCTGGGTCTGAACGACGTGGCCGTGCAGGGTCTTGCCAGGCTGACCGGCAACGAGCGCTTTGCCTACGATTCCTATCGCCGTTTCATCCAGATGTTCTCCGACGTCGTGATGGAAATCCCGAAGCCCCTGTTTGAAAAGGTGCTTGACGAAATCAAGGAAGAGAAGGGCGTAAAGTTCGATACCGATCTGACCGCCGAGGACATGAAGGACGTCGTCGCTCGCTTCAAGGGTATCTACCTTGAGAAGAAGGGCGAGGACTTTCCGCAGGATCCCAAGGTTCAGCTGATGGAGGCCATCAAGGCCGTGTTCCGCTCCTGGGAGAACCCGCGCGCTATCATCTATCGTCGCCTGAATGACATCCCCTCCGATTGGGGCACCGCTGTCAACGTGCAGAGCATGGTCTTCGGCAACATGGGCGAAACCTCCGGTACCGGCGTCGCCTTCACCCGCGACCCCGCCACCGGCGAAAAGAAGCTGTTTGGCGAATACCTGATCAACGCGCAGGGCGAAGACGTCGTAGCCGGCATCCGCACCCCGCAGCAGATTGCTACGCTCGAGCAGGTTATGCCTGAGGTGTACCGCCAGTTTGTCGACATCGCAAACAAGCTGGAAGCGCACTACCGCGACATGCAGGATATGGAATATACCATTGAGCGCGGCAAGCTGTACATGCTGCAGACCCGCAACGGCAAGCGCACCGCAGCTGCGGCACTGAAGATTGCCGTTGATCTGGTGAACGAGGGCATGCGCACCAAGGAAGAAGCCGTCGCCATGATCGACCCCCGCAACCTGGACGCGCTTCTGCACCCGCAGTTCGACGCCGCGGCGCTCAAGAAGGCCACGCCCGTCGGTCAGGGTCTTGCTGCTTCCCCGGGCGCTGCCTGCGGTCAGATCTATTTCACCGCCTCCGAAGCAGCTGAAGCGGCCATCGGTGGCCAGAAGGTCGTTCTCGTCCGTCAGGAAACCTCTCCGGAGGATATCGAGGGCATGGTTCACGCGCAGGGCATCCTTACCGCCCGCGGCGGCATGACCTCTCACGCGGCCGTCGTAGCTCGCGGCATGGGCACTTGCTGCGTCGCCGGCTGCTCCGCGCTGAAGGTTGACGAGGAAGCCAAGACTGCCACCATCGGCGACAAGGTCTTCAAAGAGGGTGACTGGATGAGCATTAACGGCTCCACCGGCTACATCTATGAAGGCGCGATCAAAACCGTGGACGCCGCCGTTTCCGGAAACTTCGCCACCATCATGGAGTGGGCAGATTCCTTCCGTCGCCTGAGCGTTCGCACCAATGCGGACAACCCGCGCGACACCGCCACCGCCGTCCGCTTCGGCGCCGAGGGCATTGGCCTTTGCCGTACCGAGCACATGTTCTTCAACGCCGACCGCATTTCCGCCGTGCGCGAAATGATCCTCGCCGATACCGAGGAGCAGCGCCGCACTGCGCTTGACAAGCTGCTTCCGATGCAGAAGGGCGATTTCAAGGCCATGTACAAGGCTCTCGAGGGCCGTCCCATGACCGTTCGCTATCTCGACCCGCCGCTGCACGAGTTCCTGCCGGCCAAGAACATGACCGAGGAAATCGAAGCCATCGCCAAGGAACTCAACGTAACCGTCGATCACATCATCCACAAGATCGACGAGCTGCATGAGTTCAACCCGATGATGGGTCACCGTGGCTGCCGTCTGGCCGTCACCTATCCGGAAATCGCCGAGATGCAGACCCGCGCGGTCATTGAGGCCGCCATCGAGGTCAACGCTGAGGACGGCTACGATATCCATCCCGAAATCATGATCCCGCTGGTCGGCGAGGTCAAGGAGCTGGCCTACGTCAAGAAGGTCGTCGTCGAAACCGCCGAAAAGGTCATGAAGGAGCATAACACGCATCTGGACGTCAAGATCGGCACCATGATCGAGATTCCGCGCGCTGCTCTGACCGCCGACGAGATTGCCAAGGAAGCCGAGTTCTTCTCCTTCGGCACCAACGATCTCACCCAGATGACCTTCGGCTTCAGCCGTGACGATGCAGGCAAGTTCCTTACCGCCTACTATGAGAAGAAGGTTTACGAGAACGATCCCTTCGCCCGCCTCGACAAGAATGGCGTCGGCCGCCTGATTGAGCTGGCAACCGAGCTCGGACGCAAGACCCGCTCGAACCTCAAGCTGGGCATCTGCGGTGAGCATGGCGGAGATCCGTCGTCCATCGAATTCTGCGATGCAGTCGGTCTGGACTACGTGTCCTGCTCGCCCTTCCGCGTACCGATTGCCCGTCTTGCCGCCGCACAGGCCGCGCTTGCACACAGAAAGTAATACTTTGTCACCCGATCGGGGGAAAGCGCTTGCTTTCCCTCGATTTTCCATCCTCTGCAAGAGCATGGAACTACACCCGGCGCATACCATCGGTTTCCAAAGGAGGAAAAACGCATGAGCTATGTTCCCGCTTCCGACCGTTATTCGAAAATGAGCTATCGCCGCTGCGGACACAGCGGCGTGAAGCTTCCGGCGATTTCATTGGGACTGTGGCACAATTTCGGCTCCATCACGCCGTTTGTCATTCAGCAGTCAATCCTGCGCACGGCCTTCGACTGCGGAATCACCCATTTCGACCTTGCCAACAACTACGGCCCGCCCTACGGAGAAGCCGAGCGCAACTTCGGCATGCATATGGACCGCGACTGGAAGCCGCACCGCGACGAGCTCTTCATCTCTACTAAGGCCGGCTACGATATGTGGGAAGGCCCTTACGGAAACTTCGGCAGCCGAAAATACCTGATTTCGTCCATCGACCAGAGCCTGAAGCGCATGCATGTGGATTATGTCGACGTATTCTACCACCATCGCCCCGACCCCGACACGCCAATTGAGGAAACGATGAACGCGTTGGATCAGATCGTCCGCAGCGGCAAGGCGCTGTACGTAGGCATTTCCAATTACGATGCCGAACAAACGCGCGCAGCCGTTCGTGTTCTCAAGGAAATGGGCACGCCCTGCCTGATTCATCAGCCCAGCTATTCACTTTTGAACCGGCGCATTGAGAATAACGGTCTGCTTGCGACACTGCGTGCGGAAAACGTAGGCTGCATCTGCTTCGCGCCGCTCGCCAATGGGTTGCTCACCGGCAAATACCTGCACGGCATCCCGGCTGACTCCCGCGCTGCACGCGACCCGCGCTATCTGAAGGCAGACAGCATCACGCAGGAACAGCTTCAAAAAATCGCCCAACTTAATAAAATCGCTCTTCGCCGCAATCAGAGCTTGACGCAAATGGCGCTGTCATGGGTGCTGCGCGACCCGGTCGTCACCTCTGCATTGATCGGCGCAAGCAAGCCGGAGCAGATTTTGGAAAACGTGAAGGCCATTGAGAACCTGAGCTTTACCGAGGAGGAGCTGCGCGAAATCGACGCCATTCTTGGCTAATGCTGGCAGATGTCGCCTGACAGGCGACCGCAAACGAGCGCAAATCCGATAGAATAAGACTGTGCGGAGGGAAACCGCGCAGTCTTATTTCAAATCGGGAGGCACAGAATATGCATAAAAATTGTACGGAGCTTGTTTTCATCCTCGACCGCAGCGGCTCGATGTGCGGGCTGGAGGCGGACACCATCGGCGGCTTCAATTCCATGATCGAAAAGCAGAAGCGGGAGCCAGGCAAGGCACTGGTCTCCACCGTGCTCTTCGACTACGAGCCTACCGTGCTGCACGACCGCGTACCTCTCTCGCGCGTCCCCCTCATGACGGAGCGCGATTACTCCGTTCGCGGCTCAACGGCGCTTCTGGACACTATCGGCGGCGCGATTCATCACATTGGCAATGTCCACAAATACGCCCGACCGGAAGATGTTCCAGAGCATACGCTCTTCGTTATCACGACTGACGGTATGGAAAACGCCAGCCATCGCTACGACTCCGAATCAGTAAAGCACATGATCGAACGCCAGAAGACGAAATACGGCTGGGAATTCCTTTTCTTCGGCGCAAACATCGACGCAGTCGAAACTGCAGGACTCTTCGGCATCGACGCAAGCCGCGCCGTCAACTACCACTCCGACCCTAAGGGCACCCGGCTGAACTATGAGGTTCTGAGCGAGGCCGTATCCGCCGTTCGCGCAAGCGCCACTCTCGACGACGGATGGAAATCGCGTATCGACGAAGACTTCCGTGCCAGAAGTCTGGATGACTGACAAACTAAAACAGTGGGGCCTCCTTCTGTCCGTGGATGTCCCACCGTCTGTGTTATGCGTTTGCGCTCTCAAAATGAGCCATTTCCATCGTCATTCGAATAAACACACCCATACCATGAATTCCGTTTTCCAACTGCGGGCGCTGGATATAGTGCTCGTAGGTTCCTTCATCGATGCAGGTACCCGCGCAAATACCGCCAATTCGAATCTCGCCTTCCGGTGCTGGGAGCAGCGTTTCCATGACTCGTTCATAGGCGCGCCGAGCGCATGCGTAGGCTTCCCGTGGCAGATACCCATTCCGCACGCCCTTGCAGATCGCGTACACAAACAAGGTTGTGCAAGAAGTCTCCGGCCAGTTTCCTTCCTTTTGCCACTGGTCCGGCACCTGATACCACCGTCCATCATCGCTTTGGCAGCGAAGAATGGCTTCTATTACCGGGCGCTGGATGGCCAGTAGGCGTTGCCTGCGAGTCTCCCCTTGCGGAACGTCGTCCAGCATGTCTGCAATCGCAGCGACAAACCATCCGCATGCCCGTCCCCACACCTGTGGCGAGCGGCCCGTGATCGGATCAGCCCATTCAGCTTCTTTCTCTGGATCCCATCCATGACTAAGAAGTCCGTTTTCCGGCAACCGCATGTGGTCATACATGATCTCCGCCTGACAGACTGCCCGCTCGAGGTATTCATCCCTGCCGCTCAGTCTTGCATAACGTGTCATCAGCGGGCCGACCATATACAGCCCGTCCAACCACATCTGGTTAGGCGTCGTGCTCATGTGCCAGAAACCGCCGACACGGTTTATCGGATAATCATCCATGCTTTCCGCAAGCCATTTTACGAGCTGAAGATAATGCTCATCACCCGTCTTTTCAAACAGATACGCCAGTACATAACCACCCTGCCGGAAGTCCAGCGACTTACGACTGATCCAGTCGTTGTATTCCCGAATTTTTCCCTTCTCGTCCTGTACCTCCTTCGCCCATTCGAGTACATAGTTCAGGTAGCGCCTGTCCTTCGTCTGCTCATACAAGCTCGCTACACCACTTAGAAGCACGCCTTGCTGATAGTTAAACGTCGCATGGCCGTATTTCTGCGGTGGAAGACCATTTACGCCATATCGGTGTATCATAGTGTCGCAAGCCAGTCTGCCATACTCCAATGCTGTCTTCATGTTTGCTTCTCTCCTGTTTTTATAGCATTTCCGCACCGTCCACGTCGGTATATAGCACGCAGTCATAGTTGCGAAGGATTGTCGCCGGGCAAACTGTAGAGATTTCGTCGTGTGTCGTACGGTAAATGGCTTCCTTTTTGAATGATGTCGGAACAATCACCTGTTTATACGTCGCGCGCATCATGACAGGCATAGTCACCGTCATTGCGTCGTGCGGAACCGCATCCAGAGATGGGAACGCGCCATCGTGCACCGCTTGATGGCGGGAACGTTCATCGATTACCACGTGCTTAACCAGCTTTTTATCCTCAAAATCAGCCACATCCGGGTCATTGTAGGCTAAATGACCGGTTTCGCCGATACCCAGACAAGCCATATCCAGAGGATGCCCCCTGAGAATCGCCGCATAGCGATCACACTCACCGTCGAAGTCCGGATTCGTCGCATCCATAGAATACACAGCCTTAAACGGTGCACGTGAGAAGATATGCTCCTGCGCAAAATTACGCAGGATATAGGGGGAGTCCTTTTTTAATCCAAGATACTCATCCATCACAAACGCATTCATGCGGTTCCAGTCGATGTCTGGCTGCATGAAAAAATACTTGAAGAAATCCGCATGCGAAAACGCGCACGGGAACAAAACGTTGACTTCTTCCCTTTCCTTCAACAGCCGTCGTGCATTCTCTGCACATACCTCCGTCGCAGCGCGCCCCATCAGATCCCGATTACCGTACACCTTTACTGTCATTTTTCCATACTGCAATTGCCGAACCGGCCGAATCTTGTTTTCCATTATGCTCGTACTCCTTCATATTGCTTTGCTTGCCAGGTCAATCAGATAGATATTTCCCCTGTCCTCGCCGCCCCGGTCGGTAGCAAACACCACGTATCGATCGTCGTGAGAAAACGATGGATGCGGGTGAACAAAGTTCCCCGACATACTGGATGCATGCACTGCGAGCGGTCGGAAGGTACAGGTTCTCGTCGTATCGTCAAGAACAACCTCGTTAATGCAATCGTCCCCATCGCATACGATCATGCGCCCATCATGACTTATAATCGAATGTCCCGCCTGTTTCCCCTCTGGCTTACATCGGTAAATCCGTTCGTTGCCGCCATCTGCATCGCAGATTCCCCATGTATTGCCGATTTTTGTAAACACAGGCTCGTTTTCATACAAAAACAGCTTGCCATGGAAGGCAACGTGCTGACCATCCGAGGTATAGTATTCGTGTGTACGGTGCTCATTAGGCTTTTCGTTTCCGATAGGGCCTCCATCCTGTCCACTCAAATGCGCGCGCCATATGCGCTGGTGCGTACAATGGTACCCCCACACGCAGTACATAAACCACTCCGGCTCAGTCGGACTACACTGTACGTGATCAATTCGCTGATTGCGGTACAAAATCGTCGTTTCCTCTCCACTGCGCAAGCTTATGCGGAAGACACGCCAGAGCGGAATTTCAAATACATCCCCTGCGTCATTGCCATGATGCATCATGTTCGTCTTCGCAAAGGTTACCAGATACTCTCCGTCGCAGCTTACGGCAAGCGAACCAAGCGGCTCCTTCGACACATACACCGTTCGCGTTTCCAACGTATGCACGTTCACAGCAAACACATGGTATGGATCGCCATAATACAGCATATCGGACACTCTATCGTAATATGAGCGGTCAATCCGAATACCGCGGACGTCGGTCAACTGCTGATATTCTCCTGTCAAGAAGTTAAGCCGGTAGTAATTCTCCTGCTTTCCACGCAACGCTGAAAACAGCAGCTCTCCTTCCCTGCCGGTAAACGGATTGGACGTAAAATACATATGGCGATTTCCGTCCTCCTGAATCGGGCATATTACCCGGTAGCCCGTCTGTTCGTCGATATACGAAACGGGCCTGCTCTGAAAAATCTCTCCTACTGCCATGCTGTCTCCTCATTTCCCGGGAGAATCCGCCTGTGTCTCCCTCTTTTCGGCCATTGCCTGCTCATGATACTGCCCCGGCGTCATATAAAAGCGATCCTTAAATACCCGGATGAAATTGCTCACATTGTAGTATCCCAGCGAATTTGCAACCGCGCCGACAACCGCTCCAGGCTTGCGCAGCTCCTGTGCCGCCTTATCCAGCCGTTTTCCAGAGACGTATTCTTTAAAGTTAATGCCCGTCCATACCGGGAAGGAGGTCGAAAGATAATTGGGATGCTTCTCGAAGTGCGCCGCTACATTTATCAGGCTGACTGCATCGATGTCAAACGCATTGACCCGCTCGTCGATATACGCGAGAATGCTACTTGCCATCGCATTTTGTGCCACCGGCTTAATCAACGTCGCGCGCAGTTCAAAGAAACGACGCAATGCATCCTTCAAAATCATAAACGCCTGCGAAAGGTCTCTGGCTCCCGTCGCACGCAATGCAGGCAAATCCTCTGTCTGCGCGCCGCCGCGAACACTAATCAATGCATCGTACATATGATCGAAAATCCGCTGAACCGCTCCAATTTCACTCTTTATGCTTTCCAGTGCGTATATCCTACACTGCATGTTCTTTTGCAGCGCATCCAAAATCTGCACAGCCTCCGCTACATTGCCGTTTTTCATAGCACGTTCCAGTGCATCCTTCTCGTGCACGGAGGGTTGAAACCCGTTCTGTTCCCACTCAGCCGCCTCCCTTTCCCAGAACCGCTCGCGCTCAGGCAGCAAGAAATGGTAAGCCATTGCGTGACAAACGCCACGAAAGCGCTCGTTTGCACGGACAAGGTCGTCCGTCTCCTCGCTGATTGCAGATATCAGATGCAGATTTCCGACAGAAGCTACATATTCATGCAACGCATCGCAAAGCCGATCTTCTACCTCGCCAGCTGAACGATTGATCAGCAGACACAGCCCTGGGAATACCGTAGTAGAATACAGCACGCGACCATCTCGGCCCATACGCTCCCGAGCAAACAACGCCAAATGCTCGAAGATGCGGTTCATTTCCTCGCCGTCCATCTCGCTGCCTTCGCGGAACTGGAAAACTGCGCATACGTAGTATGGGAAAGGAAGCGAAATGCACGCCTTCTCGACATACTGATCGATCTTCTTTTTCGTGAGCCCACGCGCGCTGAATAGCAGATGCAGAAACAACGCCCGACGATCCGATTCCGTAGAGCTGATTTCACTTTTGAGTGAGTCCACCGTTTCAGTTAAAAGATTCAGTGTGGATGAAATCACCGTTTCATCCTCCGGGTGCGGACGATTGCTGAACAGCTCGTCCGACACCTCCCTCGAACGCTGCTCAACGGATCTGATGGGCGCGTAGATCTGACGAAGCATAGACACAGAAACCATCACTGGCGCTGCAATGGCAATCAAAAGGAAAATCAGCGCAATCCCGGCCAACGCCCACATTCGGTCATAGTACGCACTTGTCGGAATCAGATATGCATACCGAAACCCGCTATCGCCCGTCTTTGCGTAAACCGCGAAGGTTCTCCCATTCAACTCGACAGTCTCTCCGTTTTCCGGAAGGTCCTCCGCGCGCATTCCTCCTGCACGAGCTGCGCTACTGTTCGGCAGCATCGATCCATCATTCGCAAATATCAGAAAAAAGGCATCGTCAATCCGGTTATATCCGCTGCAAAGTTCGTAAATCTTCTCCGTAGACAAATTCAACGCAATCATCCCGCGGTATTCCCCACTTCTGGAAAGCAGAGGATACTTCTGGATGCGGGCAATGACATGGCTGGCATACTGTTCTGAAAGCGTGTAGTGCAATTGATAGTCATTCATTACCTTCCATGTGCTCCGTTCCGGAAACGACGCGCCTGTAAGCCATTTCACGTCCTCACGTTCCTCTACATCGGACTGTAGAATGTACACGCCGTTCGTTGAAGCAACCGTAGTCAAGTCCTTATAATAAACATAGATGCTATGAAACATCTCTCCGGTCATTCGGTAGACCTTCAACTTTTCACAGATATCCGCAATTTGGTTCATTGTAAGCCCATTGCTGCTCCTGCGCAGCGGCTGAACCAACGTTTTCTCATTCAGCAGAATGCTCCGCACGAAATTATCCGCAAACGAAAGTACATCCTCCTCTACCTTACGGGAGAAATC
>CAZKQB010000016.1:0-59150 GCA_964554795.1 uncultured Oscillospiraceae bacterium | reverse complement strand
GGCTGGATATGACCATGCCTGAGTACATGAGCAAAATCACTGTGCTGATTGAAACACCCGGCAGCGCAATGTCCGAGGTCTGGCGTGCCGGTGGAATGATGCTGCTGTGTGCACTGGGCAGTCTCGGAGCTTCGTGCATCACAGCCGTGTTTTCCTCGCGAATCGGCAGCAATCTGGCAAGTACGCTTCGTGGCTGTATGTTCAAAAAGGTGCAGACCTTCTCTATGGAAGAAATTGGCCGATTTTCTACCGCCAGTCTGATCACCCGATCCACCAATGACGTTCAGCAAGTGCTGATGTTCATCGTTATGGGTTTGCAGATGCTGATCAAGGCGCCGGTGACCGCCGTCTGGGCAATTTGTAAGATTGCCGATAAAGAATGGCAGTGGACAATGTCGGTTGCGGTTGCTGTGGTGATCCTGCTTGCAGTCGTGGGTGTGTGCATTGCACTGACGATGCCCAGGTTCCGCAAGGTGCAGCGGCTGACGGACGATATCAACCGTGTAACCCGCGAGAACCTGAACGGTCTGCGAGTGGTGCGCGCCTACAACGCTGAAGGCTATCAGGAAAAGAAGTTCGAGGAAGCCAATGAGGCGCTGACTCGCACGCAGCTGTTCACCCAGCACACCATGGCGTTTATGATGCCTTCCATGCAGCTGATCATGAGTGGCCTTTCGTTGGCAGTTTACTGGATTGGTGCCTATCTGATGAGCCGCGTCGCGGTTGTAGGCGATCGAATCGCCATGTTCGGCGACATGATGGTCTTTACACAGTATGGCATGCAGGTGGTTATGTCCTTTATGATGTTGGTCATGATTTTCATGATGCTGCCGCGCTCCTCCGTTTCTGCAAAACGTGTAAATGAAGTGCTGGACACACAGCCCTCCATTCATAGCGGCACGCTGACTCAAGGCAAGGCGGGCGTCACCGGCGAGGTCGAATTCCGCCATGTTTCCTTCCGCTATCCCGATGCTGAGGAGGATGTGATCCACGATATTTCCTTCACCGCCAGAAAGGGCGAGACCGTTGCATTTATCGGCTCGACCGGCTGCGGCAAATCCACGGTGATCAACCTTGTTCCCCGCTTTTATGATGTGAGTGAGGGCGAGGTGCTGGTGGACGGCGTAAACGTAAAGGAATATGACGAACAGGCGCTGCGCAACCGGATTGCCTATGTTTCCCAGAAGGCGACGCTGTTTTCCGGTTCGATTGCTTCCAACGTTGTATATGGCGAAAATGGTCAGCCCACTCCTAACGAACAGGATGTAACGGCCGCGCTTGAAATTGCGCAGGCAAGCGAATTTGTAAGCGGCTTGGAAGATGGTCTGAACAGCTACGTTGCACAGGGCGGCACAAACTTCTCCGGCGGTCAAAAGCAGAGACTGTCCATTGCGCGAGCCATTGCCAGAAAGGCGGAAATCATCATCTTTGATGATTCCTTCTCCGCGCTGGACTACAAGACCGACCGTGCGCTGCGTAAAAAGCTGAATGAAGCCTGCTCGGATACCACACGGTTGATCGTCGCCCAGAGAATCGGCACCATCCGCGATGCCGACAAGATCATTGTTCTGGATGATGGCAACGTCGTCGGCATGGGCAGCCATGATGAATTGATGAAAACCTGCGAGGTCTATCAGCAAATCGCGCTGTCGCAGCTTTCTCAGGAGGAGCTTGCATAATGGAAAAGAAAGAATATGAATTTGGTCAGGCCCGCAGAAATGTGCGCCGTGGACCGGGTGGTCCCGGTGGAAGAATGGGCGGAGGCGAAAAGGCGAAGGATCTGATTGGTACCTGGAAGAAGCTGCTGGCTTATTGCAAAAGGTATTCAGCCTTATTTATTATCGCAATCGGCTGTGCTGCAGTCGGTACGGTGCTCCAACTGCTGGGCCCCGATAAACTCTCTGAGATTGCGGGATATATTGAGGCCGGACTGCTGACGGGTAACATCGACCTGGATGCGATTGTCAGGGTTTGCATCACACTGGTATTCTTCTATGTCGCCAGCTGGCTGCTGTCGGCTGCGCAGCAGTGGATGATGGCAACGTTTACTCAGCGTGTCTCCCAAACCATGCGAGGCGATATCTCCCGCAAGATCAACCGCTTGCCGATTTGGTACTACAACCGCAACACCACTGGCGACGTACTTTCCCGTGTGACCAACGATGTAGATACTATCGGCCAGTCGCTCAACCAGAGCGTCGGCGGCATGATCTCTCAGATCGTGCTGTTTGTGGGCAGCCTGATTATGATGCTGGCAACCAACTGGCTCATGGCATTGACGGCTGTTGCCGCAACGCTGCTGGGCTTCGTATTCATGATGGCGATCATGGGAAGAAGCCAGAAGTATTTCTCTCGTCAGCAGAAAAATCTGGGCGCATTGAACGGACATATTGAGGAAATCTATGCCGGGCACACCATCGTCAAGGCATACAACGGTGAAGCACAGGCAAACGCGACCTTTGATGAGCTCAACGGCAGACTGCGGGAGAGCGGCTTCAAGGCTCATTGCCTCTCCGGCCTGATGATGCCGCTGATGACCTTCATTGGAAACTTTGCGTATGTGGCGGTCTGCATCGTCGGCGGTACGCTGGCAATGAATAAAACCATCGATTTTTCCGTCATCGTTGCGTTCGTCATGTATGTGCGATATTTTACCCAGCCCCTTTCGCAGATTGCGCAGTCTATGCAGTCGCTTCAGTCCGCAGCAGCGGCTGGCGAACGCGTGTTTGAATTCCTCGAAGCGGAGGAGATGGAGGACGAGAGCCACAAGACCAAGCGCCTTGAGAATGTGCAGGGCTCGGTTGAATTCAAGCATGTGAAGTTTGGCTATGAGGACTCCGACCGTACCATCATTCATGATTTTTCAGCAATTGCCAGACCAGGCCAGAAAATCGCCATTGTCGGTCCTACTGGCGCGGGTAAGACCACCATGGTCAATCTGCTCATGCGCTTTCATGAGCTGCAGGGCGGCGAGATTCGTATCGACGGCGTGCCGACCCGTGAGGTTTCCCGCGAAAACGTGCACGATCAGTTTTGTATGGTTCTGCAGGATACGTGGTTGTTTGAAGGTACCGTGCGCGAAAATCTGGTGTACTCTACGCCGAATGTCTCCGATGAAAAGATCAAGGAAGCGTGCAAGGCAGTTGGTCTGCATCATTTCATCAAGACGTTACCCAAGGGCTACGATACTGTGCTGTCCGATCAGGTGAACCTGTCTCAGGGACAGAAGCAGCAGCTTACGATTGCTCGTGCAATGATTGCGGATAAGCCGATGCTGATCCTCGATGAGGCAACCTCGTCTGTGGATACCCGCACCGAACAGAAGATTCAGGATGCAATGGACAAGCTGATGCACGGACGCACCTCGTTCGTGATCGCACATCGGCTCTCTACCATTAAGAATTCCGATCTGATTCTGGTGATGAAGGACGGCGACATCATCGAAAGCGGCACCCATGACGCGCTGCTGGCCAAGAGCGGCTTCTATGCAGAGCTTTACAACAGCCAGTTTGAACAGGCTGCATCCTGATGAACTGAGGAAAAAGCATGAAAGAATTACGCGCTGGAATTGACGTGGGTTCCACCACAGTCAAGCTGGTCATACTGGATAATGAGAACAACCTGCTCTACGGTCAGTACCGGCGGCATATGGCTCATACGCAGGAAACGCTCGTCCAGCTCCTCCGGGAAGCCCGGGAACAGTTGGGCCCGTGCAGGCTGCGCTTACGCATTACGGGATCGGGGTCCATCAATCTGGGGAAAGCGCTGGACATCGGCTTTGTGCAGGAGGTTGTTGCGGTTGCCACGGCGCTTCAGGCTGCAGCGCCGCAGACGGATGTAGCCATTGAACTGGGCGGTGAGGACGCCAAAATTATTTATTTCAATGGTGGTCTGGAGGAACGGATGAACGGGGTTTGCGCAGGCGGCACAGGCTCCTTCATCGACCAGATGGCGGCGCTTTTGCAAACGGATGCTAAGGGTCTGAATACTGAAGCTGCGCACTACCAGAGAATCTATCCCATCGCAGCTCGCTGCGGTGTGTTTGCCAAGACGGATATTCAGCCCCTTATTAATGAAGGCGCTGCTCGGGCGGATCTTGCTGCCTCCATTTTTCAGGCAGTGGTCAACCAGACCATTTCCGGTCTGGCCTGCGGAAAGCCCATACGCGGGCATGTCGCATTTCTTGGAGGGCCGCTACATTTTCTGACGGAGCTGAAGGCTGCCTTTGTGCGCACACTGAGGCTGACGGATGAGACTATTGTCGACCCGGAAAACAGCCACCTGTTTGCGGCTATGGGCGCGGCTATGGCAGCAGCGGATGCACCGGCTGTGCCACTGGAGGATCTGGTGGCGCGGCTGGAAACAGGCGTGAAAATGGATTTTGAGCTAAAGCGGCTGGATCCATTGTTTGATAGCAAAGAAGCGTATGCAGCCTTCTGCCAACGGCACGAGCGGGCGACGGTTGCCAAGGCGGCGCTTGAGGAGTATGCGGGAGATTGCTTCTTAGGTATTGATGCCGGCTCAACGACTACCAAGGCAGTGCTGGTTGGACAGGACGGTCAACTGCTGTTCAGCTATTACGCCAGCAACCAGGGCAATCCCATTCAGACAGCCATGGAAGCTATGGCCCGCCTGCAAGTGGAAATGCCACCACGTGCGCATATCGCCCGCTCGTGCTCCACAGGCTATGGTGAAGCGCTGCTTAAGGCTGCATTCTCGCTAGACGAGGGCGAGGTGGAAACCATTGCCCACTGTACGGCAGCGGCTTTCTTTGATTCGCAGGTGGACTGTGTGCTGGATATCGGCGGGCAGGACATGAAATGCATCAGACTGCGCGATGGGTGCGTGGATTCAGTTATGCTCAACGAGGCCTGCTCCTCCGGCTGTGGTTCCTTTATTGAGAACTTCGCCAATTCCTTGGGCTATACGGCAGAAAGCTTCGCAAAGGAAGCTCTTTTTGCCGAGCATCCCATTGATTTGGGTACTCGCTGCACGGTTTTTATGAATTCCAACGTAAAGCAGGCGCAGAAGGAAGGCGCACCCGTATCGGATATTTCTGCCGGTCTGGCTTATTCCGTTATCAAGAATGCGCTTTACAAGGTCATCAAGCTGACAAACGTGTCCGAACTGGGGCAGCACATTGTGGTGCAGGGAGGCACGTTCCATAATCAGGCCGTGCTTCGGGCGTTTGAGAAGATTGCCGGGGTGGAGGTTACATGCCCGGATATTTCCGGCATGATGGGCGCCTTCGGCGCGGCACTGATCGCTCGTAACCACTACACCGGTCAGGTCAGCACCATGCTGCCGCTGGATGAGATTGCGCATCTGGAATACACCGCATCCACTGCGCGGTGCAACGGATGCACTAACCGCTGTATGCTGACCATCAACCAATTTTCTGGCGGAAAGAAGCATATTACCGGCAACCGCTGTGAAAAGGGGCTTGGACAATCCGACAGCGCAGCAAAGGGCGAAAATCTGGTGGAATATAAGCGTCAGCGTCTGTTTCAATACGAACCGCTGGCGGAGGGAGAGGCCCGGCGCGGCACGATTGGTCTGCCTCGGGTGCTGAACCTGTATGAAAATTATCCCTTCTGGGCGACGCTTTTCCGCGAGCTTGGCATTCGGGCCGTGCTATCCCCGTTCTCTACAAGGAAGCTTTATGAACGGGGCATGGAATCCATTCCATCAGAGTCGGAGTGTTACCCTGCAAAGCTGGCTCACGGTCACGTGCAGTGGCTGATTGACCAGGGAATCAAAACCATTTTCCATCCCTGCGTGTTTTACGAGCATCAGGAGATCGATAGCGCACAAAACCATTTTAATTGTCCTATCGTCGTCTCCTATGCGGAAAACCTAAAAAATAATGTGGAGGCTATCACCTCCGGCGAGGTACGATATATTCGTCCGTTCATCGCCTTTACGAGTGAGAAAACCACTGCGCAGCGGTTGATTGACGTGTGCGCAAGGGAATGGAATATCCCTGCGGCAGAGGTGACCTCTGCTGTTCATCAGGCATGGGAAGAACAGCAGCGAGCGAAAGAAGATATCCGCCGGAAGGGCGCGGAGCTGCTGCGCCGCATGGAGGAACGCGGCGAATACGGTATTGTATTGGCAGGACGTCCCTATCACATTGACCCGGAGATTAACCACGGCATTCCGGAATTGATTGTTTCCTACGGCCTGCATGTGCTTACGGAGGACAGTTTGCCGCTGCTCAACAGCAGCGAACGACCGCTGCGCGTGCTGGATCAGTGGGTGTATCATTCCAGACTGTACAATGCAGCAGAGTTTGTTTCTTCCCGCGACGATCTGGAGCTGGTGCAACTCAACTCCTTTGGCTGCGGACTGGATGCCGTAACCACCGACCAGGTGAATGACATTCTGGAAAGGAGCAACAAGCTTTACACCGTTCTCAAAATCGACGAGGTGAACAACCTTGGCGCAGTGCGCATTCGCATCCGCAGTCTGCTGGCCGCTATGAAGCTGCGCCGGGAGAAGCACATTGTTGCCGTGCCGTCAAGCACCGCTTATCACCGCACTGAGTTTACAGAGGAGATGTATCGGGCCGGATACACGATTCTGGCGCCCCAGATGAGTCCCATTCATTTCGATATTCTGGAACCGATATTCCGGAAATTTGGCTTCAACATGGAGGTGCTGGACAACGACAATCGAACCGCCATTGATACGGGATTGCAGTACGTCAACAACGATGCCTGCTTCCCGTCCATCACCGTGGTGGGCCAGATCATGGAGGCGGTACTGTCCGGACGCTATGACACGGATCACCTTGCCATCATCATGACCCAGACCGGCGGCTGCTGCCGCGCCAGCAATTACATTGGCTTTATCCGGCGAGCACTGGACAAGGTAAATTTGGGGCACATCCCAGTGATTTCCCTGAATGCGGCGGGTCTGGAAAGGAACAGCGGCTTGAAGCTGCCGATCAGAATGATCGTAAAAGCAGCCATGGGTCTTGTGTACGGTGATTTGTTCATGCGCTGCCTCTATCGGGTGCGTCCTTACGAAAAGGAAGTCGGTTCTGCCAATGCACTGCATGAAAAGTGGAAGAAGATTGCCATTGACAGCCTCGTGAACGATCATAGCAAATGGAAGTACCCAAACGTCTGCAAGGGCATTGTTCGGGCCTTTGACGAGCTCCCTATTCACGAAGACCTGCGGAAGCCACGGGTTGGTATTGTGGGCGAGATTCTGGTCAAGTATATGCCTTTGGCCAACAACCATTTGGTAGAGCTGCTGGAGCGCGAAGGCGCTGAGGCAACCGTGCCGGATCTGATGGATTTTGCCAATTACTTTGTTTTCTGCGGAGATTACAAGCATAAGTATCTTGGCACGAAAAAAATCGAGCGAGTGGTTGCCAAGGTTGGCGTGTCCGTCATCCATTTCCTGCGTCGCCCGGCGCTGCGCGCGCTGGAAAAGAGCAGGCGCTTTGAAGCGCCTATGCCCATTGAAAAGGTTGCAAAACTGGCAAAGCCGTTTCTTTCTTTGGGCAATCAATATGGCGAGGGTTGGTTCCTTACCGGGGAAATGGTAGAGCTGATTACTACGGGCGTTCCTAATATCGTCTGCATTCAACCCTTTGCCTGTCTGCCTAACCATGTGGTTGGCAAGGGCGTAATCAAGCAGCTGAAAAACCATTATCCGCAGGCGAATATTGTAGCTGTGGACTATGATCCCGGTGCAAGCGAGGTAAACCAGCTCAACCGCATCAAGCTGATGCTGTCCTCGGCAAACAAGGCGTTGGAGGATAGTTGCACCGAAAAAATATCATAAGGATTGCCGGGTACATCCAGTCACCATTCACGTGTATTCATAAGGTGAGTATATACATAGGCTCCTATGCCATAATTGCATAGGAGCCTGCACAGTTTCGTGGACAAAAAAGGAGCAGAGTTACAGGAAAGAGTTTGATTTCTACATTTCTGTGGCGTTTGAGGAAAAAGGTAGACAATTATACTCGTTTGTGTTATAATGAATTTATCGAATATTCGTTAGTGTGTTTTTTTTGGAGAATTTTGTCAGAAGTGACGGTTTTTTCTTTCCAGAGAGGCTGGTGAAGGTCGTCTACTTTCGTTTCCATCAAAAGCAATAGGGGGAAAGGGTATGTTTTGTGATAAGTGCGGAAAAGAGATTTCGGAGCAGGCAAAGTTTTGCAATCATTGCGGGGCGCCGGTGAACAAGCCGCAGGCCCAGACAGTATCTGCGCCGCAGAAGAAGCCCGTAAAGAAGAAAAAAGCAGGCAACGCCATTGTGACCATCGTTGTTGCCCTGGTTGTCTATTTTGGTGTAAGAGGCATTACCGAGAATGTGCTTTCCAACAAGAAGAAAGCTTCTGGCACTTCGCAGAACTCGCAGGGAACCATTGAGGTGCAAGCGGATGTATCGACGGCAATGTCCTCCTGCAGCTATGGCAGTCTCTATCAGAATGGAACCCTTCAATATGGCATGACGAAGCTGACCGTGCCGGGCTATTCTCTGATGCCGAGCGAAGGCGATGAAAGGGATTGGCTTGTTTCTGAGGATGGCGCATGTCTGCTGGCTGCCGACAAGCAGAATGAGATCATGGGTGTTTCCTATGACGCAAGTACGGAGGCAGGTTTGCTGGAATCGTACAGAAATGCTTACGGAAAGGCCAGCATGATTGATTTCCGAAAAATTGAGGTCAACGGCTTCCCGGTTATTCGCTACATCGCCGAGTACACGGATGACGGCGTCCCCTTGTATGAGGGCGGGCTCATCGTATTCCCCGGAGAAACGGCAAAGGAGACGATCCGTCTGGCGATGTTTGTTGATCTTACCAGCGGACGTACGGACACAGACATCAACCGTGTTTTCGATACCCTGCAGGTATCTGCGGACTTTAAGCTGACGTACGAGGATACACAGACGATGGGCCTGAATCGCATTACCGTGAAATAAGGAGAGCTTGTCATGCGTTTTTTCATCTATAAAAACTCCGTTCTGGCAACGTTGTGTAGCATGTTTGGCGCTGCGTTCGTTGCCCTTGCGGTCACTTCAATATTCAGTGGAGAGCTTGGCATCATTTCAGGCATTGGTGTTATTGTCGGCGGCCTCGGCTTTATGTGTTTGGGCGGCTTCATCAGCACCAAAAAGGCCGAGCGAAAGCGGAAAAAGGAGCAGCAGACCGTTTCCGCACCTAACGCATCTGCAGCGCAAAACTGCGGCCCTCGCGCCGCCTATGCAGCTTCCGAGGTGCAGAGTAAGCCGGTGAACAAAAGCATCCTATGGGCTGGAATTTTCTTTCTGCTGAGCGCAGCAACGGAAATTTGGGCCTATGTTAGCTGCCGCTTTTTTGCACAAGCTGCACCGTCTGCGTTTAACAGCGAAACGGCGATGCTGGCTGCCATGGGGCTGCTTCTTCTGATTGCTGCTTTCCGAACAAAGCGCATTCAGGAGGTTTCCGTGTTGTATGCACTTGGTTTTCTCGGTCTGGCGTTGGGCAGTGCCGATGTGCTTTTGGTCAATTGGCGCAATTTTTCCTACGTCACCAATAACGCAAACACCCTGCTTCAGTGGATAGGAGAGCCGCTTCTCCGGGCAATTGCCTGTTTCCTGCTGGCTCTTTTCGCCCTGTTCTCCATGCGAAAGAATAGAAAATCACTTGGTAGCATCGTCAGGTGTCTTTGGATTGTCCCGGTCCTCCTCTTGCTTCTGGCCTATACAAAGCTGGTGGCCGATGGTCACATTCTGTCTCGGTTCAGAAACATGTTTGAGCCGAAATGGATAGGCCTTGATAGTATTCCCCGGGATATTCTGGACGCCGTTGCGCACCTTCATCTGGTTGTCGCTGCGCTTTTGTCCGGCTTCGGTTTCCAGTGCATCTGCCGAAAGCCAGTGCTTGTTTCGAGGCAGGAAAGCTCATTGGCTTCGCCTCAGGTGCACTATGAGACGCCTCAGTATACAGCGCCCGAACCTTCTAAGTCTACGCCTCATCCGACCGCGTCAATGAGCCGGGCGGACGTCGAAAAGCAAATTCAGGCCTATAAGGATCTGCTGGATTGCGGCATCCTGACGGCCGAGGAGTGCGAGCAGAAGATTCGCGAGTTGACGCGCGGATTCTACGGAGGATAAAGTCAAATGAACGAAATCTTGAGAATGCTCAACGAGCTCAATGCTGACGAACTGGACGGACTGATCCTGCGCGCCAACCTTCTGCTGGAGAAGAAACGCAAGGAGGAAGCCGAACAGGCACTACTGGAAAAAGAACGGCTGCGTCAGGAAAAGATCAAACAGGAGCAAAAGCGCCAGCAGGAGATCGCTGAGCTTCAGCGCAAATTGCAGGAATTGCAACGCCAAAGGCCGGATACTCCCGAACCGGTAAATGGCGATGGCTTCGTCATGCACGAAGCTGCTGTAGCGTCGCAGGCGAGAACCAACCCCGTTACAGCGACTCCGGCGTCACACCCCGTGCAGTTGTACTGCCCGCATTGCGGACAGGCAAACGCGGCGGATAGTAAGTTTTGCGCAAATTGTGGTCAACAAATACGCGTAGCTCGAGCTACTGCATCGGCGTCTTCACCAGCGCCCGCTGCGCAGGCACATGCGGGGACTGCGGTACGTTACGCCGATGAATCCATGAAGGCGTGGGAAAAACGTCCGAACGAATACACCATATATGTCCGGCAGGAAATCAAACTGCTGCAGCCCAATGAAGGAAAGTTTGCCTACAGCATGGAAGTGACCGATCAGCGCATTCTCCTGACGCGCGAAAAAAGCTCTTCAAAGAATGCAGGTATGATGGCACGGATGGGCGTTGGCGGGCTGGTTGGCGGCTTGGTTGCCGACGCGATTCACTCCGCAGGTGCGAAGCCGTGGCTCGAAATTCCTCTGACTTCTGTTTCAAGCTGCGGCATTCAGAATGATAAGGAATTCTACATCGTTGCGGATCAGACATACGTACTGAAAAACAAAAAATACGAGAAATTCCTGCCTGATCTGGTGGCAAAGGCAAAAGCAAAGGAAATCTAACGCGATTATTGAGGTCAAGCCGAGTCTCTGTACCACTTGGTGCCATGAGCGTTGCTTTCCCGGCGGAGATTTTTGGCCAGGAAGACGTTTTTGTGCTGGAAAAGGTTTATAGACGCTTCCTGAAGATGCGTTGCTTGACGAACAGAAGGTCTTGGTTCTTGGAACATGAGGCCTTCTGTTTCTATCTCTTTTCTCTGAGACGGTTCAACGGAGAAAAACGGGTAATTGGATTCGATGCGTTTGGGTTTCCCTTTTCTGCGTCAGCCGTCATCATCAGGAATTGTCCTGAAAGAACAAAGTCCCCCCAACAACAATTCGATCGAGCTGGATGCAGACGGAACAATCGGGTATGGCTTCATTTTATCCGTGAGCAAGGAAGCTGTAACCAGCGCTATGCATGGAGCGATGCTCAAAAGCTGAATCAAATGCATTGAGAGGAATGAGATAATGGGAGAACCTTCGTGAAAAGACAGTAGGCATCAATAAACTACGCATCACTGTGAGCGCTTTTATGGATGGGGAACACAGGATCCTGCAGCTCGTATGATTCCGAAATAGGAAAATTTCAAATCAAGGTTGACCGTTTCGCAAAGGCGCTGTATAATAGCCTATGTAACCGGATTGCGTGTATAATCGCGCGTGAGCGCCGCTCCCTTTGGGGGCGAAGGGAACCGGGTGAGAATCCCGGACGATCCCAGTCACCGTGAAGCGGACGGACAGGCACTATGTCACTGCGTTCAATCGTGGGAAGACGCCTGCGCCGGATGAGGCAAAGTCGGGAGACCTGGTTATACAGCACGCTTAAACAGGCATTGCTCCATGGGAAGGGGAACATGCAGAAAAGGCGGCGGAGCTATGTCCGTCGGCGCTTTTTTGTCGTTCCCGAAGAGGAACGTTTTTCTTTTCCCGGCGCCGTCCGCTTACAATAAAAGAAAGGGAGAAGAACCATGAAGAAACTTGGACTCATCGCTCTGGTACTCTGCTTCGCGCTCTTCACCTCCGCGCTGGCATTCGCGGAGACCGACACCTCCGTTACCGTTACCGACATGACCGGCCGCGAAGTTACGCTGGACAAGCCTGCCACGCGCATCGTCGCGCTGACTCCGTCCGATTGTGAAATCCTGTACGCCATCGGCGCTGGAGACACGTTGGTTGGCCGCGGCGAGTACTGCGACTATCCGGCCGAGGTGCTGAACGTGACCGCTGTTCAATCTGGCAGTGACACCAACCTCGAAGAGATCATTGCCCTCGAGCCCCAGGTGCTTTTGATGAGCACCATGGCGCAGACGGAGGAGCAGGTTCAGGCGCTCGAGAACGCCGGCATCAAGGTTGTCGTGTCTGATGCGCAGGATATTGAAGGCGTTTATACGGCCATCGAATTGATCGGCAAGCTCATGGGCAAAGACACTGAGGCGGCTACTGTGATCGAATCCATGAAGACTACCTTCGCGGAGGTCGCTGAGAAGGCTTCTGAAAACGAAGGCAAGACGGTATATTTCGAGGTTTCTCCGCTTCAGTATGGCCTGTGGACGGCTGGCAAGGGTACGTTCATGAACGAAATCGCCAACATGGTTGGCCTTAAGAACTGCTTTGAGGACATTTATGGTTGGGCGGCAATCTCTGAGGAACAGGTCATCGCCCGCAATCCGGATTACATCGTCACCATCTCCATGTACTACGGCGAGGGCCCCACGCCTGTGGAAGAGATCCTCGGTCGTCAAGGCTGGGAAGAGCTGACTGCCATTAAAAACCAGGCCGTACTGAATCTGGCGAACAACGAGCTGTCCCGTCCTGCGCCCCGTCTGGCCGACGGCGCAAAGATGCTTTACGACTTCATCAACGCGGAGGTTGCCGACAAGGCAGCGTAAGTTCTCTTTCACCAGTCTGCGATCCGGAGAGAAAATCTTCGGATCGTTTTTTCTGTTCAGGCCTCTTTACAGATGTGATATAATAAATTTGCACCGGAGCTTTCTGGAAAGCGCGCGACAGAATAGGGGAGGCAGCATGCCATGCATGACGAGCTCACAAAGATCGATATTCAGAAAATGCAGGAAGAAATTGACTACCGCACGCATGAGCAGCGCCCGAAAATCATTGAGGACGTGAAGACAGCACGCGCGTTCGGCGATTTGAGCGAAAACTACGAATACAAGGCAGCTAAGCAGGAGCTGCGCAGATGTGATAGCCGCATTCGTTTTCTGAAGCGCATGATTGCCTCCGCAAGGGTAATCGACGCAACCAGTAAGGATGACGAGGTTGGCCTGTTTGATAAGGTGGAGCTGTTCTATGAGGAGGACAACGAAAGCGAGGTTATTGAGCTGACGACCACGCTGCGTCGTGACGTATTTCACCAGTGCATCAGCAAAGAATCGCCACTGGGAAAGGCTATCATGGGACACAAGGTCGGCGACCGCGTGCTCGTAAAGGCCAGTGACACGGTAAGCTACTTCGTGCAGATTCGAGCCATCGAAAAGGGCGTAGACGATGAAAGCTTGCCGATCCGTCAGTTCTAACGTGCAGCTGGGCTGTTTTCTGCAGGAATAACGAAGCACGAGGCGGTCTTCAGGAAGAAGATCTTCGTCAGGGAAGCGTTTTCGTTTCCTGAAGTAACAGGTTCCACGGAGGCTTTTCGTCAGCATCACCTGAAGAGGCTTGCGGTGCTAAGAAGGGCCATTGGGGGCAAATGGAGCAATGGCTTTTTGAAATGCCAATTGCTTTTTTTGCTTAGAATTACCGTTATTGCTGCTGCAGATGCTTGCGCTTAACACCGTTTTGTTGTATGATATGCAAGATGGGGTATCAATAACGTCAACCGAGGGGGAACATCAATGTATCTGTACAATTCCGCTTCCCGCAGGAAAGAAGAATTCAAGCCGAATAATCCGGACATCGTAAAGATGTATACGTGCGGGCCGACGGTGTATCATTTTGCACATATTGGAAACCTGCGTTCTTATATTATGGAAGACGTTCTGGAAAAGTATCTGCGCTATGTTGGCTACAATGTGAAGCGCGTGATGAATATTACCGATGTGGGCCATCTGACCAGCGACGCCGACGAGGGCGAGGATAAGATGCTTAAGGGTGCCCGCCGCGAGCACAAGACCGTGATGGAAATCGCGAAGTACTATACCGATGCGTTCTTTTCTGACTGCCGGAAGCTGAATATCAAGCGTCCGGATGTCGTGGAGCCTGCGACGAATTGCATTGAGGAGTATATCGGAATCATACAGAAGCTGATGGACACGGGCTATGCCTATTTTGCCGGTGGAAATGTGTATTTTGATACGTCGAGATTGGAAAAGTACTATGTGTTTAACGATTTTGACGAGGATGATTTGGCGGTAGGCGTACGCGAGGGCGTGGAGGCAGATGAAAACAAGCGAAATAAGAACGACTTCGTGCTGTGGTTTACCAAGTCCAAGTTTGAAGATCAGGCGCTGAAATGGGATTCGCCCTGGGGCATCGGCTATCCGGGCTGGCACATCGAGTGCTCCGGCATTTCCATGAAGCATCTGGGCGAGGACCTGGATATTCACTGCGGCGGCATCGACAATGCCTTCCCGCATCATACCAACGAAATCGCGCAGTCCGAGGCCTATCTGGGTCACAGATGGTGCAATTATTGGATGCACGTATACCATCTGAATACTGCGGGCGGCAAGATGTCCAAGAGCAAGGGTGAATTTCTCACGGTTTCGCTTCTGGAGGAAAAGGGATATGATCCGCTGACGTACCGCCTGTTCTGTCTGCAGAGCCATTATCGCCGAGGCCTGGTGTTCACGTGGGAGAATCTCGACAACGCGCAGACGACCTATAACAAGCTGATTGCGAAGGTCGCGGCGCTGAAGCCCGAGGGTGTGGGGCTTGATGAGGAAGCGCTGAAGGCGCTTGACGCAAAGTTTCGCGCCGCGCTGGATAACGATCTGAACACATCGCTGGCGGTAACGGCGCTGTATGACGCGCTGAAGTACAATACAAACGACGACACCAAGCTGGAAGCACTCAGAAGGTTTGACTCCGTTTTGGGACTGGATGTTGTACAGAAGGGTGAAGCGCGCCGCGAGGAGCTGAAGAAGCAGCAGGCAAAGGCGGGAGCCTTCGCCGTGGTGTTTGACGGCTGCGACGAGAACCCGGAGGTAGAGGCGCTTTTGAAGGCGCGGCAGGATGCAAAGAAGGCGAAAAACTTCGCTGAGGCAGACGCAATCCGCACGCGCGTGACGGAAATGGGCTACGCGATAGAGGATACTGCGAACGGCCCGAAGGTTCGAAAGGCATAAACCGGACGCCGGCGTTCGAAAGGACGTCGGCGTTTTCAAAGGCCTGCGGAGGCAGGCAACGAAGGCGGCAGGCTTTGCGGCCCGGGCAGCATTGAAGAGCCGTTTACAAACGAAGACAGGTTGACATATCTTCTTCTGAAGTGAGGCGGAAGAGCTTGGAAAAGGTGGTACTGGGTCTGTCAGACGGCGTGGATTCTGCGGTTGCGGCGCGCGTTCTGATGGATCGGGGATATGAGGTACATGGTGTGTATCTGGACATCGCCGGGGCGGATGCCCGGGCGGATGCGCTGGAGAGTGCGGAGCGGCTGGGCATAGAGCTACAGGTGGTGAACATTCATGACGATCTGAATCGGCATGTGTGCGAGCCGTTCCTGCGCGCGTATTTGGCAGGACGAACGCCAAATCCGTGCATCGGCTGCAATCCGGAGGTCAAATTTCCGGCTCTTCTGCGGCGTGCAGACGAGCTGAGTGCGCGCTTGATTGCGACCGGGCATTATGCGCGCTGCGATGGGCAGAATCTCTATATGGGCAATTCGGATAACGACCAGAGCTATATGCTGGCGCGGCTGAGGCCGGAGCAGGTCTCGCGGCTTCTGCTTCCGCTGGGCGAGTATCAAAAGAAGTGTGTGCGCGAAATGGCGATGGAGATGGGGCTACGGGTGGCCAATAAGCCGGATAGCCGCGAAAATTGCTTCATTAAAGGGCAGACTTATGCTGAATGGCTGGAGAGCCGGGCGGATACGCCGGGGCCGGGCGTGGCACGAATAGGCAATGAGAAGCTTGGCACGCACGAGGGCATTCATCATTATACCGTCGGCCAGCGTTGGCCAGAGCTGTATCATGAGCGCAGGCTATACGTATCGGCGATTCACGCCGAAAGCAACGAGCTGGAGTTATGCCTGTGGGATGATCTGTTTAAGCGCGAGTTTGACATCGCAAACCTGAGCTTTGTGAACGGGGCTGCGCCCGGTGTGGAATTCCGCGCGGCGGTGCGCGTTCGCCATACGCGCTGGGAAACACCCGCATGTACGGTGCGGCTCACGGAACGCGGCGCGCATGTGACGACGGATGAACCCGTTCGTGCGCCTGCACCAGGACAGGCGGCGGCGCTGTACGATGGCGAACGTCTGCTGGGCGGCGGATATATTATTTAATTAGCTGAAGGTGGAATTCGATGGCTTTTTCAATTGTGCTTGGAAACATGGCGATGATTTTTCTGTACGTTGCCTGCGGGTTTCTGCTGATTCGCAGTGGAAAGGGACACGAAAGTCACGCAAAAACGCTTTCAGCCATTCTGCTGTATATCTGCTGCCCTGGAATGATCATTAGCACGTTTCAAGCAATGGAGTATAACCGGGCAGATTTCGAAAAAATCGGCTGGTTCTTTCTCCTGTCGATGCTGGCACAGCTTGCGGTATTCGGCATACTGTTTCTGGTATTTCGAAAGCGATTTGAACAGGCGAAATATCGAATTCTGTCCATTGCATCAGTGTGGGGAAATGTGGGCTTTTTCGGGCTTCCGGTCGTCACGGCGCTGTTTCCCTCGGAGCCGTTGGTGGGCTGCTACAGTTCGGCTTATCTGATCGGAATGAATCTACTGGTATTCACAATCGGCGTGTATGCCATCAAGCGGGATCCAAGCTATATTTCCCTGCGTGCAGCCGTGTTCAATCCGACGACGCTCTCCACACTGGTGGCACTTCCGCTGTATCTTCTGAAAATCCAGTTGCCTGAGAGTTTGAACAGCGCGCTTTCGCTGCTTGGAAAGACAACCACGCCATTATGTATGATCGTGCTTGGAATGAGGCTTGCGAGTGTGAAACTGAAAAGGCTGTTCAGCCGACCATTTGTGTACGGCGTATGTGCAATGAAGCTGATCGTGTATCCGCTTGTGGCATATGTCATCGTCCTTCTGATCCCGGGGCTGGACGCAACATTTCGCGCCTGTATGCTGATCCTGAGCGCAGCACCATCGGCGGCAGTCATCCTGTCACTGGCAGAGCTGCATCGCTGCGAGCAGGAGTTGAGCGCCAACGTTGTTTTGCTTACGACGCTGGCGAGCATCGTGACGCTGCCTCTCCTGTCGTTCCTGATTGCCTGACAGCGTGTTTCAGGAAGGCACGTCAGACGGTGCGGATGCATATTCGCCGCGAAGTCGTTCGACGAGGCGGCGAATGCGGTTGCGAGCTTCGGACTGCGTGAGCGCGTCCTGCGCGCGGTCAGTCTGCTCGTCGCCCATCAGCGCGACGAACTGGCTTACCTTCAGGCCGAGGGCGTCCTGCATATCGCTGTCCGAGCCACGCGGAGAAACCAGATAATAGCATACAAGCGAATCGCTTTGACCGATGCGGTGCGCGCGGTCCTCTGCCTGCGAATGCACAGCGGGTGACCAATCCAGTTCGCCGAATACTACGCAGCTGGCACGCTGCAAATTCAAGCCGCTTGCGCTTCGAAGGGACACGACGCACAGATTTGTCGTTCCGTCCATGAAGGTGCGGGCGGCGGCGTCCTTTTTCGCGTCATTCTCGCGCCCGGTGATGAAGACTGGGTGAAACGGCTTCAGCTCCTTCGCGTAGATGTCCATCACGGCATGATGGTGCGCCATGAGCAGAACCTTTTCGCCGCTTTCCAGAAGCGCGCGTACAAAGGCGGCGACGTAGGGCGCTTTGGCGATACCGGTAGCCTGTCGCTGGGTCTGAGAAATTTGATCCTCGATCAGCGCGCGTGCAGAGGCGGTTTCCGCGCCGTCCAGCAGATGCAGCTGTTCAGCCACGGGGCGCATCAGCTCGCGGTATACCCGGTCGTCCCAGTCGATTTCCTGCACCAGTCGTCGCTTGGGGGGCAGCTCCTTCAAAACATCGCTTTTTACGCGGCGCAGCATCAGCCCTTCACGCCGGAGATGCTCACCCAGCAGCTCCGGTTTCGCTACGACCATGTTGCCATAGCCATAGCACCACTCGCGGGAAAAGCTTTCCCAGTCACCCAGAAAGTGAAAATCGATGATGTTGACGACATTCCAGATTTCGCCGCCGTTGTTGTAAATCGGTGTGCCGGATAGGCCAACGACATTCTCGGACGCATCGGAAAGCAGACTGGCGGCGGAGTATTTTTCGGTACCGGAATGGCGTAGCTCCTGAATCTCGTCAAATATGACGCAGCCGAAACGATAGTCTGGCAGCGCCGTCTTCCAGCCGCGCAGCAGAAGATAATGAATAATGTATACGTCGGCCTCAGGAAGGTCGTAGGGCTTCAGACCGCGAACGACGTGTACGCGCAGGCTTCCGTCAGGCTTCAGAAACCGCTCGCACTCGCGCACCCAGTTGCGCACCAGATGTGGCGGCACGACGATCAGCGCCGGATAGGCGCGCAGCGTAGCGAGAAATGCCAGCGCTTGCACAGTCTTTCCCAGACCCATTTCGTCAGCCAGCAGACAGCGTCGGCTGTTTAGAAGAAAGCCCACGCCGAGCTTCTGAAAGGGCATTAGGTCGCCGCGAAATTCATCGTCCGGCGGGGTGACAGAGGCAGGGGAGGCGAGGCTCTGCTCGCGGCGAATGGCGTACTCGCGCGCGTCCTTCAGGGCTTCCTCCCAGCGCGTGCGGTCGGCTTCCTTTATTTGAAGGGGATAACGCAGCATCAGCCAATTCAAATCGCCGATGATGCGCCTGTGTGCCGTGAAGCGTGCCACGCCGCGGCCGCGCCCGTCGCAGCCGGGAAACAGGCGCTTGGCCAGCTCCGTTACGCATGGCTCCCCCTTGATTGTCCAGCATTTTGAACGACGGTTATACGAAAGTGTGCCGTAGGTGTGCGTACCCTCGGGAATGTTCGAAAGATAGATTGGGTATTCCTGCTCGTTCACGGAAGCGACACCCCCCACAGACGGTTGAGCGTAAACAGAATCACAGGCTTTCCGCGGCATGTGGTCGGCAGTGAAAGTGCCTGCTGCGATACGACGATCAGCGCGTCCAGCTCCGCGCAGGCAAGGTATTTATCGAGCTGGCGCAACAGGCGAGCGCGATCCGGGCGCTTTTTTTTGACCTCGATTCCTACAGAGCCTGATAAAAAATCGATGCGCGCACCGTCGGCCAGCTTTGCTTCGTGCGCATAAGCGATGCTGGCCTCATCAAGCGCAGCGGCGATCAGGGCGTGCAGGTCGTATTCGCCCGGAACGGCGGGCGCTCGAATGAAGGAAAGAGCGGACAGGATGGAACCAACGGAATCAGTCACGGAACGTCTCCTTATGCTGCGCACGCCGCCCGAGGGACGGCGTGCGAATTGGAATGCAGATTACAGGCGAATGTTTTCACCCTTTAGACCGGTGAAGGCACCGTCCTTGTCAAGACCGCTTTCAGGGTGCGCGATGAGCCATTTATTTACATGGGTGAGCAGCAGATCCTCCTTGGTATGTGCCTTGCCGCGGCAGGCGGGAAGCGGCTCGTTAGTACCCTTAGGCAATACGACAACACAGCGGAAGTTCTCGTTTTCACCGGCACTGATGGGCGCGTAATGCAGCGTAGTTGAGTATATTTCAACCAGCGTGCCCTTTTTTACGAGAAATGCCTGCATTTTGCCAGTGTCATAGGTATAGTCTCGGCCAATATCCTGCCGCTTGCCGACGAGCAGAATCAGGTCTGTGCAGGCGAGGTTCAGCTCAGAATCGCGGTGATACTCTACAGCATTTAAAAGATGGTTGCGGCCGTTGCAGTAGCCGATCTGGATGGGCATGCCGCCGTAGGCCTCCTCGGAAAGCTGCTTATTGATTTTCAGCGTTTCGAGATTACGAACGGAAGGCTCGTAAACGACCCTGTCGCTCGGACATTCGGTTTTCTCCATCTCTTCAAGGAGAGAGCGGAGATAGTATCCCTTGATTACTCTGCCAAAGGGTTTGAAAGCGCGACCGGTTATGGGCTTGATCGTCATATGTATCTTCCTTCCGAAACAAATTCCATTTTATCATATCATGAAAACGCACATTTTGCAATCGCGATTTACAAGATATTGCTTGTAATTGCCTTCGAATCGTTTATAATAAAGAACACTGGCAATGACGAAGGAAAAAGGCGTTTCCCATCCTTCAAGAGAGCGCGGTCCGTGGCTGAAAGTCCGCGCAGGATACTTCGCCCCTCCCGCTTTCCGAGCTGCGTGCAAGGCACCGTTTCGCCCGCGTTATAGGGCGCGCAAGTTGGACGCAAAAGCGTCAAGCAAGGTGGTACCGCGGAAGCTATGTCTCCGTCCCTGCAAGAGGGATGGAGTTTATTTTTTGGAACGAGAAAGGACGATATTGCATGAAATTTACACAGATGCTGACCAAGCGTTTTAAGGACACCCCTGCCGACTGCCAGATTGCCAGCCACATCTTTATGATCCGTGGCGGCTACATGAAGAATGTCGGAAACGGCATTTATTCGCTGTTCCCGATCACCAAGCGCATTACCAGCAAGATCGAGGCGATCCTGCGCGAAGAAATGAATCGTATCGACGGGCAGGAGGTTCTGATGCCCGTGGTCATGCCCGCGAGTCTGTGGCGCGAGTCCGGTCGCTATGATTCCATTGCCAGCGAGATGGTGCGCTTCCATGATCGTAGCAATAACGACATGGTTCTGGGCATGACGCACGAGGAGGCTGCCGTTCAGCTTGCGCGCGGTACTGCGGAAAGCTATCAGCAGTATCCGTTCATGATCTATCAGATTCAGACCAAGTTCCGCGATGAGCCCCGCGCCCGCGGCGGCCTGATTCGCGTGCGCGAGTTCACGATGAAGGATGCGTATTCCTTCCATACCAGCAAGGAGGATCTTGAAGCATACTACGCCCGCTGCCACAAGGCATATGAGCGCATCTTTGCACGCTGCGGCGTGCCGGAGGTTATCTCCGTCAAGTCTGACAGCGGTATGATGGGAGGCAAGGTGGCGCACGAATTCATGCTGTGCACGCCTATCGGCGAGGACTATCTGGTGGTCTGCTCGAACTGCGACTATCGCGCCAACATGGAAAATGCTGATTGCAAATATGAGCCCATGACCGGGGAGGAGGAGCCGCTTACTAAGGTCGCTACGCCCGAGATGAAGACCATTGAGGAAGTGGCGAAATTCCTGAACAAGGACATGAGTGGACTTCTGAAGGCTGTAGCCTATCAGAAGGAAACCGACGACGGCATTGTGATCGTGTTTATCCGCGGCGATCTCGAGGTAAACGAGGTCAAGCTTCGCAACTACCTGAAGAGCGAGGTGCACCCTGCGGAGGAGCTGGACAAGGTGGGCGTATGCGCCGGCTTTATCGGCCCCAAGGATCTGAGTGGAAAGGTGACCGTGTTGTTTGACGATTCTGTTCGCACTCGCGCGAGCTTTGTGTGCGGAGCGAATGAAGAGGGCTACCATTATACCGGACTGAGCATCGCGCGCGATCTGGGTGATGTAACCACTGTCGATTTGGCTAAGACTGTCGAGGGCGGCATTTGCCCGGTTTGCGGAAAGCATACCCTCACTCTCACGCGTGGCATCGAGGTTGGCAACATCTTCCAGCTGGGCTATAAGTACACCGAATCCATGGGTATGAAGTACATCGACCAGAACGGCGAGCTTCAGACGCCCATCATGGGCTGCTACGGTATTGGCGTCGGCCGACTTGTCGCCAGCATCTGTGAGGCGCGCCACGACGACTACGGCCCCATCTGGCCGATCAGCATTGCGCCGTGGCAGGTACAGCTGTGCGCGCTGCGTGCCGACCAGCTTGAGGTGCGCGAGTTCGCAGATAAACTGTATGAGGATATGCAGGCTGCCGGTATCGAGGTGCTGTACGATGACCGTCCCGTCAGTGCGGGCGTTATGTTCTCTGATGCAGATCTTACCGGCCTTCCGCTGCGAGTAGTCGTGAGCCCCAAGGGTCTTAAAAACGGCACGGTGGAAATCGCCCGCCGCGATAAGACCTATATGGAAAAGGTAGAGAAGGATCAGGCGCTCGAAACCGTTCAGGCGCAGGTAAAGGCTCTGTTCGCTGAAATCGAAGCGCAGGTCAAGGGATAACGGATTCCTTCTGCCTTCCCTGATATACGTAAGATCAATTGCTGGGCTCGTATGGGTCGGGAATACAATTGTATTTCGCCCGTGCGAGTCCTTTTTGCGATCTTTGGTATGCATTTTCCATTGAGAAGGGCGGAAATCTGTGGTACAATGAGGGAGAAGGGGGAGAAAAGGCATGACGCTTACTGAGCTGATAACGAAAAACCGCAGCTATCGCGGGTTTGATCGGTCGCGTCGCGTGACGCGTGAGGAATTGGAGGATATGGTTTCCTGTGCACGGCTTACGCCGTCGGCGGTGAATCGTCAGCCGCTGAAATATGCACTGTCGTGGACAGACGAAACGAACCGGCGCATTCAGCCTCTGACGGCGTGGGCGGGACTTCTGAAGCCGGGAAGGGTTCTGCCGGAGCCCGGCCACGAGCCGGTGGCGTTCATCGTTATCTGTGTGGATACGCGCATTTGCGCTGAGCCGCGGGGAGCTGACCGCGATCTTGGCATTGCAGCGCAGACGATTCTTCTGCGCGCCGTGGAGCTGGGGCTGGGCGGCTGCATGATCGGAGCATTCAAGCCGGAGATCAAGGCGGCGCTTGCATTGCCCGAATATGCGCATCCTGTGCTGGTCATTGCGATTGGAAAACCGGATGAAACCGTAATGCTTGAGGATGCGGACGATTCTGTTGCTTATTATCGCGATGAAAACGACGTGCATCACGTGCCCAAGCGTACGCTTTCGTCCATCCTGCTGCCGATAGAATAGATGAAAATGCCTACGCAGTTTCGGAAGATTCCGCGTAGGCATTTTGTTAGTTGATTTTCAGAAGCATCGTGTGTGCCCCGTCCATTTCGATGACGAGCAGGCCTTCCTTTTCCAGCTTCTTCATTACGTCGCTGAAGCGCTTGAAGCCCAGCGCCTTTTCGTCGAAATCCGGATATTTTTCCTGAATGTCGGCCTTGAGAATCGAAGGATTGATGCGCTCAAAGCCTTCCTTCTTGAAGCGGGAAAGGCAGGCTTCGAAGGCCTGAATCCAGTTGCTCTTGTCCAGCCTTGCCTGCGGCGCATCTGCCGGAGCGGAGAGGCCGACGATCAGCGACGAGTCCTCCGTCCATGCGCGCAGACGCTTGGATTGCCCGGTCAGTGCCGCCATTAGCTTTCCGAACGTGGCGCAGCCGTAGTTGCGCTCGTTGAAATCCGGCCGCAGACGCATCAGCGCGTCCTTCAGCTCGCTGGCGTACATCTGATCCTCATCCTGATCCTCCAAAATGCTCTCTACCGTCGCGCTCAGCTCGCCAAGGTCGCCGCCGGTTTGATCCTTGCTCTTCGGCTCTGTCGGCGCCTTTGCTACCACGGACTCCAGAAAGATAAATTCGCTGCAGGCCTTGATGAAAATGCCGCTGGCAACCTCGCTTCGGGAAATTCCCAACACGTGCTTGCCCATGCTTTTCAGCTTGCCGACCAGCGGCATATAGTCGCTGTCGCCGGATACGATGCAGAAGCTGTCAATCAGAGAATTGGTGTATGCGACCTCCATTGCGTCGATAACGAGCTGAATGTCCAGACTGTTTTTTTGATTTTTGCCGTATCGGAGGGATGGAACCACGCTGAACGTGTTAGAAAGCAGGGTTTCCTTCAGATTGGAATAGCGGTCGGTATAGCCGTATACCTTGCCAAGCAAAATGTCCCCGCGTATTTTGACTTTTTCGATGATGTTTTGAAGCATGGATTCCTTCGCGCCTGCATTCTCCAGATCGACGAACACGGCAAACTTTGATGTGCCCACAAAAACGCTCCTTTGCGTGAAACTTTTCCTCTTTATATTGTACCGTGTTTTTGCCTTTCTGTCAAATCCGCCGTGAAAATTCGCGTGAATGCTGTTTTTTTCGGCGCGAGCGCTTGCATTTGCCCGCCGGATATGGTATACTGGTTTTTGTCCATGGGCGATGACAGTTGGGCCCCGTGCGGCGTCATGCCGTGAACCATGTCAGGGCCGAAAGGCAGCAGCATTCAGCGGAATTTGACGTGCGCCGCGGATCAGCCGGACTCGAGCCCTTGGATTTTTAGGAAGCGGAAGGAAGCTTCTTCTTTTTTATCAACTAAAACAGACCAAAGTTTATTTTGAAGCAAATAAAGACTATAAAAAACAAACTTAAGTCTGTTATAAAATCTCCTCTTGACTCTTCCATCGTGTGAGGCATTATGCTATACGTGAGCTCAAGAACAAATGGCATGGAGGTACCGCTATGCTGAAAATCGGAGATTTTTCAAAGCTGTCCAGAGTCAGCATTCGTATGCTGCGCTACTATGACGAAAAGGAGCTTCTGAAGCCAGCGGAGATCGACGCGTTTACCGGCTATCGGTATTACCGGGAGGATCAGCTTCCGGTGATCGGGCGCATCGTCGCGCTGCGGGACATGGGGTTCAGCTTGGCCGCCGTTGGCGAAATGCTGAAAAGCGGCGACGATCCGGAGAAAACGCTCGCGTTTCTGCGCGTCAGAAGAGCCGAGCTCGAGGCGTTAGCGGTGGATACGCAGCAGAAGCTGCGGCTTCTGGACACAGCCATGGAATGGCTGGGAAAGGATAAGACGATGAAATATGATGTGGTTATTCGAACGCTGCCCGAGCGCTATGCGGCTTGCGTACGCATGAAGATATCGTCCTACGCCGAGGAGGGAATGCTGTGGAGCGTGCTTTGCAGCGAAACCGCAGGTATGAACCTGATTTCGGACGATCCATGCTATCGCTCGGTGTTGTTTCATGATGGGGAATACAAGGAAAGTGACGTGGAGGTTGAAGCGCAGAAGACGGTGAAGGGGCACTACCCGGACACGGAGCACGTGCGCTTTCGTACGCTGCCGGCCGTTACGTTCGCCAGTGCGACCGTTAAGGGAAGCTATTCGCAGCTGGTCGATGTCAACGCGGCGCTTGCTGAGTGGATCGAAGCCAATGGCTATGAATATGATGGCATCGCATTCAACATCTACCACGTGAGCCCACATGAGACCGACAACCCAGACGAACTTGTGACCGAGGTCTGCTATCCGGTGCGCAAGAAGGAAGGGTAAGCAAGGCGAGCAAAAAAACGCGCCGGGCAGGGAAGAAGCATCCCTGTCCGGCGCGGCTTTTGCGTAGGCGTGCGTTATTCGACGCTGGGAACCTTTACCCACTCGCCGGGATGGCGCTGCGCGGCTACGGCGGCTTCCATTAATCCCATGACGGCCAGCGTTTCCTCGCGCGGAGCGACAGGCGCGCCGCCGGCAAAGAAGCGAAGCATTTCGCCGATGAAATTCGGGAAATAGTCTACGGGAGTCAGTGTTTCGCCGTGACCGTCGTTCCAGGCTGCGTGGCATTGGAAGTCGAGCGACGGCATCTGCGTCATGGAGGCATAGCGTCCCTTGCCGTAATCGATGATCAGCTGGCGTCCGGCATTGCCGCCCGCAAGGACCACACGCTTCGCCTTGGAACCCATTGTGCATACGATCATTTCCAACTGATGGACGGCGTAGTTGTCCAGGCGTCCGGGGCCGGTAACGGCGAAATACTGAATGCCGTCATCGCCCTTCACGTTATCCAGACAGCGGCTGCAGCGCAGGGCGCTGGTGGAGCACAGGCGGGTGCCGTTGGCTTCTGCCAGCTCAAACATACGCACAGCGGCAGCAAGGTCGGGCGCAAAGGTCTTATCCATGTAAACGGGTTTGCCGCTCATCAGCGCTTCGCGTCCCAGTCGCTCGTGCTCCTCGGCATTATCCGGAGACAGCACGACGATCACGTCGGACTTCTCACAGACCGCTTCACGGGATTCGAGAAGCTCGACGCCGAATTTGGCGCACCATTCCTTACCGCTCAGTCCGCCCTCGCGCGCGTGGTCCTCCCACGCGTAGGCTACCTTGAAGGGGATACCGAGAAGCTCAGACTGCTCCTGAATCCACTTGGGATAGTTGTTGGCGTGCCACTCGTCCAGATAGAAATCAATAAAGCCGATTTTGATCATGCGTTTTTCCTTCCTTTCTTCGCGAAGCCTACGTAGCTGCGCGTGGTCAAGCTTGTTCAGACGGAGTTTTTTCAGCATTTCCGGGCGGCGCTCAAAGGTTACGCGCAAAGCCTCGTCCCTGCGCCAGCGATTGATGTGCGCCTGATTGCCGTTCAATAGAACCGGTGGAACCGATAGTCCGCGGTATTCGCGCGGTCGCGTATACTGTGGATACTCGAGCAGACCACTGGAGAAGCTTTCGTCCATGCTGGAATCCTCGCAGCCGAGAACGCCCGGTACCAGCCGGGATACCGCATCCACCAGAATCAGCGCGCCGAGCTCACCGCCTGTGAGCACGTAATCGCCCACGGAGATTTCCTCGTCAATTACCAGGTCAATTGCGCGCTGGTCAACGCCCTCGTAATGCCCGCACAGAAGAATCAGCTCCTCCTCCTGTGCGAGCCGTTCTACTGTCGACTGAGTCAGCGTTTTTCCTCGCGGAGAGAGATAGATGCGTCGACCGTGGAAGCTGTCTCCCATGGCTGCCTCTATCGCGTCGACGATCGGCTGCGCGAGCATAACCATACCTGCACCGCCGCCATAGGGAGTGTCGTCGGTATTTTTGTGCTTGTTCTGCGAGTAGGGACGAATGTCGATGACCTCTGCTTCAATTGCGCCGGAGGCGATGGCTCGTCCTAGTATGCTCTCACCGAGCACCGCGCGAATCATGTTCGGGAAGATGGTCAGTATCTTAAATTTCATTGGATACCGCCACTTCGCGCAGCCGCTTTGCGCTCATCAGAACTCGTCCGCTCTCCAAATCGACCTTGAGAATAGCTGTTTTCAGCGCGGGAACCAGTGTCTCACGTCGCTTTTCATCGCGGAAAACGTACACGTCGTTTCCGCCAGGCTGCATGACGTCCACTAACTTTCCGTACGTACCGCCTTCGTCATCCACACCGTCCAGACCGATCAGGTCTACGATAAAGTTCGCGTCATCGCCTAACGCCACGGCATGAGCGCGATCGACGTACAGAAGCTGCCCGCGCAGCTTTTCGGCCTGATCGCGGTCGTCGATTCCGTCAAACTTCAGATAGACGGCATCACCGTCTATGCGCACCGGCTTCACGCCGATGGATTCGAAGGCGTCGCCCTTTTTCAGAAGCACGTTCTCGAGGTCTTCAAAGCGGGTCTCGTCGCAGGTAATCGGACGAACCTTCACCTCGCCGCGAACGCCCTGAGGCTTCAGAACCTCGCCGATGACCAGGTATTCGTTCATAGTGTTTCTCCATCCTCGCGCGTCAAGTTGACGGCGATGGGATAATGGTCGGACAGATAGATGCCGTTCAGGTTCTGTGTCCATAGCTCGGCTACGCCCTCGGCCTTCAGACCGCGGGTGAAGATGTAGTCGATCTGCGGTTCATCTGAGCAGCCATAGCCGTGCCATGTCGTTCCCAGTCCTTCGGTGCGCTCGACCAAGCCGAATTCGTCCTCGCGGAGCAGGCGAATCGCTTCGCTGTCTGGATAGGCGTTGAAATCGCCGGTAAGCGCGAGAGGGAAGGGGTGCGTCTTCTGATCGGCCTTCAGCTTTTCAAGCAGCCGCTTTGCGCCCAGCACGCGCGCTTCGTCAAACTCGTGATCCAGATGCGTGTTATACACGTGGAATGGCATTCCCTCGCCGATGGGGCGCAGAATGGTGTGCGTGATGATGCGCGGGCACGGGGACTGCTTTTCGAAGCGGGAGCCGGGCACATAGGGCGTGTCGCTCAGCCATGTAACGTCCAGACCAACCAGCTCGTATTTGTCGGACAGGAAGGCTACGGGGTTATGCTCATCCTGATAGTCGGACGCGCGGCCGCAGCCAACTAACGTGTATTCCCGAAGATGCGTGCGCAGGTATTCGTTCATGACGGGGGTGATTTCCTGAAAGCCGATAATATCGGGCCTTTCGGTCTCCAGACGATCAATGACGAAACCGCGGCGATGATGGAATGCGTTGTTTCCGTCGTGCTTGCTTTCACAGCGAAGATTATAGGTTAGAAGCTTCATAGATATTTTCTTCCTTATATCAGTTCATTGTTCTCGCGCATCAGATTGACGGCGATTGGGTAACATTCAAACGGGTAAGTGCGATCCTACGTCTCCTTCTTATTGCATCCCGTTCCTTGCTGCGTTTATTCAGAGCGAATTCATCCTTGCGTCGTAAGGTGCATCGTCTGCCATGTAGCCGTGCATTCGAGACTGCCGGTGAAAACATGAGCGGGAGAGAATGAATCTTCTGGTCTTCCTTCGCCCTGTCGGGTGGCCGCTGCCTATCTGGTGCGTGCTGTACAGATGACGGCTCATGACGATGGAACCAATAATGTGAATCGGCGAGCTTTATTGGGGATATGCTCACTCAATCCGCTTCAGATAGTCTTCCAGTTCGCCCAGCTCATCCAGCAGCTTAAACAGCGTGTAGCGCTCGCGGTAGTCCTTCGCACAGCGCAGGGAGGTGTGGAGTGTGTCGGCGTCGATGCCGATTTCTGCGGGAGTCAGCGGCGCAGCCAACTCGCGCAAGGCGCTGTCGATGCGGGAGAATGGCGGCAGGGCCTTCAACTCCGAGCGAATCTCGGCAAAGCAAGCCTTCGCTCGCTCCACCCGGCGCACAAGCTCCTCCTCCGTCAGGAAATCACAGGGGTTTTCGACCATGATTTCCTCGGCAATGGCGTCCCCATAGGAGGCGCGCATCCATTCTTCGCGAGCCGCGCGGGTCGGAAGGTGGCTCTTCGCCTTCTCAACGTCGAATTTCTCAGGATCAGCGTCTGCGAATGCTTCGAAAACCGGCCAGATCAACCGAGTGGCAATGCCGACGGCAGTGCCGTGCGTCGGTTCAGGGAGACCCTTGCGCAGCATGCGCATATCCCAGTAGTGGCCGATGTTATGCTCGACCGATGCGACGGCGCGCGTATGACCGACGATCATGATTGTGAGACCCGCCAGCAGCAATGCCTCGATCAGAATTCGGGTGCCCTCAATCGTGCGGGCGCGAATGGCCGGGATGTTATCGAGCAGGCGGTTCACGGCATCCAGCACGATGCCGCAGCAGGCCGGGCAGCAGACCTCGCCGTTGATGATCGAACCCAGAACCCAGTCCGTCTTGGCGATGAACTTGCCTAAAACATCGCCCACACCGGAGATGAACATTCTTTCCGGCGCGCGGGACATAATGTCCAGATCGCACACGATGATCTCGGGGCAGTTCGCCTTGCGGTGAATCTTCGCGCCGCGGAAAATCAGCGGCGCAACCACGGAGGTGTAGCCATCCATGGAAGGTGCGGTTCCCACGGACACGAACGGAAGCTTCGCTGCCTTCGCGGTTACGCGGGTGATGTCTGTAACCGAGCCGGAGCCAACGGCGACCAGAAGCTCAGTGTCCGGCGCAAGCGACAATACTACTTCGCCGACAGCTGTTTCATCGGGCACCATTTTGTCGTTTCGTACGATGCGGCACAGCGTCACGGAAAAGCCGTCTGCGCACAGTGCGGCTTCCACATCACGCCCGGCAACCTCATAGGTGTTATTGTCGCATACCAGTACGCACCGAGTGCCCAGTCCGCATCGACGGATGAAATGAGGCACTCTTTTGATTAGCTGCTGTCCTACGTAAATATCCTGCCGAGGTGTGGCGTGCTCAAGCGAGCAGGAACAGGACAGGTTGGAGAAAACCATGCGCCCGTCCGCATCATAGGAAATCGAAATACCCACGTAAACAATCCTCCGTTAATGAAGACGCGGCCGGCGACAATCGCACCGGCCGCGTACAGAATTCAAAACGTCCTTGCGCGGGTTCGCTCGCTTACAGCATGCTGCCGGCAGCCTCGTCCACCATGATGATGGTGTTCGGATGCGCCTTCAGGATGGAGGCGGGGCAACGGGGATCAATTTCGCCGTGCACGGTGTCGTGGATCGCCTGCGCCTTGCCCTTGCCCAGCGCCAGCAGGATGACGGCCTTCGCTTTCATGATGCCGCCCACGCCAAAGGAAATAGCTTCCTTGGGCATGTCATCCTCGGTGGGGAAGTAGATCTTGTTGGCGTCAATGGTGGAGCGGGTAAGCTTCACGATGTTGGTGCCGTAGATGAACTTGTCGTTGGGCTCATTGAAGCCGATGTGACCATTGTGGCCGATGCCGAGCAGCTGCAGATCGATGCCGCCCGCTGCTTCAACCGCTTCGTCATACGCACGTGCATCTGCCCAGTGGTCGGCGCCGGTGCCGCAGGGCACATGGGTGTTTTCCATTTTAATATTGATGTGGTTGAACAGATTGTCGTTCATGAAGTAGCGATAGCTCTGATCGTGGGTGGGCTCGAGGCCGATGTACTCGTCAAGATTGTAGGTGCGCACCTCGGAGAAGTCGATCAGACCCAGCTTGTTCAGGCGAGCCAGCTCCTTATAGGTGCCTACAGGCGTGGAGCCGGTGGCAAGACCTAGCACGGTGTCTGGCTTCTTGGCGATCTGCGCGGCAAATACCATTGCGGCAGCCTGAGCGAGCTCTTCAGGGGTTTTAAACACATGTACAACCATTGGTAATTCCTCCTCTATTCCTGCGGGCACAGCCCGTTTCTTTACCAAATATATTATAGCACCAGCCGGTTAAAATGGGAACACCTTTTAACAAAAATCTTATAGCTTCAGGTTCATTTGTGCAAGAGCTGCTGCGCCGGCCATACCTGCGTCGTTTCCGCGGCTTGCAAAGCGAAGCGCGGCGCGAATCGTTTCCGGAGAGAAGTCGTAGGCATTTGGAATGCTTTTCAAAATGGCTTCGCGCAGTATTTCACCCGCCGCGCTGACGCCGCCGCCGAGCACGATGGCCTGTGGCCGGAAGATCATGTACAGCGAGCAGAGACCAAGAGCGATTTCGTGTGCGTAAGCGTCCAACACGGCAAGCATGTCTGCATCGCCCGACCGCGCCCGGTCGATGACGGTGCGCGCCCGCACGCCGCCCGCAAGCCGGGTGAGAGCGCCTGCTGAGGCGTACATCTCAAAGCATCCGTTCATGCCGCAGGCGCATTTCAGCCCTCCGGCGTGGGTGATGAAGTGCCCGAGCTCGGCAGCGGCGTTGTCATGTCCGCGCCAGGGCCGTCCGTTGATCAGCAGTGCGCCGCCGATGCCGGTGCCGAGGGTCAGGTAGACGGCGCTTTCCACACCGAAGCAGGAACCGCCCGGCAGGGTTTCCGCCGTCAGTGCAGCCTCTGCGTCATTGTCGATCCACACAGGCAACCCCGTCTTCTCATGCAACAGCGTGCCGAAAGGGATTCCAAACCATTTTAGATTGCCGGAGTTGATTTTTCCGGAGGGGCGAAATACCGAGCCGGGCACGCCTACGCCCACCATCTCCACCGGAGCGGGGGAGGTGGCAAGCAGAGCGGCAATCTGGCTGGCAATTACTTCCGGGCCGCCGCGCGCCGTGCGCCGCAAAAGCGTGTATACGGGCTTGCCGTTTTCATCAAACACGCCGAATTTCAGGTTGGTTCCGCCGATATCCACTCCTGCAACGTACATGATATGCCTCCGAAAAGTATGGAGACGCTCGTAAACGTCTCCATGATGTGTTAGATGGGGTGCTGAACCGGACTCTGGGTTGCTTCTGGAAGAGTAGGTGCTTCGGAGGGCGTCGCTTCGTCTTCACTCGGCAGCTCGACCTCCGGAGGGGTGGAGGAAGCCGAGCTTTCGGCGACGTAGGCGTCAAACAGCTCCTCACGCGTCAGGCAGACGATCATGTCCGTCTCGTCGGTTTCCAGCATATAAACCCAACCATTTGCCAGCGTAAAGCTCCCGGAAAGCGAGCCGTATTCACGGAAAAAGGCATCCATTTCCGCCATGGCTGCTTCGATGGTCATCGTGGAATCGCAGGCGTACAGCGCCGCGCCGCAGACGAGCGCAAGCCTGTCCTGCGACAAAATCCCCGAAATGACCACGGTGTCGACGGTCGAGCTGTTTTCAGTCAAGGCGAATATAAAGCCCTCGTCCAGCGCAATCCCGTACGCACCGTAGCCGAAATCCTGCGTGTACGCGGCGGGTGAAAGACCGGCAGATGCAGCGGCGGTATTATAGCGCACTGTCCAGACTGAAAGAGTGTCCGCGTACGCACAGGTACACAGCAAAAGCGAGAGGATGGAGAGAAAGATCATGCCTCTTCGAAGACGCTTCATGATATCCCTCCCCGGTTAATGCTCAACGCCGTTAATGGCCGTGACTGCACCGCCGACGATGGTAAACCTGTAAGCGTCGCCAAATGTATAACCATAGCGCAGAACCTTTTTGTTCGAGGTATACTGAATGCCGACGCCGATCTGATAGTCTCCGTCCGGATAGTCGGATACGTCGATCATTGCAGTGAAATCGCAGTCGGACAGGTTCTTGCCCTTGCCGTCATGCTCGCCCATGCCGGTAATGCCGGGCGCGATGGTGGCGTCATATACGTGCATGCGGTTCTTGGCGTCGAGCACCAGAATGTACATCTGGCAGTGTTGACCGTCAAAATTGGCGTCTTCTACGTAACCCCAGCCGGTGAGGCGGATGAGACGGGAGGAGTTTGACTCGGGCAGCTCGAATTGCGTCAGCCCGTTGGTTACTTTCTTGCCGTCGATCTTCCACTTCTTCAGGCTCTCCAGATCCTTTTCGCGCGAGCTGAACGCCGTGTCCGGAATCGGTGAGGGTGAGGGCGTGGGCGAGGGTGTCGGGGTGGGCGTGGGAGTCGGGGTTGGAGTCGGCGTCGGGGTGGGCGTCGCGGTAGGCTCCGCCGAGGACAGCGTATCCAATGGCAACGGAATGGCGCCGCTCGCGTTCGTTGTCAGCGGCGACTGCGTTCCATTCAGCGTAAGCACGTTGTCCATTCGGGGCGACGAGTTGAATTCGCCCGTAAGGACAAATTCGTATAAAAGCCATACCAGGATCGCAAGAATCAATAGACCGATCAGAAAGCGAATAATCGCCTTGCCGATATTATTCTTCCGCAGATGTAAGCGTCCCATGGAGTAGCCTCCTATCCTCATTCTACGTATATATTACATTCGACAGACGAAAAAGTCAACCGGAAGATGTAAATTGCATCTGGTTTACGGGCGTTTTTTTTGTTTTTGAGGTGCGGCATTGAAAAGCGGTCGTCAATCTGGTAGAATGGAAGGCGGAAAGGGGCGATGATGATGACGTATGCGCGGCCGGTAAGCGTGGCCGATATGCTTGATGCGCGGGATCGTCGGGCAGGATGGCAGAAGCATTTTCTTCAAACGTCGCCCGTGCTGATCTGTCTTACAATGAATATTCCGGGCCCCGTAAAGACGTCGCCGGAGATCCTTGCTGCGTTTCGAGAGGGCGTGCGGCGGGTACAGAGCGTTGCCGGTGCGCGTCCCATTCAATATGAAGCTTTTACCGGGCCGGAGGCGTACGTTCCAGTGAATGCAGAGGCGGTGGCCGTCAAGCGGGCAATGTGCCGCATAGAGGATGAGGAGCCGCTCGGAAGACTGTTTGATTTGGATGTGCTGTCTGAAAAAGGCGAAAAGATCAGCCGCGAGGCACTGGGACTTCCGTCGCGCCATTGCCTTTTGTGCGGAAAGTCTGCGTTTGAGTGCGCGCGCAGTCGGACGCATTCCGTGGCGGAGCTTTCAAAGGAGATTTCCAGGCGGATCGACAGCTGGTGGAGGGAAGTGCTGCCAGAACGAATTGCCGAGGCCTCCGTAAATGCGCTGATTTGCGAGGCGAAAACCACGCCGAAGCCGGGCTTGGTAGATCGGCGAAACCGTGGCTCCCACCCGGACATGAGCCTTGAAATGCTGCTTCAAAGCGCACGAGCGCTGAAGCCGTACTTCTGTGAATGCGCGCGGGTAGGATTCGGACTGGAGGAGGCTGATGCGTTTCCTGTCCTTCGCGAATTGGGCGTGGAGGCAGAGAAGACTATGCTGCGTGCGACGGATGGCGTGAATGCGCACAAGGGCGCGATATTTTCACTGGGATTGCTTGCAGCGGCCTCGGCGGCTTGCCTGCGGGGCTTTGAGGCCGACATAGGCAAGATCTGTGCGAAGGCAGGACGAATGGCTGCGCCGTCTGTGGAAGCGCACTTTCGAGCCCTACAAGTGGAGACGGCGCGTACGTTTGGAGACAGGCTGTACCTCGAAACCGGCTTGCGTGGCGCGCGCGGTGAGGCTGCGGCCGGATTTCCATCAGTTCTGCGGCTTGCGCTACCTGCTCTTGACGCGAACCGGCACGAAAATGCAGCGGTAGCGCAGAGGATGATGGATGAGACTTTTGCGGAGCTCAATGCAAGGACTTTTGTAGATTCAGAAACGGAAGAGCAGGAAGGAGCCGGCGTATATGCGCTTCTTCGCCTTGCAGCGGAAACGGACGATACGACGCTGATTCGGCGCGGAGGGCTTCTGCGTGCGAAAACGGTCCAAAATGAAATCCGCGCGCTTCTGTACTCGGGCATCACGCGCGAGAAGGTCGAAGAGCTCGACGACCGCTTTATCCGCGAAAACCTTACCCTCGGCGGCTGCGCCGATTTGCTGGCTTGCGCGTATTTCCTGAGACTAGTGAATAGGATGTGAAGGGAGGAAAACGTCTTGCAGAAGAAGAACCGTTGCGCCTCTGATTGATGAATTGCTTGGCACTTTTTCAGCTGCAGCGATACAGATGCGCTCATTCGAACGAGAATGCGATGGGGTCACTACTGCATAGCATTGTCTGTTTGCAAATACAAACACGATTAACAGGGAAGGCGATACTTGCCTATCCCGAGCAAGGCCGCCTGTGCGCTGTCAACGCCAGGCAGCTTTTTTCTACGCCTGAACTGGCATATGGCCGGAATGGCACAGCTTTGTCAAAGCATACGACTCGGAAATAGTGCGCGGTTCATTTTGCGAGATGTAGGACGCCAAACATTCAGAGCCGATGGGAAAATCGGCTCTGGATTGAGCTACCTATATGCGAATTCGAGGAAGGAACGCTTAGCTCATGGCGGGGGAATGCTGCCACGCGTTCAGCACGGAGTCGGTAATCAACTGATAGCCGGCAGGGTTTGGATGGATGCCGTCAAGACTCATCAGAGAGTCGAAGTCGCGCTGGCGCAGGAAGATGCTGCGCAGGTCAAAAACAGGGCAGCCGGCGTCGCGGGCGGCTTCCATGGCGGCATAGGCATAGCGCTCCTGCCAGCGGTAAATAAATTGCGCGCTGCCCAGATATTTCAGAATCGCGCTACCGTCCAGCTCACGGGAAACCCATTTCAGATAGCGCTCTGCCACGACGGGCAGCGGCGTGACGACGATGGGGTGCATGCCTAAAGCCCGGGTCTTTTCAACCATTCGCCCCAGGGACGCTTTGAAGTCGGAAATCGTAACGGCAGCCTCATGGAATACGTCCGGGGTTTCGGAAACGTCCTTCCACATCAGGTCGGAATCGTTTCCGCCGAATTCAATGGCGGCTATGGCGCCGTCGGCTACTGCGCTGTGCTCAAGGATATCCAGCGCGGCTTTGCTGGTGCAGCCGGGCTTGGCGTAGTTGCGCACGTTCACGCCCAGCGCCTTCAGCGCGTGATCAAAGGTCTCACGGCATACGGTGTAGCGCTTTTTGCTTTCGTCATACATGACACCGCGGGCAATGGAGTCGCCCCACACAAAAAGGTTCTCGGAAAGCATGCGGTTTTCCTCCGGTTACGTGATGCTTCGGCGCACGGTGGCGCCGCTTATGGATGTATTATAAGAGCTTCGGATGGGAATTGCACCCTATTGTTGTACGTTTTGACTCTACCGTGCACAAAGGAAGGTTTCTCGTGCGCAGAGAAACGGAGGACTTGCATTTCGTGGCAAAATCAGGTAAAATAGAGTAGTTTCTACCACAAGGAGACATCCTCAAATGGCTGTTCTACTGTGGGGAGAGTGCGAAAATGGGAGGTGCGCGTGTGCAGCAGGAGACGTGGCGTCAGGCATTGGCGGAAAATCTGACGAAAAATCGCCGTGATAAGGGGCTTACGCAGGCAGAGGTGGGCGCGCGAATCAACTATTCGGATAAGTCCGTTTCCAAATGGGAGCGGGGCGACGGAGTGCCGGATCTGAGTGCGCTGATGCAGCTGAGCGAGCTGTACGGAACGACGCCGGACGCGCTGCTGGGCTGCTTAAAGGAGGAGGCGGAGGCACTTCCTGAGAAGAAGACGGGGCGCATCGTTGATCATACCCTGTTCCTGCTTTCGTTATGTAGCGGAATCTGGCTGCTGGCTGTGATTGCGTTTTGCGTGCTTCGCCTTGCGTGGCCGACGATGGAAAGGGACTGGCTGGCTTTTATCTATGCTCTGCCGGCGACCTTTGCAAGCCTGGGTACGGCGTTTCTGGTTTGGAGAAATTACCCGTGGGCATTCGGCGCGTTTTCTGCCGCCGTGTGGACGATGTGCCTGTCGCTCCAGTTGACGCTGCCAACGGAAAATTCCGGCATGTTCTATGTGTTCGGAGGCGTTTTGCAGCTTACCGCAATGCTGGTCGTAGGCATTGTGACGAGAGAGCGCTGGAGAAAGAAGCTTGGAAAACTGAAGACAGAGTGAGAAGACTTTTTCGCCTTTACGCGCGGCGAGGAAGGCAGCAATGAAATTTTTTCTCGCCTGAGACGGGCTTCTACGAGAACGAGGCAGTGCGCGTAGGGCTGTTTGGATGTTGAAGAAGCGAAAATGAAACGAACTGCCATTTGGTTTGAATGACCCGATGGGCAGGATGAGAGATTCTTTATAGGCAAGTACGAAGAAAAATGCGGTATTCACGCAAAAAGTATGAAAACTTGTCTTTCACGCTATGCGAACGAGCAAAACTATGCTATAATATTGAAGAAAAGGTCGGCGCGGAGCGACTGGCCGAAAAAATTCGTCGGCGGGCGAGGCGCAAAATGGTTCGCAAGGACGATGGAGGGTGAACGAGCATGGCAATGGACAACTTCAAAGAGGAAATCGTAGTAAAAAGACACGGTGGCGCTGCAAATGCGGCATATTGTCTGGCGTGGGTTCTGCTGGTCATCTCCGGCATATTTGGCCTTCTGATGCTGAACGTCGCAATCACTTCCATCGGCAATGCGACCTATGGCTTCCAGTGGCAGCAGCTGGTGATTGGCGTTCTGTTTGCAGGCATTGCCGTGCTGATCTGGTTTAAGAAGGATGGCCTGCGCGTGGAGTATGAGTACACGTTCACCAACGGCGTGCTGGACGTATCGATGGTCATGAACAATTCTAAGCGCCGTTATCTGATGGAGCTGCCGCTGAAGATTGTTGAAAGCTGCGGGAGCGTCAATCATCCCTCGTTCAAGCGTTATCTGGGCGACAAGGCCATCAAAAAGCACAATTGGTTTCTCAACCGGGATAACAATCTGGTATATTTCTTCTTCAATAAAAACAATGTGAAGCATTTGGCCGTGCTTGAGCCGTCGGATGAAATGCTTGAGATGATCAAGAGCCGCAACTACCTGAACTTCGGCGTCTGGCAGAACTGAAGCGAAGGGTGGAAGCCTGGGGACGCTTGCGCGGCGCATTCGGCCGTTCGCTGAAAATGCGGGCGGAGTGTCTGCGCGAGGAAAGCGTCCCCGCTTTTTCATGTAGAAAGGATTGTTTTTCATGCAGGCGTATCTGGACAACAGCGCGACCACGCGACCGACGGACGGCGTGATCGACGCGATGGCGCGCGCCATGCGCGAGACTTTTTATAATCCCTCGTCGCTGTACGCGCCGGCCATGATTCCCGAAAAGCAGATGAACCTGTGCCGCGATAAAATCCGAAAGGTGCTGCACGCTGCGGATGCACGCGTGATTTTTACCTCCGGCGGCACGGAGGCCAACAATCTGGCCTTATTTGGTTCCATCGGCGCAATGCGCCCGCCATATCGCGTAGCGGTGTCGGCGGTTGAGCATCCAAGCGTACTTGAAGCGTCTCAGCGGTTGGAGGAAATGGGCTGCGAGGTGTTCCGAATTCCCGTAAATGAAACGGGCGAGCTGGACTATGACGCACTTTCTCGTTTTCTGGAGGGCGGCGCGAGCCTTGTAAGCTGTATGCAGGTAAACAATGAGACGGGCGCGAAGACGGACGTTGCGCGGTTTTCCAGGCTGGTACGCAGGCTGGCACCCGAAGCCAGACTCCATGTGGATGGCGTGCAGGGCTTTTTGCGCGAGGAAATCGATTTTCGGATAATCGACATGTATACGCTGTCCGGGCATAAGATTCACGCGCCGAAGGGCGTGGGCGCGCTGGTGGTTCGCAAAAACCTGCGTCTCAGGAGTACGCACGTGGGCGGCGGCCAAGAGGAAATGTACCGCAGCGGAACGGAAAACACGCCGGGCATTGTAGGCCTTTCCGAAGCGATTGACGAGATGCTGAAGCTTACGGAACGGCATGACCGATTGATGAACGCAAAGCTTCATCTGGTTGAGAAAATGCGCGAGGCTGTGCCGGGGCTTTTAATCAATGGCCCGCAGCCGGAGGATGCCGCGGCGCATATCGTAAACCTTTCATTCCCGGGTGTGCGTGGCGAGGTGATGCTGCATGCGCTGGAGGAGGCAGGCGTATATGCGTCTACGGGCTCGGCATGCTCCAGCAAGAAACGGCATGTCAGCGCTGTATTGACTGCTATGGGCATTCCGGCGGATCGCGCCGAATGGGCACTGCGCTTTAGCTTGTGCCCATACACCACGGAGGAGGAAATCGACTACGCGGCGAGGATCGCTGGGGAAAAATACGAAATACTGAAGAGATTTCAAAGGAGATAGATACCCGTGCGTAAGGTATTGCTTGCCCGCTTCGGCGAAGTGCATCTGAAGGGACAGAACCGGCCGTATTTCATGCGGACGCTGGTTGACAACGTGAAGAAGATGGTTGCGCCCATTGGCGGGCACGTGTGGTTGTCTGATTCGCGCATTTATGTATCCGATTTTGAGGATATGGATGAGTGCGTCGACCTTGTAACGAAGGTATTCGGCATCTATTCCGTGAGCCCGGCGCTGGAAATGGAAAAGGATCTGGACAGAATCGCCGAGGAGACCGTGCGCTGGATGGACGGCGTGACGGGCACGTTCAAGGTGATGTGCAAGCGCTCGGATAAGCATTTCCCGCTAAATTCGCAGGAGCTTGCAGCAGAGCTTGGCGGCTGCATTTTGGACGCACATCCGGAGCTTAAGGTGGACGTGCATCACCCGCAGACGGAAATGTGGGTGGAAATCCGCGATTATGCGTATTTGTACAATACCGAAATCATGGCCGTGGGCGGCATGCCGATGGGAACGTCCGGCAAGGCGGGTCTGCTGCTTTCGGGCGGCATTGACAGCCCGGTGGCAGGCTACCAGATCATGCGCCGCGGCGTGAACATTCAGGCAATTCACTTTGCCAGCCCGCCGTATACCTCCGAGCGCGCGCAGGAGAAGGTTCTTTCGCTGGCGCGTATCATCGGAAGGTACGAATACGGCATGCGCGTGCATATCGTTCCGTTCACGAAGATTCAGATGGAGATTCACGAGAAGTGCGAGGAAGGCATGGGAACGCTGATTATGCGCCGCTTCATGATGCGAATTGCCGACCGCATTGCGCACGACAACGGTCTGCAGGCGCTGATCACCGGCGAGTCGCTGGGTCAGGTGGCCTCGCAGACGATGGAAGCGCTTGGATGCACGGACATTATGACCGATTTGCCTGTGTTCCGTCCTCTGATCGGCCTTGATAAGCTGGAGATCATCCACATTGCCGAAAGGATCGATACCTACGAAACCTCCATCCTGCCCTATGAGGATTGCTGCACCGTGTTTACGCCCCGGCATCCCGTCACAAAGCCGAAGCTCGCCAACGTGGAGAAGGAGGAGCGCAAGCTGGATGTGGAGGCGCTGGTTGAGGAAGCGGTTGCCAATGTGAAGACCGTTCTGGTAAAGGATTGATTTGAGTGACGCTTTCGGAATTCGTTCGTGCGCTGAAGGACGATCCCCGGTTTATGGAGAACGTGACGGAATGGCGCGTACTTCCTGCAAGGGAGGCGAAATATGCGCCCTTCCCCGAGGAGCTGGACGTGCGCATCGTGCAGGTGCTGAAGGCACGCGGAATCGAGCGATTGTACACGCATCAGCGGCAGGCGCTCGAATGCGCGCTTTCGGGACGCGACCTTGTCGTCGTCACGCCCACAGCGTCCGGAAAAACGCTGTGCTACAACCTGCCTGTGCTGAATGCGATTCTGAAGGATAACGCTGCGCGGGCACTGTATCTGTTTCCGACGAAGGCGCTTTCCAGCGATCAGGTATCCGAGCTGTATTCGATGGTGGAAGCATTGGGCGAGGATATCAAGGCGTACACCTATGATGGCGATACACCTGCGTCCGCACGCACGGCGATACGGCAGGCGGGACATGTGGTGGTGACGAACCCGGATATGCTGCATCAGGGCATACTTCCGCATCATACCAAATGGGTACGACTGTTTGAAAACTTGAAATACGTTGTGATTGATGAAATTCATGCCTATCGCGGCGTATTTGGGTCCAACCTTGCAAACGTGCTCAGGCGGCTGGAACGCATTTGCGCGTTTTACGGCGCCCATCCTACGTTCATATGCTGCTCGGCGACGATTCACAATCCAAAGGAGCTGGCGGAGAGCATGACCGCCCGTTCCATGACGATGATTGATGACAACGGTGCGCCTGCGGGAAGGCGGCACGTGATCTTCTACAATCCGCCGGTGATCAACAGGCAGCTGGGCATTCGTGCCGGAAGCTTGCCGACTACCCGCGATATTGCCGCGAGACTGGTGCGCGCGGGTGTGCAGTCGATCGTGTTTGCACGTTCGCGGCTAGCGGTCGAGGTACTGGTGCGCTATGCCAAGGACATCGTGCGTGACCCGCTGGGTAACGCCGGGCGCGTGCGCGGCTATCGCGGCGGCTATCTGCCCACGTTGCGACGCGAAATCGAGCGTGAGTTGCGCGCGGGCAACGTGGATCTGGTGGTTTCGACGAACGCGTTGGAACTGGGCATCGATATTGGACAGCTTGACGCATGCGTGATGTGCGGCTATCCGGGTACCATTGCGAGTACGTGGCAGCAAGCTGGGCGTGCAGGACGGCGTTCGAATGAGTCGCTGATGATTCTTGTGGCAAGCTCCAACCCGCTGGATCAGTATATCATCAGCCATCCGGATTATTTCTTCGGTCAGTCGCCTGAGCAGGCATTTATCAATCCGGATAACCTGTATATCCTGCTCAACCACCTGAAATGCGCTGCCTATGAGCTGCCGTTTCAGGAAAATGAGAAGTTCGGGAATGTGGAGGAGACGGGTGAACTGCTTCATTACCTTGCCGATCAGAATATTTTGCGCCTCGTCTCCGGACGCTGGTATTGGATGGCGGAGGAATTCCCGCAGGCAGGCGTAAACCTGAGAAGCGCATCCGACCAGAATTTCCTGATCATCGACATTACAAACCCGAAAAAGCACCGCGTGATCGGCGAAATGGATCGCTTTACCGTGCCGATGCTTTTGCATAAGTACGCCATCTACATGCATGAGGGGCGGCAGTATCAGGTAGAAGAGCTGGACTTTGACGACAAAAAGGCCTATATCCGCGAGGTGGACGTGGGTTACTACACGGACGCCGATCTGACGACGAGCCTGAAGGTGCTGGATGAATTTGAAAGCGAGCCGTTGGGGCTGCTTTCGCGCCATCGGGGCGAGGTGCTGGTAAGCTCCATTGTAACGCTGTTTAAGAAGATTCGCCTTGATACCCACGAGAATCTCGGCTGGGGGCCGGTAACGCTGCCGGAGCTTGAAATGCAGACGACCGCCTGCTGGTGGATGCTGCCTGCCGGGCTGGAGGCGAAGTACGGAAAGGACGAAATGAAGACGGCCATGGTGGCGCTTGCGTATCTGATGCGCCATATTGCGCCGATGTATCTGATGTGCGCATCCTCGGATATTAGCGTGGTCTACCATGTGAAGGATCCCTTCAGCGATCAGCCGACAGTGTATCTCTACGATCAGATTCCCGGCGGCGTGGGACTGTCCGACCGTGTGTACGAGATGAACATGGAGCTGTTCATCGAGGCCAGGCGCATGGCGGCTGCCTGTCCGTGTGAAAACGGCTGCCCCAGCTGCGTGGGCGCGGTGTCTGTGGGCGGGAAGAAGACGCTGATTGCCATTTTGGATGAGATGATCGGAGACAGCCATGCGAACGCTTGAGCTGACGCGTGCACAGGCGCGCAGAGGATTGACTCGCCTGCACTTCGGGAAAAAGACTGACGTCTTGGAAACCGTTCAGCGGCTGCATAGCGTGCAGTATGATCCGCTGAACGTGGTTGGTCGAAACCCGGATCTGGTTTTGCAAAGCCGGGTGCGCGGGTATAGGCCGGAAAAGCTGTATCGGGAGCTGTATCACAGGCATATCCTCCTCGAGGGCTTTGACAAGATGCTATGTCTATTTCCGGTAGAGGATTTTCCGTATTTCGCGCGTACGCGCAGAACCACCGCGAGAGCGTATCGGGAGAATCCGGACGTTGTGCAAACGGAAGCGCGGCTACTGGAGGAAATTCGCGTTCGTGGGCCACTGTGCTCGGATGACGTAGTCATGGATGCGCGAGTGCGTTGGCCATGGGGCGAAACGCACGCCGCACGCGCAGGCCTCGAAAGTCTTTGGATGGCTGGGCGACTTGTGCTCGATCATCGGGAAGGTGCGAGGCGGTATTACGATCTGGCTGAAAGGCATATTGCGCCGGAAATTCTGAGCGCCTTCGACCCGAATCCGACGGACGAAATGTATTTCCGCTGGCAGGTTATGCGCCGCGCGGAGAGCATCGGACTTTTGCGCGAAGCGGCGGGAGATGCGTTTCTGGGCGTGGACGGCTTCAAGGCTGCGCAGCGAGCGTGTGCGTTTGAGAGCCTTTTGCGCGAGGGAAGGCTGCTTCGGGTTGCGATTGAAGGAAAAGGCTATCTGATTCCGAGTGCCTTTGAAGCGTATTTTGTCGAGAACGTATCGTCTCCAAAGGGCGTTCGCATACTTGCGCCGCTGGATAATCTTCTGTGGGATCGAAGAATGATTTCGGAAATCTTCGGCTTTGACTATCGATGGGAGGTCTACGTGCCCAAGGAAAAGCGAAGGTACGGCTATTATGTGCTGCCGGTGATGGACGGCAACCGCTTTATCGCGCGGTTTGAACCGGAAGCTTTTCGCGGAGGCAGGCTGAAAATCCGTGAATGGTGGTGGGAAGACGGCGTGAAGCCCACGCCTGCGCTGCTTCGCCGAGTTGACGCGTGTCTTGAAAAATTCTGCGCGTATCTCGGTGCGGAGGGCTATGAAGAATTTTCATTATAAGGCGACTCCGCCGTCACGGCCATAACTTGGCTGATGACGGCGGAGTTTCGTTTTATTGGAACACGAAATAAGGGCGTTCGAAACAATCGGAGCGGAGAAGCTCGCAGTCGCACCATGCGGCGCAGTTTTCCATGCGCACCTTTCCGGCACGGCCGGGGATATCATAGCGGCCGGGACGATACATGGGGTCAAGCACGCGAAACTGACCATCCTGAAGACGATCAAGCAGGATGTAGTGACCGCTATTGGAGAATAGGCCGATATAGCCCTCACGATCGCCGCGCGTATTGGCGACGGCCTTGGCGGCTGGATCGGCGCGCATCAGGGCGAGAACCTCGTCCAGATTTTCCGTGCAGGTCATTTTCAGGTCGAAGCGTCCGGCGAGTGCGCCGCCGAAAATGTAGAAATTTGTGCCGAAGCGGTCGCGTGCGCCGCAGCGCTGAGCAAGCCACGCGGCTTCCTCGGGCGGGAAGGAAGCACCAAGCAGGCCCTCAATCAGCATCGACGCACAGCACACGCCGCAGCCGCAGTCTGCGACAGTGCGGCCGTCGTCTTGAAAGGAATAGGGTAGATTCGGGTAATCGAGCTGACAGTAAAAATGCTTCATGCGAGGTCTCCTTTCGTGGAAAGCATTGATCGATGGCATCTGGATGGATGAGGGCGCAATGCGTTGGTTCGGGTAAGCGAACGGGAAATTTAAAGCCATTGTATGGTATTTGGCTGCCGATGGCAGACAGTCTCCGCATACATTGCCGAGAATAGCTGCTTTAAGCGAGCGCGCCGCTGCGGAAGGCAGCGATTTTCGTGGCGTCAAGACGGCGGATGACAGCTTCGGCGAGGTCAACGGCGTGCATGAAGTCGTTCATCGATGCAATTCCCCAGTGACTGTGGATGTAGCGCACCGGTAGACCGATTACAATGGTCGGAATTCCGTCGTTTGAAAGATGAATCGGCGCACCGTCGGTCGAGCCGCCGGAACGTACGGATTCCTGCACGGGGATGCCGAGTTCATCGGCAAGATCGAGCGCGTAGCGCTGAAAGCGCGGGTTCGTGATCATGCGACGATCGATATGGCGCAGCATGGGGCCCTTGTGAATCGCCGTCTGCACCATGTAGGGCTCGACGACGGTATCGTCTGCCGGGGAGCCTTCAAAGGCGATGGCGATGGCGGGCTTCACCGTGCGGGCAGTAACCTCGGCACCACGCGTTCCGACCTCTTCCTGTGCGGCAATGGCGCCCACGGGAGCTACAGCCAGCGCATCCGCCCCCAGTTGCGCGAGCGTTGCAAGCACCGCGGCGCAGCCCAGACGGTTGTCAAATGCCTTGCCAAACATCAGGTCGTGTGCTTCGTCATAGGAAAACGAGACGTCCGGCACAACGGGCGCACCGATACGAATGCCGAAATCGTGAATTGCTTCCTCGGCACACGATGCGCCGATGTCGATGCTCATATTTTCAATTTCCGGTGTGCGTCCCTTTTCTGCTTCGCTCATGAAGTGCGGTGGCTTGGCGGCAACGATGCCGGGTACCCATGTGCCGAAGCGCGTTCGCACGCGTACCCTGTGTGCGGGAATGTTGCTGTTTACCCAGCTGCCCAGTGCAATGAAGCGCAGTGTGCCGTTGGGGCGAACGGCCTGCACCATGAAGCCGACCTCGTCCGAATGTGCGTCCAGCTGAAGAATGGGCTTGCCGTTATCCGCGCTTTCGCGGCGCAGGTACAGGTTGTTCAGCGCATCACCTGAAAGGGCATAGCCCTCAGGCGCAAAATGGCGGATAACCTGAAGCGCATCATCTTCAAAACCGCTGGGGCCATAGGCGTTGGAAAGCGCCGAGATCATATCAAGCGTTCGCATATTCCGAGTCCTCCAATGTACGCGAATTGGTTTGTATTTATTATAGCTGATTTTCGTTGGAAACTCAACCGTGTTTTTATAAGAGGGGCGGCCGGAAAGTCCGGAATGCGAATTGACATGCAGAGGAATTGAACGTATAATGGAATTGCAAAATTAGGGAAGGCGGATCGGGCGATGAAAAACTGGAAAAATGCGCTGTATGCGGCGGTTGCTTCCGCGTTTGCCACGACGGCGGTCGTGGTGGATCTGAGCTCGCTTCCCGAGGAAACGACGAACCTGAGGGCGTACCTGTCGGACAGCCTTTTTACGAATTCGCTGGCAGATGCATGTGTATACGCGCTGATGTTCATCCTTTTACTTGCAGGTGCGAGACGAAGGACGAGGAGCGTCCGGTGTTCAATCTGCGCGATGCTGATGGCGGGGATTCACATCGTTTCCGGGCTGTTTTTGAATGGAAACGTTTCTCTTCCGTCAGGAAGCATCAATGCTATAACGGTTTGTGCTGCGGCGTTGGGCGCGTATGCGTTCTATCGGGCGCTGCTTTCGCTGGCGCTGAACGGGGGTGAGGTGCTGGCGGACACACCCTGTGCATGCGTGCGCTGGAAGTATGCGCTGGTGCTTTTTGTCGGCATGCTGCCATATCTGCTTGTAAACTGGCCCGGCGTGGTTCACCCGGATAGCTACGACCAGATAAAACAGGTGATCGGCACGCTGTATCCGGGCAGCGTATCATCCACGACCGCCGAAATGAGCACGTTTCCAACCGGCGGAATCCTTTTGAACGACGCGCAGCCGGTTCTTCATACGTTGATTGTGGGCGGACTATACGAATTGGGACGCAGGCTTGGCAGCATGAACGCGGGCGTGACCGCGTACTGCGTTTTGCAATGTGCGCTTGCAGCGTGGACGCTTTCAGGTGGAATCCGGCTTGCTGCAAGATTGGGCGTAAAGAAGCCGGTCCTGGTAGGAATTACCATCTTCTATGCGGTGTTCCCTGTGTATCCGGCATATTTCAGCGGAATCATTAAGGATTCGGCGTTTGCGCTTGCCATGACGGGCGCGTTGATCTTTGCAGCGGAGTTGTGTGCATTTCCTTCAGAAACCGTCCGCAGCCCGGGCCGCATGTTCTCCGGCGCCGTATATATTGCAGCTACGGGGCTTCTGCGTAAATTTGGAATTGCCATTGCGGCAGTAACGGCAATCCTGTCCATTTCCTATGTGTGCAGGGAATGCAGGAGGGGATTTGTGCGGACGCTTGCATTTTGCGGAGGCGGTCTGGCAGTCTGTTTGGTGCTGACCTATGTGGTCTATCCGTTGTGCGGTGTGGGAAAGGGCCCTGAAAGCGAGGGGAGAACTGCGCAGATTCAGCAGGTGGCGCTCTATGTCTGCGAGCATGAGGCGGAAATCAGCGAGGAGGATTGGACGGTGCTTGAACGCTATTATGGTGATCGGCAGATTCGTGAGCGCTTTAATTCCGTAAATGCGGATAAAATGAAGAGAGGTTTGCTGCCGTGCAGGGAATGGAAGGAGTTTGACGCGCTATATGTTCGTCAGTTGAAGAAGGATGCTTCGCCGTATGTGCGGGCGCTTCTAAGCATGGGCGCGGGCTATTGGTCGCCGCGCGCGCCGAAAACGCCGGGTGCCGGGCTTGTTTACATGGGTGACTATGGAACCTACACATCTTCCGGAAAAACACATAAACGGATGGCGGAGGGCTATGTGCAGCCGCACTACGAGCCGCAAAGGCTTGTATGGGCGGAAAGAATGAGAAGCATGATCCAGTGCGCGGCTGAAATTCCGTTGCTTGCGCTGCTGTTTCAATCGTCCCTGTATCTGTATATCGTTCTGTTTGCGCTCGCAAAGATGAGCGTTCAGCACAGGAGAGGCGGGATGCTTTTGCTGATTCTGCTTGCATATGGGGTAGGGTTGTGCTTTGTCCCGGTAAGTGGAAGCATCCGCTATGCATTCCCTGTTTTCGCGGCCGCCCCCATCCTATGCATGCTTGGCCTTGGAATGCCAAAGCGATCGAGGATTGAGGATGATCCCCTAACCCTGCAAAGCTAACTGCATTTTCACAGGGAACACCAATTGATTTTTTACATCCATCCTGTATAATAAAACCGTATGACCAAAGGAGGAAACCATGAAGTACGACATCATTATTATCGGCGGCGGCCCGGGCGGCATTTATTCTGCCTATGAATTGGTGAAAGGAAATCCGGCGCTGAAGATTGCTCTGTTCGAGGCCGGTCATGCGCTGGAAAAGCGCCATTGTCCTATCGATGGAGAAAAGGTAAAGAGCTGCGTTGGCTGCAAAAGCTGCTCCATCATGAGTGGTTTTGGCGGCGCAGGCGCGTTTTCGGATGGAAAATACAACATCACGAACAGCTTTGGTGGAACGCTGCATGAGTATATCGGTAAAAAGCAGGCCTTGGAACTGATGAAATATGTGGACGACATCAATATGTGCTATGGCGGCGAGGGGACAAAGCTGTATTCGACGGCAGGCACGCATTTTAAAACCATCTGCATTCAGAATAAGCTGAACCTGTTGGATGCTTCTGTTCGCCATCTGGGTACCGATAAGAACTACGTGGTTCTCAAAAACCTGTACGAGCTTCTGAAAGACAAGGTAGACTTTCATTTCAACACGCCGGTGCAGATGATTCGCGTGATTGATGGCGGCTACGAGATCGAATGCGAAAAGGGTGTGTACGCCTGCGAGAAGTGCATTGTTTCCGTCGGGCGCAGTGGAAGCAAGTGGATGGAGTCGGTCTGTCGGACGCTGGATATTCCTACGAAGTCTAACCGCGTGGACATCGGCGTGCGAGTGGAGCTGCCGGCCGTCGTGTTTGAGCATGTGACCAGCGAGCTGTACGAGGGCAAGATTGTTTATCGCACGGAGAAATTCGAGGATAACGTGCGCACGTTCTGCATGAACCCGCACGGCTGCGTAGTAACAGAGAATACAAATGGCATCGTGACCGTAAACGGCCACAGCTATGAGGACAAGCAGATGCAGACCGAGAACACTAATTTTGCACTGCTGGTCTCCAAGCATTTTTCTGAACCGTTCAAGGATTCAAATGGCTACGGCGAAAGCATTGCGAGGCTGTCCAATATGCTGGGCGGCGGCGTAATCGTGCAGCGCTTTGGCGATCTTGTGCGCGGGCGTCGTTCCACGGTGAAGCGCATTGAGGAAGGATTGGTCATGCCCACGCTGTCCGCAACGCCCGGCGATCTGAGTCTGGTGCTGCCTAAGCGCATTTTGGATGGAATTATTGAGATGATTTATGCGCTCGATCGAATTGCACCCGGCACGGCAAATGACGACACGCTGCTTTACGGCGTGGAGGTGAAGTTCTACAATATGGAGGTAGAGTTGAACGAGCATCTGGAGACGCGCTATCCCGGCCTGTATGTCATTGGCGACGGAAGCGGCATTACCCATTCACTGTCGCATGCCTCAGCCAGCGGCATTTATGTCGCGAGACAGATTCTATAACTCGTAAACCAGTGAAAGTGCCCGGAGGGAAAGCCCTTCGGGTGCTTTTTCTGTAGAAGATCGGTTGGCTGCGAGGCTCGTTCGCGGCCATCTGTACGAGTTGGCGGCGCTGTCTCGCTTCAAGGGGCATGCAGTAATGCAACGTTGACCAGAAAGTCTCGCAGCTTCTTCTGCGGTGGGTAGGCAACCGATGCCTCTGCTGGTGTAGCCGCCGCAGAAAACGGGGCTACTGCGCTGTGCACGTGTGTTCGGCGCCGACCTGCACATGGTTTTGCTTGGAACGTCGATCAGCGAGCTCTCGTCTGGCTGGAAATCAGGGAAGCTCGACCGGCCTGCTCTGCGGGGAACGTAGGCCGCGTTTAGTTGTCTGGCAGGATGATACCGTCGATTTCGGCCTTATACAAGACTTCTTCAGCGATAGAGTGGCGGGGACAGAAATGTCGGCATACAGCGTGTTGCGGATGTGTTGTGCGAGCAGAGGGAATCGAATGGCGCCAGCGTGTCGCAGAGCACCATTTTCTTCATCTCATTCAATACATTGCTCCTTTGAACGAACCGGCTGCTTGTGTTGTCTGCATCAGGCGAAAGCGTATATCGTCGGCGTCATTGTTTCTGCGAGCAGAAAAACATATGGCGGGAAGCACGTAGCTCCCCGCCTGTTTATTACAGCATGATAGGTTTTTAGCAAGCTATGGAATGGAAATCGTATAGGTCTGGCCGCTGGCTTCCTCCAGTATGACGCTGTCCTCAACACAGCGGTATCCTACATATTGCGCGGGTGCGACGATTGCTCCGGTTTGATCCACGAGACCGCAGCGGTAGCTGTCGCCGTAGCGCGCAATGGGATCATAGGGCGTATCCCAGTCCTCTGCAGGCGTGGGCTGCGGTTCGACAGCGGGATCGAAGGTTTCAAACAGGAACAGCCCCTTGCCATTTGACCAAACGAGAGGAATCAGCGACTGAAAGTCCAGCGATATGCGCACGCCGTGATTGTCTGCGAGATACGATTTCGCATTCTCACCCTCGCCGCGCGTGATTACAAGACATTCGGGCAGCCCTTCGACATAGTGAAAGAATCCGTTTGCATTCAATGGCTCAAATTCGGATGGGCGGGCAAAATCGCGCGCGTCCTGACGAATCATCAGGCTGAACAACACGTCGCCTGTTTCCATCGAGCACCAGGAGCGCTTTGAGCGATTTTCCACCATGAACAGCGCAGGATTGACGAAGCTTGCGCGGAGGTAGGAATCCACCTCGGTATAGCGGCCGATGGTCTCCAGGGAGTCACAGTCGAGCACCGTGATGCCGCCGTCGATGGCAGATGTGCAGAAGAATGGCGCACGGTCATATCCGGCGTATACGTCGCTCTGGTCGCGTGTAATCTGCTTGAAGGTGGCCGGAATGACGAACAGTCCTTTTTGGTCGATGATTCCAAAGCTTTCACCGCTGCGGGCGACGGAATAGGAGGCACCGCTGAAGCCTTCAATGTTGTCCACGCGTGCCAGAACCTTTCCGCCAATGCCGGCAATCAGATAGCGATGCACATAGGCCTCGGCACTGTAGCGCACCACAATGCTGCCCTCAAGGCTTTCGGTAATGAAGCCGTAGGCAATGGCTGTCTCGTTTCCGGATGCATCTACATAGACGACCAGCGGCTCGGAATACGCGCCGCCAAAGCTACCCTCGTCGCCGAAAGCTTGCGCCTCGCTTTTCACATAGGCAAAAAAGCCCTCCCCGGCCGAAACTGGATCGGAATAGCGAGACTCTGCAAGCGCAGACAGCGATAGAAACAGCAGCATGGACAGCATAAGAAAACGTTTGAGCATTCTGGATACCTCCGGATAAATGGAATACCTACCCATAAATTTAGACGAAAAAAGAGGAGGGAAGTTCCCACTTTTTTCGGGAATCTCTCTTTTTTTGAAAATGTGGACGCGGCAGACTTGTCTGTAAGTACCTTGGCGATACTCGAATGCTTTTCATCAGAGAAGAGAATGCAGTGGGCAGGGAAAGCAGGCATCGAAAGCTTTAAACATGTATGGATGATTCCTACAGGACTGAAAACAACATGTAATTAATTGAAAAAGAACCATGTGTTTATTTTTTTTTTTGATTGTAATGACGTTTGCCGAAAATTAATGTATACTGTGCATAGAAACTTAGACAAAGTGGGGAGACGTTATGACAAAGCAGGAAATGATCCAGTACTTAAATGCGGTGTGTGATGTGGAGGGGGCGGTTTATTATTATGAGGAAACAGTCGATAGTCTGAAGCAAAAGCGCGATTCTATTGGGAATATGGATATCTGCCCGAGGTACATTAAAACGCGGCAGGCACCTTTCTTTGATTATTTCTCTGATTATAAAGTAGGATTTTGGATCAGCGGGGCTTTGTGGCTGGCGGCTCTTATCTACGATTTGGTGAGTATGAATCCTATTACGTGGTTCAATGTGTTTCTCACCTTATTGGTCGCCTATGTCTGCGGCTGTGTTCTCCAAGCGGTTGGTTGTTTTCTTTTTGATTTTCTACTGAAAGGAAAGAGGAGGGCTGATGAGAAAAAAGCTCATGAGATGAGTATGCGCCTCTATGAGGAAGACTGTGCGATTCGGGATAAGGCAGTAAAGGAAATGGATGAAGCGATTGATGGAGCAAATAAAAAATGTGGGGAGCTGAAGCTTCAGAGAAGCAAGCTATATGCGATGAATGTACTCCATCCGAACTTCCAGAATATGCTTGCGGTAAACCAGATTCGGGATTATCTGGAAATGGGAATATGCGATAAGCTGGAGGGAGCCAACGGAGCCTACGCGCAGTACATGCAGGATGTGCGGGCGAAACGTATTTGTGCATCAATTGATGAGCTGAGGGAGACGGTGAAAGCGGGAATCTCACAGATGAAAGGGCAAATGTCCGCGATTCTGTTTGAAGTGGGAAGGACGAACGACAGCATTAATGCCATGAACGCGAGCATCAGCTCCGGGCTTAGCTCCATGGAGGAAACGAATGCTCGCCTTCGCAATATCAGTGATACGCTGCGGAACGTCGGACACAATGAGTATATCGCGCTGAAGGAATCTAACGTATCCGCATATCTGCGCCGAATTGATTGAAAAATTGTCGAGCCGGAAGCAAGCAGGCAACGAAAACGCCGTACGTTATCAGACGTACGACGTTTTTAGGTTGACGCGGAGAGGGGAGGAAGCACCGTCCAGCGGTATTCTGTACGGAAATCGTTCAGGTATGCGGGGCAGAGCCAGTGCTGATTATCGAGGGTGACGTATCCATGGTGCAGGTCACAGGGTCTGGCAGAGAACTTTGCGCCGCACATGACGCAGTGTTCGTGGTCACAATCTTTAGTCGGGGTGAAGGAATCTGATCGGAGCGTTGCGTTCCGCATGAAGGATTGATAGAGACGCATCCTTGAATTTCTCCTTTTTGGTCGAGTAAATAAGAGCGCTATGACTGAAAAGGGAAGACCGCCGGCGAACCGACGGTCTTCTGATATCTTGGGAAATGGAAGATTATTTGCCGCAGAAGCGATCGTAGCGGCTCTGGTACACGCCGATAACCTCGTCGAGGCCCATTTCGCGCAGGTCGTCGAGGTACTCATCAAGCTTATCGAGATCCTTGTCGCCACGGATCAGGTCGACGAACAGCTCGTTCATCGCGGTCTTGAGCTCGCTTTCATACTCTTTCAGCGTCGCAACTTCATCGTCGGTCGGCAGAGCCAGGTAGGTGTTGACGTTGGTCTGGAACATGGTGGCGTTCTTCTGCTCGAGCTGCTCCCAGTTCAGCAGCGTGCGCTCGACCATGCGGCCGTCGTCTTTCTTGTCGTTCTGGGCAGCCTTTGCAAGGGAGTTCTTGCCGTAGGCGCTTTCCTTCAGGACATCGACGGACTCAAAGGTGCCGATCTTTTCGCCATTGAAGGTGGCGTAGGTACGGGAAATATCGAAGATGGGCATCACGGCGCGGTCCATGTAGAAGCGTCCGCTGCCGAGACCGGCGGCGATCATCTCGTCCGCAGTCATGGTGGAGGTCAGGCTGACAACGTTGCCGTTCTCGTCATATTCCCAATCGTGACCCTGGATGCCATCGCGGTTCCATCTCCAATATTCGGGAGAGAAGAAGAAGTCAAGCAGCTTGGCGGCCGCTTCCTTGTCGATGCTGCTCATGAAGGCATAGTAGCCGTCGTAAACAGTCAGAGCGTAGTCGCCGCGGCAGGTGGGGAAGATGTCGGGATCGCCCTGAAGGGAGATCGGCACGTACTTGCAGTTTTCGTCGCCGGTCAGCTCATCGCGGGTGTCGAGAAGCTTGGTCTGATAGTACATCGCGCCAACGGTGTTCTGGGCGATGATGGACTGGGTTTCGGTGGTGTACAGGGAGCCGTTGTCCGCCAGGGACAGGACACCCGCGCTTACCATCTTCTGAACGAACTCAACATAGGGCTTGAAGCCTTCCTGATAGAACACGGAGGTGATCTCATCGGTGTTCGGGTCGAGGCCGATGTTATTCATGATCAAGCCGTACCAGCCGCAGATGCCGCTGTGCTTGAGCAGGCTCATGTCGGTGGCGAAGAGAGCCTTTTCGTTCTGAATGCCGTCGCCGTTGGCGTCCTGCTCACGGAAGGCAACCAGAGTGTCGATGAACTCATCGATCGTGGTGGGAACATCAAGATTCAGCTTGTCCAGCCAGTCCTGACGGATCGCCACGGAGTAGGTGTTGTTATAGCCTTTGATGTCGAACTCGCCGGCCAGGATGCCCTGAATCGCCCAGAAGGTGCCGTCTTCGCCGGTGCCGGACTTGCGAACCACAGAGTATTCGCCGTCGAGCGCGAGGAGGTCACGGGCAGTGCCGTTGGAATACTCGAGGATGGAATCAACAGAGGTGAGCATTCCGCGGCTGATGAGGTTGTTCAGGGTAACGTTGTCGATCTCGAGCCACATGATGTCGGCGAGGTCGGTACCCGTTGCCAGACGGGTGGTGACAGTGGTGTTGTACTGGTCGGCCTCAACGTAGCTGATCTTAAGATCGATGCCCAGCTTGCGGGTTTCGGTCATCAGCCACTCGTACGCAGCAGACTTCTCAAAATAGCCCATGCGGGCGTTGGCCTTGTTATAGCCGAAGTAGGTGACGGTGGTCAGTTCATCTTCGGCCATCACGCTGTACGCGCCAAGCGCGAACATCAGGGCCAGAACCAGTGCGAGGATTCTTTTCATGAGAAAGTGCCTCCTTGATGAATTTTATAACCAGGCTTGACGCCTGACTATCCGGTAGGAAATTACTCCTTCAGCGAGCCAAGCATAACGCCCTTTACGAAGTACTGCTGGAAGAAGGGGTAGGCGATCAGCATAGGCAGAGAGGAGACGATAATGACGGTGTACTTCATCTGATTGTTGGAAATCTGTTGCTGCTGCGCGCGACGCATGGCTTCCGCATCGTCGATCATGTCGCCCAGCTGCTCCGATTGTTCAATGAGAACGCGTCGCAGATACAGCTGTAGCGGCTGCCATTCGTGGTCGGTAATGTAGATGGAGGCGTGATACCAGCTGTTCCACACGCCGATGATCGTATACAGCGCCACGACCGCAAGAATCGGCTTAGAGGTGGGCAGGAACACGTTCCAGAGAATGCGGTAGCTGTTTGCACCGTCCAGCTTCGCGGATTCGCGCAACGATTCGGGAATCGTGCGGAAGTAGGAGCGAACGAGGATGATGTACCAGATGGAGTAGGAGCCGGGCAGAAGCAGGGCCCACGGGGTGTTGTATAGCCCCAGACGCGTCATCAGGATGAACTCCGGAATGATGCCGCCGGCCACATACATGGGAATCAGCAGGAACATCGTTACGAACTTCTTTCCGAACAGGCCGCGCACGGTAAGCGGATAGGCAACAAGCACGGATGTGAGCAGATTCAGAACTGCGCGCACGGAGCAGTATAGAATCGTGTTTCCATACGAGCGCCACAGGCGGGGATCAACGAGTATGCGCTGATAGCCGCCAAGGAAGAAGCCCTTCGGCCACCAGTACACGCGCATGGTAAGTGCTTCGCGCGGCGTGCTCAGCGAGAGTACCAGCACGTAATACATCGGATAAATGGTGATAAAGGCGATGACCGCAGCAAAAAAGTACAGAATAACGGTGCCCAGATGGCTGCGCTCTCGGATGTGGTTGTTGATGGGACGCGTGGCTTGCTTGCTCATCTTCGGTACCTCCTTACCACAGACCGCTGCCGGTCAGGTAATTGCTCAGTCGATTGGCAAGATGGGTAAGCGTGAAGCCAATGATCGACATGAACAGATTAACGGCGGTGGTGTAGCTGAACTGACCCTCGCCAAGGCCGACGCGGTATACGTAGGTGCCGATGACGTCTGCCGTGCGGTAGGTGGAGGTGTTATAAAGAAGCAGGATCATATCGGTATTGCTGGAAAGAACCGAACCCACGGACATAATCAGCTTGATTGCAATGATGGCCTTCAGGCCGGGCAGCGTAATGTGCCAGATCTGGCGCATGTGCCCCGCACCGTCGATACGCGCCGCCTCGTAAAGCGACGGATCAATGGAGGAAAGGGTGGAGAAATACAGGATGGAGGCAAAACCGAAATCCTTCCAGATGGTGACGATCGTGTAGATGGCGGGGAAGGAATCCGGGTCCGTGATGAATTCCTTCGGTGTGCCGCCAAACAGAACGATGATGTTGTTGATCAGCCCGTTCGGGTCAAGGAAGGAAATGGCCATGCCGGCTACGACGACGCTGGACACGAAGTAGGGCATGTAACTGCACGTTTGAACAATCTTCTTGTAGCGTAGATTGGTAACCTCGTTCAGGAACAGCGCGAAAATAATCGGCACCCAGAACGAGAACAAAAGCTGCAAAAGGCTAAGGCGCAGCGTGTTAACCAGCAGGCGCTCAAAGTATACACTTTTACAGAACTTGACGATCCAGCGCAGACCGACAAATTCGCTGCCGAAGAAGGGACTGCCGGGAACATAATCCTGTACGGAAATGATCGTACCCCACAGCGGAACATAGCTGAACAGAAAAATGACCAGCAGAACCGGAAGCATCATCAGCCATACTTCGATGTTTTCCTGAAGAACATCCCGGCGCACCTTGCGTCGGATGGGCCGGACGGCCTGGATTGTTACTCTCTGGGTCATTGCCCACACCTCGTTGCGTTCGTATTAACTCTACGTACTAACAATTATTTAGTATAACACTTGAATGAACTTGCGTCAACCATTTTGACCGAACTGCTGAAAATTTTTTCGGAACTGAAGGAAAAACGTTTGCGCTCAGGTAAATAACCGATACTAACCGCGGAGGGTGATCGTATGAAACGGTTGATTGCTTGGATCGGACGGTCGTTATGGAAGTATCGCACGCCGCTTTGCGCGGGAATTCTCGTCTTTGCGCTGGGAACTACAGCTTACCGGGCGCATACTGCGCTGATTGGCGGAGTATCCGTGCGGACGCATTCCATACAGACAACGCAGGATCCAGAGCCGACGCAGAAGACAGTGGCTTTGTCCCTGCCGGCGGCAGGAGAGCTGCTGCGGGGATGGACGGACGTGCTGCCTGCGTGGTCGGCGGGTATGGGAATGTACGAAACTCATACGGGCGTGGATTTCGCAGGCGAGGACGTATACTGCGTGCGAGACGGCCTTGTAGAAAGCGTGGAGTCGGATTGGCTGTACGGCTTTGTGGTAACGGTACGTCACGAGGATGGATGCAAAAGCGTTTACGCGTCGCTGGGGGAGACCTTTGTCCGTGCGGGCAACAGAGTCTCGCGCGGCGTGCGACTCGGACGGACAGGCGAATGCCTGCGGGAAACCGAGGTGGGTGCGCACGTGCACTTCGAATATTATATAAATGAAGAAAACGTGTCGCCACCGTTTGCATTCCAAGCAGATTCATGATATAATCGTTTCCGACTTCGGCCGGGGAGGAAAAGGCATGAGCAGACTATGGGCCCGTGTGATCAGGGATCACCGTATTGAAAGGCAGGATACGCGCCCGTGCGCGTGGGGTGAGGAAAATGAGGCGCTGACCGAGCTGTGCAAGGAGTTTGATATTCCGCGCCCGATCTGGCTGCCCAAGCACGAAAGGGAATATGAATCCTTCCGGCGCACGGCATTTGGCAGAGAGCATTTTATCGAGGAAGTGTCCTTTGACAGGTTGGAAATCGAATTTCTGGACGATACCGGCAAAAAGCGCCGTAGCTCGGATCCACGCAACCAGTTTTAGGGAAAAACGCCGCTCTTCAGAATGAAAGCGCGAAGGTATGTCAAAAAGGAAACCGATTATGCAGGACGTAGGCAATTTTTACGTGAAAGTTATCAAAAAGCCGATTCCTTTCGTTGAATACGTGGCGGATTTGTGGTAAAATGAGCTTCTGAAATTACGGGGGAGGCGGTTGTGTGGAAAACGATACCAGGAATTGGGTGAATATACCGAACTGTCTGACCATCTTTCGTCTGCTGTTGATTCCCGTGTTTCTGATTGCGTATTATCAGCTGCCGGAGAAGCGGTATGTTTCGCTGATCGTGTTTGCTACGGCCAGCTTTACCGATATGCTGGATGGATATCTGGCGCGCAAATGGCATCAGATTACGTCGTTTGGAAAGCTGTGCGACCCACTGGCCGACAAGGTCATGGTACTGTCGCTTCTGTTTTGCATGGCAGACGGCGGATATCTGGCGGAGGAAAAGTGCGCCTCGCTGAACTGGATTATCCTGCTGGTCATGCTTCTAAAGGAGCTTATGATGATGTGCGGCGCGCTTTTTATGCTGAAAAGCGGCGTAGTGGTGCAGTCAAACCTGCTTGGCAAGGCGGCAACGGCACTGTTTGTTGCGGGAATTATTCTGGTGTTTCCATGGCATTCGCTGGAGAGCGTTCGCACGGCGGGGCACTATGTGATCTTCGCGGCGGTGTGCATGTCGCTCTTGGCAATGGTATCCTATGCCATATCCAGCGTAAAAAAACTGAAAACGGCGAAAATGAATTGACGGGAATCACTGTGATTTGATATAATAAGAATATAGAAGCCCGTGATGAAGAGGAGTAGGCGCGTCTTTCCAGCAGAGAGGGCGGTTCATCGGCTGCAAGGCTGCCCGGGATAAGCTACGCTGAAGGTCGCTTCGGAGGCCGCGGATGAACGGAGTAGTTCGCGCGGGCGCGCCCGATACAGCGCGTGTGAGAAAGAAATTCTGGTGGTACCGCGGAGCAATCCGCCCAAGAGGCGAGGTTGCTTTTTTTATATCGTTTTACTGGCGGGAAACGGGGGAATGTAGGATGAACAGGGTATTTACGGCAGACCCGGGCGTGAATGCGTGGGGTGTCGTCGGCCTGATCATCATGGCTGTAGGGGCAATTTTGAACTTTGTCGTGAGCCGACGCTGTCTCAAACATGCGCTTGCAATTCGGGTGATCGGGCTGCTTCTTACGCTGGTTGGTGCGGTACTGGTAGTTGCTATCGGAAAATAAGCTTCGGGAGAGGGGTATATATATGGAAAACCAGAACACGTTTGAAATGGCGAAGGTGTATTCGCCGAAGGACATGGAGGATCGCATTTATAAAATGTGGGAGGAGAGCGGTGCGTTCAAGCCGAAAATGGTGAAGGGCAAAAAGCCGTTCACGATTGTGATGCCGCCGCCCAACATCACCGGACAGCTACACGTGGGTCACGCGCTGGACGAAATGCCGCAGGACGTACTGATTCGCTATCACCGCATGAAGGGCGACCCTACACTGTGGGTGCCCGGCACGGATCATGCGGCAATTGCCACCGAGGTGAAGGTGGTGGAGGCACTGGCGAAGGAGGGCTTGACCAAGAAGGAGCTGGGCCGCGAGAAGTTCCTTGAGCGTACGTGGGAATGGAAAAAGGAATATGGCGGACGTATCGTTCGGCAGCTGCGCAAGCTGGGTGTTTCCTGCGACTGGAGCCGCGAACGCTTCACCATGGATGAGGGGCTTTCCCGCGCCGTGCGCGAGACCTTTGTGCGCCTGTATGAAAAGGGCCTGATTTATCAGGGCTGGCGCATGATCAACTGGTGTCCCTGCTGTAAAACTTCCATTTCCGACGCAGAGGTGGAATATGAGTCGCAGGACGGCAATTTCTGGCATCTGCTGTACCCCGTGAAGGAAACCGGCGAAATGCTGGAGCTGGCTACCACACGCCCGGAAACCATGC
>CAZKQB010000015.1:0-60036 GCA_964554795.1 uncultured Oscillospiraceae bacterium | reverse complement strand
GCACGAAATTATCCGCAAACGAAAGTACATCCTCCTCTACCTTACGGGAGAAATCGTTCACGGTTTGTATACAGGTTTCCCGGATTTCCCGTTTCGTATTTTGGACATTCACAAGGCCAAAGGCAAGCACCGCAACCATTGCCAATATGACGATAATGGAAATCTGTGTTCTCACAAGGCGTGAAAACACGGTTCTGCAGCGTTTTCCCCGTCTGAACATCCCTTCATCCCCCATGCAGTCATACTGTTTTCTATGCAAAACATGAAGATACACTTCTACGGCTGACGTCTGCATTCAGCATTCGGCGTCAACCGCAGAACGAGGCGGCCGCACAGCTTCGTGCCTTGCGGCCGTCTCCATCCGTTTCACTGATCAGGCGCTTTTCGCGCTCTGGTACCATTCGTTGGCCTCTTCGGTAATGATTCGTCCGCCGGCCTCCAGCCATTCCTCAACAAAGGTATCAAACGAATCAATGGGCTTAATTCCCTGAATGATATCGTTATAGGCCTGAACACGCATCTTTTCAAGGTCATCCCAGTAGATATCGCTGGAAGGCATGGACATACCCAGCAGCAGATCCTTATATTCGTTGCTGAAGCGGGCATACTTGTCTCCAAACTCATAGAAGCCTGGATCATCCTCCACGCCAAGACCAAGTCCCTCCGTCCAGCCGATGAACACCATGCTCATGCCGTAAGTTTCCACCAGCACATCTTCCGGAGTCTTCGGCACGCGGCTTCCGTTCTCGTCGCGAGTAAAATGCTCACCCTCAATGCCATAATAGAACAGCTCGTAGTATTCAGGCGTCGTACAGGTTTCTTCAATCATAGAAAGGATGCGGCCAAACTTTGGTTTATCTTCCATCAGACGTGCAGAAAACACCGTGCTCTTACCCGTGGTCAATCCCCACATGACGGAACCGGAATCCCCATCCGGTCCAATCGGCGGACGCCCAAACTCATAAGACTCCGGATCATTTCCCGCGGCGATATACGCCTTGTACATCTTGCCGCCCTTGGGCGTGTTCTGACTGATTCCCGCCGGCATGTCCTGATAGAATGGGCCGTTGTTCGTGTAGAGGATCCGTCCCTCCACGAAGTCGTGCGAAATTGACCAATGATCGCCGCGGTTTTCGCCGGTGATATACTCCGGATTGAGGATGCCCTCCTTATACCAGCTGGCCAGCTGCGCAAGCGCATCCTTCATGCCCGGCTGAATCGCACCATACTGCACAGATTCGCCATCCTCCGCAATTTCCCAGTAGTACGGAAGTGAGCCATAGGCTCCGTAGATCGAAGCAAAGGGTTCCTTGATGCGGCCAGAAGACAGACCGTAAATGTTCTCCGAGCTCTGCTGTGTCAGTCCTGCATCAATCAGCGCTTGCTTGTTTTCCAGCAGCGCGTGGAACGCTTCGTCCAGTTCCTCGATGGTTTCCGGCGTCTTATCAATTCCCAGTACATCCAGCCAGTCACGGCGGAACAGGCTTGTGTAGTGATACTGCCCATCATAGTTAAAGTTCGGCAAGCCGATGTTCTTTCCCTCATAGCCAGTGTACAGATACGGGCTGAAACCCTCCTGCTCGGCGATATCATCGATGTTCTTAGCGATGACGGGCATGAAATGCCGAATCAGCTCAATCGGAAGCTCTGCCGTCAGGCCCTGCTTGTAATACTCCTGGCACAGCGCCGGATCCGATGCAGTCAGTACATCCGGAAACTCGCCGGCAACGATGCGGGTATTCAGAATCTCGTCGCGGTTAGCTCGATCAACATACATCAAATCAAATTTCACGTTAAATCGTTCTTCCAGCAGTCTCTTAACCGGCGCATCGTCCGGCGTCGGAGCGTTGGGTTCGTTCACGTACCACGTAATCGTGTACGTTGTATCCGGGTCGTATTCATACTCGGAGATGTCGATTTCCGCGTCTGCCATTGCAGGTGCAAAGATGGACGGCACCAGCATCAGCGCAAGAAGCCAAGCAATCAGGGAACAGGTTCGCTTCATAGGATAACCTCCTTTTTTTATGAAAATGGCCAAAGCCTTTTTCACCCTTTCAGAGAGCCGACAATCAACCCCTTCACAAAGAATCTCTGCAAGAAGGGATATACCATCAAAATCGGCACCGTAGCAACCATGATCGTGCAATACTTGATTACATCCTCGGATACAGCGCTGCTCATCGTCGCATGCCGATCCTGTACCTCGCTTGAAGCCTCAATCAGAATCTTGCGCAAAACCACCTGAATGACATACAGCCTTGAGTCGCTTACGTATAGCAGGCAATCAAACCAGGCGTTCCAGTTTTCCACAACAATCCATAGACCAATTGTGGCAAGAATCGCCGTTGAGAGTGGAAACGCAATCAAAACCAGCGTCTGAATGGCATTACAACCATCAATATCTGCCGCATCGTCCAGCTCGCGGGGCAGACTCATAAAGAAATTGCGCATAATGACAATATTGTAGGCCTTAGCCAGCTTCGGAAGTACCATGCACCAGATCGTATTGCGCAATCCGAGTGAGGACACAAGCAGGTAATTCGGAATTGTGCCTCCGCCGACAAACATGGTGACGACAATTAAAAACGTGAGCAACCGTCGGTGTGGTAGATCAGGCTTTGAGAGCGGATATGCGTAGCCCACGGAGACAATCAGCCCAAACACCGTGGACAGAACCGTTCTCGCAATCGTGTTACCGTAGCCGCGCCACACATTGCTGTTTTTCAGCACGAACATATAGCCCTCTACAGACCATTCCTTCGGCAGCAGCGAAAGCGAAGCTAATCCCACCGTATCTGACGATGAGAATGACTGCTTCAGGATAAACAGAACCGGGTAAATCATGATTACGCAGATCAAAAACGTAATAAGCACCATCGCTGCATCAAAGATGTGCTCACCTATGGAAATCGGAATTCCCTTATGCTTGCGTCTGCCCATTCTTTTCGTTACCATATTCCCTGCTCTCCCACCTTATTGGCGACGGTATTTGAGAAGATTACCATAGCAAAGCAAATGACGGTCGTGAACAGGTCGATAGCTGTAGCAATCGAATACTGCATCTTTGTAATGCCGATCCGATATACGTAGGTACTGATCACGTCGCCTACAGCCAAAGTATTATCATTCAAAAAATTGTAGATTTGCTCAAAGTTACTTTCCATCAGGTCGCCCGCGCGAAGAATCAGCATGATAATGATAGTCGGCTTTATACAGGGTAACGTGATGTGCACAATGCGTTGCAGACGCGTCGCTCCGTCAATGATAGCCGCCTCATACAGCTGTGTATCAATTCCCGTGAGTGCCGCAAGATAAATGATCGATCCCCAGCCTGCGCCCTTCCAAATGCTGGTGATGACCATCATCGGCCGAAACCATCCGCTCTCGCCAAGAAAATAGATAGGCTTACCACCGAACAGGCGAATGAAGCCGTTAATCGGGCCCGTCGAGGGCGAGAGCAACTGTGCAAACAGACCGTAAATTACAACCCAGCTGACGAAGTGCGGCATGTACGTGATCGTCTGAACGACCTTCTGGTACTTTGGATGCTTCAGTTCATTGATAATCAGCGCCAGCAAAATTGGAGCAGGAAAACCAAACAGCAGGTGGTAAAAGTTGATCAGCAGCGTATTGCTCACAACCTGCCAGAAGCTTCTCCCCATGAACAGACGTTCAAAATACATAAATCCCGCCCATGGACTGCCCGTGATGCCAAGATTTATGCGAAAATCCTTAAACGCCAGCAGGATTCCATACATGGGTACATACCGAAATAGGATGAAATATGCAATACCTGGCACCATAATCAGATAGAGCAGTGCATACTTTTTCAACAGTGTCCGGCGCTTCTGAAGCAGGATTCTTACGGTACTCATGTTGTTCTTCCTATCTTTTGAATTTATTCTACCGATTGAAGGTCGCCGCTGCGGCCATAGCCAGATATTGCTCCGTCGGAACATATTCGGGAATTGAATTGCCGCTTCCAAGCGCGTAACCACCCCGATTTTTCACGCGCTCCAGCATCGCGCATGCGCGCGCATATACTTGCTCTGGCTTCGAACGAATGATAAAATCCACATCCATTCCACCCAGCACCGCAATTCGGTCGTGGTACCGCTCGTAGAATTCCTCCACTGGAAAAATTGAATCCTGATAGCTGTGCTTGGCATGAAAACGCATATCGGTAATGATATCCTCCATCACCTTGAGTATGTTTCCGCAAGAATGCAGGATAAACGGCTTTCCGTTAGCCTTGATCACGTCGATAATCCGATTCACCCACGGGAACACAAGCGTTCGCAGCGTTCGCGGCGGAAGAAGTGTCTGGGTATTATAACCCCAGTCATCGTTGTAGATCAGAGCATCCACATAATGATTGGCTGCACAAATCTCATAATACCGCACCAGCCGCGTACCAATCGCTTCAACGATTTCTTCTACCAGTTCAGGGTCATCCGCAAGCATATAGCAGAGATTCTCATACCCCACAAGTTCAACCAGCGTTTCTTCTACACCACCGGGACCATACACAATATAACCCATGCCGTCAGGCAGATGCTTACCAATCACATCCATCCGCATGAAATCCGCCGCATCCACATCCGGCCATTGATAGGCTTCAAAGTCGTCTCTATCCCCGATCGTGATTACATTCTGCGAAACGGATGACGCGCCATGCTTATCAACCTTGCGAACCGGGAATCGCACACGTGCACCATAGAGGCTCACACAGTCATATCCCAGCCGACAGTAGGCGTCCACAATGCGCTTCTGCCGGGCGTACGGATCGTTCGAGTCATATTGCAGATCCCGCGTCACGTCCCAGTAGAGGCGATCGTTAAGAAACAGCTCAAACAACGTCGGGCGCTTCGGGCATTCTCCCTTCAGCACAGAAAGCAAATTGCGCTTATCCGGCTGCAATTTCCGTGCGCAGACGCATTCAAGCGACAGCATATCCCGCGAAAATGCCTTCATACCTTTTTCCTCCATAAAATACGCAGCGCACGCATCAATAGTTCTCAACAATTTTTGCCAAATAACGGAAGCCATCCACGCAATAGCCGGCTCTGTCAGCAATGCGCTCGGCCAGAACCTGACCAAACGCCGCAAAGATAATTCCCGCAAATTCCGGCGCTGCATGGCATGTCAGCCGAATCTTACGATCCGCAGGCAGCATCATATCCTCTCCACTGTCATGCACGAGGAATACCCGCGCACCAATTTCGTTCAGGAATGCAATATGTGGCTGCGCCTCACGGAAGCCCACTCCGCCCGTGCACATGAGAATGACATTCATTCCCCTTTCCGTTGCCTCGACGGTTCCATGCCGAAATTCGTTGATCGACATGCCCTCATAGCATAGAAAGCATTTCTCCTTCAGCATTAGCGACGCCTGCGATGCCGCCGCTGCCAGCGCACCCACACCGGCAATGTAGCCGTAGGAATTGCCTGCAATCGCCCCAATCATGTCGTCCACACGGCTGACAAGCGTATCCAGAGACGCTTGCATATCCTGTGCCAGTGTCGCGAAGAACGACAAATTGCCGTCTACGGCTAACATGTCCATCATCAGTGCCTGCGCCGTATAGGTCTTCGTAGCGGAGCTAATTTCAGGCCCGATATTCACGCACATAACGCCCTGTGCAGCCTGCGCCAGCGGCGATTCACGATCCATCGTAACCGCGATCAATGTCGCGCCTGCTTCCTTCAGGTGCTCGCACAGAAGCTTTGTTTCGTGGCTTTTGCCAGACTGCGAAGCCAGAAGCACGGCCGCGCCGCGGAATACCTCGGCCGGATACGTCAGCGCTTGTCCTGCATACAGCACCTGTGGGAACACGTGTGCATGAAGGATAAACGCATCTCTTGCCAGCGCGCACGCATTGTAGGAAGCGCCCGTTCCAATCAGAAACAATGGCTTTCCGGCAATCAACTGGCAGATTTTCGGAATCTCTGGCTGGAACTGCCGAAGCGTCTCCGAAAGCGACGTTTTCTGATCCATGACCTCTCGAAACATCGATGTGCTCATAACTTTCCTCCATTCCGGCATAAGCCGTGCACAGTTGCCTGCATCTTCAGGTTTTCCCACGCACCCGCTTCGATAAGTTGGCGCATGGCTCCCATCACAGGCTCATACGCTGCGTTGACAGTATGCACCCTCGGCGCGAGCCGTTTCATTTCTTCCCGAAACACACGATACAGATACCCGCTTTTTTCCTTAAAAACGCCACCCGATACGACGGCGTCCGTCTGCTGATCTGCAAGCCCAGCCTGTCTCAGCATGCCGTAGGCATACCTCGCCGAACGCACAGAAAACATCCTGCACACATTTCTGGCAACCTCATCCGTTCGTGCTGCTTCCGTTACGGCAGATGCAAACGCCTTAATCCTTGCGCTTTTGTATGCACCACGTGACAGAGCCATAATCAGCATCTCAATGGTCTCTACTTCAAAATGTTCAAGCGCAAGTGGAAGCAACACACTATCCTCATAAAAACCAACATAGGTATCAATTGTCGCCCGAAGTCCCTCGCGCCCCAGATGCGGAACAGATATCGCGTATCCGAGGCATTTCGCCTCGCGTCCCGGACGCACAAGACATGCGTTTACGCCCGTGCCTGCACACACGCACACCCCCGTGTCTCGGTCACTCCCGGCATAGTACGCCGCCACGCAGTCATTGATGACCACAGTATCATGCCTCGAAATGCCAGTTTGTTCATAGAGCCTATTTCGAATGGCTTCATACTCATCCGGCCAATCGGCGCCAGTCAGCGCCGCGCACAATCGATCAATATTGCTCCAGCGGTATCCTGCCTGCTGGAGCGCATTCTCGCACGACATCATAGCCGCATCGGCTCCGGAGATACTCCAGCAGGCGCCTATCGCGTAGCCCGTGCCAAGAATGTTCCCTTTTTCATCACAGACCAGCGCGCAGGTTTTTGTACCGCCCTGGTCAATCGCCAGGGCAATCATTTGGTCGGAAAGAACTGCGGAAGGTACGCGCGGTTCGCTTCCAGCATCTCATCCAGCATCGGCTTGACCTTTCCCCAGTCGCGAACAAGCGGATGCGCCATCAGTGCGAGATATGCTGTCCTGCGGTCCCCCGTCACGGCCGCCTTAACGGCCAGCTGTTCATAGTTCTTTACAGCGCAGGCAAGACCCCAAACGCTTTCCGGAATGCTGGAAAGCTTCAGCGGATGGATGCCGGCAGCATTCACCAGACAGCCCGTCTCAATCACAGCGTCATCTGGTAGGAACGGAATAGTTCCCTTGTTCGGGACGTTGATAACCATCCACCGGTCGCGGTTGTTCACCATGGCCTCAATGATACCAATGGCAATCTCGCTGTATCCACCTCCACCACGCCGCTTCAGGGCCTCTGGCTTCGTCACACAATTCGGATCTTCCAGTGCCGCAAATATTTCCTTTTCAATTTCCAGCACCATTTCACCACGCGTCTTCTCCGCATTTGCATTCTTGTCTAGCAGTTCCTGCGTGTTGTAATACCAGCGCAGATACGGCGTTAGAAACATGCCAATCGTCTTCATTTCCTCGGGATCGTAGCGCTCCTGCCGCTCCGCGAACGTATCAAACTCCTCGTGCGTAAGAGGACGATTACCAATCATCACATTATAGGCGAAATTCATGTGGTTCAGCCCAAAATAGTCATAAGTAATCTCATCACGGTTGAAGCCCATATACTTGTGCAGATTGTCACGCGGGAAGAAGCCGCCTGCACACAATCCTGCGATTTTTGCCTTAGTATTCGTCTGCACCGCCTGCGTCACAAGACCGGTCGGATTGGTATAGTTGACAATCCACGCATTCGGACAAACGCGTTCCACTTCCCGTGCAAGGTCAATCATAACCGGAATGGTTCGGCAGGCCTTCATGAATCCACCGGGGCCAGTAGTTTCCTGTCCCACGATTCCATAGCGCATCGGGATCTTCTCATCCTGCACGCGCGCCTGGTTACCGCCGACGCGAATCTGCACATTCAAAAAATCAGCATCGGTCAATGCCTCTGTACGATTCGTCGTGTGGGTAATTTTTACATCATAATTCATGTAAGCGGCGTAGCGGCGGCAGAAGTTCGCCATGATCTCAAGCCGCCGTTCGTTGATGTCATACAATGCTACCTCACGAACAGGAATCGTGTCCTTCCTCTGCATCAGACCTTCAATAATTTCCGGCGTGTAGGAGCTTCCCGCGCCGATGACCGCAATTTTTATAGCCATACAAGCACCTCTTCTATTCTGTTCGATCCGTGCTCATTATACTGTTTTGCCGCTGCTTTCGCCATACGTCAAAAGTTCATTTCGTGTTCAAAACCTCAGAAATTCGTTGACTCGGGTAAAAATCGCAGCTATAATATCGTCGAAATTGAGCAAATCTTTATAAGCACATACATACAGAGGTGAGGATCATGCTGTCTATCGAAATGTATTTAGAGGACATCGAAACCCGATTAAATGAAGAAGAAGAGCTTCGTCTCCGCGAGGAATGGTTTGCGTGGAAGGCGCATAAGAATTCAAGCGCTCCCTTCCATCCTATCGGGCGAATCCCATGCGCATCCAAGCTCATCTGGCCACAAATCAACATCAACGACACCTTTCAAAACGACGATCTCGCAATTCTGCGCGAACTTTGCAGTATCAACAGACAACTAGAAAGCGGTAGCCGCTTTCTTCCGCGCGTTCGTGCAAATACCGGTGTCGGGAATGTCCCTACACTTTTTGGCGCAGAGCTTTTCTTTATGGCGCGAGAGGCTGACACTCTCCCAAATGTGCGAAGTCTGGGCGAGGAACGCACTTACGCGCTTCTAAACAGGCCAATTCCTTCCTTTGACCGCGGCAATTTCCCAATGGTTGAACGGATCACCGATCGATTTCTTTCCTATTGGAAGCAGTATCCAAAAATCGGTCGCTTTATCCGCATCGAACAGCCGGACCTTCAGGGTCCAATGGATAATCTTGAACTTTTGTGGGGCAACGACCTGTTCTACGCGCTTTACGACGACGAAGAAAACGTGCATGCACTTCTTCAGTACCTCACGGACACAATCGCGACATATATGACGCACTGGTTGAAAAAAATCCCCGCCGAAAACGGCGGAGCCAGCTATTTCAATTATGTGGAAAATGGCTTTCTCTGTCTACGGGATGACAGCGCCATGAATCTATCACCGGATTTCTTCTCCGAATACATTGCGCCTTACGACGAACGCTTGCTGCGGCAATTTGGCGGTATCGTGCATTTCTGTGGCAAAGGTGACCACTTCATTGACCGACTTGCCCGACTGGACGGCCTATACGGTATCAATATGACGCAGCCACATCTGAACGACATGGAAAAGGTATTTACCGAAACCATTGATAAAGGACTTCATCTTTGCCTTTCCGCACCTGCAGAGGTCAGTGGCGCACATGACACACACAATCTCATGTTCCTGTGCTGATCCTTCCCATCGATTCCTCTGCAGGCCTGAATAACGGCTCGATGTGCGGGCTGGAGGCTGACACCTTTTCTATTCCTCCAACGGCGATTCCACGATGGGATATACGTCGAAGGGCTCGTCGTGAATATCCATATATGCGCGGTATTCGTGCATTCGGTCGTTCTTCAGCTTCAGCCTGAGCACGACGTTTCCGGGCTGCATCTGCTTCACGGGCCTGAACCACGCGGACGGTGCCGCCGGGTCGAAGCGCACGGTAACCGGATTCGGCGCGCCCATGGCAGCGAACAGCAGCGGGCCATACTCGATGGCGTACCGTTCCTTTCCCTTGATTTCCTCGCCGCCAGTATAGCGCGTAATGCGGAAATCAAACGAGAATTCCTTCTCAAACACCGCTCCGGCCGTCACATTTTCATGCGTCTCATAGTAGCTCCTTCCGCCTGCGCATGCCCAGCGTGGCACGCGCAGACGAAGCGTAAACGGTTTTTCCGCCTTTGCAATCGCAATCCGCACACGCCCCGATTCCGGAAGTCCGGACGTCACTGAAAGACTCACGCCGTTCGGAAGCTCCGCTTCGCTGGAGGCATACATATCCACATACACGCTGTCGTCCGTGTAGGAATACAGAAACTGCGGCAGAAGCCCCGCCAGCCGTGTGCCCAGCGACGCGCAGCAGGTGGCGCGGTCGAGATAGCGATAGTCCTTCGTCCGCTGCAAAAAGTTCAGATAATGATAACCGCGGCTCTCTACCTGAGAAGCGAAAAGCACGTTATACAGCGAATTCTCTATCTCGTCCACATAGTGCGCGTTGTCTGGCTCCAGCCGATGCATACGCTGGTTAAGCAGCACCCAGAAGTTGGTGGAGCACAGCTCATTGTAATTATGAGACGGAGACAGCCAGTTGCAACCGGGCCAATAGGTATCAAATTCGCACATGTTAATGCCGCCGCCAACGTGCTGCCACTTAGCCTCATACATGCCCAGCGCGCACTTCACAGCATCCAGATACAATGTATCGCCAGTCGCGCGATACAGGTCAAGATATCCCTCCAGCGTCGTCAACAGTGTGGAATGCGGATGATTGCCGGGATGCTCGTAAATCGCGCGGTGGTCTCCGCGAATCACCTGCTCAAGCCACCACGTTTCCTGATAATACTCAATGGCCACGCGAATGTCCTCCGGGGTACCGGTTGGCGCGTCGTACATGCGCGTATTGGCCAAAATTCCCTGAAAGCCGAGATTCAAGTCCTTCACATAGGGCAGAATCTCGCTTTTATTGAACACATCCGTCATATCGCGGGCAAGCGCGAAGGCACGCGTTTCCCCGGCATAGCCTGCGTCGAGCAGGCCAAACGTAATCCACGCGCGCGTATAGTTCGGATATTCGCGTGTGGCAAACTGCTCACGCGGAATCGGAATGATAAAGCCGTCGTCGTCGCGGCAGGCCTCCATTCCGGCAAGCACCTCGCGCACCATTCGCCGTAGCGTTTCGTCCTCCTCCCATAAAAGCGCCGTACCCGCGCCCATCAGAAATTCGCCTGCGGTCTGACCCTTCAGATTGTTTTCAAAATGCCCTGCGTCGCCCGCATACGGCACGCCCGGCGCGTCTACGCCCTTATGCACGCGATACCAATACAGTATGCGGTCCACATCGAAATCCTTCAGAAACCGAACATTGTTATCAAATACCTTTTTATATCTTCCGCCCGTCAGCCGCACGCCGCCCATCGGTGCCTGAAGCCGGTAGGGTACCTTGTATTTTTCCACGTAGACTCCCCCTTTTCCCATGTGATCGTTAATATTCCCGTTCCTGTGACGAATAAATTGACTTTCTTCCTTTCGAAGGCTATCATAGATATACGCAAAGCGCAATGGAGAATTCCGTACGCTCCTTGTACTTTTTGGCACGCGGAAGTGCGCAGATGGACTGGGCGCGTCATCTTCAGGTTTCGGAAAATGGCTCCTATCGGCTGACCCTGTACCGTCAGGACGGTCAGAATTTTGCTTGCCTTTCGGACACCCCCGACGCGCTTCCCGCCGATGCTGACATTGTCGCCTGCGTCCGGCTTTCCGGGATGAATGCCTTTCTTTGCGACTGTCACCCTCCGCTGAACCACCCCGTCTGTCTGAAGGATGCGTTCCCTTTGAAGTGCTGCTTCGATGCGCTCGCGCAGGAAACGGCTCGAACCCGCGCTTATGCGGACGAAGCACTTTCACTGACTGCCGGGCTTGCGCTGATTGAATTTCTGCGATGCGTCGAGGATGAAGTTCTTCCCATGCCATCTAAAGCTCAGCGCGCGAACGCCGCCGTGGGCCGCATGCTGGATGAATACCGCCACCCATGGCGCATAGAGGAGCTGAGAGCACAGGTCGGGGTTTCCTCTTCCTATCTCACCAAATTCTGCCGCAGGGAATATGGAAAAAGCCCAATGGCGCTTCTGCTCGACAAACGGCTGGATGTAGCCGTAACCATGCTGAAAAAAACGGGCGCAACCGTCAACGGCGCGTGTGAAGCCGCTGGATTTTCCGATGTATACTATTTTTCCCGGCTGTTTCGTCAGAAGCTCGGCAAGCCGCCGCGCGATTTTCTTTCAAAGGGCAAACGATAAGAAGCCGCCGCATGCCGAATTCAAGTCTCCCTCGCGCTGCGCAATTCGCTGCTCTGAACCATGCACAACGTGCGCAGCCTCATTTTTCTGCACCAACCACTTCCTCCGAAATACCTCTGCATGTCTGAATGACGGCTTGAATGGCGGGTGTGAGGGTTTTGCCTTTATGAAAGACGATGGCATAACGTCGCAGGATTGGCGGATTCTGAATTTGGACGAGCTTCAGCTGACCGTCCGCTGTATGCTTCTCAGCCAGCGGATAAGGAATGATTGTGACGCCGAGTCCGGCCTTTGCCATCTCGAGCAATGCCAGCGTGCTGTTGCTCTCAGCAACAACCTGATACGGGTAGCCGCCGCGAGACAACGCCGCATCCACGCAGATACGCAGACCGCTTCCTGCTTCGCGCAGCAGGAGTGGTTTTTTTGCAAGTTCGGCCGGTTCAATCGTTTCCCGCTCGAAGAGCGCTGGGACACACACCGCCGCCTGAGATTCCTCTACCAGCGGAAGCGCAACTCGTGCGCCTGCATCCGTCGCACCATCGTAAATCGCAAAGTCAATTCGGTTTTCCGAAAGCATTTCGTCGATCTGAGCGTTGTTCTTTACAAAGACGCTCAGTTCAACGTCCAATGCATCCCGCTTAATCCGCTTGACAATCGATGGCAGATAGGCTTCGGCCGCCGACACGTTTACGCCGACGCGGCACCTGCGCACCGCCTTTCCACCTCGCAGAACTGACGCAGCCTCCTCGAACGAGACAAGAATTTCCTCCGCATATCGCCTTAAAAGCAGACCCGCCTCCGTGGGATACACACTGCGATTCATTCGGTCAAACAGCCGAACGCCGTAAAAGGCTTCCAGCTCCCGCACGGCAAGGCTGACGGACGGCTGCGTAACGTTCAGCCGTTCCGCGGCTGCAGTAACACCCCCGCAGTCGCACACGGTTTTAAAAATCTGCAAATGCCGAATCGTCATGTCTTTAGTCTCAACTCATATTAGTTTTCTTATGGTTTCCATTTTAATATATGAATTGATTTATGTCAAGAATTCCATATAATCAAAGCGTAGGCAATCCAGCATAGGAGGGACAGCCATAATGGGCAAGCTTAGCAAACTGTTTCTCACGTTTCTGAAAATCGGAGCCTTCACCTTCGGCGGGGGGTATGCAATGATCGCGCTTCTCGAAACCGAATTCATCGACCGGAAGAAATGGATGACGCGGGAAGAATTTCTGGACATGGTAGCGATTGCCGAATCTACGCCCGGACCCGTGGCCATCAACAGCGCCACGTACATCGGCTATAAGGTTGCCGGTGTAGCAGGCGCGGCGCTGTCCACGCTGGCTGTCAGTCTGCCGTCGTTTGTGATTATCTATCTCATTTCTCTGTTTTTCGACCGTTTTCTCGCTCTCGAATGGATCTCGCGCGCCTTCCGCGGCATTCAGGTGTGCGTGGTCTATCTGATTTTTACGGCAGGGTTCGATATGCTGAAGAACCTTCGCAGGGACGCACTAAGCCTTGCGATTTTCCTCTGTGTGCTCGCAGTCATGACTGCGTTTTCCATCTTATCCGTGGGCTTCTCCTCCATCTTCTACATTCTGCTCAGCGGCCTTGTGGGCCTGACGGCATATTCGCTTCGCAGGCTTTCCAGGAAGGAGGCAAACAGGAAATGATCTACCTTCGCCTGTTTCTGACGTTCCTGATGATCGGCTCGGTGTCCTTCGGCGGCGGATATGGCATGATTTCGTTGATTCGCGAAACCATGCTCTCCAATGGATGGCTGACGGAAAACGAGCTCATCAACTTTATCGCCGTTTCAGAATCCACGCCTGGCCCGCTGGCCGTGAACATGGCTACGTTTATCGGTGCCTCGCAGGGCGGCATACTGGGCTCCCTGCTCGCCACACTGGGCGTAGTGCTGCCGTCCTTCATTATCATCCTGCTCATTTCGGCGGTGCTGAAAAACCTGCTCAGGTACGCCGGCGTAAACGCGTTTCTGTCCGGCGTGCGCCCATGCGTCATGGCGCTGATTCTCGCAACGGCTCTCACACTGGCGCTCGACACGCTGCTCGGCTTCACGTCGCCCGGAAACGGCTTCGCCGTAAACGCGCGCGGGCTGACCATCTTCGCACTGCTGATCGCCGTACGGATAGTCTATAAGAGGCTGTGTGGTAAAAAGCCCTCGCCCATTCTGATGATCGCGCTTTCGGGCGGTCTGGGCATCCTTCTGTGGAGCTTCTAAAGCCCCTCAATGGCATACAAAAAAGCGAACGCCTCCTGCGCGTCCGCTTTTCGCATTTAATATTGGTAATCCGCCCGCTCGCGAATTCGTTCTGCCTCAAGGTATCGGTTCTCCATCGGAATCCACCTTTCGCGGAAGCGCTCCAGCATTTCCTCGCCGTCGCGTGCGCGAATGCGGCGCAGCTGCTCCTGCGGCGGCACGGTCAAGCATGCCGTGCACGCATAATATCCCCGCAGCTCGGGATGGCAGGCATACGCGCCTTCCACAATGTTGAGCTTTCCAGGCTGGATTTCGACCGGCGGCAGGATGGTCATCGTTCCGCAATCAAACCGGCGATACGAAACCGTCCGCCCCGCCGCCAGCGGCGCAAGCACCTCCTCGTGAAAGCGCTCACGGTCGACGTTGCCACCCACCTCCGAAAGCCTCTCATTCGTACGCTTTTCCGCAGGCAGGAAGAAATCGTCCATATGAAACACTGGTGCACGAAGTACGAAGCCCAGCGCGCTTGCCAGCGATGTTTTCCCGGACGCGCACATGCCGTCAATGGCAATGATCGCGCCCTCCGGCAGCCGCGCGGCCGCTTCGAAGATTGCTACATACCGGGCAAAGCGCTCAGAAACCACGCGGTATGCCGGTGCATACGCGCGACGATACGCCTCCGTATGACTGACCATCGGACATCCTTCCGCGCGGTAGGCAGCAATCGCGGAGCGCATGCCTTCTGTTGGAAAATTCTCCTCCAGCGTTCGCAGCGCATCGTCGAGCGCGTTCGGCGTAGGACGGAATGTATCTGCGGTATACGTGAACATCCGCGCGGCAGTTTCGTCGTTAAACAGAGCCTCTTTCCCCTTCAGGTGCATGCGCACCAGTCCGTTCCCAATAGGCTCAAACGATACGCCCTCTTCGCCCGGCACGCGCTCGGCGCGGATGCGCCGTACAGCCTCGGCTTCATCCTTTACCAGATGACCGCAGCCCAGCGCATGCTGAAAGCACAGCTTTAAAAAATCGCCCTCCCGCATCTCGGGATACCGCGCCGCATGCGCCTGCAATACCTCAGAAAACGTCATACTGTTCCTCTTTCATCAGCCGTATTCAATCTGCGCGCGCGCTGACTTGTAGTAGGACTTGCACAGCAATACACGCTTGATTTCACTGCCGTCAGCGTTGTGGTACACACGATACGCCTCGGCTCTGTAGCCCTTGCGCGATTCGGTAACTACGACCTCCTGACCGGATTCGAGCAACGGATTGTAGGTGTATACCGGATCGTCCGGTTTAATCGTCTGTGTGGTCTTGGCCTCAATGGTAATGTAGCGTCCGTCCGGGAACAGCTCGCCGTATACCTCGCAGTACACGCGCTTGTTCTCCGATACATAACACACCAGATACATCGGCGAGGACGACGTATTTTTGAACTTCATATCCTGGCCGGGCCAGCTGACCGTCGCATCCTTGCCCTTATCCACGTAGGATACCGGACGGGAATGCTCGCTGCGCTCCACGATTTCGCAGTTGGCCTTCATGGCCGCGTTCCACAGCGTTGTGGACACCTGACAGACGCCGCCGCCGATGTCCTCTGCAAGCTCACCGGACTGATATACCGTCGCCTTCTTATAGCCGCGCTTCGCGGTGCGCTGTCCGACAACCTGATTGAATGAGAACGTCTCGCCCGGCTGGACACAGTAGCCGTTAATGGCTGCGCACGCCAGCTTCAGGTTGGTCAGACGATTCTTGTTGGAGCTGGAAGCATTGGTCACCGCCTGCGTAATCATGCCGAATGTGCCGCTGACGTCGGTAGAAGCCGTCGCCGGCTCAACCGTATTTACGGCCACCTGCACCGTCGCACCGCCGCCGTTCAGCGCCGTGCTTGCCTGCCGGTACAGTGCATCCGCGTCCACGGAATAGCCTATAGCGGAGGCGGCAAGCGTAAACGTGCGCGTATCCACATCAAAGCCCGTCACCTGTGCGTTCACGGGCTCCACCGTAAGCAACGCGGCGATTTCGTCCGTCCACGCGCGCAGCTGATCCTCGTCATACAGCGTACGGGTAACCTCATAGCGCTCCTGCGCACTTCCAATCTGCCGGAGTGAACGATAGCGCTGCTCCAGGGTGCCGCTGCGGGCGCGCGACCATGCATTGCCCAGCACCTCGCGGTAATTGCTGGAATAGCCCAACTCGCGACAGGTCTTCGACCACGCTTGCCCGTTATACGTCAGCGTCACCGTGCGGTCGGCATAGGTAGGTTCAATTTTTTCCTCCCAATGCTTCAGCGCGGTATCCAGCGTCACGTCCGTAAGCGTGTAGCCCTCAACGATGATGCCTGAATAGAAGCCGTCGCTTTCGACCGCCGAGCGCATAATGCGGAACCGGCGGTTTTCACTGATTTTGTGCACCGCCAGAAACGCCGTGACCGCCAGAATCAGGATCATCAGGCACGATACAGGCAGTGCCCACCAGCACCCTTCCTCCCGAGTTCTGCGTCGTCCCTGCGCTCGCCGTTTGCCGGCTGCAACGTTTTTTTTCCCGTTAGTTCTCTTTTTTGCCATTCCCTGCTCCCCTTGCGCCGATCAGATTTTCGCATCCGATCTCTTCGCGCGCCTCCCTCCGGCGGGCAATTTCCACTTCCCCGCCCTGATCGGAAGGCTGATAATATGGCATGCCCGCCGCATCGGCAGGCGCATATGTCTGCTTTACATAATGCCCGGGAAAATCGTGCGGATACAGGTAACCTTCTCCGCTGCCCAACTGCCCCGCTCCCTTGTAATGCGTATCACGCAGATGCGCAGGGACGCCCTCAAAGCCGCCCTTTTCGGCATCGGCAAACGCACGCTCCACCGCCACGGCCACCGAGTTGGATTTCGGGCTTTCGCATACGGCGATAATTGCCTGCGCGATAGGCAGCCGTGCCTCCGGCATGCCTACGGCGTTCAGCGCCTGCCACGCCGCTACCGCAGCCAGCATGGCGTTCGGATTCGCCATACCCACGTCCTCAGACGCATGCACGATCACCCGGCGCACGACGATGCGCGGATCCACGCCTGCATGATCCAGCCTCGCGAACCACGCCAGCGCCGCATCGGCATCCGATCCTCGAAGCGACTTACAAAACGCGCTGAGCATATCGTAAAACAAGCTTTCATCCATTCGAAGCGGTTTCTGCTGCACCGAATCAGCCGCCACCTCGCGCGTAACATGCACCTGCCCCGTGCGTCCCACCGGCGTGGACAATACCGCGATTTCCAGCGCATTCAGCGCTGAGCGCACATCTCCGCTCGCCGCAGACGCAATCAGCGCTGCCGCGTCGTCATCCAGCATAACGCCCATGCAGCCATAACCGCGCTCTCCGTCCGCGCAGGCGCGCCGAAGCGCCTCGATCACGTCCGCATCCGTCAGCGGTTCAAAGCGGAACAGACGGCAACGGCTCACGATGGCTGGCGTCATGGCAATCATGGGATTCTCCGTGGTAGAACCGATAAAGCGCACAATTCCCTTCTCAATGGCCGGCAGAATGCTGTCCGACTGCGCCTTTGACCAGCGATGGCACTCGTCCAGCAGCAGGTACGTCGTCCTGCCATACAGCTTTTGCCGCTCCTCGGCTCGCGCCAGCACCTCGCGCACCTCTGAAACGCCGCTGGTTACGGCGTTCATTTTTTCAAACGCCGCCTTTGACGTCTCAGCCACGATGGTCGCCAGTGTCGTTTTGCCGGTTCCAGGCGGGCCAAAGAAGATTGAGCTGGTCAACCGGTCGGCCTCGATGGCGCGACGAAGAAGCTTTCCCTCGCCTACAATCTGCTTTTGGCCGATAAATTCGTCCAGCGTACGCGGCCGCATGCGGTCGGCCAACGGCGCGAGCGCTTTTGTGCCCGCGGAAAACAGGTCTTCCATATATCCTCCGTCGAAAGGCCGAGCGTCATTCCGGCCTTCCGAAAATTTCCTTCTGTATAGTTAGACGTCCACACGGTTCAAAACGGTTCCCGCCAGAAATGCGGAAAGATTGTTAACCGCAATGTTCATCAGTCGCACGCGCGTCTCATACGGCGCCCACGCAATGTGCGGCGTCAGAATTGCATTCGGCGCGCTCAGCAGTGGATTGTCCGGCCGGATCGGCTCCACGGAAACCACGTCTGCGGCATATGCGCCCAAATGTCCCGTTCGAAGCGCATCTGCAACGTCCTCCTCGTTTATAAGTCCTCCGCGCGCCGTATTTATCAACCACGCGCCGCGCTTCATTCGGGAAAGCGTGCTTCGGTTGATCATTTCGGCCGTATCGGGCTTCAGCGGGCAGTTAAGCGAAAGCACGTCCGCCGTTCGGAAAATTTCGTCGAGGCGGCTTTTTTCGCAGCGAGACGGCGAATAGGCATCCACCGTCATGCCGAACGCCCGCCCAATTTCACCGACGGCATGGCCAATCGCGCCATAGCCCACAATGCCCAGATGCTTTCCGGCCAGCTCGGTCAACGACGCGTTCCAGAAGCAGAAATCCTTCGCGCTTGTCCATTCTCCATCAGCCACCGCCCTCGCGTGCATGCCCACGCGCGAAGCAATTTCCAGCATCAGCGCGAATACGTGCTGCGCCACCGCGCGCGTCGAATAGGCAGGCACATTCGTAACCGCTACACCAGCCGTTCTTGCCGCAGCAACGTCCACAATATTATACCCCGTCGCCAGCACGCCGATATATTTCAGCCCCTTCAACGCTGCAATTGTCTCCGCAGTCATCGGACACTTGTTCGTGAGCACCGCGTCCGCCCCCAGCGCGCGCGGCACAATATCCTCGCTCTGCGTGCGGTCGTAAATCACCGTTTCGCCCAGCGCCCGAAGCGCGTTCCACGAAAGGTCGCCCGGGTTCGCCGCATAGCCGTCCAACACAACAATGCGCATCGTATCCGCCCCCATTATATTTCTTCTATCATATGACAATTCATGTAATCATTCAAGCCCTCTATCTGAAAATAAAAAAGAAAGCGCATCTTTGCCGCGGCCGCAAGGCACATCGACAAAGCGCGTTCTCTATAAATCTCCGGTTTACCTACTTCATCCGAAGGTTCGCTACGGATTTACGCGAAATTACGCGACCAGCCACCGTTAGGCGCTCCGCCGCGCCGTGCGGCTTCTCAATGGCGTTCAGAATCAACCGCCCTGCATTGCGCCCGATTTCGTCGCCCTCCTGATCGAAGGTAGTCAGCGGCGGCTGCAAATATGCGGAAAGCGGAATGTTATCGTATCCAACGACGCTCACGTCTCCGGGAATGGACAGCCCAGCCTCCTCGAGCGCGCGCATCCCGCCCACGGCTGAAAGATCGTCTGGATACAGGATACACGTTGGACGCTCTTCAAGCGCAATCAGCTCCCGCGTCGCCCGCGCGCTGATTTGCTCGTTTCGGAAATCGGCGGGCTTTTTGTATTCCGAAGGAATCCTCAGCCCCAGCTTTGCCGTGCACTCGTCAAACGCCTTTAAGCGGGCAAGCGCCACGGTACTGTCCGCATTTGAATACACATAGGCAATTTTTCGGTGACCAAGCTCATATACATGGGTAAGCAGCGCGGACAGGCCTGTCCGCTGATCCGCCATCACGCAGCTGCAGCCCGGATAAACATAGTCGATCGTCACCGCAGGTATTTCGCTTCGAATCAGCTCTGTCAGCCCTTCCTCTCGATAGCCGCTGCTCATGATGATCACGCCGTCATAGCCGCGATAGCGGCAATAGCTCAGGTAACGTCCCTCCAGCGCGCTGTTGCAGCTGATGGGTGTAAGATCGTACCCCGCAACCTCCACAATGGACTGAAGCCCCCTCGCCATCTTTGCAAAAAGCTCATGCGTCCACACACTCTCTCCGCGCAAAAACCACAAAAGACCAATCGTATGACTGCGGCTCGTGCGCAGCGCGCGGCCACGATTGCTGGGAATGTATCCCATTTCCTCGGCGATTTCCTGCACGCGCCGCGTCGTTTCCTCCCCGATATCGGGCAGACCGTTGAGCGCCTTTCTGATCGTCGCTACCGAATAGCCGGTTTTCTCAGCAATATCCCGGATTGTTATTTTGCTCGTCGCCATGGCTTTCTTCTTCAGGTCCTTCTTTTGCTTAATCGTTTAAGCGATTGTATCACTCGCATTTTTCGTTGTCAAGATACTTTCTTTACATTTATGAAAAATGACGCCACCGCTTTTCCCGAAGCGACGGCGTCATTCGCCATTGATTACATGCGTTCAAAGCCGCAGCGGTTCAGGAAGCGCACAAAGCCCTCGCGTCCCTCGGGCGTCTGCTTGTATACGCCCGCATCGGCCAGCACGCGGCGACATTTCTCACCCAGACCCTTATGGATGATTTCCGTCGCCTGCTCCTGCGTGTTCGTGCTGCCGAAGCGAGTCACAAGCTCGCGCGTCCAATCCCAGTGACGAACAAACGGCGCGTCGGAAGCGGGCACATCCGTCAGCACGCGTTCGCCGGTCAGGTACGCTTCCACGTCCTTCAGCTCTGTGAGCAATCGTCCAGGCAGAATCATCAGACCCATTACCTCAATCAGGCCGATGTTTTCCTTCTTGATGTGATGCAGGTCGGCATGCGGATGGAAGATGCCCAATGGGTTTTCCGCACTGGTGCGATTGTTTCGCAGCACCAGATCCAGCTTCCATTCGTCGTTCGTCCGACGCAGAATGGGTGTGATGGTATTGTGCTTTTGGTCAGTCTCAGCATAGATTCCCAGCGCTTCGTCCGAATAGGCGCGCCACGCATCCAGCACCTGAACCGCCTTGTGAATCAGCTTCTCCGCATCCGCGCTCTTCAGACGAAGGCAGCTCATCGGCCAGTCCACGATGGAGGCGCGAATCGCCGGGTCGTCCGCCGCAAGCGCAATTTCGTCTCCGGCGCGATCCATCGGGAATTCATAGTTTCCCCCCTGAAAATGGTCGTGCGTAAGAATCGAGCCTCCTACGATGGGCAGGTCGGCATTCGAGCCAAGAAAATAGTGTGGGAACTGCTCCACAAATGCGAACAGGCGGCGGAAGCCAGATTCGGAAATCGCCATCGGGCGGTGAACATCGCTCAGCACGATGCAGTGCTCGTTATAATATAGGTAGGGCGAATACTGCATGTGCCAGCTTTCCCCGTTCAGGCTCAGCGGAATCATGCGGTGGTTCTGCCTCGCCGGGAAGCCGGGACGACCCGCATATCCGGGATTCTCCACGCACAGCATGCACTTGGGATATCCGGCAGACTTGCTCTTGAGCGCATTTGCAATGTCGCGCGGATCCTTTTCCGGTTTAGACAGGTTAATGGTGATTTCCAGCCCCTCGGCAAAGAAGCGGGCGTTTTTGCGAATGCGATCTACCTTGATATAGTCCGCATCCCGGCACATCTGGTAAAACCACTCCGTCGCCTCCTCCGGCGAGCGGCGGTATTTCTCGAAAAAGCGCGCGCGTACCTCATAGGGGGACGGCGTAACACATCCGGCCAGCTTCGCCGAAAACAGATCCCGCGATTCACCAGTATCGTTGATCACACCGCGGCAAACCGCGCTGTCGCACATCTCATCCAGCGCTTCCGTCATCGTATCGCCCAGCGGATTCTCCCCTTGTACGCTCTTCTCGGGCGCATCCAGACGCAGCGTCTCCAAAAGACGGTTGCGCGCATAGGCGCGATCCTCCGCCTCAATCAACCGGGTTCTCTCCGCAAAATCCAATAGCCGTTCCATCGCGGACATATAAAGGCCTCCTTATGTACATACATAGGGCTATTATTGCGCGTTCCGGGTGAAATGTCAAGAAAAACTGTTGCCAAGAACGCAAATTCGCGCTAAAATAGAAAATGAGAAAAACTGAAGAGGTGGCTCTAATGGATTTCAATCGCCTGGTTCGCCTGTACGGCGGCGAGGAACCCGCCAACCAACAGCTTGCGCGCTTTGAAGCGCTGAGGGAAAGCTTTATTCGTCATTTCGGTTCCGCCGACGGCTGCGAACTGATTTCCGCGCCCGGCCGCACCGAAATTGCCGGCAATCATACGGATCACAATCACGGCTGCGTGCTCGCTGCGTCCGTGGACATGGACACCGTAGCGCTCGCCCGCAAGACGAACGACAACCGCGTGACGCTCTACTCCGCAGGCTACGACCAGCCCTTTGTCGTGGACGTGAGCGATCTTACCGTACACGACGAAGAAAAGGAAACCACGCTGGCGTTGATTCGCGGCGTCGCGGCAGAAATGAAAAAGGCCGGGTTCGCCGTGGGCGGCTTTGAGGCAGAGGTCTCCAGCACCGTCATGCGCGGCAGCGGCCTGTCGTCCTCGGCTGCGTTCGAGGTCATGCTTGTAGCCGTGAACGACGCGCTGTACAACGGCTGGACGGTCGATCATCAGCTGAATGCGAAGCTGAGCCAGAAGGCCGAGAACCATTACTTCCTGAAGCCGTGCGGCCTAATGGATCAGATGGCCAGCGCCGTCGGCGGACTGGTATTCATCGATTTCAACCACGGCGGCGCCCGTGTGGAGGCCGTACAGTACGATTTTCTGAAAAAGGGCTTCATCCCCTGCGTCGTAACCGCCGGCGGAGACCATGGCAACCTGACGAACGAATACGCTGCCATCCCTGCCGAAATGAAGCAGGCGGCAAAGCAGCTCGGCGGCGAAACGCTGCGCGACGTGGAGGATAAGGTGGAGTCGTCCATCGCTCTTCTGAAGGGCAAGGTATCCGACCGCGCCATTCTGCGCGCGCTGCACTTTGTGGATGAAGATCGCCGCGTGCGCGAAATGCTCACGGCGCTCAAAAACGATGACATTGCTTCCTTCTTTGACGGCATAATCGCCTCCGGCGAAAGCAGCTGGATGCTCCTTCAGAACCTGTTCGTGCCCGGCGGCAGCAATCAGGAAATGCCGCTGGCGCTGGAAATGAGCCGCCGTATACTGACCGGCCGCGGCGCGTGGCGCATTCACGGCGGCGGCTTTGCCGGAACGATTCTGGCCTTCGTGCCCGTCGATCTGATGCCTGCCTACCGTGAAGCGATGGACGGCGTGTTCGGGCAGGGCGCCGTCAAGCCCCTGTACATCCGTCCGGAGGGCGCCGTGTGGCTGCGCTGATTAAGGAGACGCATGTATTATACGCATAGCAGCGAAGATACCTTCGCATTCGGGCAGGCGCTGGGCGCCTGCCTTCAAAAAGGAGACACCGTGCTTCTGTACGGCGATCTTGGCACGGGCAAAAGCGTGCTGGCTCGCGGCTGCGCGCGCGCGCTGGGCGTGACGGACGCCATGGCAAGTCCCACATTCACGCTGATGCAGCCCTATCGCGGGGCAACCCTTCCCGTGTATCATTTCGACCTGTACCGCCTTTCCAATGCAGACGAGCTGTTTGCCGCAGGGCTGGAGGAATCCATTGGCGGCGACGGCGTGGCGCTGATTGAATGGCCGCAGCAGGCTGACGTATGTCCCGATACGCGCATCGAGCTTGACCTGACGCGCGGCAAGGACTTCGACGATCGTGAAATCGAGCTTGCCTGCTTTCTGCCGGACGGCCGCGAGGCGCTGATACGGAATATGCTTTCAAAATGGGAGGTACGCGCATGATTCTTCTGTCCATTGATACCTCCGGCCCGGCCTGCTCTGCAGCGCTGCTCGCGGATGACCGCCTGCTGGGAGAAATCGTGATCAATTCGGCGCTCACGCATTCGGAAACGATCATGCCCGCCGTGGACGAGCTACTCACGCGCGAGAATCTGACGTGCGCGGACGTGGACCTGTTCGCCGTTGCCGCCGGCCCCGGCTCGTTTACCGGCGTACGCATCGGCGTATGCGCAGCAAAGGGCATGGCGCACGCAACTGGAAAGCCCTGCGCGCGCGTGAATTCACTGGATGCGCTGGCAGCAGGCCTTCCCTTCGTGCCCGGCGTAATCTGCCCGATTCTGGATGCGCGCCGCGAGCAGGTATACTGCGCCGCCTACCGCTGGCTGGGCACGGCGCTGCCCGAGAAAATCCTACCTGACGCAGCGCTACCGTTGACCGCGCTGCTTGAAGCGTTGCCTGAAAACGAAGCCGTTACCTTCACCGGTGACGGCGTAGCCGTTCATGAAGCGCGCATCCGCTCGCTGCTGGGCGAGCGCGCCCGGTTTGCACCGCCGCATGCCCGCGTACTGCGCGCATCATCCGCCGCCTACTGGGCCAGACTGGATTCATCCTGTCACATGGAAGCCCGGCTTCTGACGCCAATCTACCTGCGCGCACCGCAGGCTGAGCGCGAGCGCAGTGAAAAGGCAACGAGGGCGAAGCTATGACCCGCACCATACGGTATGCCTCGGCAGACGATTTTGACGTCATTCTCTCCATTGAACGCACCTGCTTTCCTACCCCATGGGAGACAAACGCATTAGCGGATGACCTTTCCAATAATCCGTGCGCGCGCTATCTTCTGATACAGGAGGACGAGCAAACCATCGGCTACGGCTGTCTGTGGCTTCTGATGGAGGAAGCGCACCTGATGAGCGTGGCGATTCTTCCCGAATTCCGGCGCGCGGGCGCAGGCGAGGCGCTCATGCGCGCGCTGATTCAGGCCGCAGCAGACGGCGGCGCACGCTTCATGGAGCTGGAATGCCGCCGCAGCAATCTGGCCGCGCAGGCTCTGTATCATAAGCTCGGCTTCCTGCGCGTAGGATGCAAAAAGGGCTACTATGAGGAAACCGGCGAGGATGCGTTCGTATACGCCTTAATCGCGCTTCCGCCCGGCCATCCGGATGACGACCCTTTTCTGAACGGCGCACGCCCTTAAAGGGGAATGCGTAGACAAATTTACATTCGTGCGGTAAGATAAGAAAATGTATGTCCATTAACGCTGTAAGGAGGCGTGGCGATTGGTCTTTGAGAGCAACGGCGCCCGGATGAATTATGAAGTGGCAGGCGACAGCGGTCGCGTGCTCCTGCTTCTGCACGGCTGGGGCGGCTGCATCGACAGCTGGCTGCCCGTGATTCGCGATTTCCAGCGTGAATGCCGCGTTGTGGCTGTAGATTTTCCCGGGTTTGGCAAGAGTCCGGAGCCGTCCGATGGCTGGTCGGTAACCGAATACGCGCGTCTGACTGCGGATTTCATCGAGTCGCTGGGCGAGGAGTCGGTCGATCTGATTGCGCATTCGTTCGGCGGGCGCGTGGCGTTGCTTCTTTCCACGATGATCCCGAATAAAATCGGCAGACAGATTCTAACTGGCTGTGCCGGGCTTCCCGCGAAGAAGAGCATGTCCGGCAAGCTGAGCGAAATGGCGTTTCATGCGCTTTCCTCTGCTGCGGATAACGCCTTCACGCGTCGCATGATCGGCGCAGAGCGCATTGCAAAGGCGCGCGACGTCATGCGCGGACTGTTTGGCTCCGCCGACTACAAAAGCGCCTCGCCGCGCATGCGCGAGACATTTCAGCGGGTTGTCGGGCAGAATCTGACGGACTGCCTTCCCCAGGTAAAGGCGTCCACTCTGCTGATCTGGGGCGAAAACGATACTGCAACGCCGCTGTGGATGGGCCGCAAAATGGAAGAAACCATTACCGGTGCTGGGCTTGTGGTGTTTGAGGGCGCGGGACACTTTGCCTATCTTGAGCAGTATGCCCGCTTCTATGCAATTGCGCATAAGTTCCTGCTCGGCTGACGAACAGAGGAGGTTACAAGACGAATGTGGTGGCTGATCATCGTTGAACTGGCCGTTACCCTGCTCATTACGCTGGCCACGTGCCGGTTTTACCTTCATATGCTGCAGCTGGAAAGCTATCAGCTGGACGGCTACATGCGCTGGCTAAAGCGCGAAAAGACCCGCCAGTTCGGTTGGACGCTGAAGGCCGGCATTGCCGCAAGCCTTGCCGCCATCATTCTGCCCGTGCTTCTGAGCCTGTTTGGCACGGGTGAAATCAAGCGGAGCACAATTACCGCCAGCATCCTTTCCACAGCGTTCTTCGCCGCCTACTCGGCGCTGATGATTGTGAAGGACTTCAAAATGCGTCAAAAGAAGAAAATGAAGTTCACAGGCCGCATGATCCGCCTGGTCGTCTCGCTGGCGTTGGTTATCGCCGCAGCACTGGGGCTGATGTTCCTCCTCTTCCGCCGCGAATCCGCCGGTCTGATTCTGATGTGGATTCCCCCCTTCGCGCTGATTATCGCTGCGCCGTGGCTTACGTGGCTGGCCGCGCGTTGCGTGCAGCCGCTGGAGGAAGCCTTCCACCGCCGCTTCTTCCGCATGGCGCAGAAAAAGCTTGCGTCGCGAAAGAACCTGATCAAAATCGGCATTACCGGCAGCTACGGAAAAACCAGCACGAAATTCTGTCTGCAGGCTATCCTGTCCGTAAAATACAACGTATACGCCCCCAAGTCCTCAATCAACACGCCGATGGGGCTTTCCAAGGTAATTAACGAGGACCTGACCGACGCGCATCAGGTATTCATCGCCGAAATGGGCGCACGGCACGTAGGCGACATCCGCGAGCTGGTGGATCTGGTGCATCCCCGCTACGGCGTGCTCACGAGCGTCGGCCCTCAGCATCTGGAAACCTTCGGAGACGTAAAAACCGTCGCCAACACCAAGTTTGAACTGATCGAAGGGCTTCCCAAGAACGGCATAGGCATTTTTGCCGCCGACGACGGCGAGGTCGACAAGCTGTACGAGCGTGCAAAGTGCGACAAGCGCCGCGTCGGCATCAGCGAAATCGGCATGCTGAATCTGCGCGCCGAAAACATTCAAAGCGGCCCGTTCGGCTCACGCTTCACACTGATTACGGAGACCGGCGAGCGTGTGAACTGCGAAACAAAGCTGCTCGGTCGCCACAACATTTCAAACATCGTCGTCTGCTGTCAGGTCGCCCGCGAGCTGGGCATGACGATGGAGGAAATCGCCGAGGGCGTGAAGCGCGTTCAGCCCGTCGAGCACCGGCTGCAGCTGCTGCCCGGCGCAATGAACATCATCGACGATGCATTCAACTCGAATCCCGTGGGTGCCAAGCGCGCGTTGAGCGTTCTTAAGGAGTTCCCCGGTCGTCACCTGATCATCACCCCCGGCTTCGTGGAGCTGGGCGAAAATGAGAAGGAATTCAACTATCAGCTCGGCAAGCAAATTGCCTCTGCCTGCGATGCGGCGATTCTGGTCGGCCCGAAGCACACCGCACCGATAAAGAAGGGGCTGCTGGATTCTGGCTTCCGCGCGGACAACGTAAAGGTCGTTCGCACATTGGAGGAGGCCACGGCTCTGATTCGCACCTTCGTCGGCAACGGCGATACGGTTCTGTTTGAAAACGACCTTCCCGATAATTATACGGAATAGGAAAGGAAGCCTGAAGCATCATGAAAATCAGACTGGCGCTCATATACGGCAGCCGTACCTGTGAGCACGACGTTTCCATCATCTCTGCCCTGCAGGCAGCGCAGCATGTGAATCCGGATGATTACGATCTGATCTACGTCTACATCGACCAGAACGGCGAATGGTACACCGGCGAAAAGCTGGCGGACATCACGCTGTATCGCAACTTCGACAAGCGCGCCGTCGTTCGCGTAATCCCGATGGGTGCAGAGGGCAAGCTGCGCCTAATGCAGCATCCCGACGACAAGCTTTTACCTATTGGTCGGCTGCGTCAGATTGCCGAAGCGGACGTGGTCATGCCCGTCATGCACGGCATGAACGGCGAAGACGGCACGCTGCAGGGCATGTTGGATCTGTGGAACGTTCCCTACACCTCCTCCGGCGTGCTCGGCTCCGCTCTGGGCATGGACAAGATCGCCATGAAGCGTATGTTCAAGGCCTGCGGCTTCCCCGTGCTCAAGGATGTGTGCGTGGAGCGTTCCGAATGGAAACGCAACCGCGCGGGCGTTCTGAGCCGCGTGATGGGCGAGCTTTCGTTTCCCGTGTATGTGAAGCCCTCGAACCTCGGTTCCTCCATCGGCATCAACCGCGCCGACAACAAAAACGGCCTTGAGGACGCCATCGATATCGCCGTGTCCTACGACCGCCGCGTGCAGGTAGAGGTCGGCATTCAGGATCTGATGGAGATCAACTGCGCCGTGCTCGGCTACGGCGGAGACGCCATGGCCTCTGTAACCGAAATGCCCGTGCGCTGGTCGGACTTCCTGTCCTTCGACGAAAAATATCTGCGCGGTGCAAAGGGCGGCGCAAAGGGCGCGAAGAGCGCACCCAGCAAGGGCATGTCCTCGCTCAGCCGCCAGATGCCTGCACCGATCAGCCCCGAGCTGACGCACCGCGTGGAGGAGCTCGCCGTCGACGCATTCAAGGCGCTGGATTGCAAGGGCGTCGCCCGCATCGACTTCCTGTATGATAAAGCAACTGACGAATTGTACATCGGCGAAATCAACACCATTCCGGGCTCCCTCGCATTCTATCTTTGGGAAGGGCGCGGCATTTCCTTCGAACGCATGATCGACATGATGGTTGAGTACGCCTTCCGCGCAAATGCCGACCGTAATGAAAATGTCTTCTCCTATCATTCTGCCATTCTGAACGGCGCATCCGGCGCAAAGGGTGCCAAGCGCTGATCCCTCCTTCACCCCGCTTTCCACTGGGAAGCGGGGTTTTTGCATTTTTTCGAACAAGCAAATGAACTGCGTGCATATCGGTACTCATCCTGCACGCTTTTTTCGTTTTGCATTCCTTGCGTCAAAGCCGTTTTTATACAGAATGCTTGATTTCTCTCCGCCAATTCAAGCATCATGCCCTCTGCAATCTGCGAAAACTACGCTTATTTTTTTGCTAATGTCCATGTTTTATGCAAAATAATCCTTTACAAATGCTCATTATTGTGCTATACTATTATCGATCAAGTGATTCAGTCATTTTATTTGTGATGGCAGATCACTGCATTTTTACTGTATCCAGAAGGAGTTGGTATCATTGAATACGACGGCGATTCGCGCCCGAAAGAAGAAAGGCGGGGCCAGTACCGGCTCTTCCTTCGACAATCTGGAGATTTTTCTCCTTCATCTTCCAACGACGATCTGGTATCTGATCTTTTGCTACGCCCCGATGTTCGGCGTCATCATCGCCTTTAAGAACTACAAGCCTCTTCCGGGCGCAAGCTTCATCTATAACCTGTTCGCGAAGTGCGAATGGAGCGGTCTGGAGAATTTCAAGTTCCTCTTCTCCAGCAGCTACTTCAGCACGATGATGCGCAACACCATTGTGTACAACATTATTTTCATCGTGCTGGCCATCATCATCCCCGTATCACTCGCCATCATGATTTCTCAGCTGTATTCCAAGAAGCTGGCGAAGGTCTGCCAAACGATGATGTTCCTGCCGCACTTCCTCTCGTGGGTTGTCGTCAGTTACTTCGTCTACGCTTTCCTTGCAACGGACGCCGGCCTGTTCAACAACATTGCCAAGGCGCTGGGCGTCGGCAACCCCAAGCACCAATGGTATCACGATGTCGGCTTCTGGACGTGGTTCCTCGTCTTCCTGAATGTCTGGAAGGGCATGGGCTACAACATGGTTGTTTACATGGCCTCCATCAGCGGCATTGATGCCGAGCTGTACGAAGCAGCACTGATCGACGGCGCATCCAAGTGGCAGCAGACGATTTACATTACTCTGCCGCTCCTTCGTCCGATCATCTCCATCATGTTCATCATGTCCGTTGGCAGCATTTTTAGAAGCGACTTTGGTCTGTTCTATCAGGCAACCCGCAACTCCGGTTCGCTGGTCAATATCACACAGACGGTTGACGTGTACATCTACAAAGCGCTTCTGGTAAACCCGGACATCAACCTTTCCTCGGCCGCCTCGCTTTTGCAGTCCGTATTCGGCTGCATCACCATCGTGGTGGCAAACAAGGTTGTAAAGAAGATCGACCCCAATGCAGGCCTGTTCTGATCGGGCGGAAAGGAGAAACGTACCATGGCAAAGAAACAGCAGGACGCAACGCTGAAATACAGCCGCGTCTCCCCCGTTACAAATGTGATCTTCAGTGTGATTTTCATCATTCTCGCGCTTTTGTGCTTTCTGCCGGCTCTGCTGGTCTGCATCGTTTCCTTTTCGTCGGAGGCCTCGGTTCTTCATAAGGGCTACAGCTTCTTCCCTGAAGCCTTCAGCATCAACAGCTACGCCTACCTGGCTCGTCAGGCAGACTATGTAGGACGCGCGTTCCTCAACTCCATCGGCATTACTGTTGTCGGCACGTGTCTCGGCTTAATTCTGTGCTCCACGATGGGCTATGCGCTGTCCCGCCCAAACTACCGGATGCGCGGCTTCTTCACATGGTTTGTGTTTATCCCGATGTTGTTCTCTGGTGGTCTGGTGGCCAGCTACATGATCAACGCGCAGGTACTGAATCTGAAAAACACCTACTGGGTGCTGATTCTGCCGATGTGCTGCTCAAGCTTCTACATCGTCATCATGCGCACGTTCTTCCAGACGACGGTTCCCGATGCGATTATTGAATCCGCCAAGATTGACGGCGCGCGGCAGACCCGCATCTTCGTACAAATCGTGCTTCCCATCTCCCTGCCCGCCATCGCAACAATCGGCCTGTTCTTCACCTTCGCCTATTGGAATGACTGGATGCTGGCCAAGTACTACCTGAACTCCAACGCGCAGGATCTGTTCCCGCTGCAGTACGTGTTGATTGCGCTTGAAAGCAACATCGACTTCCTTACCCGCAACCAGCAGTTCATGGGTCCCAGCGAAGCATCCGAAATTCCCAGCGAGACGATCCGCATGGCCATGGTCATGGTCGGCGTTCTCCCGATTGCCTGCTCGTATCCCTTCTTCCAGAAGTACTTCATCTCCGGTCTGACGATCGGCGCCGTGAAGGGATAAACCGTACCGATTATAACAGCCTTTCGCTGTTGTAATAATAAAAAAGGAGGGTTTCAGAAATGAAGAAACTCGCATCTCTCGTACTAGCACTGATGCTCGTTCTGTCCGTCTGCTCTTTCGCAGGCGCTGAGGACGAAATCATCAAGCTGACCTGGGCCATGGGCACCGGCAGCACCGCGCCGAAGGACAACGCGATGGTTCTCGAAGAGCTGAACAAGATCAGCCGTGAGAAGATCGGCGTTGAGGTCGACATCCAGTACTTCACCAACGACCAGCTGCAGAACTCCATCCAGACGGGCGAAGTTTTCGACATGTATTACACCTGCTCCTGGTACAACAACTTCAACGTGGCTGTTTCCAACAAGCTGTTCGCCAACATCGCGGATCACGTCAAGGAGTGGACTCCTGAGCTGTACGCCACGATGCCCGAAAAGGTTTGGGAGCTGGCCAAGTCCTCCGACGGCGGCCTGTACGCCATCCCGGTAAAGAAGGACTACTGCCCCGAGAACTTCATCGTGTATCCCGCTGACAAGGCGAAGGAACTGGGCTTCGATATTCCCGATCATATCGATGCTTGGGATGAGCTGACCGACTTCCTCGTTGCCTGGAAAGAAACCCTTCCGGAAAACGAATACCCCGTCATGGTCGGCGGCAACCCTCCGGGAATGGAAACCTCTTTTGACTTCATCGATCGTACCCCGATGATCGGCGTTCTGTTCGGCACCACCGAGGTTGTCTCTGTGTTCGAAGATCCCGCCATCATGGAGCGCTACCGCACCATGAACAAGTGGTATGAGCTGGGCCTCGTCAATCCCGATGCTGCGCAGCTGACTGAGGATGCCATCGATGATTCTCACCAGCATCTGAACTTCGTTCAGGCGTGGGACGGCTACGACTACAGCGTAGGCTATGGCTACAACTGCGAAATGACCCGCTACTCTGGCCCGTTCCTCTCCACCGACGGCGTACAGGGCTCCATGAACGCCTTCTCCATCACTCTGGAGAACGATCCCGAGCGCTTCGAAGCCGCGATGAAGTATCAGGAGCTCGTCAACACCGATAAGCTCTACCGCGATACCCTCCGCTACGGCGTACAGGGCTATCACTGGAACTATGTCACCGAAGAGCAGAATCCTGCCTGCGCGGGCGGCGTTCTGAAGACTCAGGTCGGCACCGACAACTACGGCCCCTGGGCATTCTCTCAGGGCTCCTACTCCCTCGCTTCCATCCTTGTGAGCCAGGAGCAGGTGGACGGAACCGCGAAGGCTCCCGTCATGAACCAGTGGGATCTCTACTTCGCGAACTGCGAGAACGCTGAAGTTTCCGCCATCTGCGGCTTCACCTTCGACAGCTCCAAGTGGACCTCCAACTATGCCGAGATCACCGCGATCAAGGACGAGTACTACAAGAACTTCGCCTCCGGCACCGTCTGCATCGACGACGTGTACGATGAGATGATGGAGAAGATGAACGCTGCCGGTCTGCAGGACATCATCGAAGATGCGCAGGCTCAGCTCGACGCTTACCTCGCCTCCAAGTAATTCCCTCACATACCCCCATACCCTCCGTCCTCAGACGGAGGGCTTTTTCATTTGCCGCATTCTCTCCCTTCATAAAAAAGCCCGGCAGGAAGGAATCTTCCCGCCAGGCACATGGCTTACGTTGATTTTACGCGTTCAGAACGAATGCCTTATAGCCCTTATAGGCCTCATACAGGTCAGCCTTGGAGATGATCTCCCACGGCGCATGCATGCTGAGCACGGCCACGCCGGAGTCGACCACGTTCATGCCGTAGAGCGCGCAGATATAGGCAATGGTACCGCCGCCGCCCTGATTGACCTTTCCGAGCTCGGCCGTCTGGAAGAATACGCCGCCCTCGTCCATCACGTGCCGCACGTCTGCCAAATATTCAGCGTTCGCATCGTTCGAGCCGGACTTTCCGCGCGAGCCGGTGTACTTGTTAAAGCATACGCCGCGGCCAAGGAACGCGCTGTTCCTCTTGTCAAACGCAGACGCGAAGTTGGGATCATAGCCAGCAGACACATCGCAGGACAGCATCCGGCTGTTGGTCAGCGCGCGGCGCAGAAGCAGGTCTCCTTCCTCGCCGTGAAGCGCCATCATTTCGGCAATCGCGTTCTCAAAGAAGCGAGCGCGCATGCCGGTCGCTCCGACGGAACCGATTTCTTCCTTGTCGGTAAGAATGCAGCACACGGTCTTTTCCGGCACAGCATCGATATCGAACATCGCTTCCAGCTGCGCATAGGCGCAAACGCGGTCGTCATGACCGTAAGCCAGAATCATGGAGCGGTCAAAGCCCAGCTCACGCGCCTTGCCAGCGGGCACGACTTCGATTTCGGCGGAAAGGAAGTCCTCTTCCTCAATGCCGTACTTGTCCGCAATCAGCTTCATCGCGTTGCGCTTGACAGGCTCCTTGTCCTCGCCGCTCAGCGGCGCGCCGCCGATGATCACGTCCAGCTGCTCTCCCTCGATTACGTCGCTGGCCGCCTTGCTCATGCGGTCATGGCTCAGGTGAATCAACAGGTCGCTGATGCAGAACACAGGATCGTTTTCATCCTCGCCCACGGAGATGGTCACAACCGTGCCATCCTTCTTCACAACAACGCCGTGCAGCGCCAGCGGAATCGTGACCCACTGGTAGTTCTTGATGCCGCCATAATAATGCGTATCCAGATATGCCATACCGCCGTCCTCATACAGCGGATTCTGCTTCACGTCCATGCGCGGAGAATCGATGTGCGCACCCAGAATGTTCATACCTTTCTCCATGGGCGCCTTTCCGATGATGAAAAGCATGATGCTCTTGCCCATCCAGTCGGAATACACCTTGTCTCCGGCGTTCAGCGCTTCGCCGCGGGCAATCTTGTCCTCCAGCTTCGTGTAGCCTCTCGCCTCGGCCTGCTTAACAACCTCGGTCACGCACTCGCGCTCGGTCTTGCCGTTGTCAAGAAAGGCACGATAGCGCGCGCTTACCTGCTCAAGATGGGCGCGCTCCGCGTCCGAATAGGATTTCCATGCAACTTCCCGTTCCATTATTCTGCCTCCGTTTCCATTCGGTTTGTTCCCATGATACCACATGCCGACCAAGCCTGAAACAGCCGTCTGGTAAAATTTACGCCTTTCCTGCCCGGTTTCGCAGACCCGTACCAATAAAGCCCACCTGCGAGAAGTCCTCCATATTGTGACGGATGATGTAGTCGATGTATCCGATTACAAGCTTCGCCGTCAAAAGATAACCGGCAGCGTTCATGTGCCCGCCAAGGAAGAAATTCTCGTGAAACACCCCGTCATACACCGGCGCGTAGGCGCGCAGATCAAGCACATAGGCATTTTCAAAGCGCGCCGCCATGGCGTGCATCAACCTTGCGTGTGCATCTGACAAGCGGACGTGCTCAACCTCGTCTGAGTCGCGCGGAATCGTCATCAGAAAGAATTTCGCATCCGGGCGAATCTGCTTCAGACGGCTGATCAGCTGGCCATAGTACCCGGCAAACGTGCGCTCGTTGCGCGTCCAGTCCTCGTGCACGTCATCCATCGTGCCCATGTCCATCTTCAGACCGAACAGATCATTAAGGCCCAGTGCAAGGATATATGCGTTGCAGGCAAGCTGCGGGTTCCAATAGTCGTTCTGCGTGGCGAAGCTTTCGCAGTACTCCCTCGCCGTCATGCCTCCGCGTGAAAAATTGCGCACCGTCACGCCCGCCATTCGCGCCATATACTGGCCCCACGAATAGTCAAACTCGTCGTGATAGCCTTTTCCGCCCTCCAGATTCGTGCTCTCGAATTCGCCGGAGGACAGGCTGTCGCCCACGCAGCCGATTGTGCGCAGGATTCCCACCATACCTCCGTCCGCGGGAATAAATTCAAGCGGCCTTTCATTCTTAAGAAATTCCGGGGTGAACCGACGCATCATGTCTTCCGTAGCGATCATATTTCCTTCCTCCCGTAGGCTTCGTTTTCTTCCATATTTTACACCAATGCGCAGAAAAACGCAACGGCTCCACTCTCTTCATTTATATAGCTCCGCCAGACACTGAATTCGCTGCCTAAGCTTCTCGCGAACATGCGCAGGCGCAACGCATTCGCACCGGTCGCCAAAGAAAAGCAGACGGTCGTAATAATATTCCCTGTCGATAAACGGAAAGCGCACAAGATAATGCTCGTCCCCATCCGGCGTAAAACGGTCGAAGGCACAGTATTCCATCACCCGGTCAATCGCAGACACATGCACGCGCAGGGTAATTTCCGTGCGCAAGCTCGCGGCAATTTCTTCGCCATCCAGATCCGGCTTCGGCGCTTCGCGTGGAAGGAAGCCTTCTTCCCGCATTTGCACGTCCATCATGCGCGACAGGCGAAACAGCCGGTAGTCGTTTCGCAGAAGACAATAGCCCTGAAAATACCATTGGTCGCCCTTCAGCACCAGACGATACGGTTCCGCCGTACGCTCCGTTCGGTTCCCGAAGCGATCCATATAGGAAAAATCCAGCAGTCGGTGCATCTCCAGCGCCGTTTCCACGCATTCCAGCGTCCGCTTTGTGCGTCCGTCTCCCAGCCACGGCTCCGGATCAATCACAATCTGCGCCGCACGGCACTCAATTTCTGCTGCCTTCCCCTCGGGCAAAAAACCGCGCAGCTTTGAAAGCGTGCACGCAAGCGCGTCCGTATGCAGCATGGCCGATAGGTTGGAAAGCCCCGCCAGCAGCGCCGAATGCTCCGCCGGAGAAAACATCCTTCCCTCCAGCCGGTATCCGGGCATAAGCTCGATGCCGCCCTTCACGCCGCCGATCGAGCGAACGGGAATTCCGGCCGCACAGAGCGTATCAATATCCCGGTATACCGTGCGAACCGATACCTCAAGCCGGTCGGCAATATCCTGCGCACGCACACGCTTTCCCTCCAGCAGTACTACAAGAACATTCATCACACGGTCGCTCTTCATCGAAAATTCTGCCTTTCCTTTTTCTCCATTATGAATGATTGACAGACCGTTGTCAAGGATTATCTGCGATAATCAATCAAACACAAGCAACTGGAGGGAAGCCCTGTGTACAACGTGTATCTTTTTCTGCCTGAAGCTCTCGCCGACTGGGAAATCGGCTATCTGACCGCTGAATTATACTCCAAGCGTTTCTTTCGAGCGGACGCACCGCACATAGAGCTGCAAACTGCAGCCCTTTCCGCAGCGCCCGTGCGGACGATGGGTGGGCTGCGCATCACTCCCGACGGCACAATCGACGAAATACCCATTGACTGCAAAACCGTCCTCCTGCTTCCCGGCGCAGGCACGGGAGGCGAGACAGCCTACGGTGCAGCCATCGAGGCAGCGGCTCGTCTGCTAGACGCAGGCGGCACAGTATGCGCCATCTGCGGTGCCACCGTTGTGCTGGCAAACGCTGGACTACTGAATGAGCGTCCGCATACCAGCAACGGCGCAGGCTTCCTGGAGACCTTCTGCCCCGGGTACAGGGGACAGCCCTTCTTCGTGGACGCGCCCTCCGTCTCGGACGGTAGACTGATCACCGCCGGCGCAGCCGGCGCGCTAATGTGGACAAGGCACATTCTCGAACGGCTGGATGTATTTCGCCCTGATACGCTGAGCGCATGGTACAGCTACTTTGCAACCGGCGAAGCCCGGCATTTCTTCGCGCTGATGCAAAGCCTGTCCTCTGCGCAATAAAACAAACCCAAGTCTGTAATTTCTATGATTATCCCCAGCAAAGCAAACCATCGTCTGTTTTGCTGGGGCGTCTGCTATTTTCTCTGCGCCTGAATGCGGCGATTCATCCAATCCCGCAGAAAATACGTGATAACAAGGTTGAGCAGCATCGAAATCAGCTTGCTCAGCAGGTACTGCACACCCTCTCCCAGCGCGTACAGCAGCTTATGGTAAAGCAGATACACTGCCACATCCTGCACCGCCAGCCCCAGGCAAAACGTCGCCGTATATGCCGCTGCGCCCACAACGGTATGCTTTACGCGGAACGCATAGCGCGTCGTCAGATGGTAATGCACGAAGCCGCCCAGAATCAGGCTCACCGTATTCGCCACCACGATTCGTTCCGGCAACCAATTCAGAATCAGCCATCCGAGCAGCATTTCGGCAAGCGTCGTCACAAGGCTACACAGCAGATATACAATCGGTTGGCGATTGCGCTTCAGGAATTCCCGCACTTTATCGCCCCGCGTTCATCACGGCATCCACGGCATCCATAAACGCCGAGCGCATGCCTGCCTTTTCCAGCGCCTGCACCCCGCGAATCGTCGTGCCGCCGGGCGAGCACACTGCGTCCTTCATCTGGCCGGGATGCGCACCCGTCTTCAGCTGTAAGGCTGCCGCGCCCATCATCATCTGCGAGGCCATCTCGTAGGCCATCGCGCGCGGAACACCGTGCTTCACCGCCGCATCGGCCAACGCTTCCAGCATCATTGCCGCAAACGCCGGACCACAGCCCGCAATGGCGGCTCCGATACCCATCAGGTTCGAGGGAACCTTAAGCACCCGCCCCATCTTCTCAAAGCGCCGCTGTACATCCGCATATTCGCTCTCATACAGCGAATGCTTTTCTTCAAAGAGGAACGTGCCCGCGCCGACCTCGCACGGCGTGTTGGGCATGATGTACAGATAGCGCGTGCCGCGCGCAAGCAGCGTCTGCATTCGCGCGAAATCGTATCCGGTAACGACGGACAGCACTGTCTTCCCGGCAAGCTCTTCCCGATGCGCAGAAATCAGCGCCTCGATGTGCTTCGGCTTCACGGCAAACAGCACCGTGTCACACTCGTTCAGCAGATCCTCTACCGATTCGCACACCCGGAAGCCCTCTTTCTGTGCAAACTCATTCAGAATTTCCGGATGATGACCGCACACGTACACCTGATCGGCCGGCATCCCGCCGCAATCAATCAGTCCGCGAATCAGAGCCGAGCCCATATTGCCTGCGCCGATAAATCCCAATCGATTCATTCGTCCTTATCCTCCCACAGCTTTTCAAGCCACGCGCTCACATCGGCCTTTTTCTCGCGCAGCACGCTCATATAAGCGCGCGCCGTGTCCATCTGCTCGCGCGCCAGCTGCCCATATTGCACGGAAGCCACGCGCACAAACTGCACTGCCAGCTCTGCCAGCATGCGTTTTTCCTCCGGCTCCAGGTTCTTTGTCGCCGCAATGATCGACGGAAGACTGCCGCGAAAATCGTTGATCAGCTGTCCGACGGAGCGCACCTCGCTCGCACTAAGCACCTCGTACACCGTGTCTGTGAAACGACGGCGCTTCTCCACATCCATGTGGCTCAACCACTGACGAATCGACTCGTTCATGCAGTCGCTGGATGCCGTCGTGTGCTGAAGATATGCAAAGTCCTTTCCCATCAGCTGCCAGGAATACGGATTGTGCTGCCACAGGCCGTGCGCGTCGCTGTCAACGATACGGTAATCATCCCCATGCTCCAGTAGCATGCCGATGATGCTTGACTTAGGAATAAACGTCTGAATTCGCTTTTCAATACGCCGGTAGCCCGCAGATTCCAGCGTCGCAAGGTCATGCCCCGGGCCGTCGTTATTGAACACATCCAGAATTCGCTCCTGCACATCCTCTTCAATAAACGCCGCGGCGTACACCGCCAGATTTCCCCCCTTTGAATGCCCGCCTACCCGCAGCGGACACGCCAGCACATCCGCCACCTGCTTCAGATATCGCACAGCCTCCAGTTGCGCAGGCACAGGCGTTGCAAAGGCAAGATTGAAATCCTCCTTCCAGCCAACCAGCGTCGAGTCGGTTCCCCGGAAGGAAACATACGCCGTACCGTCCGGCAAAAGCAGCGTGACGGCAGCAAACTGCAGCGTTTGCACAGGATCGAAGTGATCCACGAAATGATAGGCCACGACGTTCTCGTACCGCGCAGAGGAAGCAAGACGGTTCAGAAGCTCATCGTCCGGCCGCTTCATGCCGCCCGTCAGATACGAACGCAGCGCGCCCAGCCGCCCCGGCATTCGCGCCGCCGCGCCGGAAAAATCGCAATACGACAGCTCCGCGAAAATGAGATTGTCTACCGCGCCGAACGGAAGCTCCGCCATTGACATTTCTCCGTAACGCGCGATGTAATCAAGCATATTAGCCAAAGCGTCTTCCGCCTCTTTCCTTTATTGCATACTCCACAGAATCCCCGAAAGCGGCGACTTTCTGACGAATTCCCAATGCCGTTCTTCCTTCTCCGTACGCCCGCTGACCAGCGACTTTCCGCAAACGGTCTTGTCGGACGCGCCGAGCAGGATCGCACAGAAAATCCCAGCCACGCGCGCGGCGGCAAATGCCGCGGTGCTTCCCATCTCGATAGTACTTACCCGCACCGTCCGAATCTCATCGATGCGAGCCTACTTGCAGGAAGATGCAATCGATGCTGAGATTCCGTCCGGCACGTCAGCACACACGGTTTTTCGCGCATTCCCTCCACGTCCAAAACCGCTTCATACAGCGCCGCATCCACCCGAATGGTCGTGCCGAAGCAATCCTTCGCCAGCGTATCTGCCGGATACCGTCTCCAAAAATGCCGTATCCCGGCGCCGCAGCATCCCCGAATCCGATTTCTGAGCCCACAGAACCATGGATGAGTCGCCTTTTTACGCTGTCAGCCGCAGTGCCTTTTTGCAAATGCCCCGATGCGGCGCACAGCCTCGGTAATGCTCTCCAACGAGGAAGCATACGAGCAGCGCACGTATCCCTCGCCCGTTTCGCCAAACGCATCTCCGGGCACACATGCCACGCGCTCCTCCTCCAGCAGCCGCACGCAGAATTCCTGCGACGTCATGCCGGTCGACCGAATGCACGGGAACGCATAAAACGCGCCAAGCGGCTCGTGCGTCTCCAACCCTGCCGCACGCAGGCCGTCCACGATCACACGGCGGCGGCGGTCATACTGCCGAACCATGCGCTTCACGTCGGCAAAGTCGGTTTCCAGTCCGCTTTTCAGCGCCTCCACCGCGGCATACTGCCCTGCCGTCGGCGCACACATGATCGTGTACTGATGCACGCGCATCATCACATCCAGAATTTCCTTCGGCGCACAGGCATAGCCCATGCGCCAGCCCGTCATGGCAAATGCCTTGGAAAATCCATTCAGCGTGATCGTCCGTTCCCTCATCCCCGGAATCGATGCAAACGCAACGTGCGTTCGGCCGGTATAGGTAAGCTCGGCATAGATTTCGTCGGCAATCACGATTACATCGGTACCCTCCAGCGCCGTCGCCAACGCCTTCATATCCTCCAGCTCCATCACGCCGCCGGTTGGATTGTTCGGATATGGAAAGATCACTGCCTTGGTGCGCGGCGTAATCTTCGCCCTCAGCATGTCCGCCGTCAGGCGGAACCCGTTTTCCGCCACCGTTTTCACTGGCACGCACACGCCGCCTGCAAACACCACGCAGGGCATGTAGGATACATAGCTGGGATCGGGGACCAACACCTCGTCGCCCGGCTCAATCAGCGCGCGCAGCGCAAGGTCAATGCCCTCGCTCGCGCCGACTGTAACCATGATCTCGCTCGCGGGGTCATAGCGCACGCCGAAGCGCGCCTCATAATCCGAAATCAAGCGCGTAAGCTCTTTGAGACCCCGGTTGGAGGTATAATGCGTGTGCCCCGTGCGCAAAGAATAAATCGCCGCGTCCGAGCATCGCCACGGCGTGGTAAAGTCCGGCTCTCCCACGCCCAGCGAGATCACGTCCTTCATCTCGCTCACAATATCAAAAAACCTTCGAATGCCGGAGGGCGGAACCTTCCGCACACGCTCACACAGAATGCGTTCGTAGTTCACGGACTCACCTGCAGTCTGTCATCCTGCTCACCCTTCATCATGGTTACGCCATCCTGCTTGTATTTCTTCAAAACAAAATGCGTAGCCGTGGAAAGCACATGCTCGATGGTGGACAGCTTCTCCGCCACAAACAGCGCCAGCTGCTTGATGTTTGTGCCCTCGACAATCACCATCAGGTCATATGCGCCGCTCATCAAATAGACGCTCTTTACCTCTTCAAAACGATAAATCCGCTCGGCAATCGCGTCAAAGCCTTCGTCGCGCTGAGGCGTTACACGCACCTCAATCAGCGCCTGCACCTTATCGTCCCGCACCAGATCCCAGTTTACCATAGCGGGGTATTTCAAAATTACAAGATCACGCTCAAGCCGCGCAATCACGCTCTTCACCTCGTCCGCCCCGCGCCCCGTCATCACAGCGATGCGCTCGGGTGTCGTGCGCGCGTCCTCCGAAAGAATTTCCAGCACCGATACGTCGAATTCACTCAGCATAAAGTCCTCACTATTTTCTTATTTGAATATGATCATGTACAAGGCAACGCCGATCGCCGCAAGCAGCCCCCCCATCACAGCATAGGACACGCTCTTCAGCGGAGAAGCCAGCGCCACACACATCCTCGTCAGCGCCTCTGTGGGATTCTCGCGGCGGCTGCTTTGCCATATCCGCGCGGCGCGATTCCGTGCGGCATACCACACATAGCATGCCAGCGCAGACAAAAGCACAAGCAGCACAGGATACTCCAGCCTCTTGAAGATGGACTGCGCGAGGAACGCAAGTATCGCCACGCAGATGACCAAGGAGAACAGCGGCGAACGCGCCGTCGCCCGACGTGCGCTCAAACCAATGGCTTCGACGGCCATAACCCGGTCGTCCTTCACATTCTGCCGGTAAAAATGGAACATCGCCATGCGTTCATCCTCTGACAGCTTCACGCTTCGGCGTTTTTTCCCCTTCACGCGCACAATTTGCATGCTTTGCTTAATGGCGATTTGAAAGGCTTCGGGCCAGTGCTTTTCGATACACGCTTTTTCGTCCTTCATGGCATATTCTCCTGTTCTTTGACGGTTTTCTTCATTATATCGCAGTCAGCGCGGGAAAGCAATCCCACGCTGCAAAATTTGCTGAACCCGCTTTTTCGCAAATTCCAGCGCACAATTTTTTCGTCTTTTCCCCGCTTTTGACATCATATAGATTGATTGCAAAAAATATTATTGGTTTTTTCTATTGACATGACAGAATTTGTGCTTTATAATATTCGGTGTGGTTAAACAAGGTCGACAATCTGGACGGAAAGGCCGTGACTCAATGCAAAAAACACTTGCTCCAAAGAAACGCTTCCGGAAGGAAGATTTGCCGCTGTACATCATGGCTTTGCCCACAGTTGTATGGCTGATCATCTTCTGCTATCTTCCTATCTTCGGCCTTGTGATGGCCTTTCAGGATCTGAACATCACCAAGGGCATTATGGGCAGCCCCTTTGTCGGTCTCAAGAACTTTGAGTTCCTTTTTGTGTCCACCGATGCATGGATTATCACCCGCAATACCGTGTGCTATAATCTTGTGTTTATCGTGGTAAACCTCATTCTTGCAGTTATCATGTCGCTTCTGCTCTCCGAGCTGCGCTCGCGCATGATGGCAAAAACACTTCAGACGATCTACATGCTGCCCCATTTTCTCAGCTGGGCCGTCGTTTCCATCGTTCTGAGTGCGTTCCTGGACTATGACTACGGCATCGTCAACCGCATCATGATCAGCCTTGGTCGTCAGGCAGGCAAGATTGACTGGTATCAGCAGCGTAGTCTCTGGCCCACCCTTCTGGTCGGCATCAACGCATGGAAGAACGTCGGCTATTCCACGGTACTGTATCTGGCCGTCATCTCCGGCATTTCGCAGGACTATTACGAGGCGGCCGTGCTCGACGGCGCAAACAAGCTTCAGCAGGCATGGTACATCACCATCCCGCACATGCGCCTTGTTATCGGCATTTCGCTGATTCTTTCCATGGGCAACATCTTCCGCGGCGACTTCGGCCTTTTCTACGTGGTCACCAAGAATTCCGGCCGTATCTACGCAGTGACGGATGTAATTGATACTTACATCTACCGGGCGCTCACCTCGCTGTCCAACGTGGGTATGTCCACGGCGGCAGGTTTGTATCAGTCCGTAGTCGGATTCGTGCTGGTGCTGTTCTTCAATTGGGTAGTCAACAAGATTGATCCCGACAGCGCGATGTTTTAAGGAGGTGGACGAGAATGGCAAAGCAGAAAACCCTGCACAAGGATCACCACTTCAATCAGATCAAGACGGGCTGGAATGTCGCCTTTTCCGTTATTCTGTGCCTGATCTCACTCCTGATGCTGATTCCTCTCGCGCTGGTCGTCATCGTTTCCTTCTCCTCCGAGGCCTCCATCGCACTGAAGGGCTTTTCCTTCTTCCCCTCGGAATGGACGCTTGTAGGCTATAAGTATCTGGCAAAAATGGGTGACCAGATTCTGGCTTCCTACAAAATCACCATCATCATCACGATTCTCGGCACCCTGATGAGCCTGTTCGTAATGACGATGTACGCCTACGTGCTGGCGCAGAAGAATTTCGTCTTCCGCAAGTTCTTCATGTGGATTCTGTTTTTCACGATGCTGTTTTCCGGCGGTCTCGTTCCCTCCTACATCATGAACGTCCGCTATCTCGGCATTAATGACAGTATCTGGATTTTCCTGCTGCCGAGTCTGGTGTCGGTGTACAACGTAATCATCCTGCGCACCTTCATCCTGACTACCATTCCGGACACGCTGTTTGAAGCGGCGCGCATCGACGGCGCAGGACACTTCCGTATTTACGTGAGCATCGTACTGCCGCTGTTCAAGGCCGGTATCGCTACCATTGCCCTGTTCAACGTGGTTAGCCGCTGGAACGACTGGTTCACGGGCATGCTGTACATCAAGAAGGCCAGCCTGATTCCGCTGCAGACCATGCTCAAGAACATTCAGGACAACATCGACTTCCTTAAGCAGAACGCGCAGGTTGCGGGCACGCCGGACGGCATCGCCTTCCTCAACAGTCTGCCCGACCAGAACCTTCGCATGGCCTGCACGATCATCGTCATCGTTCCGATCCTCTGCGCATATCCGTTCTTCCAGCGGTACTTCGTACAGGGCCTGACGATGGGCAGCGTGAAGGAATAACAACGTTCCCAACAGCCTGGTGGCTGTAAAAAGTATAAGGAGGCACACCCCATGAAAAAACTGCTTGCCATGTTGCTGGCACTCCTGTTCGTTCTCTCCTGTGGCATTGCCACCGCCGAGGGCGACCTCGACTACTGCGAGATCAACTGGTACATCGGCGCTGAACCGCCGAAGGACGCTGACATGAAGATCGTCAATGACGCTCTGAATGAGTACCTCATGGAGAAGCTTAACTGCAAAGTTAAGATCACCTACATGAACGCCACCGATTGGGTTGCCAAGATGGGCACCATGCTCGCGTCCGGTGAAGACTGCGGCATCGTCGGCTTCGGCAGCCAGTCCAAGAGCGACTACGTCATCGAGTCCCAGCGCGGCAGCTACTACCCGATGAACGAGTTCCTCGACACCTTTGCAGCTGACACCAAGGCCCTGTTCCCGGAAGGCGTTTGGGAAGGCATGAAGGTCAACGGCAACATCTACGGCATCCCCTCCAAGAAGGATAACGGCTACTTCATCTCCCTGATCTACAATGCGGACATGGTTGAAGAGAGCGGCATCAATCTGGATGACTACCACTACTCCAACTTCCGCGATCTGGAAGACCTGTTCTACGACATGAAGGAATGGCGCGACGAAGCCCATCCCGAAATGAAGGATTACCCGATCGCTTGGAACACCAACCTCATCTACCCCTACAACTTCGCGTTCGAAACCTTCCTGAATGACTCCTACATGGCCGTTGCTAACATCGATGGCATCATGGATATCGAAGGCTACGACTCTGATACCGTCTTCAACTTCTATGACACCCCCGAGTTCCTCGAGTTCTGCCTGCAGAAGCAGAAGCTCGTCGCGGACGGCATCTACCTGTATGACTACACCGACAAGAACGACCTCAACAAGCCCAACAATGGCGTTTGCTTCTTCGTTGGCTGGGGCTACACCTACATGCAGGATCACCTCTACAGCGAAGCTTGGACCAGCAAGATGATCATGTCTGATCACATCTGGACCGAGACCAACAACTACTACTCTGCCGGCACGGCCATCAGCGCCAACTGCAAGAACCCCGAGCGCGCCATGATGGTTCTGAACCTCGTCAACACCGATCCCTTCGTTGCGACCCTCATGCGCTTCGGCGTTCAGGGCATCCACTGGGACTATGACGCCAACGGCGAAATGACCTTCGACTTCGAAGGCTCCCGTAACGCCGAGGTCGGCAACCGTGGCTACTACTACTGGTACAATGCTCCCGTCGGCAACCTGACCATCGTCAACGCGCCGAAGAGCCTTGTTGGCCCGAACAACGAGATGATGACGGAGATGGATCGCCTCAACGCTGAGTGCGTCATCCCCAGCCACCTCGGCTTCGGCTTCGACACCTCTGCTGTTACCAACGAACTCGCGGCCTGCACCAGCATCGTGCTTGAGTACCAGGAAGACCTGGCCAACGGCAAGTGCGGCAGCCAGGAAGAGGTTGAGCAGATCGTCGAAGAGTTCCGCGCGAAGCTGCATGCCAACGGCGTTGACACCATCGTCGAAGCCGTTCAGGAACAGATCGATGCGTGGAAGGCTGCGAAGTAATTTAGCTTTCTTCCAGTATCACAGTCTCTAATAGGGAGCCGTCCGGTTTTCCGGGCGGCTCCCCTCCTTTGTCTATTCATCCTTCCTCCGGCACGTTCATTTCCTTAGCCTGATGCAGCGTACACCCTATCACAAGGAGACCGCCCTAGAAAAAGTTCGGGCATTCTTGCATATATGGTGGATTTTTTCGCGTTCATCTGCTACACTTTATGAAGAAAAATGTGAAAAATCTGAGATTGTTGAGGTGGGTGCATTGGAAATCTGGGACGGATACTTTGTAGATGGAACTCTGGCAAATCAGGATCTGGTACGGGGAGAGCCGATTCCCAAGGGATTGTACCATCTTGTCAGCGAGATTCTGGTTCGGCATATTGACGGTGATTATTTGCTTATGAGAAGAGATACGCGAAAGCCTTCCTATGGCGGCTACTTTGAAGCAACAGCAGGCGGTTCTGCATTAAAGGGAGAAGACAAGCTTTCGTGTGCCAGAAGAGAGCTTTGGGAGGAGACAGGAATATCTTCTGACAATTTTGAGGAAGTTGGCCAGTATACCTCGCACAACACGATATACCATAGCTTTTTATGCATCACCGATTGCAACAAGTCATCGATCTCCCTTCAGGAGGGTGAAACCATATCCTATAAATGGCTGCCAGAAAAGGACTTTATCGCTTTTATTAACTCAAGTGAGATGATCGATATACATAGAGATCATTATCATACGTATTTTGAAAAAATGGGATACATACAGTGAATCCGGGCAAGGGAGTCTAATACGGTCGCTGATCCGTCACATCGGGTCTTCGGCAACTATCTATCCTGCAGCCAAGAATCTTCTTTGCCGGGCGATTGCCTCCTCTCAAGACAGGGGCGTACGCTTCAATCCCTGCTGGCATTTCTGTATACAGGAGCACGAAACCGACCTATGCTTGCAACCATAGGTCGGTTTCACTTTCCGTAGTCATCCGATATGCCTCGGTCAGCTTCCCTCGCCTGCATTATTCTTCCTTCGGCTCGTTCATTTCCTCCCGGATGCGGGCATACATCTCGTCAAAGCTCATCTTGCGAATCCTTCGCCCCTTTCCTCCGGGAATCTGCTTATCCAGCATGCATGCACCCCGATAATCACAGAAGCGACAGGCATCCGACACCTCTGAATGTGCCGGATCGATTTCAGTTTCTCCGGAAGAAATGGCATTTGTAAGCCGCGCAGCACACTCAAGCGAATGACGCATCAGCAAATTGAATTCGTCCTCCGTCGCCGTGTTCGTGTGCGCATCCAGTTCACCACTCTTGAGAAAGCGAACCCGAAATACTCGCTCTGGCTCCTGCGCCATCTGGCGAATCAGTGCGCTGTCGCGGGGCAGAATGCCCTCCATACGCAGCTTCTCAGCACGCAGCTTTTCAATTTCTTCCGTGTTCAGGCTCTCGGTATTAATCACCGGATCATCCACGCGGAAATAAAACGCACCCGCGCTCCGTGCGCCATATTTGTGGATTGCCTCCGCCAAATAGAGAATCAGCTGAAGCTGAAGACCCTCGTATACCTCCCCTGCATCCAGCTTCTTGCCGCCGCGTTTGTAGTCGATCACGCGCAGGTATCGCTCATCTCCGCCCGTCATGCCGTCAATGCGGTCAATGCGGCCTTCCAGCCGCGTCTGCGCGTTCGTATGCAGCTTTAGACTGTACTGACCCTCGCCAAATGCCATTTCCAACTCGACCGGCCGAAACGCACTTCCGCGCAGCTGCGCACTGAGCGCACGGGCTGCACGAGCCAGTATGCGTCGCATCCGCCGCGCCTCCGCCTGTGCAACTCCGTTTTCGCCGATCACATCGCGAATCGCACCCTCAAGCAGCGCGTCGGAAATCGCATTCATTCGCCGAACCGCGTCCTCCTCCGACGGCATCTCCGGTTCATCCTTCCCCTGCTCAAGGAAGGCATGCACCGCATCATGGTAAAACGTGCCCTCGTCCTTCGCGTTCAGACCGAACGGCTCCTCTGGCTCCGGCTTCAGCGCGTACTTCACAAAATGCGCAAAAGGACACGCTGCAAATGATTCAAGCCGCGTGACCGAAACCTTAGAAAGCGGGCCGTACACCTCGCGCGCCAGCCTTGGCACAATTCGCTCGCTCGCAATATTCTGCTCAAGCGCCGCACGCAAACGCGCGACGCCGTCAGAAGCCTTCAACGCATTCAGTGCTTCTTTGCCAGCGTCCGTAAGCGTACCCTCGCTCAGGTTCACAGCCAGATAGTTTTCCGCTGCCTTCACCGCCGCAATTCGCATGGCCTCCATTTGCTCATCCTGCAGCACGCCGCCGCGCGCCTCAATGCCCGGGAAGATCGTTTTCGCTTCCTCGATCAGCGCGCCCGGCGTTACCGCCGCGCCATCCTGCGTGCTCATCGGATACGTGATGCACAGGTAACGCCTCGCCATTGCCAGCGCATTCTTAAGATACATGCGATCGGTTCTCGTGCGCGCCAGTGCACCAGAGCCCAGAAAACGCTCCAGCCGCTCCGCCATACTTGTCAACTCGTCGCCGTCAAACAGTCCTCCGTCCTCCGCTGCTGACGCTGCTGACTGCCCAATAACGATCAACGCCTCTACCGTGCCTGAGCCCGCACGTGCCGCACCTGTAGCTACAACGGCGTCGCCGGATTGCGGAAGCGGCTTAATCTGGGAAGCACTGAATGCGCGAGCAAACATTTCTGTCAGCTCTTCCTTGGATATGCGTGTGTCGCCCAACAGCTCGCTCATCTGATCAAGCGTGCCGATGACCCGATTCCATACCTGCGCATCCTCTGCTGCAAGCTCACGCTGACCGAGCTCAATCAGCCGTCTCCGCATTGCATCGCCCTTTTCCGCCGCACGCAACCGTTCAAGATAGGCAAAAATCGCCGTCAACTGCGCGGAAAGTGTCTTTGCGTTGGTCAGATGCTCATTTAGCTCAAGCATCGGTTCCGCAAGCCGCTGCCGAATCGGCTCCAGCTGCGCACGCAGCTGTGCATCTCCGCGCCGCAGAGGCTTCAATACCTCGCGCGACCGCAGACCGTTGCGAACAACATAGCCAAGCATACGATCGCCCTCGTCGTCCGTAATCGCAGCATAGCCCGTCAGCAGCAGCGTGCTCAGGTCGGCATCACTCCCGCTGAGCAACCGCATCGTCTCCAGCAGGAACCTTGCCAGCGGATGCCTGTCCAAGGATCGGCTTTCCGCCGCAAATAGTGGAATTTCATACTCAGCAAACGCTGCCTTCAGCGCATCCATGTACTCCGCAGTATTTCCAACGAGCAACATGATGTCCCGATAACGCCAGCCATTTTTCATGGCAAGCCTGCGCGTAAGCGCCGCCGCGAAACGCGCCTCTTCCATTGGATTTCTAAGCGCCGCCAGTTGCACCGAGGTGTTTTCTGCACGAAACGTCTCCGGCGGCGAACAGAACGCCTCGCGCGCCAGAAAGCCTGCCGCATTTGACGCATATCCGGCTTCATTCAGCTTAACGCGCTGCCATGCAATTCCACTATCATTCATTGCTCGCACCAGACGCTCATAGGAAGCCTGAAGCGGCCCAAACAGCGTGAAATCACGCGCATTCCCATCATTTTCAAGCGGAAGGAACACCGCCGTATTCCGAACAAACCCGGCAAGCCGCGTTACGAAATCATTCCAAATGGGCGTCGTCAAGTCAAAACCAAAAGCAAATACCGTAGCACTATGCAACGACTGCGCGGCGGGAAGACGCTCCATCGCCTCCCGAATCTCATCCTCACCATCCTGAAACCGCCCGGCAAGCGCCTCTTCGTAGGCCGCATACAACAGGGCAAGGTCTTGCACCTTCCACTTCAGCGCTCCGTCCTCCGTCTGCTCAGACAACGAAAGAAGCGCGTCCGGATCGACTCCCGCCTGTTTAAAGCGGATCACTTCTTCCACGACGCGCATTTCAAATCCGCGGCGCTCCCGTGCCCCGGCATACCATTTCAACTGTTTTTTCAAGCTTCTGAGTACATGCCCCATCAGGAGCGCACGTCCGCGATCGTCGATGCGCACGCGATCAGGTCGGCCTGCCTCATCGAAGATTCGATCACACAGCCTCTTCGGCGAAAGCACAATCAGCCGAAAGGAGCCAATCAGGTTCAGCCCCTCCAGCAGGCCACGCTCGGTATCCAATGTCAGCTGCTCGGGAACCATCACAACGACGGGGCTGCGCTCATCGGCATTCAGCGCTTCTGTAACCGCCCGCAAGAGCGCAGGCTTCAGTGCCGGCTTCCGTCCCGTGTAAAACGTAACGCTCATGGCCGCTTCTCCTCCAACCTCTACACCCCGGTGTAATTATGAAACCGCCCCGTCCACCTTCAACGCCTCGACCATCCTATTATAAAGCGCAAATGTCACAGTCGTTTTTCTTCATTGGGCGATGGAAGCAGCATCGCACGGAAACGAATCTCACCCGTCTTTGTTTTTTCGCCCATCCCGGCAAATACGCCGTTCAAATACACGCGGAAGAGGCCTTCCTCGCTCGGATATTTCTCCGTCCACTCCGGCCGAAGCGGTACGCCCGCACGAACCTTTCCTTCATATTCCCCGCGCACATCCACGCGCGCATACCCGCCTAGCAGCGCGTCCATCGGACGCAACGCAGGCGTAAGGTCACCCATATCCTTCAGCTCGTCCAGCGTATAGGCATCGTTCACCGTAAATGCACCAGCTCTGGCACGCAAAAGAAACGACATATGCCCACCATCACCCAAACATTCGCCGATATCGCGCATTAAAGAGCGGATGTACACACCCTTCCCACACTCAATGGCCAGCAGATGCCGCCCATGACCCGTCTCGTACAAATACTCAATGCCATTCACCACGACCTCGCGTGCGGGAATGTCCAGTGTTTCACCTCGCCTCGCAAGCTCATACAGAGGACGTCCATCGCGTTTAAGTGCGCTGTACATCGGCGGCACCTGCCAAATACGGCCGGTGAAATCCGGCAGCACGCGCTTTACATCGCTCGCTGACGCGTGCACAGGATTCGTTTCCAGCACCTTTCCGGAGGCGTCGGCCGTATCTGTCGTCGTGCCAAGGCACAATTCACCAATATAGACCTTTGTTTTGTCTATAATGTAATCAAACAAACGTGTCGCCCGCCCCACGCATACTGGCAGCACACCGGCAGCGTCCGGATCAAGCGTTCCACCGTGGCCAACGGCCGTCTTTCGCGGCAAAAGTCTGCGAACAAAGAGCACGGCATCCGACGACGTCATGCCCGGCGGCTTCAGCACATTAATGAATCCGTCCATTTTACAGCTCCCGCGCGTATACTTCCGCCGCCGCAATCACCTTATCAAAGGCTGCGTCCAGCGCTTCACCATTCATACTGATGCCTGCTGCCGCCACGTGTCCGCCGCCGCCAAAGCGCTGTGCCAGCTGTGCAACGTTTGCGTCGCCTGCGGCACGCAGAGAGAACTTCGTACCTGAAGCCTGCTCCTCCGCCAGAATACCAATGCGAACACCATCGATCTCGTTGAGATAGTTTACGATGCCATGCGCATCGGCACTTGTTGTTCCCGTCTGTTGGAACATTTCCTTCGTTAGGCGAATCGCAGCCACCTTGCCTTCTGCGAACATCTCAATTTTGCTGAGGGCACAGCCAATCAGGCGCGTCTTGCCCAGAGTTCTCAGGCGATACAGCCGCCGCGTCACATCTTCAACATCCACTCCCGCTTCAAGGCATCCAGCTGCAGCGCGAAGCGTATCCGGCGAGGTTGCATGAAAGCTGAAGTTGCCGGAATCCGTGGAAATCGCCGTATAAAGGCTGACTGCCATTGCGTTCGAAAGTACAAGCCCCAGCTCTTCAATAACATTCAGAGCCATTTCACCGGTCGATGCAGCGTTTTCGTTCACATAACAGACATCACCGAAGCCCTCGTTTGTATCATGATGATCGAGCACAGCACGATCATCACACGAATCGAACACATCTGCCAGCTTTCCCATGCGATCCCGCGTAGATACATCCGCGCCCAATGCAGCCTTCGGTTGAAACGGCAGTGCCTCCGCCGTTGCAAAATCCTCCCAGCCGGGCAAAAAGCGATATTTCGGCTCCACCGGATCGTCACATGCCGGAAACGCACGCTTGCCCAGCGCACGAATCGCTGCCGTCAGTGCCAGTGCAGAGCCATAAGCGTCGCCGTCCGGCCGAAAATGGACGATCACGGCAATGTCGTCGTGCGTTTCAATCCAGCGGGCCAACGCCGCTGCCGAGCCGATCATGCTTCTTCCTCCGGCGTCTCTCTGGGCACCCGCTTCTCTTCCTCGGCAAGCACATGCTGAATGTGGGCAGCATATTCAATATTTGTATCCAGTTCGAAAATCAGCTCCGGCGTATAGCGCAGTTCAACCTCGCGACCAAGCTCGCGGCGGATAAAGCCCGCCGCGTTCTTAAGCGCCTTTAGCATATCCTTTCGAAGCTCCTCCTCCAACACCGACACGCGCACACGGCAATAGCGCAAGTCGCGCGTAACGTCGGCCTGCGTGATCGACCACGTGCCGCAGACTCGCGGATCGTTCACCTCTGCGCGAATGATCTTGTCCAGCGCGCGACGCACCTCTTCTGAGATGCGATCCGTTCGATCAAATCCCATGATATCCTCCTTCAGAAAACGCGGCCGGCGGCATCTTGTCCGCCGACCGCTGTCGATCAGATGAAATTTCTACGCCCCGGAACTCAGCGACTGACCTCTTCCATGATGAAGCACTCGATCTCGTCGCCTTCCTTGACGTCGTTGTAGTTTTCGATACCGAGACCGCACTCGTAGCCTGAGGCAACCTCCTTAGCGTCATCCTTGAAGCGCTTGAGGGAATCGATCTTGCCCTCGTGCACGATGACGTTATCGCGCAGCAGACGAATCTGCGCATTGCGCTGAATCTTGCCGTCGGTAACGTAGCATCCCGCAACGGTGCCCACGCCGGACACGCGGAAGGTCTGACGCACGGTGCAGCGACCCAGCACGTTTTCCTTGAATTTCGGCGCAAGCATGCCCTTCATGGCCGCCTGAATGTCCTCGATCGCATTGTAAATAACGCGGTACAGACGGATGTCTACCTTCTCGTGCTCCGCAAGATCGCGCACGTTGTTGTCGTGACGCACGTTGAAGCCGATAATGATGGCATTAGACGCACTCGCCAGGTTGACGTCAGTTTCAGTAATGGCGCCTACGCCGCCATGAATCACCTTGACCTTGACCTCATCGTTGCTCAGGCGCTCAAGCGACTGCTTAACAGCCTCAACGGAGCCCTGCACGTCAGCCTTGATGATGATGTTCAGCTCCTTGATCTGTCCCTCCGAAATCTGGCTGAACAGGTCATCCAACGTCGTCTTGCTCTGCGCCTTAATCAGCGCGGCGCGCGCCTTATCGCGGCGCTCCTCCGCGACCTTTCGGCTCAGGCTATCGTCGTCCACAGCGGAGAGAATATCGCCCGCCTCGGGCACATCATTAAAGCCAATAACCTCGACCGGATCGGACGGGCGCGCTTCCTTTACGCGTTCGCCCTTGTCGTTTACCATTGCGCGGACGCGGCCATAGGCCATGCCGGCAATGATGGTATCGCCCACGCGCAGCGTGCCGTTCTTGATCAGCACATTGGCAACAGGGCCGCGTCCCTTGTCCAGACGCGCTTCGACGATAACGCCGCGCGCCTTGCGGTTGGGATTCGCCTTGTAGTCCTGCACCTCGGCGACCAGCAGAATCATTTCCAGCAGCTGATCCACTCCCTGACCGGTCTGAGCAGAAACGGGCACGATGATCGTGTCGCCGCCCCATGCTTCATCCACCAGCTCATACTTGGTCAGCTCCTGACGAATGCGGTCAGGATCGGCGGTCGGCTTATCCATCTTGTTGATGGCGACGATCGTCTGAACGCCAGCTGCCTTAGCATGGTTGATGGCCTCAATGGTCTGCGGCATAACTCCGTCATCCGCCGCGACGACAAGGATGGCGATATCCGTCGCCTGCGCGCCGCGGGCACGCATGGCAGTGAACGCCTCGTGACCAGGCGTATCCAGGAACGTGATGCGCTGACCGTGAAGCTCTACGGTGTAGGCACCAATATGCTGCGTGATGCCGCCAGCTTCGCTCGCAGTCACATGACTCTTGCGAATATAGTCGAGCAGCGAGGTCTTGCCGTGGTCGACGTGACCCATGATGGTGACGACCGGCGGACGGCTGACCAGATCCGCTTCGCTGTCCTCGACGTCCTCGGCCTCCAACGCATCCTCTGCGGTTTCAGCCAGCTTCAGCTCAAGCTCAACGCCAAACTCTGTGCAGATGAGCTGCGCGGTATCGAAGTCCAGTTCGTTATTGATATTGGCAAAGATGCCCAGCATCAAAAGCTTCTTGATAATTTCGCTTACGGGCTTGCCGATGCGCTCAGACAGATCCTTTACGATGATCTTCTCGGCAGTCATGACTGCCTTCTCGATCTTTACCGGCTCAGGCTTCGGCATCTGCACGGCAACCTTGCGCTTGCGCTTTCCGCCGCGCACGAAATCGTCGTCCATCTGAACCGACGGAGCCGCAGAGCGAGTCTGCTGGCGCTTATTTTTGGCCGTATTGTGCTCCGGATCGACCTGACGCACATACTGCTTCTTATTCGGATCGTAGTTGCTTACGCGCTCCTTTTCCACGCTCGGTGTAAGCTCCGGCGCGGCGGGACGACGTGGAACAAAACCGCCGGGTCTCGAGCCACCCATCGGCGGACGCGAGCCCATGGATCCGGATGCAGCGCCGGGCGCGCCAGCCTGGCCTGCCGGACGACCATACGGGCCGCGGGGTGCCTGGGCACCACCCTGCTGCGGATTTGCCGGGCGACCATACGGACCGCGGGGTGCCTGCGCGCCACCCTGCTGCGGATTCACCGGACGACCATACGGACCGCGGGGTGCCTGTGCACCGCCCTGCTGCGGATTTGCCGGGCGACCATACGGGCCGCGGGGTGCGTGCGCACTGCCCTGCTGCGGGTTCACCGGGCGGCCATACGGACCGCGGGGTGCCTGCGCGCTGCCGGGCTGCTGCGGATTAGTCGGACGCGCCTGCTGCGCGGCGGCAGGTCTCGGCTGCGCGGCAACGGAATGCGGCTTCGCAGCCTCCGCGGCCTTCGGCGCACGGGACTGCTGCGCAGCGGCAGGCTTGCCAGTCTCTGCAGGCTTCGCCTCTGCCGCTTCCTCCTGAACCGGCACATCGTCTGCCTTCGGAGCCGTTGTCTGCGCTTCCTCGCGAACAGGCTGCACTTTTTCAGCCTGCGGTGCGCTCGGCTCTTCTGCAGGCGCAGCTTCAGGCTGCTTCGGCTGATCGGAGGAATAGGCGTTGTTCATGGACTTGACGGCGGCTTCGTACTGCATACGCAGTTCTTCCCGCTCCATCGCCTCTTTCTTCTCCCTTTCCGCGCGCGACAGATCGTCCGACATGCGCTTGAGCATGCCGAGCGTTTCCTGCGCCTGCTTGCGCGAACGGGTAACGTTCTCCAGCAAGCTTGCGGCGTTTACGCTGAGTTCCTTGGTTGCGACTTTCGCCATTCCCTGAATCCACCCCCGATAATTTCCGCGTCAATCCGCCTGTGTGAGCAGTTGACGGATGCGTTCGGCAAACGGCGCGTCTGTTACCGCTGCCGCCATGCGCCCGGGTCTGCCGATGGCATTGCCCAGCGCTTGTTCCCCCATTTGAATCAGTTCAACGCCGCGATACCGACATGCATCGCTCAGCGCCTTTTTTGTGCCGTCCGACGCACCTTCGTCCACAAGCACAAGCTTCACTTTTCCGGCCTTGAGCGCCGTTTCTACCGCCTGCTGGCCTGAAACCAGCCGCCCGGCTCGGACACACAGGCCCAGCATATTACACGCCCGGTTCATCCGACGCCTCTTCAACCGGCGGCAGACTCGCAAACGCCGTTTCAAGCTCGTCAAACACTGCCGCATCAACGGCCGCCTCGAACTTCCGCTCCAGCGCCTTCGTCTTGCGCGCCTTTTTCAGGCATTCCACATTGTGGCACACATACGCACCGCGACCAGGCTTCTTACCAACGGGATCGATGGAAACCTCTCCCTCCGGCGAACGTACGATTCTCTGAAGCTCGCGCTTCGGCTTCATTTCATGGCAACCGACACACATCCGCATCGGCACCTTGCGCGTTTTAAGCATTCTCCTGCTCGCCTTCCGCGGCCTCTGCCTTCTCGGTCTCCGCCTGCGCCGCTTCTTCCATCTGCTTAGCCAGCGCCTCGTTCATCTGGCTGAGCGATTTGATGTCGATCTTCCAGCCGGTCAGCTTTGCCGCAAGGCGAGCATTCTGCCCTTCCTTGCCGATAGCCAACGACAGCTGGTTATCCGGCACCACGACGCGCGAGGACTTTTCCTTATCCGCCACAAACACGCTGTGCACGCGCGCCGGGCTCAACGCAGAAGCAATGTACTCCTTGGGATCGCTGGACCACTTGACGATATCGATCTTCTCGGTCTTCAGCTCGTTCACCACGTTTTCCACGCGCATGCCGCGCGGACCGACGCACGCACCGACGGGATCAATGTTGCTGTCGGTAGAGAACACGGCCATCTTCGTGCGGAAACCGGCCTCGCGAGCGATGGACTTAATCTGTACAACGCCACTACGGATTTCCGGAACCTCGATTTCAAACAGGCGCTTCACAAGGCCCGGATGCGTACGGGAAACCATGACCTGCGGGCCGCGGTTCTGGCGCGACACCTCCAGCACATACACCTTCAGGCGGTCGCCCACCTTAATCTCCTCGCCGGGCATCTGATGTGCCTGTTCAAGCACGCCCTCCGTGCGGCCGAGCTCCACGTACGCGCGGCCATTTTCCACGCGCTGTACGATGGCTGTCAGGATTTCATTTTCCTTTTCGATATACTCGTCGTAAATCACGCCGCGCTCGGCTTCGCGAATATGCTGCACAATGACCTGCTTGGCGGTCTGCGCAGCGATGCGTCCGAACTGGCTGGGCATGGTGGGCACCTCGATCACGTCACCGATGCCATACATCGACAGCGCCGGATAATTGGCGCGCACGTCGGTCAGCGAAATTTCCGCCGCCGAATCCACGACGCTCTCTACGATGTTCTTGTGCGCAAGCACCTCGATCTGACCCGTCGTGCGGTCGATCACGGCGCGCACGTTGTCGGTCTTGCCGAAGCTACGCTTGTATGCGGACACCAGCGCGCTCTCGATTTTCGAGTAGAGAACTTCCTTGTTAATTTTCTTTTCCTTTGCCAGCGCGTCAATTGCGGAGATAACCTCCGCAGAATCCGCGAAACCCGTCGCCATGCCGTATTCCTCCCGTTTCGTTATGTCCGATCAGACGGCAGGAGCTATTCCTCAAGCCCCGCGCCGCCCTCAAGCAGCTCTTCGTCGATATCCACAATCGGCTTTACGACGGCAACGGCCTTGCGCTCGAAGGCCATGTCGCCCGTCTGTGTGCGGATGACGACTTTGCCGTCGATCAGGCCCTGCAGCTCGCCCTGCCAGACCTTTGATCCCTCCAACGGCTTATATAATTTCACTTCCACCGGCTGACCCTTGGCGCGCTCGAAATCGCGCTCCTTCTTCAGCGGCCGATCCACGCCCGGCGAAGAAACCTCCATATAATCGAAGTCTACATCCTCGGTTTCCGGCAGGATCTGTCTGTGGTAGCTTTCCAGATCGTCCAGCGTGATTCCGCCTTCTTTGTCTACATAAAAACGCAAAAACCTTCCGGCGGGCTCCTTCACCAGCTCAAGATCGACCCATTCGAACCCAAGCTGTTCAGCCAACCGGATTGCAGCGCGCTCCACGCGCGTAAGCGGCATTGATTGATTTGGCAAGTAACTATTCCTCCGCGTTCCACCGTATGCGCCCCTTGCAAACATCAACCGCCCCGCACGATGCGGCGCGGCCTTCGGGGACGCGCTTCCGCTGAGCGGAAGCATCCAAAGCACGTTCCTGCGCTGCCAATACAGCAGCGTTACCTTTATTATATCACGCTCGGGCCGGAAATACAACACCTGTTTTTCAGGATTCCTCCCGGCAAACGATGAAAAATGTGTAAATCTCAGGCGTCTCACAACATTTAACTCCACCGTTTCCAGAATTGAACATATGAATTCACACATCCGGCTTGTAAATCGTCGGCATTTGAGGTAAAATAGCGTATGGAAAATGATTAGGAGGTAATCACCATGATCAAAATTGGCATCAACGGCTTCGGCCGCATCGGTCGTCTGGTCTTCCGCGCCAGCCTGTCCCACCCGGAAGTTGAAGTTGTTTCCATCAACGACCTCATCACCCCGGATTATATGGCTTATATGCTCAAATATGACACCATCCACGGCAAGTTCGAAGGCACCGTCGATTATACCGACCATTCCATCATCGTGAACGGCCGCGAAATCCGCGTGACCTGCGAAAAGGATCCCGCCAACCTGAAGTGGGACGAAGTGGGCGCCGAGTACGTCGTTGAGTCCACCGGCCTGTTCCTCACCCAGGAGAAGGCTGCTGGCCACATCAAGGCTGGCGCCAAGAAGGTCGTCATGTCTGCTCCCTCCAAGGATGCCACCCCCATGTTCGTCATGGGCGTGAACCAGAACACCTACACCAAGGACATGCAGTTCGTTTCCAACGCGTCCTGCACCACCAACTGCCTTGCCCCCATCGCCAAGGTTCTGAACGATAAGTTCGGCATCACCGACGGCCTGATGACCACCGTTCACTCCACCACCGCTACCCAGAAGACCGTTGACGGCCCGTCCATGAAGGATTGGCGCGGCGGCCGTGCGGCGGCTGGCAACATCATCCCCTCCTCCACCGGCGCTGCGAAGGCCGTGGGCAAGGTTATTCCGTCCCTGAACGGCAAGCTGACCGGTATGTCCATGCGTGTTCCCACTCTGGATGTCTCCGTCGTCGACCTGACCGTCAATCTGGCCAAGCCCGCGAAGTACGAGGAGATCTGCGCTGCCATGAAGGAAGCCTCTGAAGGCGAACTGAAGGGCATTCTGGGCTACACCGAGGACGCGGTTGTTTCTTCCGACTTCATCGGCGACGCTCGCACCTCCATCTTTGATGCCAAGGCCGGCATCGCTCTGACCGACACCTTCGTGAAGGTCGTTTCCTGGTACGACAATGAGTGGGGCTACTCCAACAAGGTTGTCGAGCTCATCAAGTACATGGCGTCCGTTGACCACGCCGAATAATCGCATTCCTTCTGCCGCCGGCTTCAAAACCGGCGGCTTTTTTCTTCCATTTCCGCGTTTCGGGAGGTTGATCTGCAATGAACGAGAACAAGGGCCTTGCATCCGTCGTGCAAAAGCCGAAAGGGCCCACGGCCGGGAAGGCTGACGCAGGCGCGCTGTCTGCAGAATCATTGATTCGGCATGGCATGAGGCTTCCGGGCATTCGCGTTGACCACGCCGCATTTCTGCGGACAGAGCTCTCCCGTGTATGCCTGCCTGAAACCGTCGAGCGCGCCATTCAAACGAATCCAGCACAGGCCGGAATCGACCGCACCCTCATCGACCCCATTGCAAATGCAGCCATCACGGCCGAAAACGCAAAGGTGACGAGTCTGTCCGCTCTTTCCGGCATTCCGGGCGGACTCGGCATGGCCGTTGCGATTCCCGCAGACGTTGCGCAGTATTTCGGCTTCATCCTGCGCATCCTGCAAAAGCTCATCTACCTGTATGGCTTTGCCGAGCTTGACCTGACGGAGGCCAGCATCGCCGACGAAACCATGACGGAGCTGTTGCTCTTCATAGGCGCCATGTTCGGCGTGCGCAGTGCAGTGAGCGGCATTCAATCCCTATCAAAATTAGCCGCCACGCGAACCATAAAATCACTATCGCGGAAGGCCCTTAGCACCACGACAGTGTATCCGCTCGTCAAGAAAATCGCCCAGCAGGTGGGCGTAAAGATGACCAAGCAGGTGTTCGCCCGGGGCGTTTCAAGATTCGTACCCATCGCCGGAGCCGTCGCGGCTGGCTCCCTCACCTTCTTCTCCTTCCATGCCGGTGCCGGGAGACTTCGAAAAACGCTTTGCAATCTGGAGATTTCCGACCCGTGCTTCTACCAAAAGCACGAGAAGCCCTTGCAAGCGCCGTAACGGTCAGCGAAGGAGCGTTCCCTCCCCATATAGACAGGGCAGCGACCCTTTATCGTCGCTGCCCTGTTCTGATGCAGATGGCGTGGAAGGCAAGCTCCTCGTCGTCCGCATTTCTTATAAATAATGAAGCGTTTTACGCGTGCTTCCTCGCCTTACGCATGGCGAGAATGCGCTGCATCTCGTTATAGACGATCATGAAGCCCTCGTCCACGCCCATGCCGGGCTTGGCGAGAATCTGCA
>CAZKQB010000014.1:0-63738 GCA_964554795.1 uncultured Oscillospiraceae bacterium | reverse complement strand
CCAAGGCTGCGTTGGCTACCGAGTCCTTCCTGTCTGCCGCGTCCTTCCAGGAGACGACGCGCGTGCTGACCGAGGCCGCGATCAAGGGCAAGACCGATCCGCTGCTCGGCCTGAAGGAAAACGTTATCCTCGGCAAGCTCATTCCCGCCGGTACCGGCATGAAGCGGTATTCCGACGTGGACGTGCACGAGGCATACTGATAAACCAGCTGCTTCCCCGATATGAAGCGATCGGTTCCATATCGGGGAAGCTTTTTCTTTTTCCTCTGAAAGGAAGTACATTTGCTCTGCAGCGGGCGTTCCTCTTTTTATGCGCTTCGAAAAAAGAGTGGGAAGCCGCAGTCCTTTGGAACGAAAAGGCTGCGCTCTACGGTAAGCGGCTCTGCCCTTCAGCCTTTGAGGGGCGATAAGAAGACCGCGTTTTTCAGTGCAGAGCTTCCTGCCGCAGGGCGCATTTCAAGGCAGCTTTCCCAAATAAAAAAGCCGCAAAACTCAGAGGAGCCTTGCGGAAAACGGGTATACAACGCTTATGCCGTCCACTTGACGGAGGTAACAATTTCGGCGAGCGCGTCTACCTGCGATGGGTCGTCGAAGGTTACGGAGAAGGTGTAGGTGCCGAATGCAGCATCAGATACGACGACCTGCATCAGATATACGGTCATTCCTTCAAGCTCGTACTGCGCAAGATAGCACAGAGCATATTTGCCGTCCAGCTCGTCGGGCTCCGCCAGCAGCACCTGTGCATTCTCGGCATTTATGTCCAGCTCGTTGAACTGTGCAAGCATTCCGTCAAGAACGAGATTGGCAAAATCGGTCGCGGAAACCTGTGTCAGGTCGTCAGAGGAGGATGACCAAACGCAGTTGATGTTCGTGGTGAACGTTGCATTCTCATCGTAGAAGGGATAAAGCTGGAAATATACCTCATTGTGCGCCTTCTCATAAATGGAGCCAACCATGTCGGCATCGAAGGTCATGGTGAAATCGTCGAATTCGTAGAGTGCCAGATTGGTTTCTGTGGTCTGGGTTTCGGCCGAAGCGCACGCGCAACCCAGCAGAAGTGCCAGCGTGAGAAGGGCAGACAGAAGCTTTTTCATCGTTTTGTTCTCCTTTATGTTTGATATTCGACATAATCATACCATATTTCACGGCGGAATGCAATCGATCTATCGTGAATGTTTTGTACGGCTTTGCGATTCGGCGTCATATAATAGCTACACAGGAGTCGGACATGGCAATATATAAAACCTCGCAGCCTCCTGCGTCTGTGGGAAGCTGCGAGGTGCATTTTAGGAGGGATGTTCGCGCAAATCTTTGCTGTCCACCGGACGGCGCCGATGATTTCGGCGAGCGAACGGATCGCCGTCAAAACCGCGCTGGTTGCGGTGAAGGTGTGGCTCCAAACGATGCATTGGGCACGGAATTCTGCATGATGTACAGGGTATAGTCCTCAAGCTCGTACTGCGCCAGATAGCAAAGGGCATGCTGACCGTTCAGCTCGTCGTCCTCCGCCAGCAGAAGCTCCATCCCGGATGTGTACGCAGCTGCCATTTACGGTTCCAGCTGCAGCCTGCGCGCCGTCGATTCGATTTGTGCGCGTTTGTCGGCCGAAAGCGAAGCGAGAAAGTTCCAAAGCGTCTCGCACAACGTTCGTTCGCGCCTGTCGGTCAACAGCTCCGGTGCAGGATACTGCCTGCAAAGCGCGGCAAGCAACGCTTCCGGCAACGCTGCGAAAACAAGCCAAAGGCATTCCCTGCCGAGCGACGCATCCCGAAGCGCATCGAGCAGGTCAGCAGGCGACCGCACGCTGCAAAGGATGTTCCTCGCGCGTTCTTCAGCATCGGTGCACTGTGTCAGCTTCTTCAAAAGACGTACGTAGGCAGTACCCGGCATGCGCTCACCGAGATGTAGAATGGTTTGCGAACAGCTTTCCGTTTCGACATGGTGGAAGGCGAGTAGCTCCGCGCCGCCCTCGCGCATGGCGGTTTCCGCCTCTGCTGTTACTGGCGTGAGCGCGCGCTGCAGATAGGCCGTCAGCCCCGGCGGACATTGCAGCGCGTTCGTCAGTCGCGTGAGTCCCTGCGAGAATCGTTCAAACAAAGCTTCGCGCGTTTGCCCGCCTGCGATGTGCGCGGCATCCTCAATCGGGCAGAAAAGATTTCGCGGCGGTCTTCCGGAAAGCTCGCACAGTATTGCCGCCGTCAACACGGGCGCGACCAGATTCATTGGCTGGAGCCGCCACGCTTCGTCCCGTGCTGTTAGCAGCCTGTGCACGCGCTCCGGCGCAAAATATAGGAGGAAACGGTTTTCGTGGGTCAGTGCGCGTAGATAGCCTTCGATAAATTCAATCCCTGTGCCCTCAACGGCGTTCATCGCCGGATAATCTGCCGTGATGTGCGTTTCCTGCGCGAAGAACATCGGACGATACGCGCGAAGAAAGCCCTCAATGCCATCTACGATCGTGCCTCGGTAAAATGCATTTTCGGAGTCGAATAGATTCTGCTTTAGCCGCGCATGCAGCAGCCGCACTGCGTCGAGCTTTCGCGAAATCAGCGCCTGTCCGAATGCTTCAATCGATTCCAGCGGCTCGCGGCGCAATCGCTCGACCGCATCCTCCGGAACGGCGCAGGCCTTCAGCGCGATCCCAATGGTATAATGCACGGATTCGAGCAGTGCACGCGCCGTTTCCGCACGCACAGACGTGCTTTCTCCGCCTACATACGCTTGTGCCTTTCGCGCAAGCAGCGCTAAAGCCTCTGCTTCGAGGGCGCGCAATCCCCGTCAGACACAAGCGCGCAGCTGCGCGCTTGTGCCATCAGTGAAAGAAAATACGCTTGCCCATTCAGCTGCAACGGATCAATCCGCCGCGCCCGATCGAGATCGTCGCTCATGCCTCGCGCCTCCCTTCCGGCTGTCGTCTGCGAGTCGGATGCAAAGAGCGCTTATGCATCCTCGGCCATTTTCCATTCGATATTGTCGTGTCCGTTTGCCCGGCGAACCACCTGCGAAAGCACTTCGTCGGCGAGCCGCTCCAGTGAGCCGCAGCATACGCCGTCAAATGCGGCGCGCAGCACTTCAATCAATGCTTTGTCGCTGATCCGGTCGTCGGCCTCTGTTTTTACAGCGTCAAACAGCTCGATCAGCGAGGCTAGCGTGTCGGCATAATCCTCCTGCGAAAGATAGGAAGAATCGCAGAACGCGCGGATGATGCGCTCGATTCGTCCCGGCGCGAACTCCACGCGCCCCGTGCGGCGAAGGGACTGCACGCGTACCTGTGCAAGCTGTTCGGCCTGCGATTGTGTGAGCGTGAGCCCATAGACCTCCGTTTCCCGGTTCAGCGCCGTAATTGCGGCTGCCTCTGCTTCCGGAGGAACCGGCATTGCAAATCGATTTGTCAAGCGCTTGCCTCCAATATGCCGCATAGCAGCTGTTCAAAGCCGTACTTCAGGAAGTCCTCCTTCGAAACGTCAAACGCTCGCGCGAGATACGCGCCCTTTGTTGCAGCAAGCGAGAGCAGCGAGGTAATTCCGGCCCAAAGCACCGGCACGGCCAGCCCTACCGGCACGCTTTTTCGTACAACACCCTCCGCAATGCCCTTGCGCAAAAATTGCTCAAGAAGCCCGTTGATTTCGCTTCCCAGCGCCAGAACGGCGCGCACTCCGCTTGATTGCTTCTCTCCTACCAGCTTCTCTGCCTGTGCTGTATTGACGTGCGAGGCCGACAGCGGATAGCGTTCCTGATATGTCCGCATCGACGCGCAGATTTTTTCATACATCCCGGAAAACGCCAGCGTCTCATTGAGGATGGCCTTCAGTTCGTCCCGCAGTGCTTGCAGACCGCGCGCCACGATGCCGCACAGAAGCTCATCCTTGCTTTCAAAGTATGCGTATATCGTGCGTCGGCTGTAGCCGGAGGCTGACGAAATGTCCGAAATCGTCGTTCCCTGAAAGCCCTTTTCCAGAAACAGCTTCTCTGCAGCGTGCATAATCCGCTCTCTGTGCAGCGTCTCAACTGCGGTTTTTCGGTCCTGCATATGAGTATACTCCAATTCTACAAAGTATACTATTAGTATACCATATTCTATTCCCATGAATCAAGCCTTCTTCTGTAAACTTGCTTCTGAAACGGAGCACCGGAAGGGACGAAAGACTTTCGAACGATGGGACTCTGCGCGTATGCAGGGCAGAAAATGACAGAACCATTCAGACGAAAAGCGTTTGAGCAGCTCCTGCACAGGAGATGGATTTTTTTACACTTTTTTGATATAGTTTCTTCAATAGAACCGTAAGACAAATCTGCTTTTGGAGAGGAAATAGCAAATGGCAAGAAATAGAATTGTGGATGAAGAAATCATGCTGGTTCGGTATTATCCGAATTATAAAACCACTTTGGCGTGGTATCAGGATCTCGATTTGTGCAGGCAAGTAGACAACAGAGATGCCGTTTACGATTTGGAACTGCTAAAGCGCATGTATAATTACCTGAATAAGCACGGTGATTTGTTTTATATTAAATATAAAAACAGATTGTGCGGAGATGTTTGCTTGCAGCCGAGTGGAGAGGTGAATATTGTAATATCGAAGCCGTTTCAAAATAAGCATATCGGAAGACGAGTTATGAACGAAATTATTCAGTTGGCAAGAGAAACGGGCATCCATGAATTGCGCGCTGAGATATACGCATTTAACAGGCAATCGCAGAAAATGTTTCAAAGCATCGGGTTCGTCAAGGCAGGCGATGAACAATACATTTTGAATGTATAATCTTAAGCTTGTAGGAGGGCTTTACGAAAATCAATGATATCGAAGCCGCAGGGTGCATTTGAGAGGCTTTACGAAGAAAGAGGCTTTGGGGGTATATAGTATCTGGAAGAATCCAGAGATAATGTTTACTGGATGAAGCAAAAGAGGATGGAATCCCAAGGAAATTTCAAGTTGGCCTACGGACCGACCGCGGACAGTCGAATTGAAAATTCGAGCGCCGCGCCTCTGGTAGGGAAGTGACCATAGCGAGGGAGCTTGCTCTCTTTTCACCAGCTTGGTGAAAAGACTTTTCGTCAAGCAGAGGCAGAACGCCGATGAAGCGGCGTTCTGCCTTTTAGAATGGGAAGCGTTCGCAAAAATGCGGCTTCGGGGAGGATGATTTGCGGGGCGATCAAAGGAAATCAGCGCGCATAGGAGAGAAAATATCGAGGAGGATGCCGGGCTTTATGCAACGCGTGCCGTGGAGGACGTCGGAGGGGAAGGCGAGGGTGTCGCCTTCGCGGACGGTGGTATCCTCGCCGTCCACGGTGAAAACGAATTCGCCGGAGAGTACGCGCGTGGCCTGCGCATGCGGATGCGTATGGGGCGCGCCAACGCTGCCGGCCTCGAAGTGCACCTCGACGATCATGATGTCGTCGGTATGGGCAAGAACGCGGCGGGAGACGCCGCCGCCGAGGTCATGCAGGGCTATGTCCGCAGGGCGGACAACGGATGCATTCATAGGGATTCCTCCTTCTCAGTAGACTTCAGCCGGGTCGATGGGTTGCGCGCGAATGCGGCGCAGTGCGTTCGAAATTTGCGCTATCGATTAGATTTCGGCGGTATTATACGCTTCTTTTTCTTTGCATGCAAGCAGGAAATGTGCAAATTAGCGGTTAGCACAGGCAAAACCGTTGAAATTCAATAAATTCGCAGCGCACGGCGCGCGATTTCCGCGATTCTATGGTATGATACCGCATGAAGAACGAAAGGGAGGAAAATGATCATGACAAAAACCGTGCTTTCGATCGAGGGAATGGCCTGCGGCATGTGCGAGGCACATGTGAACGATGCGATTCGTGCAAATTTCAGCGTGAAGAAGGTCTCCTCCTCGCATAAGAAGGGACAGACGGAGATCATCAGCGAGAAGCCGCTGGACGAAGCGAGACTCCGGGATACCATCGGAAGGACCGGCTACCGCCTAACCGCTGTTTCGGCGGAGCCCTACGAAAGGAAGCATCTTTTCCGCTTCGGATAACGGACGTCGGACGCCGCGAAGGGCGTCCTTTTTCATGCGAATTGTGAATAAATCTGGGCTTGATGGAAAATCGCCTTTACGGCGGGGCGCTTCGCGTATATAATATAGGTAGAAATGAATTCATATGAGGTGGAAGCTATGATGAATTGTCCGCTGGTTTTGATTTGCGACGACGACCCCGTGGTTCATGAATCGCTTGGGATTTATCTGGATTCCGAGGGCTATGCACATCGCTCCGCATATGACGGCGCGCAGGCGCTGGAGATGAAGAAGGTGGAGAAGCCCGATCTGATCGTGCTTGACCTGATGATGCCCGGCATGAGCGGCATTGACGTGTGCCGCACGATTCGGCAGACGGATCGTGTGCCGATCATCATGCTCACGGCAAAGGGCGAGGAAATCGATCGAATTCTGGGGCTGGAGCTGGGCGCGGACGACTACATCGTGAAGCCGTTCAGCCCGCGCGAGGTGCTTGCACGCATCAAGGCGGTGCTGCGTCGGTTTGAGGAAAAGACGGAGGTGCAGGACAAGAGCGTGGTGCGCCTGCCGCAGCTGGAGGTCAGCCTGGACAACTACCAGGTAAAGATCATGGGACAGGTGGTTCCCTGCACGCCCAAGGAGGTTGAAATTCTGTACATGCTCACCTCTGCGCCTGGGCAGGTATTCTCGCGCGAGCAGATTCTGTCCCGCGTGTGGGGCTACGACTATTTCGGAGACACGCGCACGGTGGATGCGCACATCAAGCGCATTCGCCAGAAGCTGCCTACCGAGGGCGTGAAGTGGGCGCTGCGAACGGTGTATGGCGTGGGCTATCGCTTTGAGGTGCGTTCCTGATGATTCGAAGTGCGCTGCTGCGCCGCATCTACGCCGTGATTCTGCTTGCATTGATCGTTACGGTTGGGTGCACATGGCTGCTTTTTATGCTGACGTCGCGCTCGTTGTTTGTCAACATCCGTGTGAATGAAATGATGCCGCGCGCGCGTTCGTTGTCTGCCATCGTGAACGCGTATATGGAGGGGCGGTTTGATGAGGAGCTGCTTCTTCGGCTGGTGGATGTGAACGAAAACGACACGAGCATTATGAATGCCTATCTGATTGTTGCAGACAGGGAGGGACGCATCTCCCTCGTGAGCGACGAAAAGCAGATGCTTGACCCGCAGAAGCTGGAAAAGCAGATTTCCGAAATTCTCGGCGGGCGCACTGCGGTGTCGGTGATGAAGTCAATCGGCGGCGTGGACATTGTGACGCTGGGTGTGCCGGTGTATGACGAGGGCGGGGCAATTTCAGGCGCGCTGCTTCTATACGTCCCGCAGTATGAAACGCTGGCGGCGCGCAGCGCGCTGGCCGGCGCGCTGGCCATGGCGATGGGCATCGTGGTGCCAATTGTGTTCCTTCTCATTTATGCGCTGGTGTATCAGATGATCGCGCCGCTCAGGCAGATGCGCGACGTGGCGCTGCGCATGGCGGATGGTTCGTTCGATACGCGCGCAAATGAGTCGGTAAGCGGTGAAATCGGGCAGTTGGGTTCGTCGCTGAACCGGCTCTCCCGGGCGCTGAAGCACAACATCAGCGAGCTGACGTTTGAACGCAACCGCCTGGTGCAGATTCTGAACGGCCTTTCCGAGGGCATTGCGGCCGTCGATCGTCTGGGTAATATTACGCACATCAACCCGGCTCTGGAGCACTTGTTCAAGGCGGGCGACTGTCCAGAAAACCCGCGTATGAACGTGATTCCGCGCGAGGAGGTGTGGGCGGCGTTCGATCAGGCGATTGCCGACGGAGAGGGCGCGCATTTCACGCTCAGCGAGGGCGACTGCAACATCAGCTGCGCCATTTCTCCCGTGCACGACGACAAGGGCGCGATTGCAGGCGCGGTGGGCCTGTTCAGGGACATTACCAGCGAGGTGCGGCTGGAAAACACGCGGCGCGAATATGTGGCCAACGTTTCCCACGAGATGCGTACGCCGCTTACGGCTATGCGCGGGCTGATTGAGCCGCTGCGCGATGGCATGGTGAAGGACGAAAACGCGCGCAGACGGTATTACGACATCATCCTGCGTGAGATTCTTCGGCTTTCTCGGTTGATTAACGACCTGATGGAGCTTTCCCGCCTGCAAAGCGGCACGCTGGCGATTGAGCCGGAGAATTTCGAAATCGCCGAAATTGCGTATGATCTGTATGAGCGATACCGAACCACCTGCGAGGAGCACGGGCTTACGCTTACACTGACGGCGGATTTTGAAAAATTCCCGCAGCTGTTTTCAAATCCCGATCGTGTGGAGCAGCTTCTTGTGATTCTGCTGGATAACGCGATTAAGTATACGCCCTCAGGCGGGCAGATTGAGCTGGGCGGCGAATGGGACGACGAACGCGCGACGCTGCGCGTGAAGGATAACGGCCTTGGGATTGCGGCGGAGCATATCGACCATATTTTTGAGCGCTTCTATAAGGTAGACAAGGCGCATAGCGGCATGGGCTCCGGTCTTGGCTTGTCCATTGCCAGGGAGATGCTGGAGCAGATGGGCGAGCGCATTTGGGTGACGAGCAAGGCCGGGGAGGGCAGCGAGTTCTGCTTTACCGTGAAGCGCGCCGCGCCGCCGCCGATGATTATTGAAAACGATTAGAAAAAAGAAAGCAGAGCCTTCGCAGAATGATTTGCGGAGGCTCTGTCAGTTTATCAAAGAAGTCGTTTGTCCAGCGGGTGGACGAGAGAGCAGGCTTTCCCGTTCCCCGGCTACCCATATCAGAGGCGCGGCACTCGAACTTATTCGGAGAGAAGCGTCCGAATCAGTATTCCGTGCGGATCTCGCCGCGCTCGAAGTCATATATTCTCTTTCCGCTGAAGCCAACGGCCGTGATCTGCTCGCTGTCCCATTTAGAGAAGAGGTAGGGAGAATCCAGATTCTCATAGGGGAAGGAGACAGGAATGCCGTCCACGGAACGGTATTTATCGTCGGCATGCATCGTGAGCGTATGGCCGCCGGAGGTATAGCGGAGTGTCATGGCGTCGGAATCAAAGCAGACCTCGTTTTTCGTTACGCGGGCGATGAACGCATCGAGACTCTCGTCAGCGTCGGAAAGCTCGATCACGCAGGCGTGCTTCCGGCCCTCGCTCCACAGCTCGATCCGGTCGTTGTCCACCGCATGCTCCTCGGTGGAGCGGGGTGCGGCGGCGCGCAGCTCGTCGCAGGCCCATGCCCAGCCGTTTGCGCCGTAAAGCGCAGCGTACACGCCGTCCTTCTCGCCAAACACCCAGTTGCTGCGAATGGAAACGTTTTCCATCACGTCGCGGTTGAAGTGCGCGTTGATGTAGGCGAATTCCTTCGGGTTTTTGATGTTGTACATGGACATGGCTATGTTACGCCACGCGAAGGTGCTCACGCAGCAGCAGCCGAGATCGCCCGTCCAGCGGTTATGCTCCTTGGTGGAGCCGGGGTGATGCGTGAAAATTTTCGCGCGCGGGTCGGTGAGGATGAGCGCGTCGAGCTCGTGCTGCTCGTGATGCGCATACCAGCGCTGCTGGGTGTTGGGATCGTAATCATCCTGTCGGTTGATGGCGCCGACGATGTATTTATCCGTCACGTAGGTATACTTGCTGATGCGACCGGGCTGCTGCTCCTTGGGAATGCAGTGAAGGTGCTTAGCCTCGCGATTTTCGTAGGCGCCTGTGCGTCCCAGCGCCATTTCGAGCACCACGGGATCAGGACGGTAGTCCACCATCAGTGCAGCAACCGGTACGCCGGGCAGGAATTCCAGCGCGCGGCGCTCGGATTCGTCGTCGTCAAGGCCGATATACAGATAGTAGTCTGCTGCCATGCCGCCGCTCAGAATATTGAGCGCCGTAGGCGGATAGATGCGTCCATGTGCGCCGCCGTACAGGCCGTTTTTGCTGTCCACGACCATGTCCAGAAGCAGAACGTCCAGCATCATGCGAGAAATGGTTGCAAGCTCCTTGTCGCGGGAAAGGTCGGCGAGCAACAGAAGGCAGCCGAAATCAACGTCCAGATAACCCAGCGAATCGAATTCGCCCCAACCCTCCTTGGCGCGGAAGTGCACGAAGGCCTTCAGCCATTCGCATTCCTCCCTTTCCATTTCAAGGCCGGTCTTGCCGCACCATTCGAACGTGCGCTCGCCGTAGAACTGTCCGGCAAGGTAGAGCGCCGTGTGATGTTGAAGCCTGTGGTTTTCGGATTCATACATCGATTCAAAGTTCTTCGTCAGAAAAAAGCGGTCGACGGCAGCGCGTGCCTCGTCCGTGAGCTTATCCCAGTTGTAATAGATTGTGGGCAGCATGCCCATGGCGGCAAAGGTGCTTTCGCCGCGGGGATCGCGCCCGGTGGGATGGGGCAGGTCGAACCATTTGGCGGTGCGGATTACCTGATCGATGGACTCCTGCACATATTTTCCATGAAAAAGGTTCAGCGCTGCGGTAGCGGCATAGATATCGCGCCTTAGTATGCGTGCGGCGGGGTCGGGATACGATTCCGGGCAGGCGTACACTGAGAGACCCTTTTTGAGCATAACCTGCTTGCGGGCTTCAAAGTTTTCAAGGCTTCTGCGAACGCGGGACGGAGTATCGTTTCTGTACATATAGACCACCTTCCGAAACATCCTTTTTTCGGCGTGTCGCACAAAAGACGCGCCGAACGATGGTATAATACCACATTCAGCGCGCGCTTTCCATGCAAACCTGATGACATACTAACACAAATATGATTTTCTACCCCCCCCCCCCGTTTTTTTTCTTCGGGGGCGAGACGGTACTGCTGACGGTATTCCTTGGGGGTTACGCCGTAGCGCTGCTTAAAACGCTTGGTAAAATAGTGGTGCGTCGGGTAGCCAACCTGCTGTGTGATGTTTTCGATGGACTGGTCGGTCTGCTCCAGCAGCTGCCGTGCCTTTTCCAGTCGTTCGGCGGTGATGTAGTCGGTCACGGTGACGCCGGTTTCCTTTTTGAACAGGCGGCTTAAATAACTGCTGCTTAGGTGGACGCTGTCGGCCAGCGAGGTGAGGCTCAGGTCGGCATGCAGGTTTTGGGAGATGAAGTGCCTAAGCCATTCGATCTGCTGGGAGGGACGGCTTTCGTCGTTGGCGGACGACGGCTCCAGCGCAAGGCGCGTGATGCGGCACAGCTCCAGCGCGTATTCTCGGATGTTGCGGTACAGGCCGCTTTTTTCAAGGAATGCGTCCATCGCCTCGCGCGCCTCGCCTGTAGCGGCGGCATCAACGACCTGCTGCATGCGCTTGAGGGCCGCCATTGCGTCCTCATAGGAATACACGTGATCCTGCGCGTCGTAGGAGAACAGATGCACTTCGTCGATGGCATCGTCGCCGCAGGCGTTTTTCACGGCTGCGACGAAGGCGTCGGCATGCATGTTCAACGACGAACAGTCGTCAAGCTGCTTTCCGTCGATCATCGGCCACGGACTGTACAGCCAGTCAGGGTGGAAGAAGTGGTAAAGCTGCGCCTTCTGCGCATCCAGATAGGACTGGTGCAGCTTCAGCGGAAGCGGCTGCCACGAGCCGATGCTCATTTCGATGTGACGCTCGTACTGCTCCAGTAGAATCAGGCCGATTTTCTCCAGCCAGTCGCTCAGATCCTGATTAGCGCTGATGACCAGTGCGGCGATTTCGTCGTTTTTCACGGAAGAAGCGAGGATCAGCGTTTCTTCGCCGGACAACGTCTCCAGCCGCTCGATGATGTCGCGCTTGATCATTTCGATGTGCTCCGGCTCGGGCGCGTTCATCATGGTATTTGAAAGCGTCAGGCGAACGATGTTGTAGGAGCCCTCCTCGCTTTTCAGCCCCAGCTGCTTCATGCGCATGCGGAACGTGTCCATCGAAAGCAGACTGCCGTCGATCAGGCTGGCGATCAGATGCTCCTTCACCAGTAGGCGGTTTGCGTCTACGAGCGTCTGCATTTGGGAGATGGTGCTCGTCATGCCCTTTATGGCATTGTCGATGAAGGCGTATTCGTTCACGTGCCCGTCGGTAATTTGGAAGGGCGTTTCGGTGCTCAGCCAGCGCGTGATGGTGCGCACAGGCTTGTACATGCGGTGCGAAAACACGAGCGCCAATATGAGCCCCACGCCCAGTGCGGCAAAGCCCGCGGTCAGCAGCGATGTGCGCATGGAGGTGAGGGAGGCATAGAACACGCCCGTGGGCAGGATGCGCAGCACGCGCCAGCCGTTGGAAAGCGGCGCGGAATAGCAAAGCGTTTGTCGTCCGTTCTCGGTGCGGAATTCGGCAATATCGGCGTTCTCTGAAAGCGTGGTCACAGCGGGCAGGCCGCATTCCGGCATCGTGAGGCTGATCCAGTCGGCGTTCTGAGAGGAAATCACGCGCCCATCTGCGTTTACCACCAGCAGCGTTTCATCCGATCCGGGGGAAACGCTGTTCAGAATGTCGCGCAGGTAGCTTTCGTTTACGTCGACCACGATGTATCCGCGCGCATTCTCAAAGGAAACGTTCAGGGGGTAGCTTGCGGTATAGCTCAGCTGCCAGCCCTCTATGCCGGGGTATTCTGCCGGCAGGGCGGAGAGCCAGCTGCCGGAGCTTTCCCTGAGCTCTGCGAGCCAGCGGTTGGGGTAGGCGTTTGACTCCCTGTGGTCGTCGATATAGTACAGGCCGACGGTTTTGGAAAGGAAGGTGTTTTGGCTTACGTTGTATATGCGAATGTCGCTGACCATCGGGACATAGCGCTTTATGCCGGAGGTGAAATCATCTTTGTAGATATAGGCAATGTGCAGCGGCAGACGGCTGCTGGAAAGCACGGTCTGAACAGTGATGTCGCTGGAGCGGCCCAGAATGAAGTCCAGCGCGCAGTTTTCGGCGGACTCGATCACGCGGGTTTGAAGAATGTCGGCATATTGCGTCGTAACGCCGGAGCTCAGCTCGTCCAGCTCACGCCGGTAGTTGCCCAGTACGCGGGCATAGATGGTGGAGCCTGCGAACGCGGCCACAATCACGAGGCAGACGCAGTAGGATAAGATCAGCTTCGCAAATAAATTCAACCGGCTCTGCGTCTTTTTCACTGCCAATGTACCAATCCCTCCGCGCGTTTTTCAATCACTTTCTTCTTCATTATAGCATAAAACCGGCTTTTTGCAACAAGACGTGCGCGGAAATTCGCGCATTCGGGTGGCGAAAACCGACCAAAATGACAACGGAGTTTCAAAAGGTCATGAAATTTGCAATGACGTTGTCGGTTTATGGTCATTATGTCATGATCTTTGCATTGACTTTCGGGGTGTAAAACGGCATAGTAATTCCTGTCGATATTACACAGAAGGTGGAGAGCAATTTGAACGCAGTTATTCAAAAGAAGGGGAAACGAATTCATGCGGCTGCCGGCTTTCGCGGATATCTGAAAAATCCGGTGCTAACGCTGATGTTCCTCCCGGTCGTCATCTATTATATTGTGTTCCACTATACGCCGATGTACGGCATTGTGCTGGCCTTCAAGGAGTATTCGCTTACATTGGGCATCATGAAGAGCCCGTGGGTAGGCTTTGAGGTGTTCAGCCAGCTGTTCGCGACGCCGTCGTTTACTCGTGCGTTCCGAAATACCATTATCATCAGCCTTCTGCGCTGGGTGACCGGCTTCCCGGCGCCCATCATTCTGGCGCTGATGCTGAACGAGCTGAAGAACCTGCGCTATAAAAAGGTGATTCAGACCATCAGCTATCTGCCGCACTTCCTTTCGTGGGTTATTCTGGCGGGTCTGTTTACGCAGCTGCTCTCCCCGTCCAACGGCGCGGTCAACTACCTTATTGAAAAGCTGGGCGGCAAGCCCATTTACTTCCTTGCCGACAACAAATACTTCCGCGGCACGCTGGTCGTGACCGGCATCTGGAAGGAAATCGGCTGGGGCACGGTCGTGTATCTGGCCACGATCGCAGGCATCGATCAGGAGCTGTACGAGGCTGCCGAATGCGACGGCGCGAAGCGCTGGCGTAAGATGTGGTCGATCACGCTTCCGCTGATGAAGCCGACCATCGTCATTCTGCTGATTATGAACTGCGGAAGCCTCCTGAACGCGGGCTTCGACCAGGTTTTTAACCTGTACAACGCCAATGTGTATGATACCGCCGACATTATCGATACCTATGTGTATCGCCGCGGCATCGGTAACATGGAATACAGCGTTTCCACGGCTGTGGGTCTGTTTAAAAACCTGATTGGCTTCTTCATGGTTATGGGAACAAACTTCCTCGCCAAGCGTCTCGGCGAAGAGGGCATTTGGTAAGGGGGCGGGAACGATGACGAAGAAGAAAAAGCTCGCAAACAAACGATCCTATTACACCCGTCGAAATACCGCGTTTGACTACTTCAACATTATCCTGCAGGCGCTGCTTGCGCTGACGATTCTGATTCCGTTTCTCCATTTGCTGGTGATTTCTGTTTCCAGTCCATCCTTCGCCACGCGCAGCGGACTGCACCTGTGGCCGGATACGGTGGATTTTTCCACCTATAAGCGCGTGCTTTCCAGCCACTATATCTGGACGAGCTACCGCGCGACGATTATCCGCACCGTGCTGGGCACCGTGATTCAGCTGTTCATGACTGCGATGGGCGCGTATGTGCTCTCCAAGCGCTATTTCCCGCACCGCACGTTCTGGACGATGTGCATCGTGTTCACTATGTACTTCTCCGGCGGCATGATTCCCAGCTACCTGCTGATGGGCAACCTGCACCTGATGGATACCTACGCCTCCATGATTCTGCCGGGTCTGGTGGGCACGTACAACATGATTCTGATTCGCAACTACTTCCAGTCCATACCGCAGGATCTGGAGGACGCGTGCATGATCGATGGCGCGGGGCAGTTTACCACGTTCTACAAGATCATCATCCCCGTTTCCACGCCCATCCTTGCCACCGTCGCCCTGTGGCTGGCGGTCGGCCACTGGAATGCATGGTTCGACGTGCTGTTGTACATGCGCAACGAAAACAAGATGACGCTTCAGATCATCCTTCGCCGTATCGTGCTTGAGGGAACGCAGCAGATGCTGGATATGTCGTCCAGCAACATGCTGGACGACACGCAGGCGATTTCGACCGAGGGCCTGAAGGCTGCGACGATCTACGTGGCGACCCTGCCGATCCTGCTGATTTACCCGTTCGTTCAGAAGTACTTCGTAAAGGGCATCATGGTCGGCTCACTGAAGGGCTAAAGAATATCCGATTCAAATCCGCGCATAGCGGTTTGATAAATGAAAAGGAGGAACCAACCTATGACCAAACGCATCATCACCCTCGTTCTTGCGCTGGCGATGCTGCTGACCGCGTCCTCTTTCGCCATGGCGGAAGACTACAAGTGGTCCGGCACGATTTCTGTGGCGCAGTATGGCCTCGGCCCGATTGAAGACGATCAGATTACGGCACTCGTAGAGGAAAAGCTTCGCGAGTACGGCTACGACGTGAAATTCGACATCATCTACCTTGAGAATACCCAGTATGATACGCTGATCAATTTGCGCCTTGCCAACAAGGAAGCCCCTGACATCTTCATCGTGCACAGCGGATCCGAGCTGGATCAGTATTATCAGCAGGGCGTTCTGAAGACCTGGACCGAGGAGTTTTTCCGCGAGAACGCGCCCGACGTCGCCGCCTTCATCGACGCCGGCAACCCGCTCGGAAGCAACACCAACATCGTCGATGCGACGTGGGCTATGTCCAAGCGCGACGGCAAGATGGCGTGCCTGCCCCTGATTTCCATCAACCAGGGCTCTCTGATCAACGTGATTTACAACACCCAGTGGCTCGAAAACCTCAACCGCGAGGTGCCCGAGACCCTCGATGATTTCGTTGACCTGATGTACGCCTTTACCAACGACGATCCCGACGGCAACGGCGAGAACGATACCTACGGCATGTCCGCCTCCATGATGAACGTAATCTTCGGCGCGTACGGCGGCTGGGTTGGCTTCGAAGGCTTTGACTCTGGCTACTGGTATAACGTGGACGGAGAAATCGTTTCCGCCGACGTGCTTCCCAGCAACAAGGATGCGCTGGAGCTGCTCCATCAGATGTATGTGGACGGCGTCATTGATCCTGAATTCGTTACCGGCGAAAACCAGGGCGGCTACTGGGCAATTAGTCACTCCTTCGTGAACGGCCGCATCGGCGTTACCCATACGGCCCGCATGACGCACTACACCCCCGCGAACCTGTATGGCACCGGCAACAATGCAGGTGCGGTCATGATCGAGTTCCAGGCCATTCAGGGCGCCGATGCGCAGGTCACCATCGGTCCGTGGATCGAAGGCCCCGACGGTCACGTAGGCGGCTTCCTCCGCTACACCAACACCACCAACGGCGGCAACGTGTACAACGCGAGCCTGTCCGACGAGAAGCTGGCTGCGATCTTCCAGATCATGAACATCTTCGCGACCGACAAGGATCTGTGCGTTCTGGCGGCCGACGGCATTGAGGGCGTGCATTATGAGGTTCTGGACGATGAGTTCAAAACCAAGAAGAGCCTACTGGCAGAAGATGTGAAGGACTATCAGCTGGGCATTGATCGCCTTCGCGGCATCTTTGGACCCGAGTTCCCGCTGAATGAGGAATACCTGGAGGAGACGTACAACTCTGCCTCCAACAAGTGGATGCAGGAAATTCAGGCTTCCTATAAGAACCTGTCCGCGACCACCGGCTACGTCAACGTTCTGTTTGACGCGCTGCCATCCGAAGCAACCTACGCGAGCGAGCTGAATACCTACCGCAACGAGATCTGGCTGAAGATCATCCAGGGCGAGCTGGACGTGGACTACTACGACACCTATGTCGAAGAGTACATGAACCGCGGCGGCGCGATCCTCACCGAGGAAGCGAACGAGTGGTACGCTGCGAACTATTGATCAATACGATTCTAACCGAAAAAGGACTCTCCGGAATTTCCGGGGAGTCCTTTTTCGGTCGCTGCGTTTGCAGCGGGGTAGGGGTTCAAGTGGGCAGGCGCGCAGCGCCTGCCCACTTGAACCCCGTGCAGAAGCTGCGGCTTCTGCACGGCATGCCGCGAGGCGACAGAGCGGCGCGCCGTCTGCCGCACCCAGCCGGCCTTATCGGACGGAGAACGGAGCGGATTCGAACGGTTTCTAACGCTTATGGCTGACAGAAACGGGCGATTGACCTGTATAGGAGATCGAATGGAGCTTGTGACGCCGAGTAGGGAGGCGGCGTTTTCGTTCCTTCAGAACCACGATTCGATTACACGAAGGGAAGCGCAGAGTCTGCCGAAGACGGGGCAGATGCATCCTGTTTCAAAAGAGGGAGCAGGGCAGCGCGAGCCCTTGCGCAGGCACAGAAGAAGGAAGCGGCCTGCGGAACGAGCGTCTTAAGGAGGCGGTCGATCTCGGCATGAGCCATGGCGTGGTCTGCGGCGGTGATTTCGTTCTGCGCGAGGGCGGCGTCCAGCTCGTCCGCGTCCAGAAGAGCGGCACGGCCATTGGGCTCCAGAACAAGATCCAGAAACAGATCGATAAACCATGCGTCGGCGTTTTCGGGCAGGTGGTTTTCGAGGGTGACGTCGACGTAGCATTCAATGGGCTGTCCAGCGTCGTCGAACATGACTGTCATCCAGAAATGCCGATCTTCCGGCGCGATTTGCAACCAGCTGTAGCCGCTGTGCGTGATGATGCGGCGCGCGCCGCCGATGGTGACGGAAAACGGGGCGGCAACTTCGTCCATATACAATAGACCCATGCGCCCGCGAAGGCCGTCCTGCTCAAAGGGCATGACGGCATAACGGCGCTTTTCAATGCCATTCCATTCCGTGCGGCGCATGGTTTTTCTTTTCAGCATGCTTGGGTAACCTCCGTATTTGGGCTGGATATTCAATCGATCCCATTGGGGGCAGCGGCCTCCTGAGACATCGTCCGTTCGCCCAGGAGGGCTTCCGCTTCGTGGCGATAGACTGAGAGCGCCGCAGGCATGGGAAGCGCGCAAAGGGCTTCGGCAGAAACAAAGCCGTCGCCGTCTGCGTCGGCTTCGAAGAGAAAGCCGGTCATGTGCCATTCCAGATGGGAAAACACGTGCACGGCGCACGGCAGCTTTTTAACGAACCGCGCGGAAATGTTCAGCTCGTGCAGACAGGCACGCACGTCCTCTGGGCTTCGCGCGTTCGGAAAGCCGGGAAATTCCCACAGCCCGGCCAGCAGCCCCTTTAACGGACGACGATGCACGAGCACGCGCCCCTTCCGGAGGACAAGCGCAATGGCGCGGTCTTCGATGGCGCGCGCCTTCTTTTCGGGCTTCACGGGCAGCGTGCGCGGGTTGCCGAATGCGTATGCATCGCAGAAGCTGCGAACGGGGCAGTCGTCACAGCACGGAGAGGGCGTGCAGACGAGCGCGCCCAGCCCCATCATGGCTTGATTGTATTCGCCGGTCTGGCTGTATGGCATGAGAAGCATGGCCTGCTCGTGAAGCGCTTGCGGCGTGCGGATTTCCGATGTGACGTTGAAAACGCGCGTCAGCACGCGCGCCTGATTGCCGTCCAGCGCCGGGATGCGTTCACCATAGGCAATGGATGCAATCGCGCCCGCGGCATACGCGCCCACGCCCGGCAGCGCCCGTAGTGCCTGAGCGGATTTTGGAAACACGCCGTTCATTTCCTGCACGACCAGCTTTGCCGCAGCGTGCAGGTTGCGCGCGCGGGAATAGTAGCCCATACCCTCCCAGCGCTTGAGCACCCGCTCGGGCTCGGCGTTCGCCAGGGCAAATACCGTGGGAAATTCGCGCAGGAACGCTTCATAATAGCGCTTCACCGTTTCGGTGCGCGTCTGCTGAAGCATGATCTCGGAGAGCCAAATGCGGTAGGGATCCGTTTCACCGCGCCAGGGAAGGTCGCGGGCGTGTGCTTCATGCCAGCGCAGAAGCGCGTCGGCGAAGCCGGTTTTATCAATTTGCAAGTCAATCACCTGTATAAAGCAGCATTTTCATGCCCGGATATGCCGCGCCCCACAGGGCGTTGACGGCACGCTCGGAGGGCGTGAGCGCGGGCGCCTCGCCGGGAAGAATCGTGCGAAGCCGCCAGCGCGCGTCGATTTCCGGAAGTGCCAGCGCCAGCGGTACATCCCATGGAACTCTCCTTCCGGCATGCGCCAGCACGGCGCGCAGAGGAAGACCGGAGGCGCAGGCGATTTCCTTTGCAGCGCCATAAAAGAGCCTGCATGCATGCGCCGGAATGCGTACGGCAAGCGCCGGGCAAGGAAAATCCATCGGTGCGCAGACGTCCGGCACGTCGATTTCGCGACCGGGCAGGAGCCATGCGGGCGAAAACAGCCGGTTGGCGCGCAAAATCGCGCACACGGGAACGCCCACGCGCGCCGAGAGAAGCGCCGGGGTTTCGTTCGGCGCGACGACCGTTTTCCACATAATACCGCCCCTTTCGGCGCAGTATATGCCGGAAAGGGGCGGCTTATGCGGTCAGTCGGCGATCAGGATGCCCGCGTTGCCCTTCTGCATGGCAGCAATGGATTCCTGATAGCTTTGCAGCATGCGAGCGTAGTCGGCGTCACTCATGCCCTCGGGACGGGTATCCAGATACTTCCCAATGGGCACGACGGAGTAATTATAGCCGCTGTCCTTGTCGCCGGTGCGCCAGACCCACGTGGGCAGGTAGGCGGGATCGATGATCGAGAAGCTGCCGTCCGGCTGCTCCTGAATGGTGAAATCGAAGATGATGCCGCCGTCGCGCAGCGCCAGGCGCTGGTCGCTCAGGAAGTTGCCCAGAGAGTACACGCACAGCGTGCGCTGCATCTCGCCGAACTGGTTGGTGCCGGTGAGCCACGTGGCGTGCTGCACTACGTGCGGATGGCCGCCGACGATTACGTCGCAGCCGCAGGACACCAGAGTTTCAGCCAGCTTCTTCTGGTTGTCGTCGGGTGTTTCTTCATATTCCTTGCCCCAGTGCATGTAGCACACGATTACGTCCGCACCCGCGTCGCGCAGGGTTTTCGCGTCCTTTTTGGGGTCGGAATTCTTAGTGGCGTTTACGCCGAATTCCAACGCGCGGGAGTCGACGCCCTTTTTGTCCATCTCGTTCAGCGACACGGTGTAATTCATGAAGCCGACCTTGATGCCGTTGATTTCCTCGATGACGGGCGCATTCTTTTCCTCGGTTGAGCGGTTCGCGCCCACGTGCTTCAGACCGACCTTCTCCACATTCGCGATTTCCGCCATCAGGCCGTCGTACCAGCCGTCCAGCATGTGGTTGTTGGCCAGCGTCAGCATGTCCACGCCTGCGTCCACCAGCGCATAAAGGATGTGCGGCGGGGTGTTGAACTGCGGATAGCCGCTGTAGCCGTATTTGTAGTACTGCTTGCCGCCCATCGACCCGTCCACATTGGTGACGGTGAAGTCTGCGTTCTCAAGCTGATCGCGAATCAGGTTCAGCATGGGAATGAAGTTATAGGGGCTACTGCTGTTGGTCTGCTTTGCAAGCCTTGCCGCAGACTGGAAAATGACGTCGTGAATAACGAAGTCTCCCGCCGTGCGGATGGTCGCGGAGCGAAGGCCGTTCGAGTCCGTGCGCGTGTTTGCCGCGGGCGTGGGCAGCGAGGTGGGTATGGTGACCGACGCAGTGAGGTTTTCGACCGACGAATCGCCGCCGACGCTCGGATCATTGTCAACCACCTGTGTGCCGGGGGTTGCATCCGGAACAGGCGTTTCCTTGTAAATCTGCGTCAGGTTGCTGCTGGCGACGGAGGCCTTTCGGGAGCTACAGCCGGACGCGCACGACCTTACGCCCAGAACAATCAGCGCGAGAATGCCGATCAATATGATGACAATGACGGCGAGCGCCAGCACCATTGACCAGTTTGCGTCCTTCCGCCTTCGGCTGTAGCGTGCGTGCGACGTGGAAGGCCTTTTTTGCGGCGCGCTTCCGGCGGGTCTTTTCTTCGGCGCGCTCGGGGAGGCCGCGCTTCCAGCGGGCCTTTTTTTTGGCGCACCCGGAGCGGCTGTGCCTCGGGTGGGTCTTTTTATCGGTGTACCCGGGGAGGTCGTACTCCCGGCGGGGCGCTTTTTCGGCGCGCTTCCTTCGCCCGCAGGACGGGCGGCGTGTCGGGGCGCGCCGGAGGTGGTTCTTCTTTTCTCCTCCATGAGGTTCCTCCTGTGTAAGGCAGAAAGACTCTGCCGCATAGCTTTTTCATTATAGCACATCTTCTGCACAAATGCCATATCGCAGCGTAATTCGGGCAGTGATCTTCATGGATATTTCAATTTTACACTGACTTTGCTCCTAAATATTTCAAATTTATTTTTTTTATCTGTCAAAACTATTGACGAATGGACGCGGATGGTGTATGATTATAGCGACCAACATATAGATGTCATGTGTCATGCTCGACAGTTTGGATAAGGGAGAACGAATATGGCAGGGTTCAGCTTTGAAAGCCTAAAGGACAGACTCAAGGGGAAGAATGCGCCCCGCGATGAGTACGATGCGTCGGCCCGCGACGCGCAGGCGGACGGGTACGACGACGGCGGCGCGTACGACGATCAGGGCTACGATCAGAATTACGATGATCAGGGCTATGATGATCAGGGCTACGACCAGAATTATGACGATCAGGGCTACGATGATCAGGGCTACGACCAGAATTATGACGATCAGGGCTATGATGATCAGGGCTATGACCAGAATTATGACGATCAGGGCTATGATGATCAGGGCTACGATCAGAATTACGATGATCAAGGCTATGGTTATGGCGAGGAGGATGAGAATTCCGAGGACCTGGGTTATAATCCCGACGTCTTCAAAAATCTCGACAACGAAAACGCCGACGATTCGTATGACGACGGCGCGTATGATGACGGTGGTTCGTCCTATGATGAAGCGGACGAGGGCTATTACGAAGACGAGGGAGACGGTGAGGCCGGCTTTGAAAACGAGCGCGCCGCCGGTCTGCTGGGCTATGTGCTCTCGAACGATTGGGTGATGTATGTCTCGCTGGTTGTGCTGCCGCCGCTGGGCGTATGGCTTTTGTGGCGCCGCAACAAGTACGACATTACGCTACGCACCGGGCTGTCTGCAGCCAGTCTGATCTGGCTGGTCATTTTCCTGATTCTGATGCTGAATCGTTCCAACTCGAAGCCGGACAACACGGTTACGACCAACAACTTCATGTCTAACATGCCCTCTGCGTCGGCTACTGCGACGGCGACGCCCACAACCGTTCCCACGGCGGAGCCCTCCACTACGCCGCGCTTGAACAACGGCGCCGACGGAACGGTCGGTACGGTCGGCGACAGTAGCGTGACCTATGTGTGGGGCACGAACAGCGGCAAGTATTACCACACGCTGGAAAACTGCGGCGGCTTGACAAATGCCAGCAAAATGACGCTTGAAACCGCCACGACGCGCGGCCTGGTGGCCTGCCCCGAATGCGCGGGCGGCAGCACCGGCACCAGCACGAACGGCAGTACCACGACCAGCGGCACGACGCTGTATGCCACGACGAACGGCAAATGGTATCATAAGGATTCGAACTGCCAGGGTATGACCAACGCGCAGGTTGTTACCGAGAGCAATGCCATCAAGGCCGGCAAGACGGCTTGCCCGGTGTGTATCGGCTACTACGGAACGCCCGGCGGCAAGTGGTATCACAGCATCAGCAATTGCCAGAACATGGCGAACGCCATTACCAAGACGAAGGCGGCCTGGGAGGCCGACGGCAAGACGGCCTGTCCGCAGTGCATCGGCGGTGGAACGAGCACCGACGACAGTACCAAGACGCCAACCCAGACGATGGTCTACGCCACGGCGAAGGGTACCTACTACCACACCAAGGCGGATTGCTCCGGCATGAAGAATGCTTCGCTGGGTACGATTGCGCGTGCGGTGACCATGGGCAAGAAGGCTTGCCCGACCTGCGTAAAGCCGACCACGATCAAGGTGTTCGCTACGAAGGGCGGCAAGTATTACCATACCAAGGCGAATTGCTCCGGCATGAAGAACGCGGTGTACGTTACGGCGGAGACGGCGATTCAGTATAAGAAGACGGCCTGTCCCACCTGCGCCAAGATGTTCCAGAAGACTACGGCGAGCACAGCCGGAACCAATACCGGAACCAATAATACTGGCAGCGATACCGTGAAGATCAATACGGCGGCGAACCCGAACAACGTTCCCACGGTGAACACTACCGAAACGTCGACCTACGTGTACGCCACCAAGAATGGCAAGTACTTCCACACCAACAAGACCTGCTCCGGAATGGCGAATGCCACGCGCGGCACCTTCACCGCTGCGGTTCGGGCAGGCAAGGCTCCCTGCCCCACCTGCATTACGCCCGCGAAGCTGACGGTGTATGCGACCTATGGCGGCAAGTACTACCACGTGAGCGCTACCTGCTCCGGCATGACGAATGCATTTGCCGTCAAGGCCTCCACGGCTATCTCCTATAACAAGACGGCGTGTCCTACCTGCGCCAAGGTGCTGAACACCCTTGTGAAGAAGAACACGAGCGCCGCTGGAAGCACAAACGGTACGAATGGAAACAACGGCACGAGCGGGAATAATACCGCCAACGGGAATAATACCGCTAGCAACAAGGCTACGGCGTCCACGAATGTGTACATCAAGCTGGGCGCGGGCGCGGATAACTATTACCACGCCGCCGCCAAGTGCGCTGCAACGGGTATGACCGGCGGACAGAACGTGACGCTGGAATACGCCCTCAGCCATAAGTATACCGCGTGCCCGTCCTGCAAGCCCCCGTCGAAGATTCAGTCATAATTTCAAAGCATGAAAAGGCGCTCCTCCGCAGCCTATGGGCTGCGGAGGAGCGTTCTTTTTGGCGTGAGGACTCGGCTCCTTGCCGAAGGGAGGATGCCGTCTTTTTTCGTGCGGCGGGGCATATATACTCCCAGCTTTTGCAGGAGGCAAGCATGGAAGCGCTGGAAGAAATTGCGGCCCATCTGCCCCGGCGGGCGGGAGCTGCTCTGCTGGAGGCGGGAAGGCGGAGCCGGGTGGAAAACGTGCGCCTTCGCGCGGGCGGCGCGATCACGGCAGAATGGCATGATGGTGCGGAGGTGCTGGCGGAGAAGGTAACGCCGGGCGAGCTGCGCGCAATCATGGCTGGAATGCTGCGGTTTTCGCCGTATGCATGGGAGGACGAGCTCGGTCAGGGATATTTCACGCTGCCCGGCGGCTGCCGTGCGGGCGTGACCGGACGGTTCCGTGCGGAAGTAGGACGCACGCATCTGGCAGAAATTACTTCCTTATGTATACGCGTTGCCCGAGCCTGTCCAGGCTGCGCGGCCGACGTGGTACACCTTCTGACGGCGGACGGCTATCCGCGCAGCGGAATTCTTCTTTCGCCGCCCGGCGGCGGGAAGACTACCGTGCTCCGGGACGCGGTTCGAATGCTTTCCATGCGAGGATTCACCGTGGGGCTGGCTGACGAGCGGGATGAGCTGGCTGCCGTCCGCGAGGGCGTGCCGGGGCTGGACGTAGGGCCGCGCACAGATGTGGTTCGCGGACTTAACAAGGTGGAGGCATTTTCGCGGCTATTGCGCGCTATGGCGCCGGACGTGCTGGCGGCAGACGAAATCGGGGCGCCGGGAGATGCGGAGGCAATCGAAAACGCGGCGCGCGCTGGGACGGTCGTGCTCGCGACGGCACACGCAGGCACGCTGAGCGAGGCGTTGGCGCGCCAGAATGTTGCGAGAGTGCTGACAAGCGGCGCATTGACGCTTGCATTCGTACTCGGCGGCGCGCCGGGAACGGTTCGCGCCGTGTACCGAAGGGAAGAGCGGACGGGCGAATGGAAGCAGGAAACAACGTGAGTATAGGGCTGCTCGGTTACGGCGCAGGAAGGCCGAAGGGAAGAGCGGCTGGCGGCAGACTGCTTTGCTTGCGCTTGGCGGCGCGCTGGGTTACCGAAGGAAGAGTGTGCGGCGGCAGGCTGCTTTGTTCGCGCTTGACGGCGGGCCGTGTATCGAAGGGAAGAGCGGGACAATAAAGGAAGGGAACGAAGGCGCGGGAGGGAATTCGATGACGGGAAGGCTGATAATCGCCGCAGCGCTGACGCTATTCAGCTATTTGGCTGGTCGGGCATTTGGAGGAACATCGTCGCGCGAGGCGGATTCGCTGCGGCTGCTGATGGACGAGCTTCAGATGCTTCGAACGCTCACGCTGGAGCGGTTGGTTCCCATGGGCGATGCGTTGACGGAGATGCGAGTTCCGCTTCTGCGGCAGACCGGGGAGCGAATGCGGAGAAATGCAGCGCTGACGCCGGGCAAGGCGTGGGCGGAGGCAGTTGAGGCGCAGAGGGGAGAGCCCGTGCCGCTTCCGCAGGCGGATGTGGAGGAGCTCGAGCGGCTGTTTCAAGCCCTGGAGGTTCTCGGGCGCAGCGAGCATGCGGAGCAGTATGCGCGCACGATCGAGCGTCTGGGACGCAGAGAAGGGGAGCTGCGCGCTGCTGGCCGGGATAAGCGACGGCTGTATGCGTCGCTCGGAGCTATGACGGGACTGGCAGTCAGCATCCTTCTGATATAGGACGGATTCCGGCTGCGGCCGCATTCACGCTTGATGGTATGCCGGAATCGGCGGCATGCAGGCTCCCCGTGAGAAGACGCAGCGGATGCGGCATCCGGCCATACGAGCGATGGACAGGCTCCGGACAGGAGGAGGGAAAAGGGATGAATGTTGATCTGGTATTTAAGATTGCCGCGTTCGGAATCATTCTGTCGGTCATGAGCCAGCTTCTTACGCGCGCGGGTCGGGAGGATATTGCTACGCTCGCGACGCTGGCAGGGCTTGCAATCGTGATGCTGGTGGTCGTAGGGCTGCTCAGCGATTTCTTCACAAGCGTGCGGCAGATGTTTAATCTGTATTGAAGGAGTAGAATGCGGCGGGCATCTGGTCTGCGTTGGCGGAGGGAAGAATGTGACGGCGGTAAAAATCGCGGCGCTGCTGGTAGCTGCGGCGGTGCTGTGTGTGGCAATTCGCGTGAATCGGCCGGAGCTGGCTATGGCGGTGGGCTTGCTTGCGGGGCTGACGGCATGCCTGCTGTCGATGGACGAGCTGGCTGGCGCTGTTCGGATTCTGAAGGAGTGGCTGACAAAGGCCGGTGCGGATGACGGAGATACGGCGCTTCTGCTTCGCTTGTGCGGGCTTTCGTTGATTGGCGAGTATGCCGCCCAGCTTTGCAGGGATGCAGGGGAGGGCGCGCTGGCGCAGCGCGTCGAGTTCGGCACGCGGGTTTCACTGACGGCGCTCCTGACACCGCTGGCTGCGGAGGTGCTGTCAGCCGCCGTGGCGCTACTGCCATGATTGAAGGCGGAGGCTACGGGTCATTGGCGTTAGACGGGTTTTTCGCGGAATGCGTGTATAGTTTGGACGCCCGACAGAGCTGCAGGGGTACTTGAGCCGGGAGTTTATCTATGTCGAGCCCGCTTGCCGGACGAGGAGAGGAACGGAGGATGGACGTAAAGCATTGGGTGGGCCTTATGCTTATGCTGCTGGCGTTGCTTTCCGGGTTGTCTGCGCCTGCAGAAGCGCCGGGCGAGGAGGGAAACGAACGTGCCGACGCGGCTGTGAGTGCGGAGACGGCGGCCGTTGATTTTAGCGGCTTTCAACGCGCGGCTGCGGAGGCGGGCGTGGAGCTGGATGTCGGCGGACTTCTGAAAACGCTTTTGTCCGGCGACGTCGAGAGGGCCATTCACAATTTGCCGGAAGCTCTGCGGCGCGAGGGGGAGACTATCGTGCGATCGGTGCTTCCGGCGCTCATTCCGGCGGCAATTCCGGCGCTATTGTGGGCGGTGCTGGCGCACCTGACGTCCGGGTCAGGGGCAAGACTTGCGCGTTGTGCCTGTACGTTGTGCTGTGCCGCAGCGCTTTTAAAGCACTTTTCTGGGGTCTATGAGCTGGCGTACGCGGCGATCGGGCGCGCGGCCGGGCTGAACGACGCGCTGACGCCGGTGCTGGTCACGCTTCTTGCGCTGACGGGCGGCACGCGGTCGGCGGCGCTGATTACGCCGATGGGGGCGCTGGCATCGCGGCTGATGGCGCTCGCGGTGCAAAGAGCGGCATTGCCGCTGGCTACGGCGGGGCTGGGACTATCGGTATCGGGAGCCGTTGGGCGACTGAAGCTGGGCAGGCTGGCATCATCGGCGCGGTCGCTTGCTAAATGGATATTGACGACGGCGGTGACGGCGTACCTTGCGATGATGTCTACCGGCGGGCTTCTGAGCGGGGCGTATGACGGCGCAGCGATGCGCGGGGCAAAGCTTGCCGTTGACCGGCTGATTCCGATTATCGGGGGGAAGGTCGCGGGGACGATGGAGTCGCTGGCGGCCAGCGCTTCGGTCGTGCGCGGTGCAGTGGGCGTCGCGGGATTTGCGGCGTTGGCGGTTCTGTGCGCCCGTCCGATCGTGGCAGCGTTGACGGCGATGGCGGGGCTGAGGCTTCTGGCGGCGGTGCTGGAGCCGGTGGGCGACGAGGCGATGGCAAAGCTGATGGATGCGTTTTCGGCGGCCTATGCGCTTTTGGCGGCATCCGTCACGGCGACGCTGGCGCTGACGCTGATTCTGATTGGCGCGACGGCAGGACTTGGCGTTCGATTGAGCGGGTGACGGAAGTGCAGCGGCTTTGAGGGATGCTTGCATGGAAACGGCGGGCCTTGGCAAAGCGGCTTTGACTGGGAGAGATGGTTTTCGGAAGGCAGCGGGCGCATGGTCGAGCGTCTGAGGGAGTATCCGAAGGGGAGCGGAGGGAATGAGCGGATGGAGCGGATTTTGTATTTGGCGCTGATTTCCGGGGTGGCGGACGCACTTCTGCCGGAGGGACGGCTGCAAAATAGCGTGCGCGCCGCGGTGGGGCTGATGGCCGTTCGGGCGGTCTGTGGGATCGTCGCGGGCGCGCTGGCGGCACTGTGACGGAGGGGAAAATGTCGGTTGCGGAGGCATTTAAGCAGCTGGGCCCGGTTCGCGCGCGAACATGGGCGCTTTTGGCGCTTTTGGCGGTGGCGGCGCTGGTGTTGCTGGCACCGGGCGTTCGAACCTCGGACGTACGCAGCGAGACCGAGGCGCGGCTTGAACGCGTGCTTTCGGAGGTTGAGGGTGCAGGACGCGTGAAAGTGATGGTGTTCGATGGAGCGGATGGACATACGGGCGTGCTTGTGGTGGCGACCGGCGCGCGGGATGTGGGCGTGCGGCTGCGCCTGCAGAAGGCGGTGCAGACGGTGCTTGGGATTGACAACGCGCGCATCGACGTGTCTGCGATGGAGGAAGCGGCGGGCAGCACGTGACAGGTGGGCGAGAAGGGCAGACGATTGCGCCGCATGAAGGCAAGAGACGTGAGCGGCGCGGGATCATGAAGGGCGTTCTGAGAAGGAGGCGGCGAATGAAGCGTGGCGGAGGATGGACGCGGGCGGCGACAGCGGCTAGCGCAGCGGTGCTTGTAGCGGGCGCGTTGTTTTGCTTTTCGGTCGGGGAAAAGCGCGTGGAGCCGCGGGCAAACCAAACGGCAGAGACCACGGCAAGACCGGACGCGCTTCTGGCGTTTTCGGAGGAGCGTGCACGGGTTCGGCAGATGGAAAGCTCGGTGCTGAGCACAATGGCGGCCGACGAGGAGGCTGATGCGGGGATGCGTGCACGTGCGCGGAGCGAGCTTTTAACGCTGACCGCGCGCATGGAAACGGAGACGACGGTGGAGGGCGTTCTGCGAATGCGCGGCTTTGAGGACGCTGTGGTAACGGTTTCGGCAAGCTCTGTGAATGTGGTGGTGCGTGCAGACGCGCTCTCGCGGGAGGAGAGCGCCGCGATTCTGGAGCTTGTGCTGCGCGAAACCGGACAATCGGGCGCAAATGTGAAAATTATGACCGTTCCACGATGAGATGAATAAACCAATTGCGTTTTGACCGAGAATCTGGTATAATCAATCTGGAGGGCTGTCTATTCGAAGGAGTCCCGCTGATTTAGGAGGAAAAACTATGGCTGAGAACAATGCTTCCGATGTCAGACTGAATACAAACAGCAATGGCATGGTGTACTTTGCGTCGGATGTCGTCGCGACCATCGCCGGGCTGGCCGTGACGGAAGTGGAGGGCGTTGCAAATACTGTGGGCGCGTCCGGCGGTCTTACCGAAATCTTCATGCGCCGCGCGCTGTCCAATTCGCGCAATCTTACCCGCGGCATCAAGGTGGAAATTACGGACAATGTGGTATCTGTGGACGTAACGATCGTGGTGGAATACGGCTTCCCGGTTCCTGAGGTTGCGCAGGGCATTCAGGAAAACGTGAAAAAGGCCATCGAAACGATGACGGGCATGTCGGTGAAAAGCGTGGACGTGCACGTGACCGGCGTGAGCTTCGAGCGCGAAAACCGCGCCGTGGCGGAGCTGGAAATGAACCAGCATAAGCTGCTTGGCAAGGAAGCGCCCGACGCGAGAAACGGTGAGGCGGCCGATAGCGAGCCGGAGGAAGACGAGGCTGAGGAGGTCGTGGATGACGACGATTTCAGGCTCGATTTGGAGGACGTTGAGGTAGAGGACGAGGAAGAAGAGAAGGAGGGCGGCGAGGCGAAAGCCGCCGCAGAAGGGATCGACCTTGAGGAGGAAGGGTAACACATGATGATGAAGCTTTGGAAGCGCATCGCAATCGAAGCCTTTGCGGTGCTGGGTCTGGTGGGCGACGTGCTGCTGATGTACACCTTTGGCGGAAAAAACAGCGTGCTTTCGCTGGTGCTTGGCCTTGTGCTGGCGGCGTACTGCGCGCTGGTGTTCATGATTGCACTGCGAGCCGGTCAGGTGCGTCAGGCACGCATGATTACGCTGCGGCATGAGAGCGGAGACGCCGTGCTGTTGTCGCAGGAGACGCTGGATCACCTGGTGGTGTCCGCGCTTGGGCAGCCCGAGGGCGTGAGCGACGTTCGCGTGATCACGGGCTATCATGACGAGAGCCTTGAGGTGATGATCGATGTTTCGGTCAGCTCCAATATCAATATTCCCGTTACCACGGCTCGCATGCAGGAGGCCGTGCGCCATCAGCTGGGCGAGGTGAACGGCATTGCGCTGAGCAGTGTGTCGGTGAAGATTTCCACGATCAAGGTACCCGGAGAGGGCGAGGCGATCGTTCCCCCGCAGGCGGTGAAGCCGGAGGAGTCCACGGCAGAAGAGAAGCCGGAGGAGCCGGAAGCAGAAGAGCCTGTGGCAGAAGAGAAGCCGGAGGAGCCGGCAGTAGAGGAGCCGGCAGAGGAACCTGAGGCAGAAGAAAAGCCGGAGGAGCCGGAAGCAGAAGAGCCGACAGAGGAGCCTGCCGCCGAGGAGCCCGTGCAGGAGCCCGCAGTGCGGGAGCCTGCCGAGGTCGAGGAAGAGAGCTTCGGTGAGAACAGCGATCCGGAGAATGGAAGCACGGTGGAATAAGCGCGGAAATCGCGTTCTGGAACGGGGTAAGCAGAAGAAATGAACAGATCCGACGCGCGCGAGTGCGCGATGAAACTGGTTTACGAATGGGAAATGGGCGGCGACGGCGGCGAGGATACCCGCCTGAATCTGCTGGAAATTCAGCCCGACGACGAGAATAAGCCTTATGTGGACGAGCTTGTGGCGGGCGTACAGGCGCACGCGGATGAGGTCGACCGGCTGATTTCCGATCACGTCATTGGCTGGTCCCTTGAGCGCATTACGCGCGTCGATTTGGCCATCCTGCGTCTCGCGGCATACGAGATGCGGTTTGGTGGCACGGCGGGCGCCGTAGCCATCAACGAGGCGGTGGAAATGTCCAAAAAATATTCCACCGAGAAGGCAGGCACGTTTATAAACGGCGTGCTGGGCGCAATTATGCGCAGTGAAATTCAATGAAATGCACGCTTGGGATCGATACCAGCTGCTACACCACGTCCGTCGCCCTCGCGGGCGGCGGGCGTGTCGTTGCGTCGGAGAGAAAGCTACTTACCGTCGCGGCGGGAGAGCGCGGGCTTCGGCAGTCTGACGGAGTGTTTCAGCATACCACAAGGCTGCATGAGCTACTTGAAGCGCTGATGGGCGGCGTTCAGGATGTGTGCGTGGCAGCCGTATGCGCAAGCACGCGTCCCCGGGATGTGGATGATTCGTACATGCCGGTGTTTCTGGTGGGCGAGGGCATGGGGCGCGGCATAGCGGCGGCGCTGGGCGTGCCGTTTTATGCCACTAGTCACCAGCAGGGGCACGTGCGCGCCGCGATGGTGGATTCCGGAATTCGTCCCGGCGCATTCGTGGCGATGCACCTGTCCGGCGGGACGACCGAGACGCTGTATGCCGACGAAAACCGCGCGCTTTCAAAGGTGGGCGGCTCCAACGACCTGCACGCTGGGCAGCTGGTAGACCGGGTCGGCGTGCGGCTGGGGCTGGGCTTTCCGGCGGGACCTGCGCTGGAACGGCTGGCGATTCAGGGAAAGGCGACGGGCGCGTTTGCGCTTTCCCACAGAGACGGGGAATGCTCGTTTTCCGGCGCGGAGGCACAGGCAATGCGCATGATCGAGGCCGGAGCGGCCGCCGAGGACGTGGCCGCGGAGGTTTATTCCTTCCTTGCGCGCTCGATTGCGTGGCTGCTGTCCGACGCGGTGAAGCGCACGGGCGCGAAGCAGGCACTGCTGGCTGGCGGCGTGGCTTCGTCGGCGCTTTTGAGGCAGCTTTTGCCTGCGCGGCTCAAAAGACTGGGCTGCACGGCGCGCGTGTGCTGGGCGCGGCCGGAGCTGTCGGGTGATAATGCCTGCGGCGTGGCGCTGATTGGCGAGGAGCATAGAGGCGTAAGAGCCTGCACGGGTGAGTGACGAGCCGCGAGGGCACTTCTTATAAGAGAAAGCAACGTGGTGTCTGCGCAAGCGTTTTAAGAGAAAGCGGAACGATGTTCGCGCGGGGCGTGGATTGAAATAGTAGGCGGCTTGCGCGGGCGAGAAACGAGCCGCGTGAGCGCTTCTTACATGGGGAAAGCAGTACGGTCTCAGTGTGGGGCGTGGATTGAAATGGCAGCCAGCTTGCGTGGGCGAGAAACGAGCCGCGTGAGCGCTTCTTACATGGGGAAAGCAGTAAGGTCTCAGTGTGGGGCGTGGATTGAAATGGCAGCCGGTTTGCGTGGGCGAGAGACGTGCCGTACGGGCGTTTTCCAAGAAAAAAGCGGCGCGGTATGTGGCGCGGGCGTGGATTGAAATGTAGGGCTGTCCGCGTTGCCTGTGCCAAAGGTGTGTGCGGCTGGAAAGCATGCGGGCGTTTTTCCACAGGGCGCGATTGTGAGGGAGCCTGACGCCTTGCGGACAGAATCGGAGAAACGGGGGAACGGGAATGGCTGCGCAGATTATTGACGGGAAGGAAATTGCGCGCACGGTGCGTGCCGAAGTGAAGACGCGCGCATGCGCATTCCGAAAGATATATGGCGAGACTCCGGCGCTGGCGGTTGTGCTGGTGGGCGAGGATCCGGCCAGCCAGATTTACGTGGCAAACAAGCAAAAGGCGTGCGGCTGGGTGGGAATCCGCTCGGTGACGGTGCGTCTGCCCGAAACGGCGACGGAGAACGAGGTGCTTTCCGAAATAGCGCGGCTAAACGCGGATTCCTCGATCAACGGCATTCTGGTGCAGCTTCCGCTGCCCGGAGGTATGAACGCGGACCGGGTGACGGCCGCGGTTGCGCCGGAAAAGGATGTGGACGGCTTTCATCCGCTCAACGCCGGGCGGCTGATGCGTGGTCGCGCGCCGCTGGAGCCGTGTACGCCCGCAGGCTGTATCCGGCTTCTGAAGGAGGCGGCCGTGCCTCTGTCCGGGGCGAATGCCGTGGTCATTGGGCGCTCGAACATCGTCGGGAAGCCGCTTGCCATGATGCTGCTGCGCGAAAACTGCACGGTAACCATGTGCCACTCCCGAACGGAAGCGCTGGCGGACGTCGTGCGCCGCGCAGATATCGTGGTAAGCGCCGCCGGTCGGCTGCGCATGATTACGGCGGATATGGTGAAGCCAGGCGCGGCGGTGATCGACGTGGGCATCAATCGGCTTTCGGATGGTACGCTGGCTGGCGACGTGGATTTTGAAGGCGTGCGCGAGGTTGCGGGCTGGATTACGCCGGTGCCCGGCGGCGTGGGGCCGATGACGATTGCAATGCTTCTGAAAAACACGATGGATGCTGCGGAAAGCCAGCGGTCTGAATGACGGGCAGCGTCGGTTGGCGGCGTGCAGGTTCGATATTGAACGACGCGGGTACCGACCGACTTCTGAGCGATGCGCAGGCAAGGCGATGGGATGCGGCAGGGAACGACGGATGAAAAATATGGTGAACGAGCGCATGGGAGGACGGCATGGGTGAGTGGTCGCTTTCGGTCAGCGAGCTGAACGAATATGTGCGCCGGAAGCTGGCAGGCGACGCAATGCTTCGGAATGTGTCGGTGCGCGGTGAAATCGTGTCGTTCAAGCGGCACGTGAGCGGGCATCTGTATTTCACGCTCAAGGACGAGCAGGCGCGCGTATCGTGTGCTATGTTCCGGCAGCAGGCAGCGCGGCTCGACTTCCAGCCGGCGGACGGCATGCAAGTGGTCGTTACCGGCGCGGCGGGGCTGTATCCTGCGGGTGGAACATACCAGCTGTATGTGGATGCGATGCGCCGGGAGGGCGCGGGCGACCTGTTCAAACGCTTTGAGGCACTCAAGCGAAGGCTGGCGGACGAGGGGCTGTTTGACCCGGCGCTCAAAAAGCCGCTTCCGTTGATGCCGAAAATCGTTGGCGTGGCGACGTCGGCGGCGGGCGCGGCGTTTCACGACATTGTGCGCGTGGCGCGTGCGCGAAACCCGCGGGTAGGCATTCTGTTGTGCCCGTGTGCGGTGCAGGGCGCAGGCGCGGCGGCGGAGATTGCCGCAGCCGTGCGGCGGCTGGACGAGGACGGCCGCGCTGACGTGATCCTTGTGGGACGTGGTGGCGGGTCGATGGAAGACCTGTGGGCGTTTAATGAAGAAGCTGTAGCGCGCGCGGTGGCTGCGTGTAAAACGCCGGTGGTGTCCTGCGTGGGACATGAAATCGATTTTACGATCTGCGATTTTGCTGCCGATGTGCGTGCAGCAACGCCGTCCAACGCCGCAGAGCTGGCGGTAGCCGACGTCCGCGAATGGCAGGAGGCGTGCGATCAGCGCATGATTCGCCTGACGCGCGCGCTTTCTGCCGCCCAGAGGCAACGTCGTCTGCGGTTGAATGCCTGTGGGCAGAGCGCGTACCTTCGAGACCCTGCGCGCATGCTTACCGAACGGCGGCGGGATCGTCTGGAGCACCTGTATATGCGGCTTGCTCTGCGCGCTGAGGCGCGCCTGTCGGACGCGAGGGAGAAGCTGAAAACCGTCTCGCGTACGCTGGAAGCGATGAACCCGGAAAATGTGCTGGCGCGCGGCTATGCCTGCGTGCGCACGGGTGATCGAATCGTGACGGATGCGGCGGAGCTGTCTGCGGGGCAGCGCTTCTGTGTGGATATGCGTGAGGCTCGCGTTCGCGCGACGGTGGATGGCGTGGACGAGAGGAAATGACGGCTGGAACTTCACGCAAGGGATAGACGAGCCGCGGAAACGATTGGAGTACTTCGACTCGGGAACGGCGGAATGCCAGCGGAGCCGAGGCATTCTGAGCGCGGGCGTTCGAATTGCGGCGGATGCGGTGGGACCGAGACGTGCGCGCAGATCATCGTATTTTGACGGATACGGCGGGGCGGCGTTTTTGTGGATAGGCGTGCCCTGCATGCGACGGCGAACGAAATGGACGAGAGGATACGAGAATGGACGAGAAATTTACGTTCGAGGCAGGCATGGAGGAACTCGAAGGATTGGTAGCTCGCATGGAATCGGGCGATATGAAGCTGGACGAGTCGTTTGACGCGTATCGGCGCGGCGTCGTTTTGTATCGGGAGCTGAAGAAAATGCTGGACGAGGGCGACGCGAGGATCCGTATGCTCACGGAGACGGGCGAGCTTGAGCTTACGAGGGAGGCAGACGGCGAATGAAAACGAGAAATGAATACGCGAGAATGGTGGAAAAGCGGTTTGAAGCGCTGCTTCCGGCGACTGAAGGGGATTCCTTTGTGTCGGGCGGCGTGCCCGGGCTTCTGACGGATTCGATGCGTTACAGTTTGCTGGCAGGCGGGAAACGGCTGCGTCCCGCCATGCTGCTGGCATCCTGCGAGATGCTGGGCGGCAACGCAGACGAGGCGCTGGACTGTGCCTGTGCGCTGGAAATGATTCACACCTATTCGCTGATTCACGACGATCTGCCTGGCATGGACAACGACGAATTGCGCCGCGGCAAGCCTACAAACCATGTGGTGTACGGCGTGGGACAGGCAATTCTGGCGGGAGACGGCCTTCTGAACCTCGCGTATGAGGTGATGCTGGCTAATGCCGCACGGTATCCGGGGCGGCTTGACCGTCATGTGGCGGCAATTTCCGAGATTGCGCGTGGAGCGGGCGTGAGCGGCATGATCGCGGGGCAGGTGGCCGATTTATATGTGGAGGGGAAAACTGGTTTTGGCGAGGACATGCTGACGTACATTCATTTGGGCAAGACGGCGGCAATGTTTCGCGGTGCGATGCGCGGCGGCGCGCGATTGGCCGGGGCGGACGAGAAGGCAGTGAACGCGTTAAGCGAATATGCTGACGCGTTCGGGCTTCTGTTTCAGGCCTCCGACGATGTGCTGGACATTACGGCGAGCGAGGAATTTGGTAAAAGCAAGGGCAAGGATGAGCGCGACGGCAAGCTGACGGCCGTGAGCGTGTGGACGCTGGAGGGTGCACAGGCGCGCGTGCGTGCGGAGCTGGCCCGGGCGATAAAGGCGCTGGACGGCTTTGGCGCGGAGGCGGACTTCTTCCGTGCGCTGGCGGACGAGGCAGCGCAAAGGGATCACTGATATGCTGAAGGATATCCATTCTCCGGCGGACATCCGCAGCCTTTCAACCGACGAACTGAAGGGACTGGCGGGGGAGATTCGGCGGGAGCTGATTGACGTCGTTTCGGAAAACGGAGGTCATCTGGCGAGCAACATGGGCGCAGTGGAGCTGACGCTGGCGCTGCATATCGCCTTTGAAGCGCCAAGGGATAAAATCGTGTTTGATGTTGGGCATCAGGCATATGTGCACAAGATGCTCACCGGGCGCGCGGCGGCTATGCATACGCTGCGCGAGAAGGACGGCCTGAGCGGCTTTCCTCGCCGCGACGAGAGCGAGTACGACGTGAACGATGCCGGGCATGCTTCCAACGCGATTTCGTTGGCGCTGGGTCTGGCGCGGGCGCGCGATCTGGCGGGGCAGGAGCACTGCGTAGTGGCTGTTGTGGGCGACGGCGCGCTGACCGGCGGCATGTGCTATGAAGCGCTGAACGACGCCGGGCAGAGCCGCACGAGGCTGATTGTCATTTTGAACGATAACGAGATGAGCATTTCGCCCAACGTGGGCGCAATGCATATACATCTGACGCGCATGCGGCAGAGCACCACGTACCGCATGTTCAAGCAGAGTCTGCGCCGCGCGCTGGCGCGTTTGCCGCATCTGGGCGAAAAGCTGGAGCATGCGTTGGAGCGCGTACGCGATGCGGTGAAGCTTCTGTTTATCAATGATATGTTCTTCGATGCGTTGAACATTGAGTATCTTGGGCCGATCGATGGGCACGACGTGGAGGAAATGGTGCGCGTGTTCAACCGGGCAAAGGAATACGACAAGCCCGTGGTCATTCATGTAGTTACGCGCAAGGGGCTCGGTTATACGCTGGCGGAAAACCGGCCGGAGAAGTTCCATGGCGTGGCGCCGTTTTATGCCGATTCCGGGGAGGCTCGGGGCGCGGCCGTGCGTTCTGCAGGCTCGTTGGCGGCGGAAAAGCTGATTGAGCGGGCGAAGGCGGATGCGCGCATTGCCTGCGTTTCGGCGGCCATGCTGTCGGGCACCGGTATGGAGACCTTCCATCAGGCGTTTCCGGAGCGATGCTTCGACGTGGGCATTGCCGAGGAGCACGCTGTTACGCTGTCGGCCGGGCTGGCGCTGGGCGGAATGAAGCCGTATGCGGCGATTTATTCCACCTTCTTACAGCGCGGCTACGATCAGGCGATGATGGACGTGTGTCTGAACCGCGTTCCGGTTACGTTTTTGATCGACCGCGCTGGGCTGACCGGTGAGGACGGCGAAACGCATCAGGGCGTATTTGACCTTGCTATGCTGCGCACAATGCCAGGCATGACGATCGGCTGCCCCGCCGATGGTGCGGAGCTCCGGCGCATGCTTGAAATGAGCTTTGAGCTGAACGCGCCAATGGCGATTCGCTATCCGAAGGCGCTGCCAGACGGAGCGGAAGCACTGTTTGCGCTGGGCGAATGGACGGTGGAGCGCGAGGGTACGGACGTTTGCCTGCTGGCATGCGGGCGGATGGTGCATACTGCGCGCGCGGCAGCCAAGCGGTTGGAAAAGGCGGGTATTTCGGCGGCGGTCGTGAATGCGCGTTTCGTGAAGCCAATGGACGAGGCAGTGCTGACTGCCGCTGCGGAAAAAGGGCTTCCCGCAATTACGCTGGAGGATGGCGTGCGCGCGGGCGGCTTCGGCGAGGGTGTGGCCGCATGGCTGAGTGCGCGCGGGTACGCTGCGCCGGTAGAATACGTGACCGTGCCGGATCAATTTATTCCGCAGGGAACGGTGGACGAACAGATGAAAATGTGCGAAATGGACGAGGAAAGCGTGGCCGCGCGCGTTGGGCGGGCGCTTGGAAGGGAGCCTTATGCCGATGCGCGCCGATGAGAGACTCATACAGCTGGGGCTGGCGGCGGATATCCACCGTGCGCAGGCGCTGGTGATGGAGGGACGCGTGCTTCTCGGTACGCGTAAGATTCTGAAGCCCTCCGAGCCGGTTCGAAAGGATGCGGCGCTCTGGGTTAAGGGCGAGGTGGATGCCTACGTGAGCCGCGGGGCGCACAAGCTGAAGCGTGCGCTGGAGGCATTTTCGCTGGATGTTTCCGGAAAAACGTGCGTGGATGTGGGCGCATCCACCGGCGGGTTTACCGATGTGATGCTGCGCGCCGGGGCGGCGCGCGTGTTCGCTGTGGATGTGGGCTACAATCTGCTGGATTGGAAGCTGCGCTCCGATGCGCGCGTGACCTGCATGGAGCGCACGAACGCGCGGTTCCTTGCGCCGGAGATGTTTGACGCTGTGCCGGAATTCGGCGCGACGGACGTGTCGTTTATTTCACTCAGGGCAGTGCTGCCTGCGGTGTTCCGCGTGCTTGCGCCGGGTGCAGACTTCGTGGCGCTGATTAAGCCGCAGTTTGAGGCGGCGCGCGAGGAAGTGGGCGAAAAGGGCGTGGTGCGATCGGCGGAGGTGCACGGAAGCGTGGTTTCCGGCATTGTCGAATTCTGCCTTGCGCAGGGCTGGACGGTGCGGGGACTGGATTTTTCGCCGATTACCGGGCCGGAGGGCAATATAGAATTCCTTCTCTGGCTGAATAACGGTGCGCCGCAGGAGTCATCTTTCGATTTTGATACGATTGATGACACGATTCGCCGGGCGCATGACAAATTTGTTAAATAATCGCGTGGGTTCTTGTTTGATGACGCGGTTGTGGTATACAATATGTAAAGAGGCTTCGGTCGGTTTTTTGGAGGGCAGACCGAAGGTTTTCTACGTTTAACTTTTTTATAGGGAGGGCGGCCCGAATGAAAGCGATGCGCCACGCCATGATCCTTGAAATTATAGATGCCATGAAAATCGAAACTCAGGAGGAGCTAGCCGCGGAGCTCAGACGGCGCGGCGTGAACGTTACGCAAGCGACGGTGAGCCGCGACATCAAGGAGCTTCGCCTCCTGAAGGTGCTTTCGGAGGACGGAAGCTATCGCTATGCCACGGCCGAGCGCGCCGAAAAGGGCGTGAACGACCGCTTTATCCGCATTTTCAATGAATCCGTGCTGTCCATTGCAGGCGCGGGCAACCTGATCGTGCTCAAAACGCTGACGGGCTCGGCGAGTGCTGCGGCGGAGGGAATCGATAGCTTCCAGTGGCCGGAAATCATCGGCACGATCGCTGGCGACAACACGATTCTGGTGATTATCAAGAACATCGAGGATGTGGACGACGTCATCGCTCGCTTCCATGAGATGCTCGGAAACCGCAAATAACGAGGGCGGAAGGGCAAAAACGTGCTGATCGAACTGAACATACGGAATATCGCTCTGATTGAAAGCCTCCGCATCGAGTTTACGCGGGGGCTCAATGTGCTGACCGGCGAAACCGGCGCAGGCAAGTCCATTGTGGTGGACTGCGTGAATCTGGCGCTGGGCGGTCGTGCCGACCGCGATTTGATTCGAACCGGCGAGGAGCGCGGCGGTGTGCGCGCGCTGTTTGACGTGTCCGGAAACCCCGCTGCGGCAGCTTACCTGAGCGAGCTGGGCGTGGAAACGCAGGATGGGCTGGCTGAGGTATCGCGAGAAATCACGCGCAGCGGCAAGAATGTGTGCCGCGTGAACGGCGCGATGCTGCTTCTATCGCAGATTAAGGCGTTTACCGGCATGCTGGTGGACGTCCACGGGCAGCACGAGCATCAGGCGCTGATGGATCCGGCGCGGCATATTGAGTTTCTGGATGCGTTCGGCGGCGAGAGGCTTCGTCTGGCAAAGGAGCGCGTGCAGACGGTCTATGCCGACTATGCCGATACGAAGCGTCGGTTGGATAAGGCCGATATCGACGAGGCTGAGCGCGCCCGGCGCGTGGACGCACTGACGTTTCAGCATAAGGAAATTTCCTCGGCGAGGCTGAAGCCGGACGAGGAGGAGACGCTTGAGCAGAAGAACCGCATTTATGAAAATGCGGAGCGGATTTCGTCGCACGTGCGCACGGCGTATGAGCGCGTGTATCTGGGCGGCGGCAAGAGCGTGAGCGCCATGGAGAGCATTAAGCGTGCGCTGGACGCGATGAAGGCCATTTCCGGCATCGATGAGAAGTATCAGGCGCTTGCCGGGCGGCTGGAGGAAATCTATTACTCCGTGTCCGACGTGGGCTATGAGCTACAGGACGCGATGGAGGAAACTGCGTTCGATCCGGAGGATGCGGAGCGTGTAGCCGATCGGCTGGATCAGATTAAAAAGCTCAGACGCAAGTACGGCCCAGAGCTTAAAGACGTGATTGAATTTGGTCGCCGCGCGGGCGAGGAGCTGAAGCAGCTGGAGGCGTCCGATGCACTTCGAGAGGAGCTGAAGGCGGCGCTTAAGGAGAAGAAGCATGCGCTGGACGAGGCCTGCGTTGCGCTGACGGATGCGCGCAGAGAGGCTGCGGCGGAGCTGTGCCGTAGGCTAATTGAGCAGCTTGCTGATCTTGGCATGGGACGCACGCGGTTTGACGTGCGCTTCACGCCGCGTGTGCCGCAGGCAGACGGAGCGGACGAGGTAGAATTCATCCTGTCGCCCAATCCCGGCGAGCCGATGAAGGCGCTGTCCGCCATTGCCTCCGGCGGTGAAATTTCGCGCATCATGCTGGCAATGAAGGCCATTTCCGCCGAAAGCGAGGGCGTGGATACCATGATCTTCGACGAAATCGATACCGGCGTGTCCGGCCGCATGGCGCAGACGGTGGGCGAAAAGATGTGTGCGCTCGGGCGCAGCCGCCAGGTGATCTGCGTGACGCATCTGGCGCAGATTGCGGCGCTGGGCGACAGCCAGTATCTGGTGGAAAAGACCGTGAAGGATGGGCATACCGGCTCGTCCGTGAGGCGGCTGGACGAAGAGGGGCGCATCGGCGAGCTGGCGCGGCTGGTCGGCGGCGCGGATGCTTCCGCCAGCGGGCGCGAGCACGCGCGCAGCATGCTTGCTGCGGCGGAGACACTGAAGAAAAAGCGGTTCTGAACGCGCGTTCCTTCCGAATATACTCGATTGACGAGTGCAGGGAGGGATGAGATTTGGTACGGATTCACGTGGTGCGGGCGTCGCGCCTTTTGCTGGGCGCAGGCATTGCGGTGCTACTGGCGGTGGCTCTGTGGCTGGCAGGCCGCGCGCTGCTGGGCGGCGGAGAAAGCGGCGAGAGCCCGAGAATGGACAGAAATGTGTATGTTGGTGCGGAAACGGAGGCGGCATTCGTCTCCGCTTCCGCTGTTTTTGCACTTCCGAAGGATATTACCGTGCAGGTGACGCCTGAAAAGGCGGACAAGCCCTCACGCGTGCTGATTTACCACACGCACACGCACGAGGCATACAAGAAATCGGCGGAGGATACCTATGTGGAAACGGCGGTTTCGCGCACAAAGGACAATGGTCACAACGTCGTTCGCGTGGGCGAGGCGCTGGCGGAGCTTCTGACCGAGCGCGGCTTCATCGTGATTCACGACGAGACCGATCACGAGCAGAATGCGTTGGGCACGGCCTACGAGCGTTCGCTGAAAACGGCGCAGTCGTATGCGGGCGATGTGGATGTGTTTATCGATCTGCACCGAGATGCCTACAGCAAAAACGGAAGCGGAAACCCGTTTTGCGTGGAAATCAATGGCGTGAAGACGGCGCGGCTGATGCTTCTGGTTGGAAATGGCAAGGGGTTCGACGAAAAGCCATATTACGCCGAAAACTACGAGCTTGCGACGCGCCTTACCTATCGCATCAACGAGGAGCACGAGGGGCTGTGCCGTCCGGTAATGGTGAAGGATGGAAGGTACAATCAGAACGTATCCACGCGTGCACTGCTGGTCGAGGTGGGGCACAACGAAAACACGCTGGAGCAGGCGCTGGCGGCTCTGCCCTATCTGGCCGACGCGCTGAAGGACGTGCTTCTGACAGAGGGCACGGCCTGACGGGATGAGAAATGGATGAAATTCCTGCATTGGGCTTGCAACCGTGGAAGGTGTATGGTATGATAAGGGCGTGTAAAGCTACGGAGTACAAAAGAGGAGTGGAATGCCTTGAGCACGACGACGCGTGTTTTTTATCATAGGCCCGCGCAGGCATGGACGGAGGCGCTGCCGCTGGGAAACGGTCGGCTGGGCGCAATGGTATGGTTTGATCCTGCGAAGGATGTTTTGAATCTGAATGAGGATTCGCTTTGGTCGGGCTATCCCGTGAAGGAGCACGGCGCGCGCGACCCGCAGGGCGCATTGGCGCGTGCACGGGACGCACTGGCGCATGACGACTATGAGGCGGCGCAGAAGGGCATTGAGCGCGATTTCACCTCCGATTTTTCGCAGGCATATATGCCGCTGGGCGATTTGACGATTGAGCTGGCTGGGCAGGAGGAGGCTGCCGACTATACCCGCGCGCTCGATCTGCGCACGGGCATTGCGACGTGCGTTTATCGCGTTGGGGATGTAAATTACGAGCGCCGCGCGTTTGCTTCGGCTCCGGCGCAGGTCGTCGTCTATCGCATGACGGCGGATAAGCCGGGCAGCCTGACGGCGAGGATTGCGCTGACGTCGCAGCTGCGCGCCGTAACCGTAGCACAGTCTGGTCGGCTGGTGATGGATGGCGACTGTCCGTGGCGCGCGCGCCCGAAGGGCCCCGATGACCCGAATGTTGTGATCTACTCTGACGAGCCTGAAAAGCGGGGAGTGTCGTTCCGTGCGGCGGCGGAGGTGCGTGCGCGGGGCGGCGAGGCGGCGTTTGAAAACGGTGTGTGCCGCGTGCAGGGCGCGGATGAAATCGAAATCCGCATCTTCGCGCGCACGAGCTATGCGGGACCGTTCCGCCATCCGCATCTGGAGGGCGCGGAATACGAAAATGCCTGTCTGGCAGATGCGGAGAAGCTTCGCGCCTGCGACTATGAGACGCTGGAAAAGGCGCATGCGGCGGACGTTTCGGCGCTGATGGATCGCGTGAAATTTGAACTGCAGAAATCGGAAACGGACGACGTGCCTACCGACGAGCGGCTGCTGCGCTTCGGCGAAAAGCAGAACGATCCGGCGCTGTACGAGCTGATTTACAACTTCGGGCGCTACCTGACGATTTCAGCGTCCCGTCCCGGCACGCTGGCGATGAACCTGCAGGGCATTTGGAACGATAGCATCATGCCGCCGTGGAATTCCAACTACACCATCAACATCAACACCGAAATGAACTATTGGCCGGCAGAGCCCTGCGCGCTCGGTGAAATGGCAGAGCCGCTGTTTTGCCTGATTGAGGCGCTGCGCGTGAACGGTGAGGACGTCGCGAAGCGGTTCTACGGCGCGCGCGGCTCCGTGTCGCATCATAATACGGACGCGTGGGCCATGGCCAATCCCGTGGGCGGGCAGCTTGCAGGCTCGGGCGTATGGGCATACTGGCAGATGTCGTTCGGCTGGCTGTGCCGCCATCTGTACGATCATTATCTGTTCACGCTCGATCGCGAATTCCTGAAGAACCGGGCGCTTCCCTGCTTGAAGGCTGCGGCGCGCTTCTATCTGGATATTCTTCAGGATGTGAACGGAGAGCTTGCGATTTCCCCGGCTACGTCGCCGGAAAACCGATTCCTGATCGACGGGCAGATTCGTTATGTTGCCCGCGCGGCGGCGATGTCCGATGCAATTGTGCGCGAGGTGTTCACGAGCACGCTCGACGCGCTGCGTGTGCTGGGCGAGACGGACGAGCTGACGAAGGAAATTGAGGCTGCGCTTGCACAGCTGCGTACGCTCAAGGTGGGCAGCAAGGGGCAGGTGCTGGAGTGGGATCGCGAATACGAGGAGGCAGAGCCGAATCATCGACATACGTCTCATCTATATGCGCTGCATCCTGCGCACCAGATTACCCCGGAGGGTACGCCCGAGCTGGCCGAGGCAAGCCGTCGCACGCTGAATCTGCGCGGCGATGACGGCACGGGCTGGAGTCTGGGCTGGAAGATCAACTTCTGGGCGCGCCTGAATGACGGCGACCATGCGCTTACGCTGCTTAAGAATCAACTGCGCTTTGTGCCATCGGCCGACGCGGAAAACTATCATCACGGCGGCACGTATCTAAATCTGTTTGACGCGCATCCGCCGTTTCAGATTGACGGCAACTTCGGAACCACTGCCGGCATTACCGAGATGCTGATGCGCTCGGAACCGGAAACGCTGTACCTGCTGCCCGCGCTGCCTGGCGAATGGCCGAACGGCAGCATCGAGGGTCTGCGTGCCATGAACGACATGCGTGTGGATCTGGCATTTGAGGACGGCAGGTTGAAGCGCGCGCGCATCATCGCAAGACAGGATCCGCCTGCGCCGGTGACCGTGCGCTATGCCGGAAGGATGCTTGCGGTGATCGACCGTTCCGGAGAATATAGGATTTAAAAGGGGGAAGCTGACCATGCTTCTGATCGGAATTTGCGGCGCGAGCGGCAGCGGTAAATCCACGTTGGCACAGGATCTGGCCCGGAAAATTACCGGGCGCGTGGTGTTGCTCAATCAGGACGCCTATTATCGCGACCATGCGTACCTCCCGTTTGAGGAGCGCGCGAGGATTAACTATGACGAGCCGGGCGTGTTCGAGCACGACGAGCTTCTATATGATATGAAGCAGCTTGCTGAGGGGCGGCCCATTACCCGCAAGGCCTACGATTACGCACAGCATTGCCGCGCAGACGTGGGCGGGGAAATGATCGAGCCCGCAGAGACGGTAATTATCGAGGGCATTCATGCGTTTTACGACGAGCGTTTGCGCGCTATGATGGATTTGCGCATCTTCATTCGCGTGGATCCGGACATCTGCCTTCTGCGCCGCGTGCAGCGCGATATTGTGGAGCGCGGCCGTGAAATCAACGGAATTTCCGAGCAGTATCTTGCGACCGTGAAGCCGATGTATGAAAAATACATTCGCAATTACATTGAATACGCAGATCTGATCGTAGCTGGGGGCGGGAAAAACGCCCGTATCAGCGACATTCTGGCGTTCTACATCAATGCCGGACAGGTGAAGCCGTAGTGCAGCGGCTGTCCTTAAACGGAGGAAGTGCGAAATGAAGGCGATTATCCTTGCGGCGGGCTATGCCACACGGCTGTACCCGCTTACCGAAAACTGTCCCAAGGCGCTGCTGCCCGTAGGCGGGCAAACGATTCTTGACCATCTGCTTTCGCATCTGCGCTGCGCTCCGGGGCTGGACGAGGTGCATATCGTGTCCAACCATCGGTTCTATCGCCATCTGAGCGATTGGGCGGAGGGCGCGCGGGAGGCTTATGCGCCAATGAAGCTGAAGGTGTGGGATGACGGCAGCACAAGCAACGAAAACCGTTTGGGCGCGATTGGCGATATTCGCTTTGCGATTGAGCAGGCAGGGCTGGACGACGAGCTGCTTGTCGCTGCGTCCGACAATCTTCTGGACGCGCCGCTGGAAGGGTTGTTCGAGGATTTCCAGCGGAACGGTCGCGATACGCTTTTGTGCGGACGGCTGGACGACAGGGACGAATGCCGCCGGTTTGCGGTGCTGGAGCTTTCGCCGGACGGGCGCATCCTGTCCATGGTGGAAAAGCCTGAGCAGCCGAAGACCAACATCGTTGCCTACGCCATTTACCTGTATCGCAGGGACACCATTCCCGAGCTTCTGCGGTATTTGGACGAGGGGAATAACCCCGATTCACCCGGTCATCTTCCGGAATGGCTGCATACGCGGCGGGAAATGCGCGCAGTTCTGTATCAGGGCACGTGCGTGGACATTGGTACCGTGCGCGCGTATGCGCAGACCTGCGCCGAGTGGGAAGGAAAGAAGGATAAACCGTGCGACTGATCTGCGATTATATGCAGAGTATCGACGCGCGCGCCGCCTTGGGCGCGCTTACGCAGGCTGCCTTTGGCTTTACCCTTGAAGCATGGGTAACCCGCGGCTTTTATGTGCGAGGCGCGTATGTGCCGTATTCATTTGAGGAGGACGGCCGTATCCTGTCCAACGTGTCCGTGAATCGGATGGAATTTTGCTTAAACGGCGAAAAAAGACGCTGGCTTCAGCTGGGCACGGTTGCTACGTGCGAGGACATGCGCGGGCGTGGGCTGGCACGGCGGCTGGTGGAAATTGCGTTGGCAGACAGCATGGGCGGCTGCGACGGCGTGTATCTCTTTGCCAATCCCGAGGCAGTGGGGTTTTATGAGAAATGCGGCTTTGTGCGTGGAATCGAGTATCGCCATTTTTTGCGTGCGGAAGCGCAGCCGGAGACGGAGGCGCGGTTTACTCCGGTGAACCCGCGGGAGGCTCAGGCGCTGGAAGCCTATCAGCGTGCCGTTCGTGAGACGGAGCCATACGCTGCGCTTTGGCAGGAAAATGGCTACGGACTTGCAATGTTCTACACGATGAACGCCCAGAACGCATATTACTGCCCGGCGTTGGATGCGTATGCTGTGATCGAGGATGGAAGTCTGAATGCCGTGTTTGCCAGGAAAATGCCGCCTCTGCGCACGGTTTTGGCGGCGCTGGCAGCGTCCGAGGGCGTGCAGATGCCGTCTGCGCTGGGATTTACGCCGAGAGCGGAGGATGCGGATCTGTGCACCTGTGAGCCGTGGAACGGCGGGGATGATTACCGCCTGTATGGGCGCGGGCGCGTGCTTGAGGAAATTGCGGAAAACCGTCTGAGCTTTCCGGCGCTGTCGTATGCGTGAGGACAGGATGAAGAAGCCGAAAAGCGGAGACTCCGAGAGGAGAAACCAATGAGAGAATTTTCGAAGGTATCACTGGGGCTTTTTCCCACGCCGCTGTATCGTCTGCCGGGCGTCAGCGCGAGGCTGGGAACGAACGTATGGATCAAGCGCGATGACCTTTGCGGCGTGGCGCTGGGCGGAAACAAGGTGCGAAAGCTTGAATACCTGCTGGCTGATGCAAAGGCAAAGGGGTACGAGCTGGTGATGACCACCGGGCAGGCACAGTCCAACCATGCCATGCTTACAGCGGCCTGCGCGCTGAAGCTGGGCATGAAGCCCGTGCTGGTGCTCAAAAAGCGCGGCGTGTGCGCGCGCAGGGGCAATCAGGTGCTGAACTATCTGATGGGCGTAGATGTGCGTTTCGTGGATACGGACAGCTACGACGAGATTTACCGGGAAATGGATCGCATTTCCGAGGAGCTTGGACAGCCGGCATACAAAATTCCATGCGGCGGCTCGAATGCGCTTGGCTCGCTCGGCTATGTGGATTGCATGCGCGAGGCGGCGCAAAGCGGCGTTGATTTTCGAGCCGTGGTGTGCGCGTGCGGCTCGGGCGGCACGGCTGCGGGCGTGGCGCTGGGCGCGACGCTTTATATGCCTGGCACGCGCGTGATTGCCGCGATGGTGGATACGGATCCGTTTGACGAGATCGTTCCCAGGCTCATGCGCGAATCGGCGCGGCTTCTGGACGTACAGACGGAACTGCCTGCGCCGGAATTCGTGAACCTGTGCGGCCCCGGCTATTCCATTCCGTCAAAGGAGGGTGACGAAGCCATTCGGCTGATGCTGCAAAGCGAGGGTATCGTGCTGGATACCTGCTATACCGGTAAGGCCTTCGCCGGTCTCGTGCGGCTGGCGCGCGAGGGACGCTTTCAGCCGACCGACAATGTGCTATTCATCCATACCGGCGGCGCGGGTGGCCTGTTTGCGCCGGACTGGGAGAGGGAATCGATGTAAGACAAACAGCCGTCCTCCGGAATGAAACCGGCGGACGGCTGTTGAATTGACGGCAGGTCTATACGCGCGTGGTCTTTGGGCGATCAAGGCTTCACCGCGTGCAGTGCGCGCGTATCGCTTTGCATCCGCGCGGCGGCGTAAACGGCGACGAGTAGCTCGGTTACGGGCATGGCAAACCAAAGTGCCTGCGCGCCAAAGGCGGCGGGGAGCAGCAGAATCAAAAGTCCGCTGATGACCAGTCCGCGCGCAACGGAAACGACGAAGGCTGTGCCCGGCTTCAAAATCACCTGAAAATAGTAGGTGGAATAGATGTTGAACGGCAGAAGCAGGAACGAGGCTGCATAGCGCCGGATAATGCCGGGCGCCATGGTAAGAATGCTCTCGGTCGGCTTCATGAAAACGTGAATGTACAGTCCGGGGCATGCGAAGCTGAGAGCCGTCCAGAATAGGCCAAAGATCGTCGTGGTGTACAGCGCGCAGCGCAGGAGCTTTCGGATTCGATCGGTTTTCCCCGCGCCGAAATTGACGGACATGATCGGCTGCGTCGCCTGCCCGACACTGTAGGCACAGCATTGCACGAACGTGCTCACGTTGATGATCACGCCGTAGATTGACAGTGCGTCCGAATTCAGGTATTTCATCGTCTGGCGGTTGAAAAGCACCGTCAGAATACCCATGGCGACGTCTATGAAGAAGGTGGAAAAGCCGTTTACGCTGATCTCCCGGAATTTTTGAAGCGGATGCTTAACCCGAACCCAGCGGAGCGTGTTTTTTCGGCGGAAGAAGTGCGTGAGCATGACGAGGAAGGAAAACGCGCAGCCCATGGATGTGGCCAGACCCGCGCCATACACGCCCAGATCCAGCGTGAACACGCAGAAATAATCGCCGAATACGTTGAAAATGCCGCCGGCCAGCACGCTTGCCGTGGCAAGGCCGGGGTTTCCGTCGTTGCGCAGGAAGACAGTAAGCAGTTGCCCCAGCAGAAACAGGGGGAAGACATAGCGAATCGGGCGCATGTAGTCGAGCGCCAGCGGAAGCAGAACCTCGTTTGCGCCGAAGAAGGTCAGAATCGGCGTCTCCCACAGCCAGAGCGCCGCCCAGGCCGCGAGTGCCAGCACGATGGACAGCATGGCAGCTGCCGTGAAATACTGGTTCTCGTCACCGTCCTTTCTGCCGCGACAGGTGCTGAAGAGCACGCTGCCGCCAATGCCCGTGAGCAGCCCGAGGCTGTAAATCACGTTCCAGATCGGCGCTATAACCGCCAGCGCCGCGGTGCCGTCCGGTCCCTGATACTGCCCTACCATCGACATATCCACAATGGAGTAAATCGAGGAGATCAGCGTGCTTCCAAACGACGCTGCCAGGTATTTCAGATACAGGCGTTTGATGCTTCCGGTTAGAAGATCCATGAGAAATGCCGTCCTTTCTATTTCACAAAAAAACCGGACAGGAACGGGCGTTCCAGCCCGCGCCTTGTCCGGCCCATCGCTTCCGCGAACGATTTGCCCTCCGACGAACCCTGCCATTATAGCAGATTCCCAGAGGTTGTCAAGCGTCCGAAATGTTTTTTTCGCGGGCGCGCCCTTGACACACAGAAAACGCGCGTACTATAATCGAAGGGCGGCACGGATGCGGCGGAAGGAGAGAGGACATGAAATACACGTTTCTGATTGCGGATGACGAATCGGTGGAGCGGGAGGGGCTTAGCTTTCTTCTGACCCGGCGCGGATATCCGATTCGGATTCTTGAGGCGGTCAACGGCGAGCAGGCTCTGGAGATTGTTTCGCGGGAGCCGGTGGACGTGCTGATCACCGATATTCGCATGCCCTTTATCGACGGTCTGGAGCTGGCGCGCCGGGTCCGCGAGCGGGACGCGCGCATGAAGATTCTGATCTGTACGGCCTATGGAGAGTTTGAATACGCGAAGAGGGCGATTTCCAGCGGCGTTACGGCCTATCTGCTCAAGCCGATTCAGCGCGAGGAATTTTATGAGAAGATTGATCAGGTGCTTGCGTGGCTGGATGAGGAGGAGCGGCGCGCGCAGGCGTCCGCGCCGGACATAGAAAAAATCTGGTATGATCTTTCGCATGGTCACGCCATGGACGACGGCGCTCGGCGTGCGCTTGCGGCAAAGGGGCTTGCGCCGGAGGGCGTACGGCCCGTTCTGATGCTCGTAAAGTTTCCGGGCAGCGAAATTGAGAGCGGGGTCGGAGAGTTTGAGGCGCTGCTTCGGCCGCGAACCGGCGGACTTTGGATTATGTCCAACTGCCGCGCAATGCTGCTTTTTGAGCAGACGTCGCTTCTGCCGGAGGATGCGCTGCTTGAGTTCGGGCGCGAAATTCAGGGGAGTCTGAAGGAGAGACTGGGTGCGATGCCGAGGGTGCTTCTTTCCCAGCCGAGGAACGGTGCGGCCGGACTAACCGACGGCTGGCGGCGACTGGAAGCGCAGGGCGAGCTGCGGCTGTACGCGGCCGGAAGCGTGATTCTTCCGGACGCGAAGCAGGCAAACGAGGATGAACGGGTGCTTGAACAGCTGAACCGGCTGGTACACGAGGCCAAGAAGGCGCTGGAGCGCGGCGACGCGCCGGAGGCGGTTTCACGGCTGGAGGAGCTGACCGGCGCGCTGCGGCTGATTGGGGACGTAAGCGCGATGTACATGCGCTATATCGCTATGGAGGCGGTTACGGCGCTGATTCAGAGCGGGCGCGACCCGTCCGCCGTTAAGCCGTCGATGGACGAGATTCTCACGGCGCACTCCACCGAGCAGCTGGCGGAGCTGATCGATCGCCACGCGCATTTTCTGGCCGACGAGGCGCGCAAGGGTGGAGAGAATGCGATTGATACGCTTCTGTCCATCGTGCATCAGCGCTATAACGAGCCGCTGACGCTGGATATGCTGGCGCGCAGCGTGTATATGACGCCGTCGTATGTGAGCTTCCTGTTCAAGCAGCGCACCGGCACCACGCTGATTAAGTATATCACCGAATACCGTCTGACCCGCGCGGAGGAGATGCTCCGAAGGGGCGGCAGGTCAGTAACGGAGGTTGCGCAGCGCGTGGGCTATGATAACATCAGCTACTTTGGCTCGCTGTTCAAAACGCGCTTCGGCGTGTCGCCCGCACAGTATGCGCGTGGTTCGAAGGGCGCAGGGGAGGAAAAGCCGTGAGCGTGTGGAAGCGGATGCGCTTCCGCAGGAAGCTGGTTATTTCGTATCTGATGGTGTTCCTGATTGCCGTTCTGCTGATCGTGTTCTACACGGCCTCTACCTCGCGGCAGGCGATTTACGATAACAACGTCGGCACCGTGCGCGGCATGGCGGAAAAGGCGGCAGGCAATTTTGACCGCAAGATCGAGCAATATAATCAGATTCTGATGCAGAGCGTGTACAACAAGGGACTGCAGAGCGTATACAAGAATAATATTTCGTCGGTTTACCAGCTGTACCGCAAGCTGATTGACGTGTATCAGCCCTATTTCTCCGCGCTTGTTGCCAATTCTGCCGACGAGCTCGAAAGCGTGTGCATGTATTCCAACCGAGGGCTGCAGAAAAATTCGTTTCTGAACAGCATTGACGCCATTCGAAGCGAGAGCTGGTTTGAGGAGGCGTTCACGCGCCGCGGCATTCTCTGGCGCGTGGAGAACGATACGCTCTTTGCCACCATGCGCGTGGATGCAACCGACAGCCTGCCGCGGAATGAGGCGCTGGGCATTTTGTATCTTGCGCTGGACAGCGACGTGATCTTTAATCGCTATGTGTCCATTAACTGGCCATTCTACCGTCTTGCGCTGGCAGACGAGGACGGCGCGTATCTGCTGACGCATGTGTCGGAGGGCTCCGGGGACGGCGATTTTGTCGACTTTCCGGTGAAAAGCGCGGCTCTGGGATGGACGCTGGTGTTTTCGGTGCCGCGTGATACGCTGGCGACGGGCGAACGAGTTGCGTTTCCAGGCAACCTTCCCATTATTGTCGCGGCGAGCGTTCTGCTGCTTGTGCTGATTCTGCTGTTCACGCATTCGCTGATGCACGGCCTTGCACGGCTGGAGCGGGGCATTCAGCAGGTAAATGAAGGAAAGCTGGACGTGCGCGTGGAAAGTGACGCAGAGGACGAAATCGGCACGCTGATTCAGACCTTCAACCGCATGCTGGAAACGATTCGAAGGCTGCTGGACAAGACCCGGGAAAACGAGCGCCGTCTGTCCAGTTTGGAGGCACAGGTGCTGCGGGCGCAGATCGATCCGCATTTTCTGTATAACACGCTGTCCTTCATTAACTGGAAGTGCATGCGCGCGGGGCAGGATGACGTGAGCGAGATGATCGGCCAGCTGAGCACATTTTATCGAACGTGCCTGAACAAGGGGCGAAATCTGACGCACGTGCGCACGGAGCTTGCCAATATCACTGCCTACATCAACATTCAGCTTCGCATGCATGACGACGGTTTTCTCGTGCGCTACGCGATTCCGGATGAGCTGCTGGAGTGCAAAATGCTGAGCTTCGTGCTTCAGCCGCTGGTGGAAAACGCCATTCTGCACGGGCTGGACAAGCGTCGCGAGGGCGGCGGGGAGCTGGACATCCGCCTGCGGCGCGAAGGCGACTGCCTCGTGTTCACGGTGCTGGACAACGGCCCGGGGCTTTCGGAGGAAATGGAACGGCAGATGAACGAGACGGGCGGGCAGCAGACCGGCTACGGCGTGTGCAATGTGCGCGACCGCATCGTGCTGAGCTATGGAAGCGAATACGGCCTGCGCGCGGAGAACCGTCCGGAGGGCGGCTGCGCCGCAATTCTGACGCTTCCGGTGCTGATGGACGAAGGCAAAAGTGATGAACCATAAAAATTTGTGACAAATTCCATAATTTTCGGATAGCCCCCCGAAGGATTTCATGATATATTATCTATGACATCATTTAGGGAGGTTATGAGTATGCGTAGACTTCTTTCCCTGATCCTTGCGGCGCTCCTTGCACTGTCCATCGTGGGCGCAGTGGCAGAGGATAATGACGAAATCGTCATTACCTTCGGCAAGGAATTCGACTACGACGGTAAGACCTTTATTCACGATCAGACCCTCGAGGACAACTATTACACCCAGTACGTCAAGGAAAAGCACAACGTGCGCGTTGAGTATGCATGGGTGCTGGACGATGATGCGCAGAAGGACGCGCTGGCGGTCGTCAGCGGCGAGATGCCGGACGTCATGTTCGTGAGCCAGAGCGTGTTCGACATGCTGATTGAGGCCGACATGCTCCAGCCCATCACCACGGCGTTTGAAGAGAATGCCAACCAGTATCTGCGCGAGGCGCGCGAAAACTATCCGGAAGCCTACGCAGCGGCGACCGTGAAGGGCGAACTGATGGCAATTCCGGCGGCGACCGTGAAAAAGCAGCATCAGGTCGTGTGGGTACGTCAGGACTGGCTGGACAAGCTGGATCTTGAGCTTCCCACTACGCTGGATGACATCGTGAACATCGCAAAGGCGTTCATCGAGCAGGATCCCGACGGAAACGGCGAAAACGATACCATCGGTCTGCCGCTGGATTCCACCTACATCATGGGTAACTTCGGCATCGACTATGGCGCTGACCCGATCGCCAACTACATGGGCGCCTATCCGCGCCAGTGGTATCTGGACGACAATGGCGAGGTCGTATACGGCTCTCTGACGAATGAAACCCGCAACACGCTTGAGTATCTTGCGCAGCTGTACGCCGATGGCATTATCGACCCGCAGTTCGCCGTGCGCGAGGAGAAGGAAGCCGTCATCTCCGGTAAGTGCGGCATCTTCTTTGGCTCTTGGTGCGCAGGTCCCCTGCGTCAGTCCTACGGCTATGACGGCGCCGACTGGGTGCCCGTGGCTGCGCCGCTGGATGAGAACGGAAACTTCTACACCACCAACCCCATTCCCGCCGGCAGCTATCTGGTTGTGAGCAAGAACTGCGAGCATCCGGAGGCCGTCATCTGGGCGCTGGGCGATTCCTATGAGCTGCACCGCTTCCTGAGCAACGATCCCGAGTGGGACGCCAAGATGTCTGAGTATCAGACCGCCGGCGTCAGCTGGACGATCATGCCCTTCGAAATTCAGCTTGAGAACGAGGACATCGTTGCCGTTCGCGGCCGCGATATGAAGCAGATGGTTGATACCGGCGACCGCACCGGCGTCTCCGCGCAGAACCAGTCCTTCTACGATGCCTATCTGGCATGGCTGGATGACAACACCTCCCTCACCGGATGGGTGCGCTACAAGGGCATGTACCTGTGCTGCAACGTTGCCAACTACGAGAAGAACGTTTACAAGGATCACTGCTTCTGGGGCATGACCGCCACCATGTCCGAATCGTGGGCGACGCTCACCTCTATGGAGGATGAGGTGTTCATGAAGATCATTCTCGGCGAGGTCGGCATCGAAGCGTTTGACGAGTTTGTCGAGCAGTGGAAGGCTCAGGGCGGCGAGAAGATCACTGAAGAGGTTCAGGCTTGGGTTGACGCCCGCAGCTAATATCCATTTACCTCACGATCCAAGGGGGGCGGGGACGACCCGCCCCCTTTTCATAAAGGAGGAGCCGCAGTTGCGCAACCGGAAATATGCGTACCAGTACCACCTGATGCTTTTGCCTGTTATGGCGTTTTTGGTGGTTTTTCATCTCCTGCCGATGGTCGGCGTGGTGATTGCATTTGAAAAATTTATTCCCACCAAGGGCTTTTTCGGCTCCGAATTCGTGGGTCTCAAGTACTTTCAGCAGATGTTCAATATGTCCATCTCGTGGCGCATCTTCCGAAACACCTTTGTGATTGCCGTGTGGAAGATCGTCATGAACATGGTGGTTCCGATCACGTTCTCCATCCTGCTAAATGAGGTTCGCGCGGAGGGCTTTAAGCGCACTGCGCAGACGATCATTTATCTGCCGCACTTCCTGTCGTGGGTTGTGCTGGCCATTCCGATCATGAATATTTTCGCCTATGACGGCGTGGTGAACAGCATCGTCAAGGCGTTTGGCGGAAGCCCCATACTGTTTATGTCCAATAACCACTGGTTCCGGCCAATTCTGATTTTGACCGACGTGTGGAAGGAGTTCGGCTTCGGTACCATTGTGTATCTGGCGGCCATTACGGGCATCGATCCCGCGCTGTACGAGGCGGCGGTGATCGACGGCGCGACGCGCGGACAGCGCATGCTGCATGTGACGCTGCCCGGCATGCTGCCGACGATCGTGCTGCTGGCCACGCGAAATCTGGGCAACGTGCTCAGCGCCGGCTTCGATCAGATTTTCAACCTGTATTCTCCCGCCGTGTACGAGGTAGGCGACATCATCGATACCTACGTTTACCGCGCGGGTCTGCTGGAAATGAATTACTCGCTGTCCACGGCCGTGGGTCTGATGAAGTCCGTCATCAGCATTGTTCTGATTCTCACCTCCAACCGGCTTGCCTATAAGCTGGCCAACTACCGCATTTTCTGAGAAAGGGGGCGCTGAGTAATGGTAGAATCCAAAAGACCGGTAGACGTATTTGTGGATGTGTTGATTTATGCAGTGCTTGTCATTGCGTGCTTTCTCTGTCTGGTTCCGCTTCTGAACACGCTGGCGCTCTCGTTCTCCAGCAGCATCATGGCCTCCTCGGGCACGGTGTCCTTCTGGCCGAAGCAGTTCACGCTGGCGGCCTATGAGGCCATTGTGGGTGAAAAGCAGTTCTTTGGCGCGTTCTGGATTTCCATCAAGCGCGTGGTGCTGGGCGGCGCTATCAACTTTTTGATGATGGTGCTGTGCGCCTTCCCGCTTGCGCACAACGAAAAGACGTTCCGCGGACGCAATGCGTATATGTATGTGCTCATCTTCACAATGCTCTTTTCCGGCGGGTTGGTGCCAACCTACATCGTCGTGGGCAAAATGGGGCTGATGAACACGCTTTGGGCGCTGGTGCTGCCCGGCGCGGTGCCGGTGTGGAACTGCATCCTTTTGATGAACTTTTTCCGTTCTTTGCCGGACGAGCTGGAGGAGGCGGCGATTATCGACGGCGCGGTGCCGATTCAGATTCTCGTGCGCATCTATCTGCCCGTGTCGCTGCCGTCGCTGGCCACCGTGATGCTGTTCTGCCTGGTAGGCCATTGGAATGAATTCTTCAGCGGCCTGATTTATATGAACCATTCGGATAACTATCCGCTGGCGACCTATATTTCCACCATCGTGGATTCCGCCAAGGATCTCAACCTGATTACCGATCCGGAGGAAATCGAGCGCATTATGAAGGTTTCCGAGCGCAACATGTCCTCGGCGAAAATCTTTGTTTCGATGGTTCCGATTCTGGTCATCTATCCGTTCCTGCAAAGGTATTTCGTGAAGGGAATCGTGCTTGGTTCCGTGAAGGGGTAAAAAGATGGGCAACTATATGGTTCCGTTTCTGTGGATGCACGGCGAGGACGAGGCGCGGCTGCGCGAAACCGTGAAGGTTATTCACGAAAGCGGCATCGGTGCGCTGTGTGTGGAATCCCGGCCGCACCCGGATTTTCTGGGCCCAAAGTGGTGGCAGGATATGGACGTGGTGCTGGACGAATGCAAAAAACGCGACATGGAAGTGTGGATTCTGGACGATGAGAAGTTTCCAACCGGTTATTCCGCCGGCCGTGCCGAGGGCAGCGGGCACACGGTTCGCTATCTCAACGAAATGCACGTCGATCTTCTGGGACCGCAGAAAGGCGCGAGCATCCTTTTGAATCTGCCGGTCACCAATCGTCGCAGGCCGAATACCGATCCCGTAATTTCCGTGGTCGCTGCGCGGCGTATCCCGGGGAAGGATATGGATCATTCTGATTTTCTGAATATCCTGCCTGACCCGGTGGAGGGGCTGATTGACCTGACGGACAAAATCGACGGCGACGTGATCTACTGGGACATTCCGGACGGGCTCTGGCGCGTGTTCATCGTTACGACGCATTTCGGCGTGGGGCAGGAAAAGCGCGACAAATACATCAACCCTCTCGAGAGGGAGGGCACGCGCATCCTGTTGGATACAGTCTATGAGGCGCATTACCAGCACTATAAGGATGATTTCGGCAAGACCATTCGCGGCTTTTTCTCGGACGAGCCGCAGCTGGGCGGCGGCTATGGCTATCATTGCCGCGTGGGCCGTGCACCGAACCTTATGCTGCCGTGGACGGAAAACGTGCTGACCCTGATGAACGAAACGCTGAAATGCGATGCGACCGGGCTTTTGCCCGGCCTGTGGACGGAAATCGGCGAAATGACGCCGCGCGTGCGGTATGCCTATATGGATGCGGTTACCAGGCTGTACGGCGAAAACTTCTGCGGACAGATTGGCGACTGGTGCCGTGCGCACGGCGTGGAATACATGGGTCACGTGATTGAGGAAAATAATGCGCACGCGCGCCTCGGAAATGGAACCGGGCACTATTTCCGCACGCTCTGGGGGCAGGATCTGGCCGGCATTGACATTGTGCTCAACGGGCTGATCCCCGGCATCAAGGGCACGTCGCATGCGCAGTCTGCCGCGCAGTTTGAGGCAGACGACGACTTTTTCTATTATGGTCTGGCACAAATGGCGGTGTCGCTGTCGCATATCGATTCCAAGAAGCGCGGACGCTCCATGTGCGAAATCTTCGGCGCGTATGGCTGGCAGGAGGGCCTGCGGGAGATGAAGTGGCTGGCGGATTTCATGCTGAGCCGCGGCATCAACCTGTTTGTTCCGCATGCGTTTACGCCGATGGATTTTCCCGATCCGGACTGCCCGCCGCATTTCTTTGCGCGCGGCGAAAACCCGCAGTATCGCTATTTCGGCATCCTGATGCGCTATATGAACTGCGTGTGCGAATGGATTTCCGGCGGACGCGCGCGGGCGCAGGTGGGAGTACTGTACCACGCCGAGGCCGAATGGGCGAGCGACCGCATGATGAAGACGCAGGAGCTTGTGAAGCTGCTTACGCAGGCACAGATTGAGGCGGACATTCTGCCCATCGACGCGCTTCTGAATGCGCGCGTTGAGAATGGCGCGCTGCCGCTGGGCGAGTGCCGCTATCGTGCGCTTGTGATTCCCTATGCCGAAAGGCTGCCTGCGGACGCGCTGAACGCGCTGGGGCGGCTGGCGCGTGAGGGTCTGCGCGTGATTTTTGCAGAGGGACTGCCGTCCGGCGTATCGGCGGGCGATGCATGCCCGCGTACGGTACTGGCGGACTGCGAGGTACTGAGCGGAGAAAACATCCTTCGTGCGCTGGATGAGCTGCACGTGCGTACCGCGCGTACGACCCGGTTTGAGCCGGATCTCAAGCTGTATCCCTATGAAAAGGACGGAAAGCCGATTTTCCTGATGTTCAACGAGGGCATTTTCGAGCCGATCGACACGGTGCTCACCTTCCCCGGTGCGGAGAATGCCTGCCTGTACGATCCCTATGAGGATTGCATGCTTGCGCCCGAGCACACAGAGGGCGGCATCCGCGTGCACGTGGAGCCGTGGCAGCTGCTGATCGTCGTGATCGACGAAAGCGCGAGGCAGCTCTCCAGCGCAGTCAAGCCAGTGCTTACGCGCGCCATTCCCGTAAAGGGCTTCCGGGTGTCGACGGCCACGGCGACGGAATATCCGGCCTTTACGTCGCATCCGGAAATTACGGCTCCCGTGAACCTGAACCGACCGGATGGCATGCCGCGCTTCTCCGGAACCATTCGCTACGAGGGTAGCTTTGAGGCGCGCGCGGGCGAGCCGCTGAGGCTGTCGCTGGGCGAGGTGGGGGAGACGGCGGAGGTTTTCCTAAACGGCGAACGCGTTGGCACGCGCATTGTCGCGCCCTATGTGTTTGACCTGACCGGCCTTGCCTGCGACGGGGAAAATTGCCTGACGATCGACGTAACCAATACCCTTGTCTACCGCATGCACGACGGCTTTTCTGCCTACCATGCCATTGCGCCCAGCGGCCTGATCGGCCCTGTGAGGCTCTTCGGCGAATAAACGGCTCCCCCGGAGCTGAAAAGGAACGCATCCGGGGGAGTGCCATACGGCTTCTGCGATTACGCCAAGGGAAACCGGCTGCGCAGGCGATTGCTGCCGGGAAAGCGCATGTTCTAAAGAGCAAGAAATCATTTCAGCCGACGAAAAGCGTTGCGACCTGCGGATTGCAGGCCGCAACGCTTTTTGCGGGCGGCAGACGAGCTTCAAGACCGAAAGAATTCGTGAAACCGCGCTTTTCCTGAAGCAGAGCCTCTTTACCGGCGAGCCGGGCGGCGCGCCTGCCGTATCCGCGAATCGGCAAGCGCGAGTCGGGCGCATATGGGATTGCGCATGCCGGGCATTGACCGGAAGAGCCTGCACATGACGGCGGATGGCTTGTGTTCCTGCCACGCTATCCTGCAAGGACGAAGGTATCACCCTCCGGCCATGCTTGAACGGCTTGCCGTCCACGCATGCCGGTGGCGTTGGTCAGGTAGTACATGCAGCGCTTGCGAGCATACAGGAAGGCCTCGTTCAGAGTGATCTGGCGATTGTTGTCCAGATCGCCGCGGATGGAAACGGTCTTATCCTTCATAAGATCCCACCCCAGTGCCTCGGTGAACGCGCGCGCGAACACGGTGGACACGGTGTTTTCCGTGGCGTTCGTGCCGGAGGCAATGCGGTAGCTTTTTTGATCGTAGGACGAGGAAACCAGCACCTTATATTTGGAGGAAGCGAAAGGGTTGAGCTTTCCGGATGTGGAAAATGCGTTCACGACGCCGCGAACGAAATCGTCTGCCGTATCGGCCTTTCCGATGAACGCGCCGCTGTTGCAGCAGTCCAGAATCAGTATGACGCGCCCGGGCACGCGGCGCAGCGCGCCTTCCAGCTGGCGGGCGGGAATGTGTACGCCGTCCCGCATCTCAATCCACGGGATACCGGCCGTTACGCCGCCGTGGCAGTTGATATACAGAAGTGAAACGTCATTATCGTTTCCGCTGCCCAGTGCCTCGTCGATGGCCGCAAAAAGCTCGGCTGCGGTAAGGTCAAGGCGCATGTCGGTGAGGTAGCGGGTGGTTTTATAGCGCGTCTGTGTGAGCGCGTCCGATACGCCCTGCGTGGTGTTAACCGCACCCTGCCGGGAGCGTCCGTCTACATAATTGGCAATGCCGACAAGCAGCGCGCGATATACGGGATCCGGCTTGCGAACGGTCACGTGCAGAAGTGCCTGAAAGCTGCCCTCGTCGGTAGTAACGGTGATCGTGGCTTCGCCCTCGGAAATCGCCCGCAGATAGCCGTTTGACTGCACGATGGCCACGTCCTCGTTAGAGGATGAAAAGCGCACGGCGCGGTTGGCTGCATAGGACGGAAGCACGCTCCAGCTCAGGTAGATCGAATCGCCGCAGGCAATGGAAAGAGTGTCCGACTCGAATTCCACGCCGAGCACGACGGCGCGGGAAACCGTTATAGAGGCAACCGCCGATGCGCCGTTCGCAGCAAGGCAGGTAACCCTGCACGTTCCTTCGCCCACGGCGGCGACGATGCCCTCCTCGCTCACGGTCGCAACGGCTTCGTTATCGGATGACCACAAAAACAGCCCAGACTTGACGTCTGCCTGCGGCTCCAGACGCTGCCACTGGCCGATTTGCAGGGAATAGGAATCCTGCAAAAGAGAGATTTCCGCGGGTAGATCCTCCGAAATAGGGCGTGCGACCAGCGAATACTTGCCGGTGCTCTCGCCGTCCGCTGCCACGCGAAGCAAGCAGCTTTCGTCTGGCGCCAGCTCCACAAACGCGCCCTCGGCATCCTCTGCGCGCACGCCTTCGGCGAGCACAGCGCCGTGCTCGTTAAAAATGGTTAGATGCGTGTTGACGCCGCCATTTACGCTGCGCACGGTTTTGAACAGGTACGTGCCTGCGCTTTCCGCCGTGAAGCGGAACCAGTGCACGTCGCGCGCGCGGGTGAGGCTTCGGTTTGTGCGCTCTGCAGAAACGGAAAGCGGATTGAATGCGCTTCGCCCCAGCGACGAGCGCATAATTTCGAAGGTGAACGTATCCGAGGCTGTCAGGGATAGCTCCACCGCCATTTCTGCATTCAGCTGCACGGTCAGCGGCAGCGCGCCGGAAGCGACAGTCTTCCCGGTCTGCACGACCTCGGCCTCGACGATTCCATTCGAGAACGAGGCAAGCACGTATTCACCGGTCAGATCGGGCAGGAAGGACAGGGACAGCTCGCCCGCGCTCCCGCTTAGCCGCTGATTGATAAAAAAACATGCGCTGGAAGCAGCCTCGGACACGCAAAAACCCGCCCCCGCCCATATGGACAGGAGCAGGCTAAGCGATAGGAGTATCCGCTTTAACCAGCGCGACTGGGAATGCATTTTTTCCTCCGTTACTCTTTTTTGATGTAGTCTCCCTTTACGTAGCCCGAAAGCTCCACGGTTTGAATCTCATACCAGCCGTCGCCCGCATCCCGAACCACGATCACGCGGTCGCCCTTGGAGAGCGTGCCCAGAATGCGAGCCGTCGTTCCCGGCTGTTCGCGCACGTTCAGAGACGAGGAGGCTGTCTCCAGGTCGACGCTTGCGTACCATTCTCCGCGCTTCAGAGCGGGCAGCGGCGCTTGCGTGGGCTTTGGTGTCGGCTTGGCGCGGGCATGCCCCACGCTTTCCGGCAGCGCTTCAATTTTCGTGAGAGTCTTTTCCTGCCAGTCGATTCGGTAGAGCATCATGCCGGGATAGTAGAACGTGAGAATGTCCTCTGCGGTTTTGCCGTACGCGCCTGCCATCGTTTGCGCGCCGCGCTGGCTCATGCCAACGCCGTGGCCAAAGCGGCGGGAGCAGATGGTGAAGCCGGAATCGTCCGCTTCCACGGAGAAAATTTCCACGTCGGTCTTGTTAATGGACAGGTTCAGCATGGCCTCGAGCACGCCATAGGTGCGGATTTTCACCGTCACCTCTTCGGCCAATTCCTCAAAATCGCCCAGAACCGGCACAGACGTTGTCGGCTCCGATGAAGTTGCCTGTGCGGCAGATGCATCCCACGCGATGGGGGCTGCTGTTTGCACTGCATCCGGGGTTGCCTCGGCAGGCGTAGCGGCCGGAGGCTCCTGCCAGCGGCGTCCAGAGAGCTTCATTTTGAATTCCATCGCGGAATACATTCGGCTGCCCTCGCAGTCCGGGTCTATGGGGGTAATGGAGAGAATTTCGTCAATGCGGATGTCGCCGTAGTCGTCGCTCAGTCCCATCGTGGCCAGCGGCTCGCTCGCGGCTTCTGCCAGCGCGCGGGTCAACTCGCTGTCCGCCGCGGGCTTGCGCTCCACGCGGGCGCGCTTTACCACGCTGGACGGGTTCTCAAGGTCATACGGATCGTCCTTCATTTCGATGTATTCTGCGCCGCTGCCGCCCCAGATTTGTGCTGCGGAGGCAACTTGTCCACCGTTGGACGCAGTATAATAGCAGCCCGCGAACGTGCCGTTTGCCATGCCAACGATGCCGCACGTTTCGTCTACTGCCTGAATCACACGCGTGTAAATCGGGTCAAAGCCCTTGTATACCTGATCGGCAGTCGTGTCTACCACGTCGTACTCGCGGCTTCCGGCGTTCCATTTCGCGCGCATCGCGTAGGTGCGCGCCGCTACGGCCTGTGCCTTCAGCGCTTCCAGCGGGAACGAATCGCTCATTTCGTAGGCGACGACGCCATACAGGTAGTCCTCTACCTGAATGGTCAGGTACGCGTCGATTCCCTGTCCGCTGTTCACAAGCTTCAAATCACCCGCATACAGCGCGTCCTTCTCACTTTCGTGAATATACAGTCCGTTGGCTTCGATGCCGTCCTCAGGCGCATGGCGGGTAAGCGTGAAGCTGGGCCCCATGTCGATCGTAAGGCCGCCGGCGGACAGCAAAAGGCTACTTTTGTTCACAGCCACGGTAAGCTCTGTGCCGCGCGCAAAGCGGAAGCCTGCGTCGCTTTCGACGGTGTAAACGCCGTCCAGCGTCAAGCCAAGCGCGTCCGGCCGCGCCAGCGATTTCAGATAGACGCGCAGCAAGCCGTCGTCGCGAATGTCGGATGGCAGTGCGTCCAGCGGATCTGCGCGGTTCCGATCGGAGATAGTCATGCCGGTCAGAACTGCGATAATGGCCACGAGTACCGTAAGCACAACGGCATAGCGCCTCATGGCGCGCCTTTGCTTTTGGCTTTTCCTGCGCTTATTTTTCATTTTCGGCATGACATCAGCCTCCTTTTGCGCTTTCTATTGGACGCCGTACGGTACAGGATGGTTCCCGATTGACCGCCTGTTGTCCAGCTTGCGCCGAAAGACGGCAGCCTATGCCGCTTTCGTATATTTTTTCCTTTTTTCGCCCGGAATTGGCATGCCGCAGGGTAGGCGAACGGCTTACGCGCCGAATTACGCCGCGGCGGCAGACAGCGCCCAAGCGCCTTCGTGCTGCGTCGCTCTCCGGAATGCCGCAGGGCGGACAAACAGTCTACGCACCGAATTACGCCGCGGCGGCAGATGCTCCGAAGTGCTTTCGTACTGCGTTGCTCTGCGGCGTTTGGAATGCCGCAGGGCAGGCGAACGGTCTACGCGCCGAATTACGTCGCGGCGGCAGATACTCCGAAGCGCTTTCGTGCTGCATCGCTCTCCGGCGTTTGGAATGCCGCAGGGCAGGCGAACGGTCTACGCGCCGAATTACGCCGCGGCGGCAGATGCTCCGAAGTGCTTTCGTGCTGCGTCGCTCTGCGGCGTTTGGAATGCCGCAGGGTGGACGAACGGCTTACGCGTCGAATTACGCCGCGGCGGCAGACGCGCCCAAGCGTCTTCGTGCTGCGTCGCTCTGCGGCGTTTGGAATGCCGCAGGGCGGACAAACGGTCTACGCGCCGAATTACGCCGCGGCGGCAGATGCGCCCAAGCGCCTTCGTGCTGCATCGCTCTGCGGCGTTTGGAATGCCGCAGGGCAGGCGAACGGTCTACGCGCCGAATTACGCCGCGGCGGCAGACGCGCCCAAGCGCTTTCGTGCTACGTCGCTCTCCGGCATTTGGAATGCCGCAGGGCGGACGAACGGCCTACGCGCCGAATTATGCCGCGGCGGCAGATGCGCCCAAGCGCCTTCGTGCTGCATCGCTCTGCGGCGTTTGGAATGCCGCAGGGCAGGCGAACGGTCTACGCGCCGAATTACGCCGCGGCGGCAGACGCGCCCAAGCGCTTTCGTGCTACGTCGCTCTCCGGCATTTGGAATGCCGCAGGGCGGACGAACGGCTTACGCGCCGAATTACGCCGCGGCGGCAGATGCGCCCAAGCGCCTTCGTGCTGCATCGCTCTCCGGCGTTT
>CAZKQB010000013.1:0-68762 GCA_964554795.1 uncultured Oscillospiraceae bacterium | reverse complement strand
TTGAGCTCCTTCCGTTTTGTTTTGCTGCAACTTAACTATAACAGATTGGCTCTCAGGTCTCATTTCTTTTTTTTTGGGGGGCGGTGTGCAAGATGTATTGTAGTGGTACATTTTCGTGCGGAAAATCAATACGTGCGGCGTTTTACAGCGCGCATTTCGATATAGCCGCGCTCGCCACGGGGCTCCAGCTGGATGCGGGGATTCTCGTTGTCCCACGCAAGGCCGATCGCGGAGGGATCGTATTTGTTCATGGCCTGCTGTACGGCGGTGATGGCCTCGCAGTAGTCCTCCTCGGCAAAGGGCTCACTCTGGAACATCAGGTAGTCGGCCTCCGGCAGGAGGATCACGTCGAAGCCCTCGGGAATGGGAGCGTCTGCGTCCACGGCAGCCTCTACGCCCTGCACGTATACGGAGGTGCCCGGCTTGCGGTATTTGTCCGGCAGCCACAGGCAAACGGGCTCGCCGCAGAGGGAGTCCATGCTCAAAAGCAGCCCCCACACGTCGCAGCCGACCTCCTCGCAATAGGCGAAGTAGTCTGCAGCACTCTGTCCGCGCCGCACAATGACTCGGCGCTCCGGCTTGTGAAGGGTTTGAATGAAGATGTTTTTTGTGTTGCTCATCGTTTTGAAATCCTTTCTCGGCACTCGATATTTTACGCCGTAGGGAACAAACAGCGTGACGGGAACCGGATGCCTTGCGTAGACGCTGGGTGTGAGGCCGAATTCGCGCACGAATGCGCGTGTGTAGCCGTCTACACTGCCAAAGCCCAGTGCGAACGCTACGTCGGAAATGCGGCAGCCCTCGTTTTTCAGCCTCAGCGCCGAATGAGCCAGTCTCAGGCGACGGATGTAGTCCGATACCGTCAGCCCGGTCAGGCTCTTGAACAGCCGGTAGGAATGCCACGGTGAAAACATCGCTGCCCGTGCCAGATCTGCCAACGTGATTTCCTCGTCCAGATGGACGGCAATGAAATCCTGCATTCGCTGAACGGCATCAATCTGTTCCGTCATGCGCTCATCTCCCTTGTTGCGTGAGGGCATTATAGCGTTTTCGAAAGGGAATCTCTCGACGTTTTTTGCTTTGTTACCCTTCTCACACCTCTATCGAGGGAGCTTGTTCGCGGTTTCGTCTTCGAATTGGGTGGCGAAGAACGGTCTTCCATTTTTCGGGAGATACTCTTCGCGCGTCGGATAAATAGATTTCGTGGTGTAGGCGAGCGGGCGTAAAGTCGTTTTCGAAGCCGTTTTCTGAAAGAAAGTCGTTCATCCTTGCCACGCTGGCTGGCTCGTCGTCGAAGGAGCCGATGTGCATGATCTGTACGCAAAGCCCCTCGTCGATTGTCAGGAATTGAACGGCGGAGAAATCCTGCTTTTTCTTTCGCGTCGCTTCGGTAATCGCCCAGTCGAAGACGTCCCTCGTTACGAAATCCGGCAGGCGAATAACGGAGATCCAGTGAAAGCCCGCCTTGTTGGCGTAATCGAAGCCGTTTACGCCAGGCTGCCACCAGAAGCCCTCCAGCGGCGGGACGACGTAATCGAAATATCCGTCGATTTGATGGTTGGTCATCTTGCTCATCTTGATAGTAAAGGCGGTTGCATACAGCAGCCCGAGGGCGGTCTTGTACGCGCTGCCCTCCTCGTTCGGGTCGCCCTCGCCGCGCACGGCGAGATAGTTCATTGGCGGCACCGTCACAATTTCCGGCTTACCGCCCGGCAGATAGAATTCCCTGTACTCTTTTTTGAAATCAAACGCCATGATGACACTCAACCTTCTCTCTCGCCTCATGCGCCCTTCAGTTTCATACTTATGATACCATCGAATGATGCATATTTTATTATAGCAATCCGCAGTTCGATCGTCAACCGGAAACGGATGCTTCAGGCTCGCGGAAAGGCTTGATAAAATGAGTCTTCTGCGGTAAAATAAAATTGGTTAGAATACAAGAAAAACGCTGCGGCGAACGCCTGTAAAACGAGAACCGGGTGAATATGCGGCGCTTGGAAGGGCTTTCCAAAGGAAGCGCTGCATGGCTGTTTCCGAGAAGCTGTATGGAGGTGTAGGCAGCCACAGAAGCTCTTTTCGGGGATGCGTTTGCCGTGAATAGGAAACACGAAAAGACGAAGGAGAGAAAGCAATGAAAACGGCGATTTTATATGAATCCACGCACCATGAAAACACGAAAAAGCTGCTGGACGCGATTCAGGCGCACTATGAGGTGACGCTGATCGACGCGACCGGCGACGTGCCGTCCATGGAGGAATATGACGTGATTGGCCTTGCATCTGGTATTGCGTTTGGAAAGTATTATAAGAACATTCTCGCGAAGGCGGAGGCAAGGCTCCCGAAGGGAAAGAGGGTTTTCTTCCTTTATACGGCCGGAAAGCCCGCAGACACCCAGACGAGCGCCGTTCGCGCCATCGCGGATGCGAAGGGCTGCGAATGCATGGGTGCGTTTGGTTGTAAGGGGTATGATACCTATGGGCCGTTCAAGCTGATCGGCGGGCTGAACCGCGGCGCGCCGACGCAAAAGGATATTCAGGCAGTGGTGGAGTTTTACGGCCGCATGATGACAGAGGCTGAGAAAAACTGACGACAAAACAAAGGAGGCGGAAGCGTGAAATTCAACGTGGGTGAATGGGTGATGAAGCCCGGAATGACGTCCTACAGCTGCGAGCAGATTCGACAGGTGCGCGTGGCGAAGGACGGCAAAAGCGTGTATCTGTACGCCGTAAGCTATCGCGCCGACGTACGGGGATTGGATGGGCCGTCCTTCGAGTTGGAGGTTTCGTCGCCGCACCGGGGTGTGCTTCGGCTGCAGGCGTGTCATTTTCGGGGAAGCCGGGCAAAGCTTCCGTCGTTTGAGCTGAAGGACGAAGCGGTCGTGCTGACGGTTGAGCAAGGCGAAGCGGGGCTGCGCGTCTCATCAGGCAGCCTGACGCTGGAAATCGATTTCCGTCCCTGTGCTTTCCGATTTTTTGATTGCGGAAAGCGGATTACAGCCGTGGGCGACCGCTTCGGCTCGCCTATGCTCAGCTATATTACCACCGGCGAAGGGCCGTTCATGCGCGGCCAGCTGGAGGTTGGCGTCGGTGAGAAGGTATATGGTTTGGGCGAGCGATTCACGGCGTTCGTGAAAAACGGTCAGACGGTGGATATCTGGAACGAGGACGGCGGTACGTCGTCGGAAATCGCATACAAGAACATCCCGTTCTACCTGACGAACCGCGGATACGGCGTGCTGGTGAACGATCCCGGCCCCGTTTCGTTTGAGGTATGCACGGAGGCAGCCACGAAGGTACAGTTCAGCGTGCCTGGCGAGAGACTGGATTTTCTGGTGATCGGCGGCGGAGATGCAAAGGGCGTTCTGCGCACTTACTCGGCTCTCACCGGTCGCCCGGCGCTGCCGCCGCCGGAAAGCTTCGGGCTATGGCTGTCGTCGTCGTTCACTACGTCGTATGACGAAAACACGGTCATGCGCTTTGTAGACGGTATGGCGGAGCGGAAGATTCCTTTGTCCGTGTTCCATTTCGACTGCTTCTGGATGAAGGAGGGCGAGTGGTGCGGATTTGAGTGGGACGAGGATATGTTCCCGGACGTGACAGGCCTGCTCCGGCGTCTGCACGAGCGCGGCCTGAAGGTGTGCGTGTGGATTAACCCGTACATCGGTCAGAAGAGCCGGACGTTTGACGAGGCCATGGAGAAGGGTTATCTGCTGTGCCGTCCGAATGGGGACGTCTGGCAGTGGGATCGCTGGCAGCCCGGCTGCGCCGTGTACGATTTCACAAACCCGGAATGCCGCGCGTGGTATAAGGAAAAGCTCAAAACGCTGATGCGGCAGGGAGTGGACTATTTTAAAACCGATTTCGGCGAGCGGATTCCAACCGATGTGAAGTACTTTGACGGCAGCGACCCTGTGCGCATGCACAATTATTACACGCTGATCTATAACCGCGTGGTATACGAGGCCATCTGCGAGGAGCGAGGCGAGGAAAACGCCTGCCTATTTGCGCGCAGTGCGACCGTCGGCGGGCAGCAATTTCCTGTGCACTGGGGCGGAGACTGCAATTCCACGTACCCGTCCATGGCTGAATCGCTGCGCGGCGGGCTGAGTCTGTCCCTGTGCGGCTTCGGCTTCTGGAGCCACGACATGGGCGGATTCGAGGGTACAGCGCCCGATCATGTGTACAAGCGCTGGCTGGCATTTGGGCTTTTGTCCACACACTCCCGGCTGCACGGCAGCGATTCCTATCGCGTGCCGTGGCTGTTTGGCGACGAGGCGGTGAACGTATGCCGCGCGTTTGCTCGCCTCAAGGCGCGTCTGATGCCGTATCTGTACGGACTGGCTGTAGAGGCGCATAGGGAGGGTGTTCCCGCCATGCGCGCAATGCTGATGGAATTTCCGGACGAGCTTGGCACGGAGGACTGCGACCGGCAGTACATGCTGGGCGACGCGCTGCTGGTCGCGCCCGTGATGCGCGAGGACAATGTGGGCGAATATTGCCTGCCCCGCGGCACGTGGACACATCTGCTTACCGGCGAGGTCAGAAATGAGCCGGGCTGGCACAGGGAGAAGTATGGCTTTGAGTCGCTACCGCTGTTTGTGCGGGAGAATACGCTTCTGCCGCTGGGCGACTGTGAGGAACGCGCCGACTACGATTATGAGAGGAACGTTACGATGCGCCTGTACGCGCTGCATGACCGCGCACGGCGCACTGTCTGCGACCGGCACGGAAACGATGCGTTCACTGTTCTGGCGGAGCGGAGCGGGTCGACCATTCGCATTTGCGTGGAAGGCGACGCACCCGGCTTGCGCATCCGCCTGATGGGCGTTCCGGGCGTGCGGGATGTGACCGGCGCGCGCGTAGAGTCGGAGGCGGGCGACATATGCCTTGCGGACTGCGGAGCAGAGATTCGCGTGGAGGTCTGAGACGCTTCTTGCGCTGCCTACACAAGGAATCGAAAACCGCGTTCTCGGCTGAAGAGTGCGGCTTCAAAGTATTGACAAAGGCAACGCTTTGCAGGGCAATGAGGAAACCTGCAAAAAAAGAAATCAGGCTTACAGACAAGGGGCTTGCACGGGCACGAGCAACCGATAACTGCAAGCCTTGATCATACGGTATGCAAAATTCCAACCGATTTTATTCTTTCGGTTGGAATTTTGCGTTTGCGGGCTTTGAAAATGGTCTAAATTGCGTTCTCGGCTGAAGGACGAGGAGTGTGATCATGCCATGCGTTTGCGCCGGAAGGCAGGGCGCAGTTGGGCAATTCAGGTGGGCTGTGCCGTGCCGCTGGCGAATCCCTCGTAGTCGTTCAGGAACCATTCGGCATGCTTGCGGGCGTTAAGGGTGACACTGTTGCCCTCGAAGGCGAAGGCAATGCGCAGGTTGGCAAGGTGGACGTCGATAATCTGCGTGTAGAGCATCAGCTCGTTTGGCAGTCGCCACGCAACGGCGGTCAAGCTGTCATAGCCGCGGTGACAGGGTGTGCCGATGCGACGGCCGTAGTATTCCGTCTCGGGGAACGGGCCGCGATGATAGCGCCCCGCACCGAAGGGGAGTACATGAACGCCGGATGCATTTTCATAGGTCAGCGTGCCGCCGTCTCCGTCAAAGTCGAAGCGCAGACGCTTCATGCCAAGGCGGTTTGGGGCCATTTCGTAGGTGCGTCCGCTGATTGAGGGCTCTATGGCGGCGTGCGGTTCGCCTGGCGGCGTGGGTATGGACAGGCGGTTTGTGTGCGCGATCAGCTGTGCATGGGCGGCAGGCTCCTCAGGCAGCGGCGCGGGCGAGAGGCGCGGATAGATTTCCTCCCAGAACGCGTCAAAAATTGTGCATAGCGCGTGGGCGTTCAGCTCGTCATAGGCGTTGGTGATCAGTGTGAGCGATTTGTCTGGCAGACACAGGGCAAACTGCCCGCCCATGCCGTGCATGGCGAAGCCGCCGTTTCGCATTGGCCAGAACTGGTAGCCGTAGCCTTCGTCCGCGTCGGCGTGAGCATGGAACGCACCGTTGTCGATTTGTCGTGCCGTTGCTTCGCGCATGTATGCCTCCGGCAAAAGCGATTTGCCGTGATAAACGCCGTAATGCGTGCACAGGTCGGCAAATTTTAAAAACTCACGCGCGGTCAGGCACACGCCGGAGCCGCCCCATTCGTGGCCGCAGGGCGTTTCAACGCAGAAGGCGTCTTGCGATATGCCAATTTCATCGAACACGGGGCGCAGCACGGACATGAACTCCTGCCCGCTGGCTCTTTGAATAATCATGCACAGCATCGTGGTGGCGGTCGTGCAATAGGCATAGACCTGCCCGGGCTTATGAGTGACCTCGGCGGTGAAGAACGTCTTCGTCCAGTCTGGGTCGGTGGGCTTATAGGATGCGCCGGCTTCGTAGCAGGTGGCCATGCGCAGACAGTCGCGAATGGTCATTTCCTTCAGCCACGGATGTATGTTCGCCGGCGCAACATCCGCGAAAAAATCCACGCAGCGATCCTCCAGATGCAGCCTGCCCTGCTCGATCAGCAGACCGACTGCAGCGGAGACGAAGCTCTTTGAGCAGGAGTACTCTCTGTGACGGAAGCCTTCGTCAATCGGCTTCCAGTAGGCCTCGTAGGCCAAGGCGCCGTTTCGGGAGATCAGCACGTTGTGCATAAGAAGTCTTGCGTCAGTCAGACGCCGGATGTACCGCTCGATTGCGCCGGACGGGATACCCGCCGCCTCGGGCGTGCGCACAGGCATGGGCTTGAATTCGGGCATCATTGACTCATTTCATCCTTCCTGTTTGGGCATAGGAAAGCCGGGTCAAGCCTTCGCATAAGCGGAGGGAACCCGGCCTGCCTGTCATATGGTTTTTAATCGAAATAGTGGAAATTGATGTAAATCGCGGGACGAACGCCGAGGTTGTTCTGCGTGGCGTCAGCGCCGGTATAGTGCAGGTGCCCGTTTTCGCCGACGGTTGCCGCGTTGGCGCGCGACGAACCGGCCGTGCGCAGCCACCAAAGGCCATAGCCACGGTAATCGCCGCGAGGGCTTTCCCATGCGCCGCGGCTCAGGGCATAGCGGGTTGGCGCGGTGATGCGGGCAGCGTCCTTGCCGATATACTTCTCTACTTCCTCTGCGCTCAAAAGGAACACCTGATCGTAGGTGTCCGGACCGCCATAAGTGTTGTAGCTGGCGTTGCGAGAGTTTTCGCGCTTCATGTTGAGCACATAAGGGAGCTCCTCTTCATTGAACGCGGCGTTCAGAAACTCGTCGTTCAGCCATGCGCGGATGGAGCTTTTGGCCCAATTCGTTTCGCCGCTGTCGCTATTGTAGGGCTGTGCATCCAGAATGTAGCGGGAAACTGCCAGCACGGTGCTGCCCCTGCGCCACAGGATGATCCACTCAATTGGCTCCAGGCCGTTATCCGGATTTCCGTCCTGCTCGTAGGCGCCGAACTTGAACGTGCCGTCAAAGTCGGTTACGTCGGTCTCGACGGACGTATAGCGTTCGCCGGGAATCTCAGTGCGTACGGTGGGCGCAGGCGTGGCCTCCGCCTCAGGTACCGGCGTGGGCGTGACAGGTACCTCGCCCTGCTTCAGCCCACACTTTGCGCATACTCCGTTTTCGAACACGTGCTTTTCGTTCACGCGTACCTCTTGCGTGCGCAGAAAGTGCTTGCCACAGTCCGAGCAGCTATAGTCTACCCAACTGTATTTCTCGTGCTCCTTTTCGCTAATGGGCGTATATGCTTCGTCATGAATTTCGTCCAGCTCGCGGTGCGTGCACGGCGCTTCCGCGACGGCACATGTATTCAGCAGCGTCAGAAGCGTCAGCAGGAGCGCGCAGACGGCGCGCGGATGCGTCCTTTTCATGGAATCCCTCCTCGGTTTCTGTATGCGGCGCGCTTTGCCGCGCGCCTAATCTGCGAGACCATTATAGCGCACAGACGGGAGGCTTGTCAAATTTTGCAGACTTCAGGACTCAAACTGCGCCTGATAGAGCTTCTTATAGAAGCCGCTCTTTGCCATCAGCTCGTCGTGCGTGCCCTGCTCTACGATGTCGCCGTGATCGAGCACCAGAATGTTGTCGGCACTCTGAATCGTGGACAGGCGGTGGGCGATGACGAAGCAGGTTTTGTTCTTCATCAGCTGAAGCATGGCATCCTGAATGCGAATCTCCGTCTGCGTGTCCACGTTGCTGGTGGCTTCGTCCAGAATCAGCATGCTGGCGTCCAGCAGCATGGCGCGCGCGATGGTCAGCAGCTGCTTCTGTCCCTTGGAGATGTTCCCGCCGTTTTCGGTGAGCACGGTATCGTAGCCGTCGGGCAGCTGCTCGATGAAATACGAAATGCGAGCCCGCTCCGCCGCGCGCTTCACATCCTCAAGCGTGGCGTTCGGGTTGCCATAGGCGATGTTTTCATAGACCGTGCCGCCGAACAACCACGTGTCCTGCAGAACCATGGCAAAATTCTTGCGCAGGCTCTTACGCGTGTACTTTTCAATCGGTCGGCCGTCGATCAGAATCTCGCCGCCCAGCCGATCGTAGAAGCGCATCAGCAGGTTGATGATTGTCGTTTTGCCCGCGCCGGTCGGGCCGACGATGGCCGTTACGCTACCGGGCTTCGCCACAAGGCTTAGATCATGCAGGATGACGCGATCCTTCACGTAGCCAAAGGATACGTTTTTCATCTCTACAAGTCCCTGCGCGTTTTCAAGCTCGATGGCATCGGGCGCGTCGGGCGTTTCGGGCGGCTCGTCGATCAGGCGGAACACGCGCTCGCCGGCTGCCAGTGCGCTCTGCAGCTCTGCAATAATGTTTGCAACCTCGTTGATAGGACCGGAAAACTTGCGCGAATACAGCACGAACGAGGAAACATTGCCCAGCGACATGTGCTTTCCCAAATACAAAAGCGCGCCGAACACGCTCACCAGAGACAGCGACAGGTTGTTGACGAAGCTGACGGACGGGCCGGTGACGGAGCCGTAGTATTCGCTCTTGTAGTAGGCCTGCACGGCTTCCTCGTTTTTTGCATCGAAGCGGTCAATGGTGTAATCCTCGCGGTTGTAGGCCTTGGCGGTCTTAAGTCCCGAGAGCATCTCCTCAACGAAGCCGTTCAGCTCGCCCAGCTTGCGCGAGCGCGCGCGGAACAGCGGGCGCGTGCGGCTGGTGATGAAGCGCGTGATGAACACGGAAAGCGGAATCGTGATCGCAAACACCAGAATCAGCACCGGCGAAATGGTGAGCATCATATACAGCGAGCCGACAACCGTGACCACGGAGGAGAGAATCTGCACCACGTCGTGCGCCAGCGAGGTGGACAGCGTGTCGATGTCGTAGGAGATGACGGAGAGAATGTCGCCGATGGCGTGGCGGTCGGTAAAGCCGACCGGCAGCCGCGAGATGCTTTGGAAGGCGTCGCAGCGCATCGTGGAAACGATCCTCTGCGACAGGCGAACCATGTATACCGAAATCAGAAAGCTGAGCCCGGCTGAAACGGCGTAAAAGGCCAGCATCAAAAGCGCATAGCGGTATACTTTCGGGAAATCGACGTGCTCTCCGCCGGTAATTGCGTCGATCGCTACGCCGGAAAGCCGGGGACCAAGCAGCGCCAGCACGTTGGAAAGCAGTGAAAGCGCCAGCACGGCGAACATGCCGAAGCGATAGCGATACAGGTATTTCCACAGGTTGCGCAGGACGTACCGGACGTCGTGCGTGTGATTGTCCTCGACGTGCGTTCTCACGCCGCCCATTGGTGAACGCGGAGGCATCAGGCCATCCCTCCCATCTGCGTTTCGGCGATCTGCCGGTAGTCCGGGCTGGTTTTCATCAACAGTTCGTGCGGCCCCTGAGCAATGGCGCGTCCCTCGTCCAGCACAATGATTTCCGTCATGTGCGCAATGGACGACACGCGCGAGGCGACCACGATGGACGTGGCGTTTCCGTGCCCGGTGCGCAGCGCCGCGCGCAGGTTGGCGTCGGTTCGATAGTCGAGCGCGCTGGAGGCGTCGTCCAGCAGCAGAATTTCCGGGTTCCCGGCCAGAGCGCGGGCGATCAGCAGGCGCTGACGCTGTCCGCCGGACAGGTTCGTACCCTGCGAATTCAGGTGCGCATTCAGTCCGTCCGCCAGCTCCAGCAGATACGCTGCCTGTGCGTTGTGAACCGCCCTGTCTACGTCCTCCTCGGAAATCTCCCGCCCCAGCACGATGTTTTCGTGTGCGGTGTCGGCATATACTACATCGGACTGGAACGTGACGCCGAACATGCGGTGCAGCCGCTCGGCGGGAATCTGCCGGATGTTTACGCCGTCGATCAGGATTTCACCCTCGTCTACATCGTAGAACCGCATCAGCAAAAGCAGAATCGTGCTTTTGCCGGAGCCGGTTGCGCCGATCAGCCCCAGCGACTCGCCGTGCTTTAGCCGGAAGCTGATGTTTGAAAGCGTGGGCTTGCGCTTATTGTAGGAGAAGGTGACGTTTCGGAATTCAATGTGATACGGACTTTCAGGCGCGTCTTCAGCCGGCAGCACGGTAAGATCCTCTGGAGCATTCAGCACCTCTTCAATTCGGTTTGCCGAGGCGCTGGCGCGGGACACGATCACGAAAATGCGCGACAGACCCAGCATGCCGTTGGAAACAATGGTGAAATAGTTCAGAAACGCCATAATCTTGCCCGGCTTTGCCAGACCCCACTCCACGCGGTATGCGCCCACGATCAGCACTATGACCAGACCAAGGTTGAGAAACAGTGTGGTAAACGGAGAGGAGAGGCTCATCACCACGTTGGCGCGCACGTTGTCGCGGGCGGCGAGGTCAGACTGCGTGCGGAAACGTTCGTTTTCGTAACTGCCCTTGGACAGCGCCTTGATTACCCGTGCGCCGGTGATGTTTTCGCGGACGATGCGCACCAGCCCGTCCAGCGATTCCTGGAGCTTTCGGAACAGAGGAATGCCCTTCACGGAGACCATCGTTACCGATATGCCGATCAGAGGCATGGTCGCAAGCAGCACCAGCGCCATCGGCACATCCTGAAACATGGTGATGATGATGCCGCCAAGCAGCAGAATCGGCGCGCGTACGCCCAGCCGCTGGACCATACCGACCATCTGGTGCACGTTGTATGTATCCGTCGTCAGGCGGGAGACCAGAGAGGGCACCGAAAATGCGTCTACCTGCGCGCCGGACAGATAGGCAATGCGGGCGTACAGGTCGTGACGAACCGAGCGCGTCACGTCGCGCGCGACGGCGGCAGACTTGCGGTTGGCCGTCACATTGCCCGCGACGCACAGAAGTGCAAAAAAGACCATCGCGCCGCCCCAGAGGAAGATTTTTCCAACATCTTCCTGCGGCACAACGTTATCGATAATATGGGAAAGCAGCCATGGAAGCATCAGCTCGCTGGCTGTGCCGATCAGCTTGATCAGCATGGCGACCGCAACGCGCCCGGTAAGCGGGCGTACGTATTTCAGAATGGTTCTCATGCTATTCGTTTACGCCTCCCGGTTCATGGTTCATGGCCTCCATGGCGTTGTCGCACAACCGCTTCAGCAGAACGGACGCAGCCTCCTTGTCCGCCTCCGAGAAGCCCTCGGTGATGCGCACACGCCATTCGCGCTTCATTTCGCGAATCAATGCCACAACCGGCTCTGCCTTTTCCGTGGTATACAGCCGCTTGACACGGCCGTCGCATTCATCCGGGACGATGGTCACATAGCCCTCGTCGGCCAGCTTTTTGACGGCACGCGCACTGGTGCCATTGTCGAATACCGCCGTCTGCGCCAGCTTCGTTACCGCAATGCCAGGACAGCGTGCGATTCGGTCGAGAAAATACTGCTGTCCTGCGCCGATCCCCGTGTCCTTCAGGCGCTCGTTGAAGTATGCCTGTGTCAGGCGATAAAAGATGGAACCGTATTTCAGCAGGTGATAGTGTTTTTCCGTCTGCTCCATAAGGGCGCTCCTTTGCAAGTAGGTAGGTTCACTGTCAAATACTCATTATACGCAGAATAGTTGCGTTTGCAAGTAAAATTTCCTTGCAAATGCAACTATTTTGAAAATTGGCGGAAAATTGAACCAAATGAAGAAGGACTGCGTCCAAAGAGCAGGAAAACCCAAAGGGGGCGAAAAACATGAAGAAACTGATTTCAATGGTGCTGCTTCTCGCGCTTCTGTCCGCAGTGTTTGCCGCCGCAGGAATGGCTGAAACGCTGCGCGGCACGGTTCGCACGCCCACGTCCGACGGCACGGTGTATGTTCGCACGCAGGCGGGCGAGGGGAAACCGGTTGCTGGCGTGGCCCGCAATGGGGATTCGCTGGTGATCTTGAAAAAGGGAAACACGTGGCATAGGGTGCGCGTGGTTCGAACGGGCGTTGAGGGCTGGATCTACGGACGGTACGTCCGCTTTACGACCACCTCGACCGATACCGGCAGCGAATGGGGCGGCAATTCCGTCACGTCCGGCAGCGACTGGAGCAATTACAGCAGCTATACGCGCGACGCATCCGTGACGGATACAGATTCGGTTGTAAACGTGAACGCCTATGTGGTCTCCTCCGACGGCTATGCCAATCTGCGCTGGGCGCCCAGTCTGGACAGTGGAATTATCGATGAAATTGCCGAGGATACGATGGTGTGGGCGCTGGAGCGCAACGGCAGCTTCTACCGCTGCTGCACCCGTGACGGTCGAATTGGCTACATTCACAAAAACCTATTGCAGCTGAAGGATACCGCCGACGGCGTTTGGAACAAGACCGGCGTGGTTCGCTCGTCCGACGGCACCGCCGTTGTCCGTGACCGCGCGAGCAAATCCGGCTATGCGCTGTATGAGATGAAGGTGGGCGACCGCGTGCGCATCGGCGGCTCGTCCGGCGAATGGCTGCGCCTGAGCGGCGACAGCGCCTATATGTACCGCACGCTGGTGCGCTTCCTTTCAAGCGCTGAGACTACCGGAAATGTGAACGTCCGCAGCGGTCCCGGCACGCGCTATGGCATTCTACGCACGCTGTCTACCGGAGAGGCGGTAACGCTTCTGGCTACGGACGGCAATTTCTGCCGCGTGGACACCGGCAGCGAAATCGCCTATGTAAGCCGGAAATACCTCAGATATTGATCTTACATAGGAGGTAGACAGGCATGAAGCGGATTCTTGGATTGATCGTTGTACTGATGATCGCAGGATTGGGTACAAATGCCGAGGGGGGATTTCATTTCCGGAGCGGAGGCCGAGCGTATTGCGAGGGCAGATTTGCAGACGTACGGCGGCCTTACAGATGAGGAGATGAGCGATTTTACCACGAAAAGTGATGAGGTTGAGGATTGGTCATTTAAGAAGAGGGGAATCTCTTGGCGCGTTTGCTCGACCTATGACGCGCATCATGGGCTTCCGGATTTGCACCTCACGCACTTTATCTCCGCGACCGATGGAAAGGTGATTTGCCGAGAGGATTCTGCTTTCCAGGACGGAGAAGATTTTGCGAGATACTATCGCTCGCTCGCCGCATGCAGCAAATTTCTGTATGCGCAGGAAGCGCTTGAAGAGACAGATGGTTCCTTTCGAATGTTGCCGGATGCCAGGCAGCAGGCGATCTATGCACAGTACGGCAACTACAACGTCTTTCTGAGCGAGCAGCACTATCCCTGCCCATAGACGTCCAATGCTGGAAGGCACGGCGCGCGGCTGATTAGTTTTTAATCAATTGATATGACTACACAGAGGAGAGGCTTGCGCAATTTGTTACCAAAACGGAGCATCAATGTATGGAATTCCAGCCGAATTTCTGGTTTGTCAATTATTTGCAGGAGGGCGCAGACGAATCGGAAATAACCCTGAAGGTTCACTATGAAGATGGCGTGATCATAGCGGTTGAGAAGCTTTGACAATCGACGAGCAAAGAGTATGTACGCGCTGAATGCCTGAAAAGAGAGTCTGCCGCAGAGGGTTTGCTTCTGCGGCAGGCTCTTTGCATAGCGCTTATTCCGGCTTGGTTTCGAGCTTCAGCGGGTAGTCGCCCAGATGCTTCAGCTTGAAGCCGTTGGCCTTGTATTCCTCGTAGTTGAAGGCCTCCAGCTCGTCGATGGCGAGCTTGTGGAACTCGTAGAAGTTGTGCCACCATTCATAGCCGCTGCCGAGGGACGCCCCAAGATAGGCGTCGGCAATGTCGCAGCCCATCTGCGGGGCAACGTAGAAGGCGCCCATCGCGAGCACGTTCACGCCGTTTCCAGTGATCGCGCGCAGCGCCGCGGGAACGGACTCGACTACGCCCGCGTGCACGTGCGGGCACTTGCTGGCGGCAATGTGAATGCCCATGCCGGTGCCGCAGAAGATCAGCGCGCGCTCGAATTCGCCCTCGGAGATCATTGAGCCGACGCGCAGGCCGATGCGGTGGAACATGAGGTCGGTGTCGTCATCCTCGGGGGAGCGTACGCCCACGTCGGTGATTTTCCAGCCCTTTGCCTTCAGGTGCGCGACCACGGCCTCCTTCAGCGGAAAGCCCGCAAAATCCGCGCCGACGAGCAGCTCCTTGTCCTTGATTCGTTTCATACGGTTAGCCCTCCATTTATCCATCAATTCTCCGGCATGCCTGCCGGGAATGTGTTTCCGGGTACAGTATACCACAGACGGGCGCGGATAGGGAAGGCTTTTCGCCGATGCATGGCGCAAAAATTTACCGGAGGTGCGCGTTTTTGTGTATTGACATCGCGCGCGGTCGGAATTATAATGAAGCAAATTCAAGGAAGGGAGCGAGCGGATTGATCGGCATGAATAAGGTTGCGGCGTATTATTACTTTTACTTTATCGGCTTCCGATAAGGTATGTTTTGCTGCAACCGAATGGCGATGAACCGGGCCCGCTTCTCAATGAACGGCTTCGCAGTGAAACATCCTGCGAAGCCGTTTTTCATTTGGAATGGAGGAAAGAGTCATGATTATTCTGCTCAAGGAAAACGCGAATACCAGACAGGTGGACAATCTGAAGAAGTTTCTCACGAACCGCGGCTTTGATCTGCATATTTCCGAGGGCACGCAGCACACGTTGATCGGCCTGATCGGCGACACCTCGAAGCTGGACATCGATCTGATTTCCTCCTTAGATGTGGTGGAGTCCGTGCGGCGCATACAGGAGCCGTACAAAAACGCCAACCGCAAATTCCACACGGCGGATACTGTGGTGGACGTGGGCGGCGCAAAGATTGGTGGCGGGCATTTCATGATGATTGCTGGGCCGTGCTCGGTGGAGACGCATGAGCAGATTCTTTCCGTTGCTGAGTCCGTGAAGGCGTCGGGTGCAAACATGCTGCGCGGCGGTGCGTTCAAGCCGCGCACGTCGCCCTACGCGTTTCAGGGGCTGCATGAGAAGGGCATCGAGCTTCTGCGCGAGGCGAAGAGGAAGACCGGCCTTCCGATTATCACGGAGATCATGGACATCAACCACTTGCCGCTATTCGAGGATGTAGACGTGATTCAGGTGGGCGCGCGCAACATGCAGAACTTCGAGCTTCTGAAGGAGCTGGGGCAAACGCGCAAGCCGATTCTGCTCAAGCGCGGACTGGCCAACACGATTGAGGAGCTTCTGATGAGCGCTGAATACATCATGGCTGGCGGAAACGAGCAGGTTATCCTGTGCGAGCGCGGCATTCGCACCTTTGAAACCGCCACGCGCAACACGCTCGATCTGTCTGCCGTGCCGGTGCTGCATCGGCTCACGCATCTGCCCGTGGTGGTGGATCCCAGCCATGGAACCGGCGTGAACGATCTGGTGCATCCCATGGCGCTGGCCGCGGTGGCGGCGGGCGCGGATGGCCTGATCATTGAGGTGCACAACGACCCGCCGCACGCGCTGTGCGATGGCAAGCAGTCGCTGACGCCGGAGCAGTTTGACCGTCTGGCCAAGGCGGTGCGCGGCATTCTTCCGTTCGCGGCGAAGGAGATGACGTGGGAATGAACGTCGGTATCGTGGGTCTCGGCCTGATTGGCGGCTCCCTGGCCAAGAGCATCAAAAAGCACAGCGAGCATACCGTGTGGGGCTTTGACATTGATTCCGATGCCGTAACCCAGGCGCTGATGTGCGGCGCGATTGACGAAGCGCTGACGGACGAACGTCTTCCGCACTGCGATGTGGTGCTGGTGGCGCTGTATCCGGGTGCATGCGTGCGTTATATCGAGGAGCATGCAGGGGCGTTTGCATCGGGAACGCTGGTGGTCGACTGCGCAGGTGTGAAGCGCAGCGTGTATGGACCGGTATCGAAGGTGGCCGAGGGGCAGGATTGGACGTACATCGGCGGCCATCCGATGGCGGGAAGAGAGTTTTCTGGCTTCCGCCATGCCATGTCAACGCTGTTTGAACGCGCCAGCATGATTCTTACGCCCATGCCGGACGTAGACATTGAAACGCTGGAGGATGCAAAAGCTTTTTTTCTGGAAATCGGCTTTAAAACCGTGCGCATCACCACGCCGGAGGAGCACGACAGCATGATTTCCTACACCTCTCAGCTGGCACACATCGTTTCCGGTGCGTACGTCAGGAATCCGCGGTCGGCGCAGCATAAGGATTTTTCCGCCGGAAGCTTTCAGGATATGACGCGCGTGGCGCGGCTGAACGAAGCCATGTGGACGGAGCTGTTTCTGGACAACGCCGACCTGCTGGTGCCGTCCATTGACGATTTGATTTACCGGCTCACGCAATACCGTCACGCGCTGGCGGACAGGAACGCCGAGGAGCTGTGCGGTCTTCTACGCGAGGGCCGCATTATGAAGGAAAACCTTGACTGACAAAGGAGAAGACTCATGCAAACCGTACACATTGGCGTTTCGGATTCCTATGACGTGCTCATTGGGGAAGGGCTGCTGGAGGAATGCGGGCAGCGCATGCGCGAGACGGTGGGGCTGTGCCGCGCCGCCATCGTGAGTGATTCTACGGTGAACACACTGTACGGGGATTCCGTGGAGCGAAGCCTGCGGGACGCGGGATATGACGTGCTGCGGTGCGTCTTTCCTGCCGGAGAGCGGAGCAAGACGCTTACGACGCTCAGCGGCATTCTGGAGCAGCTGGCGGAAAACCACCTGACGCGCTCGGACGTGGTTGTGGCGCTGGGCGGCGGCGTGACCGGCGATATGGCGGGCTTTGCGGCGGCGGTGTACATGCGCGGCATTCGCTTTGTGCAGCTACCTACCACGCTACTGGCAGCCGTGGATGCGTCCGTGGGCGGGAAAACGGCGGTCGATTTGTCTGCGGGCAAGAACCTTGCGGGCGCGTTTCATCAGCCGTCGCTGGTGCTGACGGACGTGAATGTGATGCGGGCGCTTCCGGAGCGGCTGCTTTCGGATGGAGCGGCGGAGATCATCAAGCATGGCGTGCTGGCGGATGCAGCGCTGTTTGAACGCATGTGCGCGCCGGACTGGACGCGCGATATGGAAACGATCCTTGCGCGTAATGTTTCCATCAAGCGCGATGTGGTGGTCTCGGATGAGCGTGAAAACGGAGCGCGACAGCTTCTGAACCTCGGTCACACCTTCGGGCATGCCGTTGAAACGTGCTCCGGCTATTCGATGAGCCACGGGCAGAGCGTGGCCGTTGGAATGGTTATCGCCGCGGGCGCGGCAGGGAGAGCAGACGTGTGCCGGGCGATTACTGCAGCCAACCGAAACTGCGGACTGCCGGTGACGGCGCCGTATTCTGCGAAAACGCTTGCAGAGGCGGCGCTTTCGGATAAGAAGCGCCGGGGCGACCATGTAACGCTGGTGCTGCCCGAGCGCATCGGCGCGTGTCGGCTCGAAAGGGTGGAGGTTTCTCATCTGGAGGAATACTTCCAAAGGGGAATCGCCATGGCGGAGGCAATTTCATGAATGCGGTGCTTCATCCGAGTCTTTTGCAGGGCAGTGTTCAGGTTCCGCCGTCCAAATCAGTGGCGCATCGCGTGCTTATTGCCGCAGCGCTGGCTGACATGCCGACGGAAATTGAGATTTCTGCGCTGAATGAGGATATTCAGGCCACGATCGGTTGCCTGCGCGCGCTGGGCGCGGAGATCGAACGCACGGACGCAGGGCTGCGCGTGCACCCGATCAGGGCGACAATGTGCACGGAATCGATGCTCAACTGCGGCGAAAGCGGTTCCACCCTGCGGTTCATGCTGCCCGTGGCGGCGGCGCTGGGCGCGGATTGTGCGTTTGTTGGCTCCGGGCGGCTTCCGGAAAGGCCGAACCGCATATTGACCGACGCGCTTTGCGCACACGGCGTACGCGTGGACAGAGAGCTTTTGCCGATTCGGATTTCGGGGCAGCTGCGCGGCGGCACGTATGCCGTGGCCGGAAACGTGAGCTCGCAGTACATAACAGGGCTTCTGCTTGCGTTGCCGCTGTGCGCGGAGGACAGCGAAATCGTGTTGACGAAGAAGCTGGAATCTGCGTCGTACGTGGGCATCACGCTCGAAGCGCTGGCTGCTTTCGGTATCCGGGTGCTTGAAGCGCCGCAGGGCTGGCGTATACCTGGCAGGCAGCGATATGCGAGCCCGGGCCGCATGCGCGTGGAGGGAGATTGGTCGGCCGCTGCATTCTGGCTGGCAGCGAACGCGATTGGAAGCCGGGTGGAATGCAGGGGATTGAAGATGGAATCTGCGCAGGGCGACCGTGCGATTGCACGGATGCTTGGCGAGCTGGGCGGCGAAATCGATGTGTCCGACACGCCGGATCTGGTACCTGCGTTGGCTGTTGCAGCGGCAGCGCATCCGGGCAGGACGCATATTACCGGCGCGGCGCGGCTGCGAGTGAAGGAGAGCGACCGTCTGCGCGCTGTAGCGGATATGCTGCATGCACTGGGCGGGCAGGCAGAAGAGCTTCTGGACGGCCTGATCATCGACGGCGGGCATTCGTTTACCGGCGGAACGGTGAACGGCGTGAACGATCATCGAATTGTGATGGCGACCGCCATTGCCGCCACTGCGGCAGAGGGTGATGTGACCATTACGGATGCGCAGGCCGTGGCGAAGTCTTATCCGGGCTTCTTTGAGGAGCTCCGGCGGCTTGGCGGACGGTGCGATGTCCGCTGACAGGCAGCGCGGCTGAAAAGAAAATATCGGCTGCGCGCCATTGCCGCCACTGGGCAGAGGGCGACGCGACCATTACGGAGAAGCAGGACGTGGCGAAGTCTTATCCGGGCGTCTTTAAGGGGCTCCGCCGACTTGGCGGGCGATGCGGCGGGTATATGAAGAGCGCGGGGCGGCGCGACTATTACGGATGCGCAGAAAGCGCATTTGGGAGATTTTGAACGATACCGACGACAGGGAGGAAGGTGCAATGGCAAATCTGATTGGAAACCGATTTCGCGTGCTCGTATACGGGCAATCGCATGCGCCGTCCATCGGCGCGGTGATCGAGGGGCTTCCCGCCGGGTTTGTGCCCGACTGGGACGCGGTTTCCGCGTTTATGGCGCGGCGTGCGCCGGGCGGGAGCGCGCTTTCTACGGCGCGCCGGGAGGCGGATGTGCCGGAGATTTTGTCCGGGCTGAACGAACGCGGGGAGACCTGCGGCGCTCCACTGGCCATGCGCATCGTGAACGGCGACGCGCGCTCGCGGGATTACGAAAAGCTGCGGGATGTGCCGCGTCCGGGGCATGCGGATTATCCTGCGAGTGTGAAGTTTGGCGGGCACAACGACATTCGCGGCGGCGGTCAATTTTCGGGAAGGCTGACGGCACCCCTGTGCTTTGCAGGTGCGCTCGCAATGCAGCTTCTGGCAAGAGAGGGCGTGCGCGTGCGCGCGCATATCGCGCAGCTTGAGAACGCATTCGACACGTCGATGGACTTCGCGAAGCCGAGGCTGGATGCAATTGCCACCGAGGGGCTGCCGGTCATCGATTCGGAGGCGGGCGCGCGGATGGAGCAAGCAATTCTTCAGGCGAAGGCGGAGGGCGATTCCGTAGGCGGCGTGATCGAGTGCTTTGCCACAGGACTTCCTGCGGGGCTGGGCGAGCCAATGTTTGACGGCGTAGAAAACCGGCTCGCGCAGGCACTGTGGGGCATTCCCGCCGTGCGCGGCGTGGAGTTTGGCGCGGGCTTTGCTGCCGCAGCCATGCGCGGCAGTGCACATAACGATGCCTACCGCATGGAAAACGGCTGCGTGGTCACGGAGACCAATCGGCACGGCGGCATTCTTGGCGGAATTACGACCGGCATGCCTGTCGTCGTGCGCACGGCAATCAAGCCTACGCCGTCTATTGCGAAAACGCAGGAAAGCGTATCCCTTTCCCGAAGCGAAAACGAAACGCTGACCGTGGAGGGGCGGCATGACCCGTGCATTGTGCCGCGCGCCGTGCCCTGTGTGGAGGCGGCTGTGGCAATGGTACTGTATGATCTTCTTTTGGAGAGGAGCTGACGGAAATGGAGCTGAAATCGGTTCGCGAGCGTATTGACGCGATTGATGATGAGCTTACGCGCCTATTTGCCGAGCGTATGCAGACGGTGGCAGAGGTGGCGCAGGTGAAGAAGGCGACGGGCAAGGCCGTGCGCGACCCTGCCAGAGAGCGCGCCGTGGTGAATCGAGTGACTGCACAGGCAGGCGACGCCTTCGCACCGTACGTGAAGAATCTATATGGATTGATTTTTGAACTGAGCCGCAGCTACGAATCCATGCTGATGGGCGAGCTCTCGCCGCTGGCTGATCGAATTGAGCAGGCTTGCCGGGAGGGCGAGGGCAGGCGGCTGCCGGGACGCGCGCTGGTAGCCTGTCAGGGTACGGAGGGCGCGTATGCACAGCAGGCATGCGAGAAGCTGTTTGAATACCCGGATATTTTATACTTTGACAGCTTTGACGGCGTGTTCAACGCAGTGGAAAAGGGCATGTGCGAATTTGGCGTGCTACCCATCGAGAACAGCACGGCCGGCTCCGTTACGCAGGTATACGACCTGATGGAGAAGCATTCGTTTCATATTGTAGGCGCGCGCAGGCTGCGCATCGATCACCATCTGCTCAGAAAGCGCGGTGCACAGGGACCGATTCGCACGATTGTATCCCACGAGCAGGCGCTTCGCCAGTGCAGCGAGTTTCTGAACGCGCATCCGGAGTATGAAGCGGTAGCTATGGCCAATACGGCCGTGGCGGCGCAGTATGCGGCGAATTCCGAGCGCGATGATGTGGCCGTGATCGCTGCGAAAACGTGCGCGGAGCTGTACAATCTGGAGATTGTCGGCGAATCCGTGAGCAATGTGCAGAGCAACTACACGCGCTTTATCTGCATTTCCAGAAGGCTTGAAATCTATCGCGGGGCGCGGAAAATCTCCATCATGTGCAATTTGCCTCACGAGGCGGGATCGCTGAACTCGGTTATTTCGCGGCTGGCAATCGCGGGTATTAACCTGTGCAAGCTGGAAAGCCGGCCAATTCCAGGCCGCGATTTCGAATTTCGGTTCTTCTTTGATATGGAGGCCGACCCGCGCGACTCGGAGGTCGCGCAGCTTCTGTGCGAGCTGGAGCGCAAGAGCGAGCACTTTGTATTTCTGGGCGCATATGAGGAGCGCTGATGGAAATGGAATACGGTTTGATCGGCGAGAAGCTGGGACACAGCTATTCTCAGATGATTCACGCGCGGCTGGCTGATTACCGGTATGAGCTGAAGGAGGTCGCGCCGGAAAAACTGGACGAGTTCATTGAAGGAAGGGAATTTCGTGGGCTGAACGTCACCATTCCCTACAAGCAGGCGGTGATGAAGCATTGCGCCGCGCTGTCTCCGGAGGCGGTGGAGGTGGGCAGCGTGAATACGCTTCTTGTACGATCGGACGGCAGCCTGCTTGGGCACAACACGGACATCGACGGGTTCATTTATATGCTGCGCCGGGGAGGAATCGATCCGGCCGGAGCGAAGGCCGTGATCCTTGGAAGCGGCGGAACCAGTCTGACGGCGCACGCTGCGCTTGCAAGGCTGGGCGCGCGGGAGATCGTGACGGTCTCCCGGAAGGGGCCGGTCGATTATCATACGCTGTACGCGAAGCATGCCGACGCCGAGATTCTGGTGAACGCTACGCCCGTGGGCATGTATCCGGAAAACGGCGCGTCGCCCGTGTCGCTTGACCGGCTGTCGGGCGTGCGCGGGGTGGCGGACGTAATTTATAATCCCGAAAAAACTGCGCTGATTCTTGCTGCGCAGGCAAAGGGCATACCGGCCGTATCGGGGCTGAGCATGCTGGTCGCACAGGCGAGGGAGGCGGCGGAGCTGTTTACAGGACAGGCAATTCCCGCCGAACGCGTGGATGGGATTACGGCCGAAATCAGCGCGCAGACGCTGAACCTGATTTTGGTTGGTATGCCCGGCTGTGGAAAGACGACGCTGGGACAGGCTGTCGCTGCCGCGCTCCATCGGGAATTTGTGGACTGTGATGCGGAAATCGTGCGCCGCGCGGGCAAATCCATTCCGGAAATCTTCGCGCAGGAGGGCGAGCGCGCGTTTCGGGTGCTGGAAAGCGACGTGCTGGCGGACGTTTGCCGCAGGCGCGGGCAGGTGATTTCCACGGGCGGCGGAGCGGTTCTGCGCCCGGAAAACGGGAATGCCATGCGGCAGAATGGGCGCGTATGCCTGATTCGGCGGGCACTTGAACGGCTTTCGAGAGATGGGCGTCCTCTGTCTGCATCGGAGGGTGCGGTTATGCGCTTATGGGAGGAGCGCCGCGCGGCCTATGAAGCGGCAGCTGATTTTTCGGTACTGAATGACGGAACCGTCGAGTTTGCGGCGGAGAGGATAAGGGAGGGTTTTTATGAGGCTGCTCGTCATTAACGGGCCGAACCTGAACATGCTCGGCATACGCGAAAGGCACCTGTATGGCGCGCAGGACTATGCAGCGCTGTGCGAATACGTGAAGGAGCAGGGGCAGCGGCTCGGCGCAGAGGTGGAGCTGTTCCAGTCCAACCACGAGGGCGCGCTGGTCGACTGCATACAGGCGGCGTATCAGCGAATCGACGGCATCGTGATTAACCCGGGCGCGTATACGCATACCAGCGTCGCGCTGTTGGACGCACTGAAGGCCGTCGATATTCCTGCCTGCGAGGTGCACCTGACGGATGTGAATGCACGCGAAGAATTTCGAAGGGTTTCCTATGTGCGGCTGGCCTGCCGGAAGACCTTCGCGGGCTTTGGCTTTGACGGCTACCGGATGGCAATGGAATATCTGGTCGATGCCGTGAACGGCGAACGGCCGGAATAGACGAATAAAAATGTCGGCGGAGGAGCTTGCTCCTCCGCCGTTTCATACTTACAGGCTTTTTCCGGAGAACATGACGTTGATGTCGTCGGAGAACCAGTCGTAGTGAAGCTCTTCGCCGTTCAGTAGCCAACGTTCCGGGCAGATGTTTTCCATCCAGTCCAACGGAATCAGCGTGTCCTGCTGCACGGAATTGCGCGCGTAGGCTTCGCGAAGCTCGGCAAGCTGGGCGTCCGTCAGCACGTCGGGCTTGCAGGACACAAACAGAGGCGTGCCGCTTTTGGACAGGATGTCCAACCAAAGACCGACCTGTGCCCACGGAATTTTACCGGTGATCCCCACGCAGTCTGCATCCACGTCGTAAAATGCACCGTGCTGCATCATGCGGAAGGCCAGCGTGTTTACGCCCATGCGACGGGTGATATCCCAGCTTTTGCCGTTGATATCCGCGCCTGTGCGCCCAAGCTCTACCAGACCGGCGCTTAGGTGCGAAATGGTCGCGCAGCCGATGAGCACCGCATCCTTGCCCGCGGCTTCGCGGATTGCCCGGTAGAAACCAGTAATGATTTCTGCCGAGGTCTTTGAGCGGTCGTGGAAATGCCAGCCGTCCTCGGCGATGACGTAGGGAATCTTATAGCCTCGGCGGCCCAGAATGTCCTGCGTGGAGCAGTCGAACTTGATCAGCTGATAGCCCCAATCGACGAATCGGCGCGTTGTCTGCCGGATGTAATCCAGCACGCAGGGATGGGAGGGATCCAGATAATTTGCATTATAGGAAAGGTGCCAGTCGTCGGGCAGACCGCACACGTGATCCTCGTCGCAGATATAGCGAACCCAGATTCCTGGGCGCACGCCCTGCTTGCGGATGGATGCAGCCAGACCGGGCATATCGGGGAAGGTGGAATTGCCCCTGTCCCACGGGCCGTTCTTAGGGTTGGGCGACCATCCGTCGTCTATGACCATGTAGGGTGGATTTTCGTTGCCTGCGCAGAGTTCGGCGGCAATGCGCACGTCCTCCAGGATCTGATCGTGCGAGCTCACGCCGTAGGCGTAATACCAGTTGTTTGCACCGTAAACAGGATGCTTCGGGGCGCAGGCACCGCGCGACATGGCGCGGCAAAACTGCTGCCCGGCCTCAAAAGCCGTGCAGCCTTCGTAGGTGCGGAAGAGAATTTCTGCTGCGCAAAGCGTGCGCCCGCCCAGAATCACGCCGCAGCCGCCATTGCGCACGTCCATCCACAGCGTCACGCCGGAGGCGTCATACTGCCAAAAGCACATCGCGCCGGGCTGCGTCCGTACGCCGAAGCCCTCGGTTCTGCGTCCCTCTCGCGCCTGATATGCGTCGGTACCGTTGGAAACCAGTGCAAACCACGGCATGCATCGTTCCGGAACGATGCCGCGCCATTCTAAGTTGCCGCCGGCGCGCTCCCATGCGTCACCGTAGATGCGAACGGGCTCTGAACGCTTTTCTTCGGGTGTAAAATGCCAGCGCAAACGCAGATAGCAAAGCGGCGTCTGCATTGCCGTAAGCTCAGCCAGAAGGAGGTCGTCCTTCAGCGTCAGGGTAAAGCATGCGTCCTCGAGCGCGCCCTGCGCGCCGGTAAAGGACTGCTGGTCCTGCTCCGTATAGATGGTTGTCAAATCGGGAAGCCGCGTGATCACTGTCGTAGGCTCCTTTCATATGTAAACGTACCTATTTTAAATCATAAACGCGGCAGAGGCATATTTCAATGGGCAACTGAGACAAAGCTTGTTCCGAACGGGACAAGATTCCCTCTCATTGCCTGCAAATATGACGCGTACGGCCAGTCTGAGCGCTCAGGGAGAGCAATTCGATGAGAAAGCCGATCCTGCGCGAGACGTCCGGACGCGCTCTGGCAGCTGGAAATGCCTGGAGGGGTTTTCCTTTGTTTTCCTTTCAAGGTAATTTTTCGGGAGACGGATGCGGTTTTTTTGCCCGATTGTGCGCCCAAAGAGACATTTTTTGTCATAGTCTATCATTTTATGTCTGATTTGGATAAATTATTGTCCTGACGACCGCTTGAAAATCCGGGGTAAGTCGTGTATATTGATAGTGACAGCGGATGGCCGCAGGGAAATCGATACGCGGGGAGGAGAGAACGCATGGATCGTCCGATCGTTTTTGAAAACACACAGATGCTCAATAAATTCATGACGAACGAGCGGATTCTCTACCACGTCAACGAGCTGACGCTGGAGCTTCTGTGGACGTCCTTTCCGGACAGAAATGAGAAGAGTCTTCCGCCGCATACAGAGGGTCGGCGGCGTGTGAAGAGCCACAGCCATTCCTTCTGCGAAACGCATCTGTGTACGCAGGGTACGATGATTTACCGCCTTGCGGACGGCCACGATTACACGATCAATGCGGGCGACACGATCTTCATTCGCGAAAACGTGGAGCACGAGCAGGTGTATACCAGCCAGGATGCGCGGAAGATTTCCATGGCATATCGGCTGATGGAGAACCAGACGGTTTATAATCGCTCGGACAAGAAGGCGATATTGGACGTCGTCGTGCTTCAGCAGGCGGAGCCGATTTTAGAGCGATATCGTCTGCTGAGCGAGGAGCTTCAGGCGCTTCGGCTGGGCTATAAGGAGATCGTCGGCTCGCTTCTGTTTCAGATTGCCATGGAATACGAGCGACAGATCAGCGCTGCACCCAGCGAGGATTCGGTGATTCAGCGCATTGACCGGCGTGCCGATGAGATTGAGAATTTTATCAACGCCAATCTTTCTACCAATATCACCACCACAGACGTTGCGGACGTTCTGCACCTGAGCAAGCGGCAGATCAACCGCATCGTGTTCAAGGAATTCGGAACCTCTTGCTGCGGGCTGATCAAGCAGCTCAAGCATAAGAAGGCGCAGGAGTATCTGCTGTATTCGGACAAGAGCGTGCAGGATATTGCCACCACGCTCGGCTATGGCAGCGTGTATAGCTTCAGCAAGTTTTTCAAAAGTCAGGAGGGCATGCCGCCTGCGCTTTTCAGGCGCTCTCATTATTCCTACTGAAAACAACGCTCACGCGGCGCTGAAATATTGAACAGACAGGGGATCGCATACCATGGGAAAAATTGCAAACGGCGTATATCCAGTAATGATCACTCCCTTCACGGCAGACAACCACGTTGACTGGGAGGCTGTCGATCAGATCGTTGAATTCTATGCAAAGCTCGGCTGCGACGGCATCTTCGCCGTGTGCCAGTCCAGCGAGATGTTTTTCCTTTCAGAGGATGAACGCGAGCAGCTGGCTGCACGCGTGGTGAAGGCCTCCGCCGGGCGGATGTGCGTGGTTGCGTCCGGACACATTTCGGATTCGATCGAGGATCAGATTCGCGAATTGCGTCGCGTGGCTGCTACGGGCGTGGATGCCGTTGTGATGATCTCGAACCGCCTGGCTGCGAAGGATGAGAGCGACGACGTGCTGATTGCCAACATGAACCGAATTCTGGAAGCCGTTCCGGATGTGCCCTTCGGCATGTACGAATGCCCCCATCCCTACAAGCGCCTGCTTACGCCGAAGGTGCTGGAGGCGATGGCCGAGACCGGCCGCTTCCGCTTTATCAAGGATACCTGCTGCGACTCAAAGCGGATTGCGGAGCGCGTGCGCCTGCTGAACGGTCGCATCCAGCTGTTTAACGCCAACTGCGCCACGTTCCTCGAAACGCTGAAGGACGGTGCAGACGGCTTTAGCGGCATCATGGCTAACTACCATCCGGACCTGCTTGTGTGGCTGTATAAGAACTACCAGAAGCAGCCCGAAAAGGCACGGGAGCTGTCTGCCATGCTGTCGGTTATGTCGCTGGTGGAGGGCTGCGGCCATCCTGCCGCGGTCAAGTACCATATGAACCTGATCGGCATTCCGATGGAGCTGAAGTGCCGCGCGATCGACGCGGAGGCGCGCTTCGGCGCTCTCAACCGCCATACCATTGACGATCTTCTGGTGATGGAAGGGGTAGTCCGCGAATGGCTGAAACACTAAAAAAAGACCGGGGTCTGTTTGACGGCGTGCTGCTGGCAAGCGACTATGACGGCACGCTCGTACCGGCCACGAAAAACGTGACCCCAGGCGTAAAAAAGGCGCTGCAATTCTTTGAGGAAAACGGCGGGCGTTTCACGGTGTGCACCGGGCGGTGCTATCTGGGCTTTCACTCGTATTCCCGCGAGATCATCAACGCGCCCGTGCTGCTGGCCAATGGCGGCATGGCCTATGATTACGAGAAGCAGGCGGTTGCGGTGGACAACGGCATTGGCGACGAGGGCATTGTGCCCATGCGCGCCGTGGCGGAGCAGTTTCCGGACGTGACGATTGAGTTTTATCCGCTTGAGAAGTCCTATGCCGTGCATCTTCTGCCAAAATCCGAGCATCACTTTACCAGCCAGTTCATCCCCTTTGAGACGATCGACGACCCGGCGCAGGCACCACGGACGTGGGCGAAGGTGATGATCGGCGGAACGCCGGAGCGCATCGGTGAGGTTCAGGCCTTCCTGCGCGGCTATCCGCAGATTTCGTTCCTCCCGACCACCGGCGGCTTCCTTGAGGTGCTGCGTTGCGGCGTGGACAAGGGCATGGCGCTTTTGCAGCTTGCGGATGCGCTTGGCGTTCGTCACGAGGATACTTATGCTGTTGGCGATGGCTACAACGATGTAGAGATGCTTCAGGCCGCGGCTGCGGGCTTCGTGCCCGCAAACGGCGACGAGAAGGCAATGGCGTGCGCCGACTACGTGGTACGCTCCAATGAGGAGGACGCCGTTGCGCACGTAGTGGAGATTCTGACGGAGCTGTATCGCGCACGCCGTTGACGGGCGGGTTCGCCTATCGTCGCGACGGGATAAATTCTACGGCAAATTTGCAAAGTGTCCCGTTCGATTAAAACAATGGCTCGGCCGGTGGTTGTGCAGGCTATTCGTTGTGGTATATAATGATTCCAGAAAATGAACAATGGAAGTGTGGAAAACATTGGGCACAAGGCTGTGCAAACTGCCGTAGAGACACATTTTCTGTGAATGCTGGCGGATTTCCATTGTGCATGACGGAGCATCTGTTTTAATTGATTGTCCCCCAACTGGCTAACTCACAGGCGGAAACGCCTGGGAAGATAGAAAAGGAGGTAACCCCATGAAACTCAACCGTCTCGTGGCTCTGGTTATGGCGCTGTGCCTGCTTCTTGGCTGCACTGCCATCGCCGAGCAGTTCCCCCTGGTAGACGAGGAGACCACGCTTCACGTCATGGCGCAGGTCCAGTCCTACTATCCGGATCAGAAGCTGGAAAACGTACATGGCCTTCAGAAGTACGAGGAAATGTCCGGCGTGCACATCGAGTGGGATAACGTCAGCAACTCCGTGTTCAGCGACACGCTGGCTGCCCGCATTGCCGATGCCGACACCAAGCTGCCCGATGTCATTCTGCGCGGCAAGATCAGCAACGACAAGCTTGCCTCATGGGGCGAGCAGGGCATCATCGTTGACCTGAAGCCCTACCTCGAGGAGTATGCTCCCAACTTCTGGAAGCTCTTCAACGAGGAATCCACCATCTCCGGCGCTATCGTCGGTGAAAACGGCGAAATCTGGGGCCTGCCCCAGGTCATCCTGGGCGCTGAAATGCGCAGCCCCACCAAGCTGTGGCTGAACAAGAACGCCATGGACGCGATCGGCATGGACGACCCCAAGACCCTGGACGACTATGTGAAGGTCATGACCGCCATCCGTGACAGCGACTGGAACGGCAACGGCGAGAACGACGAAGTCACTACCATTGCCAGCATCGGCAATCTGCACAACTACTTCTACGGCTCCTTCGGTCTGCGCACCCGCGGCGCGCACCACGATGTTGTGGACGTGGATCCCGAGACGGGCGATCTTCGCGTGTATTTCCAGCACGAGAACTTCCGCAAGTACGTCGAGTTCATGACCATGATGTACCAGGAGAAGCTGATCTATCAGGAAATCTTCACCGAAGGCGACAAGCAGTCTGACGTGTTCAACCAGACCAACCGCCTGAGCATGCTGCTCAACACGGTTGCTCCCGGCAACGGCGGCGAAAACTGGTACACTGTGAACTGGTCTCTGGAAGGCCCCGATGGCTATGCCTTCCACACCCAGATCCGCGGCGCTATTCACTCCACCGGCAACTTCGTTATCACGAGCGACTGCCCCGAGGAGCTCATCCCCGTGGCTCTCAAGTGGGTTGACTACTTCTACTCCGAGGAAGGCTCTGCGCTGGCTCTGATCGGCGTTCAGGGTGAAGACTGGGAGATCAAGGAAGACGGTACCCGCAGCTGGACCGAGACGGCTCTGGCTACCCGCACTGAAGACATGAGCGACAACACGTTCCGCGCTCAGTACGGCATCTGGCCGGGCGGCGGCGTGCCTGCCTGCTTCTTCTCCAACCTGCTCGACGCTGAGTATGGCCCCATCCCGGCTGCTTGCGCGCAGGCTCTGCTGAAGGACTATGCCCCCGAGAAGATCTGGCCCATCATCACCTTCACGGCCGATGAGAGCGCCGTCGTTTCTCAGCTGGGCAACGACATCAACACCTATGCCAAGAACTTCGCCGCTCAGGTTATGACCGGTGAAAAGGAACTGAACGACGATACCTGGGCTGCGTTCCAGGCTGAGCTCGCCAACATGAAGCCCGAGAAGCTGATTGAGGCGTATGAGTCCGCCCTGACCCGCATCTACGGCGAAGGCGCTGAGTTCTAATAGAAGTTTCTCCGGTGCGGCTTAAGCCGCATGAAGAGGGGAGTCCCGCAGGACTCCCCTCTTCACAGGGGGCACTTCCGGCGCGTCGTGCTTACGCCAGAAATTGCCTGTATACTTTCAAGAGAGGTGCGTCCCTATGGTGCAGAAAAACGTTCGTTCCCCGCGCATCGTGCATCACGATACCTGGCGTAAAGCAATCACGCGGTATTGGCAGATGTATTTGCTGCTGATTCCGGTGATCGCCTATTTCATCCTTTTCAAATACAAGCCCATGCTGGGCATCCAGATTGCGTTTAAGGACTATAAGCTGCGCGTCGGCATTTGGGACAGCGGCTGGATGGGCCTGAAGCATTTTCAGTACTTCTTTGAAAGCTATCAGAGCCGCCGTGTCATTTCGAATACGCTGTGCATCAGCTTCCTTTCTCTTCTGTTTTGCTTCCCGTTCCCGATTGTTCTGGCGCTGGTGTTCAACGAGCTGAAGACGGACAAGGCAAAGCGCATGGTCCGCACGATTACCTACGCGCCGCACTTCGTTTCCACCGTCGTTGTCGTCGGCATGATGGTTTCCATGTGCGCCATGGAAACGGGTATCGTCAATAAGGCGCTTGTTGCCTTCGGTTTCACGAAGGAGCCGCTTTACCTGATGGGCAGCGGCAAGTATTTCCGTCTAATGTATATCCTGTCGGATATCTGGAAGGATTCCGGCTGGAACGCGATTATTTTCATCTCTGCGCTTTCTGCCATTGATGCCTCGCTCTATGAGGCCGCAAAGGTGGACGGTGCCAGTCGCTGGCAGCAGCTGATTTATATTACACTGCCCAGCATCGTGCCCACCATCGTGATCATGCTGATTCTGCGCTGCGGAAGTCTGATGAGCGTGGGCCACGAAAAGGTATATGCCATGCAGACCGACCTGAACCTCAACGTTTCCGAGGTCATCTCGACGTTCACGTATAAGCAGGGCATTCTTGATCTGAAATATGACTACGCGACAGCCGTAGATTTGTTTAACTCGCTGATCAACATTCTTATGCTCACAGTAGTAAACGCCATCTCGAAGAAGGTCTCCGAGACGAGTCTGTGGTAAGGAGATGCGGCTCATGAAAAGCAAAAATGACGTGATCTTTCAGGGAATCGTTTATCTGCTGACAGGACTTGTGTGCATCATTACGCTGTATCCGCTGATTTACGTGCTGAGCGCTTCCTTCTCAAATCCCGCTCGTATTCTGGGCGGCGACGTGGTGCTCTGGCCGGTGGAATTCACTCTGAATTCCTATAAGCGCGTATTTGCCAGCTCTGATATTCTGACCGGCTATCGAAACACGCTGATCTACACTGCGAGCGGCACCGTGCTCAACATGATTGCTACGATCATGGCGGCTTATCCGCTGTCCCTTCCGGATCTCAAGGGCAAGAACGGGCTTACGATCTTCATCACCTTTACAATGTTCTTTGGCGCGGGCATGATTCCGAGCTATCTGAACATCAAGAGCCTTGGCCTTTTGAATAATCCGCTGGTCGTTATCATTCCCGGCGCGATCAACGTGAGCAACATGCTGATCATGCGTAACTACTTCATCAACTCCGTGCCCGGCGCTCTGCGCGAGGCTGCGTCCATCGATGGCGCGTCGCCCTTTGCCACCATGATGCGCATCGTGCTGCCGCTTAGCAAATCGATCCTCATCGTTATCATTCTGTATTACATGGTGGGTCACTGGAACAGCTACTTCAACGCCATGATGTACCTGCCTGGCAAGCGCAATCTGCAGCCGCTACAGGTTTTCCTGCGCGAGATTCTGGTACTCACGCAGATGGGCGACATGGAGGAGCAGGCTGGCGTGGACGACCTGAGCGTCTATATGCTCTATGCTTCCCTGAAGTATGCCATCATCGTGGTTTCCGCAGTGCCGCTGCTGATCATCTATCCGATGGTGCAGAAGTTCTTTGAGCGCGGTATCATGATGGGCTCCATCAAGGGTTGATCCCCGCATTTCATTTTTCCCCACACAAGGCCGCGGTGCCGTTTAATTCGGTACCGCGGCCTTTTTATGCAAAAGCAGAAGGATTACTCCTCCTGCTGCAGCAGCCATTCCACGGAAGCCTCCAGCGCTCGCGTCAGAATGGGAATTTCAAAATCCTGTACCAGACGCGTCTGCCCTTCCAGACGAGACATGCTGGTGTCGCTGATGTCCATGCCCATACTTTGAAGCTTTGCAACCAGATGCTTCGGAGGAACAGACCATTCTCGCCGGCACGTATAGTTTGCAAGGATATTCTTAAGTCTATCGCCAAAGGGATTAATGCGTAAGCCCTGCATCCGAACGTGGTCAGAGGGCATTTTGACGAGCATAGCGTTCGGGCTGAACGGGCGGACAGAAGGCGTGCTTAGACCGATAGGAATTCAGTCGCGTAAGGCGAGCTGGTTCGGTTCGGGGGAAAGAGGCAGACAAAAGCGGAGTGAGGACAATCACAAATTCGTCTTCGCTCCGCTAAGCTTTAGGCGTTTTTCAGGTAGTATCCAACGATGTAGTTTATGCTGCCGGGCGCGAGCTTCAGCACGACGGCGGTATGGATGGGTTTTATGTTGCCGCCTTCGTTCAAAAAGACGAAATGGCGGCAGAAGAGTTGATCGCCGACGCGGAACATGTTCATCGGGTCGTAGCCGCAAATGAAGGCATCGCACACGGTGTAGACGGCGTTTGCCATGTATTGCTCGATTTCCTCCGTTTGCCTTTGCGTCAGCGCGGTGAACTCACGGGCAACGAAATCAAAGGACGGGACGTTGGCAATTACGTCTGCGATGTCGAGCGGGTTCTGGTCGTATATGCTCAGCGGGCTGGGCAGGTCGTTGACGACGGGAAGGCCAAGCCGCTCGAGAGTCAGGAGGTAGATGGCTCCGCTGAAATAGCTGATACGGCGCAGATCAAACAGCTGTGCGTCCTCCGCACGCAGGACCTGAAGGTCGCATGCCAGCTGCTGCTTGAATGCTTCCGGGTTCCGTCGTTCCAGCGCTCGCAGGCTCACGTATTCAGCCATGCCTTCGATGGTTTCCACCTTCAACTCCTGCTCCAGCATGCCGGGATGGGCGGCACGCCGGTCACTGCGTATCTTTGCAAATTGCTTTAGGCAAGCAAGCGATTTCTGCTCGCAGGCATCAGCGAGAAGGAGGTTCTCGGCGTGCTTTGCCTCGAAATTTCGCACGTCCCCGGACTCGGCAAGCAGCGCGAGGTCAGAGGGAAAGCGCGCCTCGCCGCAGGTAAACTGATGGCAGTGATACATTTCATGAACCAATGACGCGGACAGCCGATCAATATCATCGATTGGGTCGGCATCTATGTTCCAGATGGCAACGAATTTGTCCTCATACGAAACGGCTGTGTTTCCGATGAAGCCGTCTGGCCGAGGAATCAATACACCGTCTAGACAGGCCTCGCGGCTGGTGTACAGCGCGAAGCTGTACGGGTGGAAGCCGTCCGCCAGCGAGGGAAAATCCAGCTGCTTCAGACGATCGTTAACGCTATGCCAGAGTTCAGACAGGTTCATGGGAGTTGCTCCTTTCATTTCTTCGAGAGGACGAGCGTGCAAAGCGGGTGCGATTCGTTACGATGGTGTTTCCGACCGTTGCGTACCGATGAAATTTGGTTGAGAACAGAAACCGGTTAAGCCTCGGCGTAGGCGTACAGGGCAGCGGATGTCCATCGTCTGAAAGAGTGCGAATCGGGCATAGCACGTTCGTTTACGGCGCGTAGGCGGATGTGCGACGGGCCGTGCCGGAGGCTAAATCGGCTTTAAGCGTTTTTCTCCAACTCGTCCAGTCGTCCATCCTGAATTGCGTCGATGCTGCGAGCGATTTTCTCGGCGTCCCAATCCCACCAGCGCAGGGCTTGGAGCGTTCGGATTGTGTCGTCGTCGAAGCGCTTGCGGATGGACTTTGCCGGAACGCCGCCAACAATGGTGTAGGGCGGCACGTCCTTCGTCACCACAGCGCGCGTGCCAATGATGGAACCGTCGCCGATGGTTACGCCGGACAGGATCACGGCTTCGTAGCCGACCCATACATCATTGCCAAGCACAATGTTGCCCTTGTTATCCCATGCGCGTTGAATGTTTCTCGGGTCCAGATTCCATTCGTCAAAGAAGATGGGGAAGCTATAGGTTGACAGCGAGCGCAGGGTGTGGTTTCCACTGGTGAACAGAAACTTTGCGCCGCAGGCGATGGAGCAGAACTTTCCGATTTTCAGCTTGTCGCCGTTGACGGGGTAATGATAAAGCACGTTGTTTTTCTTAAAATCCCGGGGATCGTTCACGAAGTCGTTGTAGATCGTGTAATTGCCCACCTCGATGTTTTCGCCGGTCACGACGCTGTTCAGATACACGATCTGCTGGTCGTGCGGGCGGGGATAGATTTTGTCCATGGGTGTTCCTCTCTTATTTCGTGTTTTGGGAGTAGTGCCAGTCAAGCACGTGCCTCAGGCTTTCCGCGCACACAAAGTCGCCGCCGGTGAGCATCGTGTGCAGCATGGCTTCCTCCTCTGGCTTCAAAGGCTTGCCAGCGGAAAGCTGCTTTCCGGCGAAGACGCGCAGAAGTTTCGCCATCAGGCGGTAAATGCCGTGCAGCTGTTCAAAATGAAACGCGCCCTGCAGGGTAAACAACGGGGTGGAAGCAGGAATGCTTGTCCTCTGGCGTAGGCTCGCGTCCTGTGTTCCAGTCGGGCTCAGGCCGACTGCACAAACCGCGCGTACGTTGTAGGCCTTTGCCGCGCGGGCATAGCCCTTTATATTTCCAGCCATTATCCAGCCCAGATAAAGAACCGTCGAACCGACGGGAACTGTGCGCTGCGCTTCGGAAAGGGAATAGACGGGCAGACCGGTTTCCTGTGAGAGTAGCCGGGAGTAGCGCTCGGTGCTGCCGGCGTTGGAGGTGTATAGAATGGCAGTCATTCGATTTTCAGCATCCTTTTTATGACTTTCTACGTGCGGCCTCAACCGGCGAGGTGAATGTGCTCCCGGCAGCGCGTATGCCTTGGTATCTGCATTGGAAAAGGTATCGAGTTGCAGAATTTCGGCGCGTATGGTACAGACGGAGCTCCGGCGAGTTCGGCATTTCAGTCGATCGCATGCTCCGCAGGGCAGCCGCTTAATTGCGAGTCTTATTATAGGAGCCGCTTGGTTGCCTGTCAAGAAGAAAATCGGCGGCGATTTCCGATGAAAAGGCGGAATATAGTAAGAGGACATGCGCAGGTGCGCATGTCCTCCTGAAGGGGGAAATGATCAATCAGTATAGGGAAGAAGGTGGATGGAAGTCCCCTGAATGTCAAGGCGGTCGCCGTCTACGAGGGTGAGCTTGCCGACTTCGGCGATGCCATGGTAATTGCCCAGCGGGTAGAAATGCTCGTAGTCATACCAGACCTCCGCACCGGCTGTGTAGACGTAGACGAATGCGGAGTCGACGGTATCATCCACTGTCAGGCGGTATTCGCCTGCGGCGAGATCTCGACCGACGGTGTACACACCCGGCGCAAACGTCTCTTCCGTAATGCCGACGAGTGCCAGCCGACGGGCGGTCAGGGCGTTGATCCATTCGGTGAGCTGCTCCGGGGTGGCAGTTTCCAGATCGATGACGATCGTTTCTGCACACACGGGCAGGGCAAGAAGCAGAAGAGCGAGGGCCAGTATCGCAATCCGTTTCATGAATACGCCTCCTGTCTATTTTAATACATATTCTATTATAGTATTCATTAACGGATTCGTCAATATAAAGATTTTTATACTGCAGGGTATTCGGAAGAGTGAACGTCGCAAGTGCAAAAAAGAGCATCCGGCAATCGGATGCTCTATCAAAGAAAACCAGAATTATGGATTGAACTGCACCAGCTCTTCCTCGGGCTTTTCGGCGGGCTCGCTCTTTTGCTCAAGCAGGATTACGGCATCTCGGTTATGAATCACGCTGAAGCCGCTTTCCACCTTTGCAGTAAGGTAGAACCAGGTGTCTGTTTTGGGACGCTTGTCGGCGTAGCGGCAGAGGAAACCGATGCCGCCGATGTCCGCAGCACAGCAGGTCATGGCGTAGCGGCCAAAGACGAACGTCTTTTTGGGCAGATTCTGCATGTTGAAGCACTGCCCCTTGACGCGCACGGTACGGCCGTCGTAGCGCTTTGGATGCTCCATGCAGTCGAGATACCAGGTTCCGAAGTCCTCGTCGCTGATCTCGATCACGTCTGCCTTCATGTCGTAGGGGAGATCCTCCTCGCCTACGCCGTCATCACTGGTACCGTCCTTATTCTCAAAGATGATCGAGCAGGTGTTGTTCATCGCCTTGATCAGGCGGCGATAGGGGCTTTTGCGCGTGCTTTCGTCGCAGCGGTTGAAGATGACCAGATCCGCCAGCTTGGGCGCCTCGCTCATCATCTGCCGCATGTTGACCATGTAGTTTTCAAATGTCGTTGCATCGATCAGCGCGACCATCTGCGCAAGCTCCCAGTCATCCGGCTTTTTCACACGGAACAGGTTTTCAATGCCCCACATGCTGTTGTATTCGATGATCACGCGCTCCGGCAGGATACGCGCGTTCAGGGAACTCAGCAGATTGGCCGTCAGATCCTCAAGCGACTCGACCTCCTGCAGCACGGTATTTGCCTTGCGCAGAAGCCCAGCATCGTATTCCTCTTCGCCATCCTCACACACGATGAGAAGCGTGCGCTCACCAGCGGAGAAATCCTCGTCCTCCAGCATGTTCTTGATGAGGCTGGTTTTGCCGCTCTCAAGGAAGCCGGTTACGAGATATATGGGGGTTTTGTATTCTTCTGCCTGCTGAGACATAGCTTCATTCCTCACATGCCCAGAAGGGCCTTGATTTCGTCTTCCTTCAGGTCGCAGCCGATGACGCACAGACGGCCGGTGTAGTCGGCGCTGCCGTTTCGAATCTCGCTTTCGCCGGGCGTGTAGTCAAAGTGAATCCAGCTGCCGTCCGTGCTCTGCAGGATGCCCTTCATGCGCAGAACCGTGCCGTACTTTTCTTCGTTTTCGATCTCTTTGAGCGCCTTCTCCAGCTGCGCACGGTCGATCTTGCGCACGGTCTCAATGCCGATGTTCTCGAATACCTCGTCGGCGTCGTGCTCCTCGTGGTCGTGACCGCAGCAGCAATGACCGTGGTGGTGATGCTCGTGATGGTGTTCATCGTGATCATAATCGCAGTGCTCGTGATGGTGCTCCTCGTGATCATGATCGCAGTGCTCGTGCTCGTCGTGATCGTGGTCATGATGGCAGCACTCGTGCTCGTCGTGGTCGTGGTCATGATGGCAGCACTCGTGCTCGTCGTGGTCGTGGTCATGCTCGCAATGCTCATGCTCGTCATGGTCGTGCTCGTCGTGGTGATGATGGTGGTGATGATGCTCGTGATGCGGGCACACGTCGTCCACGTCGATCAGAGAGGAGGGATGCTCAACGGCGTCCAAGATCACCTGCCCGGTGATGTCATCCCACGGAGTGGTAATCAGGCGAGCCTCGGCATTCTGCTCACGCACCAGCTCGACGGCCTTTTCCAGCTTTTCCTCGCCTACCAGCTGCGTGCGGCTGAACACGACGGTCTCCGCGCACTTGATCTGGTCGACAAAGAATTCGGCAAAGTTCTTGAGATACATTTTGCACTTTCCGGCGTCCACGATGGTGGCGCTGCCGGTGAGATGAATTTCGCCGTGCTCCTTTTCCTCCTGCTCCACCACGCGGCGAATGTCGGACAGCTTACCGACGCCGCTGGGCTCGATGATCAGGCGATCGGGATGGTATTTTTCGACCAGCTCGCCGATGGCCTGGGTGAAATCGCCTGCCAGCGTGCAGCAGATGCAGCCGGAGTTGAGTTCGGAAATCTGAATGCCGCTGTCCTTCATGAAGCCGCCGTCAATGCCGACCTCACCGTATTCGTTTTCGAGCAGGACGCACTTCTCGCCTGCGAACGCTTCCTTCAGCAGCTTTTTGATCAACGTCGTTTTTCCAGCGCCCAGAAAGCCGGAAATGATGGTAACTTTCGTCATAAGAACACCCTCTTTGAACCTTTCAAAATGTACCCTATATTGTAGCACGTTCAATGCGAAATTTATAGCCCCGTAAATGTAAACCTTTGAATCGTGCGGGAAAATCTTTTCCCACCGGCGAAGCCTGTGCTATAATGGAACGGGATGAGAGAGGAGCGATACGAATGGTGTCTGTGGAAGCATACGGCCTGATGGAAGAAAAGCTGCCGACCATTCCCGTGCCGCACGATTGCGCAGTAAGGGAAATCGCGCTGGCAGACGGCTGGCTGCTGTTTTCGTTTGAGGAGGCGATTGCCTGTCGCGACGCCGTGCGGTGCATTCATCCGGAGGCGGATACGCTGCGCATGCGGATACGCCTGACGGAGGAGGAATTTAAGCTGTATGCCTATGAGAGTCGAAGGTATGAGCGCGTCTATGTACAGCGAAAACCGAAGAAGCTGTTTGAGCTTGCGCGAAAGGAACATGCGCTGCAGTATCTGAATCATTTTGTGGCATACGGCGCCATGCGAATCGAGCTGCTTCAGGAAACGAGCGACCTCGTCGTCGAGTTGTACGCGGATCAGGTTGTGCTGGAGTGGCTTTCCAAGGACGAGAATTCACGAAAGCAGCGTTGATGCGGACGTGGCGTGCGTGGTATGCTTGCAAAGGACGTATTTGCCTGCAAGGCGACTGGGGGGAAGGACGATTTATGAACGTTACGCTATCTATGTATCTGATCGTGTGCCCGCTGGTGTTTCTGGCCGCAGTGGTGGACGCCATCGGCGGAGGCGGCGGGCTGATTTCACTGCCCGCATATTATCTGGCGGGGCTTTCACCCACGCTGGCGGCCGGTACGAACAAAATGTCTGCCTGCTGCGGCTCGCTTTCGGCGACGCTGAAATACATGAAAAGCGGCAAGGTGCTGTGGAAGCCGGCGCTGTGCGCCATACTGGGCGCGATTCCGGGTGCGTATTTGGGCGCGGAGGTGCTGAAGCTTTTAAATGAGCAGACCGTGCGCGTGCTGATGACGGTGCTGGTGCCGCTGGTTGCGCTGATTGTGGCGTTTCGCGGCGACAGGCGTCCGGAGCCGCGCCCGGTTACGGTACGCACGCTGCTACTGTGCACGGTTACGGGGCTTGTGATCGGCTTCTATGACGGCTTCTTCGGCCCCGGAACCGGCACGTTCCTGACACTGGCGTTTACGTGGCTGTGCGGCATGGAGGCCGTAACCGCATCCGGCACGTCCAAGCCGGTGAACACGGCGTCCAACATTGCGTCGCTCGTGTCATTCATCCTGAACGGCAGGGTGCTCTATGCGCTGGCATTGCCGGCCATCGTGTTTTCCACGCTGGGCGGCTGGGTTGGCTCCCGGCTGGCCGTACGGCGCGGCGCGAAATTCATTCGCTACGTTATGCTGGGCGTGATGGGCTTGATTGTCGTAAAGCTTGCATACGAGTGGTTTGCATAAAAACAGATTGACTGTGAGGAAATGGAACCGGGCGTGAATATCTGCTTCGGTTCCATTTTTCTGCATTCATGGCAGAAACACGGGTATTTTGGTCGGATTTCCGGCAAAAAATGCGGAGTATTGCAAGTTAGGTGCGTTAAATATTGCGTTTGTTACTGCATTATTCAAGAGGATATGGTATAATGAAATGCGACGAGCTATACGCTCGTCCCTGCATGATCTATCCATTTCTGATAGGGAGGTTTCGTCTATGCCGGTCAATCAGGAAAAGTATGCTCAGCTCGATCAGATTATCGCTGCGAACAAGGGGCAGGAAGGCGCCGTCATGAGGACGCTGCAGTCCGCTCAGGATCTGTTCGGCCATGTGCCGAAGGATGTTCAGATCCGCATCGCCGAGGGTCTTGGCACCACGCTGAGCGAGGTCTACGGCGTCGCCACGTTCTATTCCCAGTTTGCACTGGATCCGCGCGGCGAATACGTCATCGGTGTGTGCCTGGGCACCGCCTGCTACGTCAAGGGCTCGAAGGACGTGCTCGACCGCGTCTGCAAGGAACTGGATACCAAGGTTGGCAAGACCAGCGCGGACGGCCTGTTCACGATTAAGGACACCCGCTGCCTGGGCGCCTGCGGTCTGGCTCCCGTAATGATGATCAACGACGATGTGTACGGAAATCTGATTCCGGACATGATCCCCGGCATCCTGGCCAAGTATCGTCAGGCCTGATGCATGAACGAGCTTTCCCTCTATATTCTTGATCTGGCGCAGAACTCGCTGTCGGCAGGTGCGAAAAACGTTCGCAGTGTCGTTTCATTTCAGCCAGATCGCGATCGGATTACGATTGTGATAGAGGATGATGGCTGCGGCATGGACGAGGCGCTTCTTGCGTGCGTAACCAGCCCCTTTGTTACTACGCGGAAAACGCGTTCGGTCGGGCTGGGCATTCCCATGGCGCGGCAAGTGTGCGAAATGTGCGAGGGCGCGTTCGCACTGGAAAGCCGAGCGGGCGTGGGCACAAGGCTCACAATGTCTCTTCGCGCTTCTCATATCGACCGTCCGCCCATGGGGAGACTGGCCGAGACCCTGTATACCCTGATTGCTGCGTCCGGCGAAACGACGGATTTCTTCCTCCGCTGCGCGTACGGCGCGCAGGCGTTCGAGTTTTCCACCGCCGAAATTCGCAGGACACTGGGAAGCGCCGTGCCTCTGAACACGCCCGAGGTGCTTGGCTGGATTCACGATTGTCTGAGAAAAGGAATAGAGGAGACGGCTCCATTAAACCATCAATAAACCGTGGAGGTGTAGGTATTCATGAAGTCCATTGCTGATCTGGAAGCGATCCGTCAGAAGACGCTGAGCAAGGTAAACCTTCGCCGCGAACACGAGGGCGTCCGCATTGTCGTCGGTATGTCGACCAGCGGTATCGCCGCCGGAGCCCGCGAGCTGGTGACCGCGTTCCTGGACGAGCTTGGAAAGCACGAGCTGCTGAACGTCGTCGTTATGCAGGACGGCAGTGCTGGCACGTGCGCCAATGAGCCCGTCGTCGAGGTTCTTTGCCCCGGTAAGGAAAAGGTCACGTACGTGAATGTGAAGCCCGAGATGGTCACCCGCATTGTCGAAGACCATATCGTTAATGGCAAGCCCGTTGTCGAATATACCATCAGCGAGGCAAAATAAGTTATCGCTCACACAAGGAGGTAGGCATTATGGAGCTTTTCCGTTCCACGATTCTGGTCTGCGGCGGTACCGGCTGTACATCCTCCGGTTCCATGAAGCTGTATGAGCGCTTTGAACAGCTGCTCGCTGAAAACGGACTGGATAAGGAAGTCAAACTGGTCAGAACCGGCTGCTTCGGCCTTTGCGCTGCTGGCCCGGTTGTTATTGTGTATCCCGAGGGCGCGTTCTACAGCCATGTGAAGGTTGAGGACGTGGATGAAATCGTTTCCGAGCACCTGGTAAAGGGCCGCGTTGTGAATCACCTGCTGTACAAGGGCTCTGTGGACGAAGAGACGAAGCAGATCAAGCCTCTGGACGAGATCAACTTCTACGGTAAGCAGAAGCGCGTCGCGCTGAGAAACTGCGGCGTTATCGATCCCGAAAACATCGACGAATACATCGCCTTTGACGGCTACAAGGCGCTGGCCAAGGTGCTGACCGAGATGAGCCGCGAGGATGTCGTGGACACCGTGCTCAAATCCGGCCTGCGTGGACGCGGAGGCGGAGGATTCCCCACCGGTCTCAAGTGGAAGTTCGCCATGCCGTCCACCGGCAAGAAGTACGTTTGCTGCAACGCGGACGAGGGCGACCCGGGCGCGTTCATGGATCGCTCCGTTCTTGAGGGCGACCCCCATTGCGTGCTGGAGGCCATGGCTATCGCCGGCTACGCCATTGGCGCGGACGAAGGCTATGTTTACGTGCGCGCGGAATACCCGATCGCCGTAAAGCGCCTCGAAATCGCCATTGAGCAGGCGCATGAGTACGGCCTGCTGGGCAACAACATCTTCGGCACTGGCTTCAACTTCGACGTGCATATCCGTCTGGGCGCCGGCGCGTTTGTATGCGGCGAGGAAACCGCTCTGATGAACTCCATCGAGGGCATGCGCGGCGAGCCGCGTCCCCGTCCGCCGTTCCCGGCCGTCAAGGGTCTGTTTGGCAAGCCCACGATCCTGAACAACGTTGAAACCTACGCCAACATCGCGCAGATCATCCTGAACGGCGCAGACTGGTTCGCTTCCATGGGCACCGAGAAGTCCAAGGGCACCAAGGTCTTCGCGCTGGGCGGAAAGATCAACAATGCGGGTCTGGTCGAGGTTCCCATGGGCACCTCGCTGCGTGAAATCATCTACGACATCGGCGGCGGCTGCCCCAATGGCAAGGCCTTCAAGGCCGTGCAGACCGGCGGTCCCTCCGGCGGATGCCTCCCGGCTTCTATGCTGGATACCCCGATCGACTACGATAACCTGATCGCGGCCGGCTCCATGATGGGCTCCGGCGGCATGATCGTCATGGACGAGGACAACTGTATGGTTGACATCGCCCGCTTCTTCCTCGACTTCACCGTGGACGAGTCCTGCGGAAAGTGCACGCCGTGCCGCGTCGGCACCCGCCGCATGCTGGACATCCTCAATCGCATCTGCGACGGCAAGGGCGAAGACGGCGATATCGAGCGCCTGGAGGATCTGGCGCAGTCCATCAAGGCTACCGCGCTGTGCGGCCTGGGCCAGACCGCGCCGAACCCGGTGCTGAGCACCATCCGCCAGTTCCGCAGCGAATATGAAGCGCACATCTATGAAAAGCGCTGTCCCGCCGGCGTCTGCAAGCATCTTCTCCAGTTCCACATCGATCCCGAGAAGTGCAAGGGCTGCACGCTGTGCGCGAGAAACTGCCCCGTGAACGCGATTTCCGGCGCCGTCCGCCAGCCGCACTCCATCGATCAGTCCAAGTGCCTCAAGTGCGGCGCCTGCATGGAGAAGTGCAAGTTCGGCGCGATCTCCAAGAAGTAAGCCGTTCGCGAACGATCCAAGAGTTTAGGAGGAAGCCAAATGAATATGGTCAATTTCAAAATTGATGGCATTCCCGTAAGCGTTCCTGCCGGAACCACGATCCTTGAGGCGGCGAAGCAGGCGGGCATCAAAATTCCCACGCTTTGCTATATGAAGGATATCAACGAAATCGGCGCTTGCCGTATGTGTGTTGTCGAGGCTGGCGGCCGTGCGCTGCAGGCTGCCTGCGTGTATCCCGTTGAGGCGCTGCCGAAGAATCGTGTGACCGGAGAGGTCGTCGAGGTGAAGACGAACACCCCCGCGATTCGCAAGGCTCGCCGCGTAAACCTTGAGCTTTTGCTCTCCAACCATGACAAGCGCTGCCTGAGCTGCGTTCGCTCCACCAACTGCGAATTGCAGGCGCTGTGCCGCGAGTATGGCGTTGAGGATGAAGCCCGCTTTGCAGGCCCCATGACCGAGACGGACGTGGACAACTCCTCCGTAGCCATCGTGCGCAACAACGCGAAGTGCGTGCTGTGCCGCCGCTGCGTCGCCGTATGCAGCAAGATGCAGTCCGTCGGCGTAATCGGTCCCGTGAAGCGCGGCTTCAAAACGCAGATTCTGCCCGCCTGGAACATGGGTCTGGCCGAAACCGGTTGCATCAACTGCGGCCAGTGCATCGCCGTGTGCCCGACCGGCGCGCTCACCGAGAAGGACGATACCGCCGAGGTCTTCGAGGCGCTGTCCAACCCGGATAAGTACGTCGTCGTGCAGCCCGCTCCCGCGGTGCGCGCCGCGCTGGGCGAGGAATTCGGCATTCCGATGGGCACCTCCGTTACCGGAAAGATGGCTGCCGCGCTGCGCCGTCTGGGCTTCAAGAAGGTGTTCGATACCGACTTTGCCGCCGACCTCACCATCATGGAAGAGGCGACCGAGCTGGTCGGCCGCGTGAACAACGGCGGCGTGCTGCCGATGATCACGTCCTGTTCGCCGGGCTGGATCAAGTTCTGCGAGACCTATTATCCGGAATTCATTCCGAACCTCTCCACCTGCAAGTCTCCTCACGAGATGGAGGGCGCGGTTATCAAGAGCTACTTCGCCGAGAAGGAGGGCATTGATCCCGAGAAGATCGTGGTCGTGTCCGTCATGCCCTGCACCGCGAAGAAGTATGAGTGCAAGCGCCCCGAGCTGGGACACAACGGCCTGAGCGATGTCGATATCGTTATCACGACCCGTGAGCTTGCCCGCATGATCAAGATGAGCGGCATCAACTTTAATGCCCTGCCTGATGAGGACTTTGATCCGATCCTGGGCGAATCCTCCGGCGCTGCTGTTATCTTCGGCGTCACCGGCGGCGTTATGGAAGCTGCGCTACGCACGGCCTACGAGGTCATCACCGGCGAGAAGCTCGAGAAGCTCGAGTTCACCGATGTTCGCGGTTTCGAGGGCGTGAAGGAAGCCTGCTACAACCTCAAGGGTCTGGAAGTGTCCGTGGCCGTGGCGAACTCTACTGGCGCCGCCGCGAAGTTGCTCGATGCAGTCAAGGCCGGCGAGAAGAAGTACACCTTCATCGAGGTCATGGGCTGCCCCGGCGGTTGCGTAAACGGCGGCGGTCAGCCGATCGTTTCCCCGATCGTGCGCGAGGATGTGGACGTGAAGGGTCTGCGTGCCAAGGCGCTCTACGACGAGGATGCGGCGAAGCCCGTGCGCAAGTCCCACGAGCTGCCTGCCATCAAGCAGCTGTACGATGAGTACTTCGAGAAGCCCAATAGCCATAAGGCGCATGAGCTGCTCCATACCACGTATACCAAGCGTCCCCTGTACGAATAATCGGCTTTCACAGAAGCTGCCCTGCCATCAAACGGCGGGGCAGTTTTTTATGGGGCGGAGGCTCCACGTACGGCAAAAAGAAAACGATTTTCCGCGGAGAACCGACGGGGAAGATTGGAATTCGAGAGGGCTTTGGTTCTCTCAAGGTCTTCGGGGGAACCGGGAAAATACGATGCTCAAACGGATAAGGACAGAGAAAGGGCGCCCGAGCATGCAGCATGTTCGGGCGCCCTTTGGCTTATTAAATTACTTCTGCTTATAGCTTCCGCAGCAGCTCTCGTCTGCAGGAGTGCCGCAATGCCCGCACGGGCAGGGTTCTACCTGGATGGAGCCGAGGGAGCAATAATCCTTGTTTTCACAGTGAAATGCACAGCTGGTAACGCGGCAGCGGATATCGGGATTTGCCTGCTTCTGAGACATGATTCATTCCTCCTAAATGGTTTTTGCGCGGTGCGCCCTTTCATTGTGCCCGAATTGACTGGGTATATTCGCGCGCGGTTTGGCGCATACTGGCGTTATTCCATTTTGCGGAGGAATTTGTATGTCAATTGGACAGATGATCCTCATTCTGGTATCCATCCTCGTTGCCGCAGGCGTGTGCCAACGGGTGCTCGACCGGCTGCGGCTGACGGACCGACAGGCGCTTTTGTTTGTTGCGCTGATTTTCATTGGCGGGCTGCTCCCGGATATTCCCATTGGTCGCGTACGCGTTAACGTTGGCGGCGCGCTGGTTCCGTTCGGGCTGGCGGTATATGTCTGGGCAAGGGCAGGTAGCGCGAAGGAGCGTCTGCGTGCGCTGGCGGCAACGCTGGTCACAGCGGCGGCGGTCTACGCGATCGGGCGGTTCTTTCCCGATGAGCCGGAAGCCATGCCCTTTGATGTGAACGGCATTTATGGGCTTGCGGCGGGGCTGATTGCCTATGTGTTTGGGCGCTCGCGCCGAAGCGCGTTTATTGCAGGCGTAGCCGGCATGCTGCTGGCAGACATCGCGCAGGCCGTGATGCTGTGGATAGACGGGGTTGATCAAACGCTGCGTCTCGGCGGCGCAGGCATGCTGGACACGGTTGTGATTTCCGGCGTCTCTGCTGTGCTGCTTGCAGAGCTGCTGGGCGAATGGATCGAGCGCTGCGCGCGCGGCGCGAAGCGAAAGGAGGGTGTTCGCGGATGAAACGGACGCTGGCGCTGACATTTCTTCTGCTGCTTTTTTGCGGCACGGGCCTTTGTGAGACGTTTGAGGGCGAGGATGACCGCATTTACACGATGGTGGATGAAGCAGGCATAGAAATTACGCAGCGTATGGGCAGCATGTATGAGGGAGACGAGTACATTTCCGGCGACAATCAGCTATACCGCGTGATTTCCGTCGATAACGAGAATGCCCGCGCCGTGGCGAGGCGGATAGGCGATGAGCCCAGCGACACGGTGCATGCCTTTGCCGCGCTTGCGGACGCGGCCGACACGAAAAAGAAAATCTGCATGTATTCCACGCACAGCGACGAATCCTATATTCATGGCGACGGAGAAAGCTCGCTGCTCAAGGATGCAGGGATCTACGATGTGGGTGAGGCGTTGAAGAAAAATCTGGAGAAAAAGGGAATCGACGTGACCTATTCGCACGAGACCTTTCTTCCTCACGACGCAGGAGCCTACAGGCGCTCGCGCTCCGTGGCGGCGGAGCTGATGGAGAAGAATCCGGATGCGCTGATTGACATTCATCGCGACGGCGTGCCTGCCAGCCAGTATGAAACCGAGGTGGAGGGCAACGACATCAGCAAGGTACGCCTGTTTGTTGGCAAGAGCAACGCAAACGCCGCTGAAAACCGAGCCTTTGCCAAGCGGCTGAAGGCAGTGGCAGACGACGAATATCCGGGGTTGGTGAAGGACATTTATATCGGCAAGGGGAACTATAATCAGGATCTGTATCCCCGCGCGATTCTTCTGGAATTTGGCACGCATAGGATTGAAAAGCAAAAGGCGATTGACGCCACGGAGTATATGGCGGACGTGCTGTATCAGACGCTATATAATGAAAAAAACGCTGCTGAGCAGCCGGAGAAGGAAGAGAAGAACGGTGCGGCGAAGGGCGTGGGCTGGCTGATCGGGCTTGCGATTGCAGCCGCCATTGTTTTCGCACTGGTTGCAACGGGCTCGCTGCGCGGCGCGGGCGATAAGCTGAAGAGCACGTTCAGCGAGGCAACGGGCGGCGCATTCGGCGGGAAGAAGAAAAAGGAATAGCATATGGGCGGCGCGTCCGTTTGAAACGAAGCGGGCGCGCTGCCCATATGCGCCTATGAGCGGCTGGCCTTTATGTACTCGCCGGGGGTCATGTGATAGAGCTCGCGGAAAGCCGTATAGAAGGTATGTGTGTTGTTAAAGCCAGCGTTGATGGCTATGTCGACAACAGGCAGGTCGGTGTTCAGCAGCGCCTCGGCGGCGTCGCGGCAGCGTAGGATGTTGACGTAGCGCGGCACGCTTACGCCGATGTTGGCCTTGAACAGATGCGAAAAGCGGCTTCGGCTGTAGCCGAAATGAGCGGCCATCTGATCTACTCCCAGGGGCTGAGCGTAGTTTTCACTCAGATAACGGAGCACCTGCGCCATCAGGCCGCCCTTGTTGTCCCCGGCCATGGCTTCAAAGCCGGCTTTTCGCATGGCGAAACCGAGCACAGCGGCGCTCAGGCCCGCGCGTACGACGGCGTCCTCCTGCTCCGAAAGCAAAAGCTGCATCATCTGCCGGAGGCGATTTTCCTCATCCTGGAATACAGGGTTCACAAACTGCCCGGCGATCAGCCGCTTCTGCAGCGCCGGCGTTTCGCACGGCGGAATGATGGCAACAATAGCGGGAGCCCTTTCCTCTCCGTAGGCATGAACGGTATAGGAGCCGCTCACAATCGCCTGACCGGCGTCTGCCGTCAGCTCGCGTCCGCCTATGATTGCCGATATGCGTCCCTCCAGCACGTAAACGATTTCCACGCCGGTATGGTAATGAGGGATGCAACTCACCCTGTCCGACCGCCAAATCTCTGCACGGGACAGGTCGTCCCGGTATTTCTCGAATGTTTCTAACATAAACCCTCCGAAAGGATAGCACAAAACGTCATAAAACACGCGCTAAACCACATACATATCATATTTCTTCTGTGTTAAAATGTCAATAACCTATTAAGGTGTGCGAGGAATTTTCATTTGGGAGGATACAAACATGGCAAACGGCGATAAGGTACTTAGCCAGTTCACCCAGTCATTCGAAGAAGAGAAGAAGACCGGCGGCCGCCGCCTGAAGGTTGGTATTATCGGTACCGGCTGGATCGCGGAATCGCATATCGAAAGCTACAAGCAGATGGACGACGTGGACATCGTCGCCGCTGCCGATCTGATTCCCGGCAAGGCGGAAGCCTTCATGAAGCGCTACGGCGTGGAGGGCGTTCGGTTCTATCCCAGCCACAAGGAAATGATTGACAACGAGCAGCTGGATGCGGTCAGCATCTGCACCTACAACACGCAGCATGCCGTTCCCACCATCTACGCGCTGGAGCACGGCGTGAACGTTCTGCTTGAGAAGCCCTTCACCGTGACGTTGGACGAGGCCGTCGAGGTTTGCCGCGCGGAGAAGAAGAGCGGCAAAATTCTCTCCATCGGCTTCCAGCCCCGCGTGGACGTGAACATGCAGATGATCAAGAAGATCGTCGAGAGCGGCGAGCTTGGCAAGATTTACTATATCCAGACTGGCGGCGGCCGTCGTCGCGGCATCCCGAACAGTACGTTCATCGAAAAGTCCACCGGCGGCATCGGCGCGCTGGGCGATATCGGCTGCTATTCGCTGGACATGGTGCTTAACGCCATCGGCTATCCGAAGCCCCTGACGGTTTCCGGCTATAAGAGCGATTTCTTCGGCACCAACCCGGCAACTCAGCATCCGGATCGCTTCCACACCGCTGAGGAGAATGCCAAGCGCTTCAGCGTGGACGATTTCGCCGCCGCGTTTGTGCGCCTTGAGGGCGACATCATCCTCGACTTCCGCATCGCGTGGGCCATGAACATCAACACGCCCGGCGATACCATCATTCTCGGCACCAAGGCCGGTCTGCGAATTCCCTCTACCGACTGCTGGAATGGTACCGTTGGCGGTGAGATGACGCTGTATCACGACGTGGCTGGCGTGCCCACCGAGGAAAAGATCCCGATTCTCAAGAACCCGGACGACAAGGGCCTGTTCTACCACAAGGTGCGCTCCTTCTTGGATGCCATCCTGAACGATCTGCCCGCGCCCGTGCCCACCAGCCAGATTCTGTATAACCAGGCGATTATCGATGGCATCTGCCGCTCTGCGGAGTGCGGCCACGAGCTCGCGATTGAAATTCCGGAGATTTAAACCGACTCCTACAAAGAACCGCCTACGGGTTTGCGCCCGTGGGCGGTTCTTTCTGGGAATGTCGGTACGAAGAGAAGCGTATGCACGTAAAATTGTGTCGTACACTTTGAATGCGGTTGTAAAACGCAGGCAGTATGTTATAATGTATGGACACGGAAATATGATAAGGAGGAATCCAACCATGAAAAGACTTCTCGCGATTCTCCTCGCCCTGACGTTGCTGCTCGGATGCACGTCTCTTGCGGAAGGGGCGGCTCCTCAGCTTGAGCATGACGTTGTCGTGCTGTTCACTAGCGACGTGCACTGCGGCATTGAGTCGGGCTTCGGCTATGCCGGCCTGGCCATGGTACGCGATGCCTACAAAAATGCGGGCAATCACGTGGTCTTGGTTGACAACGGCGATTCCATTCAGGGTGAGCCTGTCGGCACGATGACCAGCGGCGAAGCCAACGTCAAGCTGATGAACGCCGTGGGCTACGACATTGCTACCATGGGTAATCACGAGTTCGACTACGGCATGGAGCGCTTCTTCGAACTGACGAAGATGGCGAACTTCCCCTATGTGAGCTGCAACTTCAACAAAAACGGCGAGCTGCAGTTTGCACCCTATGTCATCAAGGAATTCGACGGCGTGAAGATCGCCTTCGTAGGTATTACCACGCCGAAGACGCTGACCTCCTCTACGCCGAAGTACTTCCAGGATGAAAACGGCAATTTCATCTATGGCTTCTTCGAGGCTGAGACCGGCGACGATCTGTATAATGCCGTGCAGAAGGCCGTGGACGATGCGCGCGCTGAGGGTGCGGCCTACGTCATCGCCATGGCGCATCTGGGCAACGAAACCAGCTGCCAGCCGTATACCTACGCTGACGTCATTGCCAACACCACCGGCATTGATGCGATGCTGGACGGCCACAGCCATGATATGGATCATGTGGAAATGCTCAACAAGGCCGGCGAGACCGTGCTGCGGCAGGGCTGCGGAACGAAGCTTGCAGGCATTGGCTATCTGAAGATCGCGGCCAAGGACGGCGCAATGCAGGCGGGCGTAATGGAGTGGAACTGCGCGGATTTCAACGCCACTACACTCTATGCGCTGGATACTGACGTAACCAAGGCTGTCGTCGATGCGACTGCGGAAATGAATGCCGCGCTGGCTGAGGTCGTTGCCCGTTCCGAGGTTGAACTGACCATTGCCGATCCCGTTACCGGCGAGCGTATTGTTCGCAGCGCCGAGACCAATCTGGGTGATCTGTGCGCTGACGCATACCGTTACGTTTCCGGTGCGGATGTCGCATTCGTGAATGGCGGCGGTGTCCGTGTGAGCATTAAGGCCGGTGACATTACCCGCAACGACATTCTGAAGGTACATCCCTTCGGCAACATGCTGTGCGTATGCGAAGCGACCGGCCAGCAGATTCTCGATGCGCTGGAACTGGGCGTCAGAGCTCTGCCCGGCGAGAGCGGCGGGTTCCTGCACGTTTCCGGCTTGACCTTTGAGATTCATACCTACCTGCCCTCCACCGTGAAGATGGACGAGAAAAATATGTTCGTGGCAGTTGAAGGCGAACGCCGCGTGAAGAACGTTATGATCGCGGGCGAGCCCCTTGATCCCGAGAAGACCTACACCATTGCTTCCCATAATTACATGCTGATGAACGGCGGCGATGGAAATAACGTCTTTACGAACAACCACTTCACCCAGGTTGATGTGATGCTGGACAACCAGGTTCTGCTAACCTACATCACCGAGGGGCTGAACGGCGTGATTGGCGAGGCCTATGCGAATCCCTATGGCGAAGGCCGTATCGTTGCCGTGGAAGCAGCTCAGTAATCCGTTTTACCGGCGGCCTGCCAGCTTGGCAGGCCGTTCCTTTTCTGTAAAAAACAGACTGCGGTCTTTTTTAGAAAGACAAAAAACGAAGCCGTTCTGGCGAACTGAAAAGCACCGAACAGGCTTAATCATAAGGCGTTATAATAAAAAATGAGTCCTATATGGGACGGAGAAGAGATTCCGTGAAAGGGACGGCTACGGCTGTCGGCTGCGCCGCATGGAAGGCGTTGCATGCAGCCGAAGCCTGAGCGCCCGGGGGAGTCAGTACGGCAAATAATAGGGGAGGCTACGTATGAAGAAGCTGCAGGCCGGGAGGCTGGCTGTGAAAATTTATGACAGCCGCGTGGAAATGGGCGCGGCCGCTGCCGCGGATATAGCCGCATGCATGCGGAGGCTACTTGAAACGAAGCAAACGATCAACATGATTTTTGCTGCGGCGCCGTCGCAGAATGAGGTGCTGGCGTCGCTGAAGGCCGATAAAGCCATTGAATGGGGCCGCGTAAATGCGTTTCACATGGACGAATACGTAGGCCTGCCCAAGGGCGCGCCACAGCGTTTTTCCGAGTTTCTCAAAAACGCGCTGTTTGATCATGTGCCGCTGCGTTCCGTCAATCTTATTGACGGCTCCGAGGGTGCGGAGGCTGAATGCGCACGCTATTCGGCGCTGTTGGAGAAGCATCCGGTGGACATCGTCGTGATGGGCATTGGCGAAAACGGACATATTGCGTTTAACGATCCGCCGGTGGCAGATTTCCATGACCCGCTGCGCATGAAACCCGTGAAGCTGGACGACGTGTGCCGCATGCAGCAGGTACACGACGGCTGCTTCCCGACGTTTGACGACGTGCCTAAGATGGCGCTCACGCTGACGGTGACGCAGCTTGCGTCTGCGCCTTACCGCTTTTGCGTGGTGCCTGCGCCTACAAAGGCCGAGGCCGTGCGGCGCACGGTGAACGATCCGATCGGCGAGGCCTGCCCCGCCACCGTAATGCGTCAGCTGGACGGCACAACGATGTATCTTGACCCGGATAGCGCAGCGCTTTTATAGGACGGCAGCCATGACGGAATGGAGAACTCTCCGGCTTCGCCATGGCTTTTTCTTGTAACAGGTTGCTTTATCAGCGAATAGCCATAGGAAGGCAAGGGGTGAACGCGGATGCTGGAAAGTCGGATTGAAGCATGTGAAAATGGCTTCGTTATCAATGTAAACGGCGACAGGGTGCCGATGTATGCGTATCTTTCCTATCAGCCGGAAAAGGCGAGGTATGAGGACTTCAAGAAGGTTGGCGTGCGGCTGTTCAGCGTCGGCGTATATGCAGGCGACCGCGGCATCAATCAGATTACGGCGCTTCGGCCGTTTCGTCCCGGGTTCTATCGGGAGGGAGAACGGTTTGATTTCAGCGCTGCGGATGCGGACTTTCGCAGGATTGTCGGAGACAGCCGCCCGGGCGAAATCTATCTTCTACCCAGGCTGATGCTGGAAATGCCGAAATGGTGGGAAAATGCGCATCCGCAGGCACAGTGCTTGGATGCACAGGGAATGAGTGTGCACCTGTCCTTTTCGTCAGACGAATGGCTGGGCGCATGCGAGCATGTGATGGAGCATTTTCAGCATTGGCTGGAGGAAAGCGGCTGGGATCGTTATGTGATCGGCTGGCATCTGGCTGCGGGCAATACCGAGGAGTTTATACGGCCTACGATTCACGCGCATCAGTATCAGGATTATTCCGATATATCCCGCAGGGCGTTCGCACGTTGGCTTGAGGAGAAATATAAAACGATCGAGCGGCTGAACGAGGCGTGGCATACGAATCTGAAGGCCTTTCAGGATGCGCGCATCCCCACGCCAGCCGAGCGTGCGTATGGGTGGAGGGGCGACATGCGCGACGGAATTGCGGAGGCGCGCACGATCGATTATTACCGGTTTTACAGCCGGGAGGTGTCCGGTTTTGCGCAAAGGCTGGTACGCGCGGCCAAGCGTGTCACCGAGAGGCGGCAGGTGATGGGCATATTCTATGGAAATATGACGCTTTGCTGGCCGGAGCATGCGCACAATGATATGTCCATCCTGCTAAGAGACAAGGAAATTGACTTTCTTGCAAGTCCGTTTGCCTATTCACATGCCCGTGCGCAGGGCGTTCATTGGGGATTTCAGGCAGCGCTGGACGCGGCGCGGCTGCACGGAAAGCCGTTTTTCGTGGAAGCGGATGTGCGGACGTCTCTTTCGGAGCCGTTCAGGAAAAGCATGCCGCATGCCAATCCTGTGGCAAATGATATTTACGATGGCCCGGTGTGGCTGGGACCGCAGACGGTGGAGGGCTCGCTGGGGCAGATGACGCGCGCGCTGGGAGACATTCTGACGCACTCTGCCGCTCTGTGGTGGTTTGATATGTGCGGCGGCTGGTATAATCGGCCGGAATACATGGCCTTTCACCGCAGAGCAGCAGAAATCGCGCGCATGTCGCTGACGGATGCGCAGGAAAGGCCGGTTTCGGCGATATGCGTGTTTGTGGATGAGGACGCGCCGAATTACTTTGCATCGTCGGCGGGAAGCACGCTGTCGGCGCTGATTCCCGACCAGATGACAGAGCTTGGCGCGACCGGCGCGGGCTATCACACCTATATGCTGGAGGATCTGGAGCATGTGTCGCCAGACGATTATCGAATGGCGGTGCTGCTTGCGCCTGCGCGGCTGACGGATGGGCAGCGTGCGGCGCTTGAGAAATGGAAGCGCGACGGGCGTTCGGTACTGTTTGTTCTGCTTCCGGATTTTTATGGAAGGGGAATGGAAAAAACGACCGGATTCCATGTGTGCCGGAGGGACGGAACGATGACGGTGCGCTGCACGTGGGAGGATCAGATGTTTCCGGTGTGCGCTCCAGTACTGCCCGATGTAACGATCGAGCCGGCGCCGGGCGATGTGGTAATGGCGCGTTTGGAGGATGGACGTCCCGGCGTTGTGATGCACAGGGAGCCGGAGTATCAGGTATTTTGGAGCCTTGCGCCGTGCGTGCCGGCTGCACTGCTGCGCGAAATGATCGCATTGTCCGGCGGCCACATTTATAATTATTCCGGAGAGATTGTAGCTGCAGATACGCGTTATATCGCGGTGCATGCGGCATCGGATGGAGCAAAGCGTATCTACGTGCCAGGCAAGGGCGCGCTGAAGGATGCATTCACGGACGAGGTCCTCGAGGGTAACGAAACCTATACCGAGCTGCGCATGCATTTCGGCGAGACGCGCATGCTTGAAATTGTGCGGGATGCGTGAGACCACGCGAGTCGCCTTGAAGAAAATACAGTGGCCTCCGGCTTTTGGAGCGTTTAAAAAGGAAGCGCCCGTGATTTTTGGATTCACGGGTGCTTCTTCAGAATGAGCGGCTAGGGCTGCGGGCGCGATTATTTGCCGATTTCCTCGGCCAGTGCCTGCGCCTGTTCATAGGAGATGGAGCACAGCGCAGAGAAGTTGCCTCCCAGACACTTTTTGATGAAGCCGCGAGCCTTCTCGTCGTCGCCCTTTTCATGGTTCATCTTGGCAATGAAGTACAGCGTAGGTACCTGCGAGGGCTTCTGCTGGAAGGCGCGCTTGAAGTAGTCGTAGGCCTTGTCCGTTTCGCCCATGGCGTAGTACAGCTGACCAAGGTTGTCCAGAACGCCGGCGTCCTCCTCGTCATATTCATAGCCCTCCTGATTGAAGGCGATGGCCTGCGCGAAGTCTCCGGTCTGGATGCCGCGTTCAATATAGTAGTAACCCAGCGTGGTGTAGATCATTGCGGTCTTGCCGTTGGAGGCGGCCTCCTCCATTAGCTCAATGGCGCGGTCAAGGTTTCCCAGCCGCCACTGGCATACGCTGTAGTTGATGCGCAGCTGCTTTTTGCTCTGTGCGTCCAGTCCCGGCATGTGCTCGCAGCTCAGAAGCAGATCACGGGACTTCTCATATTCGCCGAAGCGCATCAAAAGTACGCCGTACGCCATTACGACGTTGACGTCGCGGCAGCCGGCCTCGTAAGCCTCGGAATACAGCTGCAATGCTTGCTTGTGCAACTCGGTCGCCTTCGCGATATCGCCCTTGTCGATAGACTGGTTGCCGCTGATGTGCTTGGAGTAGGCTCTGCGGCCCTTAAGGTTTGCCATGAATCCCATGATCGTTTCCTCCTGATACCCTTACTTTTTGCTTCAGGCGTTCGATGCGGTGCTCGAGCGCGGCGCGCTCGTCTGTCGGACACTCATTCAGCAGATTTTCTGCCAGCTTCAATGCGTCTCCCGGGCGCTTCATGCGGTGCTCGTATAGCTTGCACAGCTCAAGCGTCGGAACGCGTCCCATTTGCTTGCGGCGAAGCATGCTTAAAAGTGTTTCCTCTGCCCTTTCCCATTCGCCCTGACGGCGATACAAGTGAAACAGGCGCAGATTGGCCTCGCCTGCGTATTTCTCGCTCTTTAGGTCAGCTGCGGTGGCGACGGCGCGGGGAACCGCAGCCAGATGATACAGTCTTCGCGCCGGCCCGAGCTCGCCCTGCCTTTCCAGATCCTTTCCCAGACTGAACAGATCGATGCGATCGGCGGCCTCTTCCGGCTTGGCGTAGGTTTCTGCCAGCACGCACAGCAGGGTTGTAAGCGTCACAATGTCCTGAAGGTTATGGCGCAGCACGTCCTCAAGCCCGGTAAGGTCTCCGGTTTTCACGGCTTCGAAGTAACGGGCAGGTATTTCTGCGCCGGGAATGTCGTCCTTGCGGGGATAGCCTAAAATGCGCTCTTCAAGACTGGAAAGCCGACAGCTACCCAGCCGCAGCTTCCATGCCCGGCGGGCAGCCTTTAAAAGATCCAGCTGCGCAAGCTCCTTCCAGTCGCTTTCCCGCCGCCGCAGGATGAAGCGTCCCTTCAGAAGCGGCATATCGAATGTGCAGCCATTGAAGTGCACGACAGTATCAAAACGCCGCAACAGCTCGGCCAGGTGGTCGATCAGCTCGTCCTCGGAGGCATAGTCCGGCATCAGGTACTGGCGAACCGTAAGCACGCCGTTTGATACGAAGCCCACGCCCACCAGAAATGCCACCGTGCCTGCGCCCGCCAGCCCCGTGGTTTCCGTGTCCAGAAACAGCGCGCGTTCGGGGTTGAAGGCTGCGCCGGTATAGCCCAGCCGCCGCAGCGCCGTGGGTGACAGCGAATACAGGCGTGCGTCCGCAGCCTCGGCGTGCGTGCGCACGATCAATGGCTGGGATGGACGCGCCGCAGGCTTGGACGCGCCTTCGCGCATGGCGTTCAGCTTTCGCATCAGGCTAGAGGGCATGAGCAGGGCTCCTTTGTTTTCTTCCTTTATTATAGTCGTTTTTTGAGGGCATTTCAAGCCCTGCACCGGTTCGATCATTAAGCGCGTGTTGAGTTTGAAGGCACAACATTGCGGTTTCTGCGCGGAGGGAGTATAATGACGAAGAGGTGATTGTGTGCCTGTACTGGATACGTTATCGACGATCATGGGACTTTTGCTGGGCGTATACGGCTTGTTCTACGCGGCAATTGCTGTTTTTGGTCTGAAAAAGAGAGAAAATCAATTTCCGGAGACGGAGCCGCGCCAGCGCATTGCTGCGATCGTTGCGGCGCGCAATGAGGAGGCCGTAATTGGCCAGCTGGTGCATAGTCTTGTCAGCCAGCGCTATCCGAAGGAGCTTTCTGCCGTAATCGTGGTACCGAACAATTGTACCGACGATACCGAGGGCGTGGCACAGCGCGCCGGCGCGCGCATCCTGCACGTGGACAGAGACGTGCATTCAAAGGGCGAGGCGCTGGAGAGCGCGTATCGCCAGCTGCTTGCGGAGAATGAATTCGACGCCTTCTGCGTGTTTGATGCAGACAACATCGCCGACCCTAATTTCTTCCGTGCGGTGAACGACGCGCTGAATGCCGGTGCACGCATTGCGCAGGGCTATCGCGACAGCAAAAATCCGCACGCAAACTGGGTGTCAGGTGGCTCCAGTGTTTTCTATTGGTTTATGGACCGGCTGTACAACCATGCAAGGCGTTCCATCGGCACGTCCGCAGCGCTGAACGGAACCGGGTTCATGGTATCGGCGTCGCTTCTGCGCGAGACGGGCTTCGACGTTCATTCGCTCACGGAGGATCTGGAATACACGGCGCAGTGTGCGCTTCGCGGCGAGCGTGTGTATTGGATGGACAATGCCATCACCTACGATGAGCAGCCGGAGCGCTTGAGGGACGCGCTGGTTCAGCGCATGCGCTGGTTCAGCGGCGCTTATCAGTGCAAAAAGTATTATTTCGCGCAGCTGCTGAAAAAGCATTCGTTTCCGTGCTTGGATATGGCGCTGGTGTTTGGCAGCATCTATTTCATGGTGCTTGGGCTTTTGCCGCTTCTGATGTCTGCCGTTTCGATGATTGTGTATATGGCACAGACGCCGGAATACGTGTGGCCAATGCTGCTGCTGGCGGCGGGCTCGGGGCTGATTTCGATTTTTGCCATGCAAGCATTCGCGGTATTGATTTGCCTGCTTGAAAGAAAGCGGCTGAGGCCGATGGCGTGGGCGATTGTGCTGTATCCGTTGTTCATGGCGCTTTGGATGCTGGCAAACTGGGCAAGCATTGTCTCCGGCCCGCCAAAATGGAAGGCCATTCAGCATAAGGCACAGACGCCCGAGATGGAGCGAGAAATGGGGGGAAACGCGTGAAACGTCCGAAAAACCGAAACCTGTATCTTGCACGGAAATTTGTTCCATATTTCAAGCCGCACATGAAGGTCATGCTGTTTGACCTGTTCTGCGCGTCGATGACCACGCTGTGCGAGCTGGTGCTGCCGATGATCGTACGCGAAATCACCCAGCGCGCGACGACGGATATTTCCACACTCACGGCAAAGCTGATCCTGACGATGTGCGGCATCTATGTGCTTTTGCGCGTGATTGACACAGCGGCCAACTATTACATGCAGTCCGTGGGACACAGCATGGGTGCGCAGATTGAAACCGACATGCGCAGGGACATGTTTTCCCATTTGCAGATGCTGCAGAATTCCTACTATGACAATACCAAGATCGGTCAGCTGATGAGCCGGATCACGACCGATCTGAATGATGTTACGGAGTTCGCGCATCACTTCCCGGAGGAAATCTTCATAGCGATCATCAAAATCACGGTGTCGTTCGTGATTCTGGCGCGGATGAACCTGCTGCTTACGCTGATTGTGTTCGTGATGCTGCCGCTGATGGTGTTTTTCTCCCGCCATTTCTCGCAGAAGATGCGCCAGTCGTTCAAGGATTCTCGGCATCAGCTGGGCGAGCTGAACGCACAGGTGGAGGATACGCTGGGCGGCATTCGTGTGGTGAAGTCGTTTGCCAACGAGAACGTGGAGGAAAAGAAGTTTGCCAACGGCAACGAGAAATTCCTCAAAATCAAGCACCGCATGTATACCAACATGGCGGGCTTCCATTCGGTGACGCGGTTTTTTGACGGAATCATGTATATTGCCGTGGTGATGGTAGGCGCGCTGTTCCTGATCAGCAGCAATCCCGTTATGAAGCTCACGGCGTCCGACCTTGTGGCGTTTCTTCTGTATGTTACCACGCTGCTGGCCTCCATTCGCCGCATTGTGGAATTCTCCGAGTCCTTCCAGCGCGGCATGACCGGCCTTGAGCGCTTTGTGGAGGTTATGGACGAGCCGGTAACCATCGTGGACGAGCCGGACGCAGTTGAGCTGAAGGATGTGAAGGGCGAGGTGACGTTTGAGGACGTGACGTTTACCTACGCGGAAAATCTCGATAACGTGTTAGCGCACATCAATCTTACGGTAAAGCCTGGCGAATCGGTGGCGCTGGTCGGGCCTTCCGGCGGCGGGAAGACCACGATGTGCAACCTGATTCCGCGCTTTTATGAGGTAACGGGCGGCAGCGTGAAGATCGACGGCGTGGATGTTCGAAAGCTCAAGCTGCATTCGCTGCGCAATCAAATCGGCATGGTGCAGCAGGATGTATATCTGTTTTCCGGCTCGGTGTACGACAACATTGAATATGGAAAGCCCGGCGCGACGCGCGAGGAAATCATCGAGGCGGCGAAGCTGGCCGGCGCGCATGAGTTTATCCTGTCGCTGCCCGAGGGGTACGATACCTATGTGGGCGAGCGCGGCGTAAAGCTGTCTGGCGGGCAAAAGCAGCGCATTTCCATTGCGCGCGTGTTTATCAAAAATCCGCCCATCGTAATCTTTGACGAGGCGACCAGCGCGCTGGACAATGAGAGCGAGCTTTTGGTTCAGAATTCGCTCGACCGCCTGATGAAGGGGCGCACCACGTTTACGATTGCGCACCGGCTTACGACGATCCACAACGCAGACACCATTCTGGTGCTCACGGAGCAGGGAATCGTGGAAAGAGGCTCGCACAGCGAGCTGATGGCGAAGAAGGGCGTATATTACGATCTCTATAAGCTCTATTCGCATCAGGAGGACAAGGACGCATAACGCGAAGCAAACCGGCCAGGCTTCCAATCTGAAGCATGGCCGGATTTATAAAGGGGAGAAAAATACGTGGGCGAAATTAAGAATTACGAGGATTCTGCGGCGTCGTTAAGGCTTTCGACGCGGGAAAACATTCAGCTGATTGTGGAGAACCTGTATCGCACGCGCCCGATGCGCGAGGTCGTGCTTCGGCCGTATCTGCCGCAGCCGTGGGTGCGCATGCGGCCAGTTTTGTCGTTTGACGAGATCGATCTGGGAATGCGTTATCCGGATGCAGGGGAAGGTGACTTCGCGTATGTACGCGCAGGCATTCTTTCGGAGGAGGCGCGGGATATCGCCGTAACGATGGAGGGCGAAGCAACGCTTTACAGAGACGGTGAGTCGATTTTAAAAACGAAGGCGGGAGGGACGCATGAAACCGCGATTCTCGCTGTAGCACCGGGCGTAACCGAAATTGTGGCGCGCTGCGAAAAGAAAAACGGCGCGTTTGTGCTTAAGCTTCTGACAGCGGTGCCATTCTATCCCATGATGAAGGCGCGCGACTACCTGTGCCACCTGCGAACGGTGTTTTCGCGGGGCGAATACCGCGGCGAGGAGGGCTATGAGCTTTCCAGACTGTATCACGCAGGAGAAACGGTGGAGGAGCCGGAATATGTGTTTCCTGCCGCAGTGCGCGTGGAGAACGAAATTCGCTTTGACCGGATTGATGCGTCGGCGCGCTTCGGCTGCGCCGTGTCCGAGGCGGCGAAGGACGGCGTTCTGCATTTAAGGAACGCAGAGACTGCGTGCGTGACTGTGAACGGCGAGGCGGTTTCTTTAACGGACAAAATCGCGCTTCGGAAGGGAGACCGCGTGGTGATGACTACGCAGGACGCTGCGGCTTTCCGTGCGGCCTATGCGCATGACTGTCTGCACGCGCCGGAACTGGAAACTGCGCGTGAAAGCGGCGCAGATTGGCTGCTGCTGGCGCTGCCTGAAGCGCCGGAGCACTTTGAGGTCGATTTGCAAACGCCGTATTGTGCAAATGACGAGCGCCGGTTCTGGCGCACCGCTGACGGCAGCTATGTGCGCGCGTATCTTGATACCAGCTTCTTTGGACAGTGGTTCTATGCACTGATGGTTGGAAATTATGGCCTTCTGAAGCTGTATAAGGACTGGGGCTGCGATCGCGAGGGCGACTATTTCCTTCGCAACATGCGCACGATGGCGGCATACTACGAATACGCGAAGTATGATGCAGCGCTGTTTGGCGATCCAACCTTCCTGCAGCGTGCGATGCGGCTTGACAATCTGGACGCGATCGGCACGATGGGCATGAACCTCGTGGAATACTATCGCTTGACGAAGGACGAAAAAGCGCTTCACGTGATTCAAGAGCTGGCGGACGCGCTGATGCACAGCATTCCGCGCTTCCCGGACGGCACATTCATGCGCGGCACGACGATGTGGGCGGACGATACGTTTATGAGCTGTCCGTTCCTCGTGCGCCTTGCTTGCCTGACCGGCGACCGGAGGTATTTTGACGAGCTGAAAACGCAGATCGAGGGCTTCCACAAGCGGCTGTTCATTGAGGAAGAAAGCGTCTATTCGCACATCTTCTTCGTGGAGCCGGGCGAGAAGAACCGTGTGCCGTGGGGACGCGGAAACGGCTGGATCATGCTGACGCTGGTGGAAATTCTTACCAACCTGCCTAAGGATGACCCCGATTATGCATATTTCGCAAATCGCTTCTGCGTGTTCGCTGCGGGCGTGCGCGCGCTTCAGGCTGAAAGCGGCATGTGGCGGCAGGTGCTCGACAAGGAGGAGGCCTATGAGGAAACCTCCTGCACGGCGATGTATTCCCTCAGCTTCCTGACGGGCATTCGTCTGGGACTCCTGCCTGAAGAGGGCTATCGACAGGCGGCAGAGAAGGGAATTGCTGCGTTGCTTCGGTATTCGGTCGATCGGCATGGCAATGTTCTGGGCGTATGCCGCGGCTCAAGCTGCTCGATGGATTACCATTATTACCTGAAGCTGGGTACGGCGTTTAACGACGATCACGGCACGGGTATTATCCTGTGGGCGCTGTCTGAGCTTTTGAAAACGGAAAACGGCTGACGGAAGGTGGATGAGCCCCTTTTGCAGCTGCGTAATGCCTGTGTATTGACGAAATACACAGGCATTTTCATTTGAAATAGCGCATAAAGGGAGCCGGATCCCCGGCATGTGAGCACTTTGGAGGAGAAATGCATGGGGAAACGGTTCTGTGCCGTGCGAAGGTTTTTTGTAAAGCTTTGTGGCGTGATGTAAGAAACGGCGTGTATATGCGTTTCTATATATGATTGACTGCGATACGGGAGTGAGTGTATGCGAGGGCGCACAGGGCGTGGGAAGCGAAGGTTTTTCGCCCTTGCGGAGGGTACACTGATTCTCGTTTTTGTAATTTTGGCGGCGGTGATTGGACGCCGGATGCTGGCTGCCCAGCGAATTCGCAAAGAGGAGCGTGCAGCTGCGGAAGCGTATCGTTTGCTTGCGCCGGATGCGGGGGCAGCGTCTCAAAAGGCTGATAATACGGAGTCGCCCGAAATCCAGGCAGAGATTCGCGAGCTGATGCAGCAGAATGAAGACGCCGTGGGTATTTTGCACTTTGACGAAGACCGGACGCTATATGTGTGCCAGACGACGGACAATCGCTATTATATGACGCATCGGTTTGACCGATCAGAGGATCCTGCCGGCATGATTTACATGGATTACCGAGATTCTCTGTGGCCGCGCAGTGCAAACCTGATTCTGTGCGGTCATAATATGCGCGATGGATCTCGCTTTGGAACGCTGAAGCGCTTCGAAAAAACGGAGCATATCAAGGAGTATCCCATTTTTCAGCTGGCAGAGCGCTATGAAACCGTCGACTACGTACCCTTTGCGGTGTTTCATACCAGCGTGGATACGGCAGAGGATAGCTTTTATCCCTATGACCAGATTGATTTTGCAAGTGAAAACGAATTTAATCGCTATATTCGGGATGTAAAGGAACGTTCTATACTGGATTTGCCTGTTGACGTAAGCTACGGCGATCGGCTGCTTACCCTCGTCACCTGTCACTCCGGCATCAACCGTGGGCGGCTTGTGATCGTGTGTCGCGAGAGAAAGCCGGAGGATGGACTTTCGGAAAAGGCGGGAAACACGTTTTGAATGCTCACGCCTTCGCTTGGGCACGGCATTTAGAGAGAAGAAAACTCATTATTCTCCAGTACAATTGCTTTGAAGACGATTTCGCGTTTTCAAGCGCATAGAATGTCAATACGTCTGTGACGGAGCAGGTTCTCCATCACAGACGTATTGACATTATTGCCTTCGTTGGCGACAGCAGCCTTCGCATGAGAACGCGCGGAAGCTTTATCGGTGCAGGCGGTCGTTTCTCGCAGCTACGGCGGTTTTAATGGCATCGTAGATGCAGTCGGCAGCGTCGGCGCGAATGCTGCGGCGCTGGTTTTCAAGCATTGCAGTGCGCAGGGAAGGGTCGCGGAGAATGAGCAGGCCGACCTGCACCTGTTCCTCGGGCGTTCGGCCGGAGAGACTCAGGCCGCGGGATTCGAAGTATTCCCGGTTGACTGTTTCGCAGCCCGGGATCGGGTCGGTATGGATCAGCGGGATGCCGCTGACGGCAGCCTCGGTAGAGGTAAGTCCGCCGGGTTTGGAAAACAGAAGGTCGCATGCGCGAAGGTACAGCGGCACCTGATCTGTGAAGGAAAGGATAGAAAGACGCCCGGCTGGGTTCGGAAGCTCACGCAGAGCCGCGGCGGTCTTTTCATTGCTGCCCGCGATCACGATGATGTGCGAGGCTTCATCCTGCGTAAGCAGGCAGCGCGTCAGCCCGATCAGCGAGCCGGCACCCATGCTGCCACCCATCACGAGAATGCATGCTTCCTCGGCGGGCAGGGAAAGTGATGCGCGAGCTTCGGCACGCGTCATCGGCTGGCGATAGGCCCTTGAAACCGGAATGCCCAGAGGAAGCAGCTTTTTGGCAGGTATGCCGCGGTCGATGAATTCGCCTGAAAGCGCTTCGGACGGAACAACGTAGAAATCGCAGTCCGTTTCCTCCCAAAATGGAATGCAGGTATAGTCGGTGGCAATGGCAAAGGTGACGGGCAGCGCATCGCCAGAGCGCTTCATCCAGGTCAGCGTTTCGGCTGGGTACAGGTGCGGCATTACGACGGCATCCACCGGATGCTCGTTCAGGTAGGCGCGCAGATACTTGGCCATCAGTTTGTTTGCCTGATACACGGGGCTGCTGTGGGAGATTTTTGAAACGGCCATGCCGATTTTATACATGCCGCCAAACAGATGGGGCGTAAGCCGCGCCATATCTATGTAGGTATCCGCCACGATTTTGGAAACCTTCTCGTCGGCCAGGCTCAGGTAATCGGGGAAAAGTACCTCGTCGCCGTGCGCCTGAAACGTTTCAGCCATTGCGCGTCCGGCAGAGTTGTGGCCGCCACCGGTGCCGCAGGATAGAATCAGTATTCGCATAGATGTTCCTTTCGGATTTCAAAGCTCTCGGATGTTGCTTGTCAGGCTTCGTTGGTTTATTATAGGAGAAAGAGCTGCATCTGTCAACGGTGAAATCCATTGACGTGGCGGGAGGGGCATGGTATAGTGAATTCGGGCGAAGGAGGGACGGTATGAATCATTTCTGGTCAGATCAAATTCAGAGCATCGGAACGCTGGACACCTCGCGGGATTTACGCTTTTCCGATCGCTTCCGAGATGCGTACACACAGCTTTTCCGCCTCGGAGAGGGCGTGCGCATTCTGGAAATCGGCTGCGGTACTGGGGCGCTGTGCCGCGCGCTGAAGCGTTGGTATCCGTCGGCAGAGGTGGTTGGTTTGGATCGCGACGATGCGTTTATCGACTATGCAAGACAAAGAAGTACGGGTGAAACGTATCAAAATGGCGACGCGACCGCTCTGCCGTTTGCGGACGGAAGCTTTGATGTGACGATTTCCAATACCGTCAGCGAGCATGTGGAGCCATCTGCTTTCTTTGGCGAGCAACTGCGCGTGCTTGCTCTTGTCTGCGCGGCGAGGAATTCGGCATGCGGCTGCGTGTGTGCGGGAGGAAGGTGCATTTGAAACGGAAATCTGGGAGCGCGTGGACGCGGATTTTCGCCGCGCAGCGAGGGAAAACAGCGTGGGCGCATATGCGCTGAACGAGGCGGCGCTGCCCGCGACGATGGAAAAATACGGTTTTTGCAGTGTGGAAACGCACTACCTCACGGTTAACCTCACTCCGGATGACCCGTTTTACACGCCGGAGGAAGCGCGAGCCATGATCAATGCAGACCGGCAGAATGATCTGGACAACATTGAACGCATGGAAAGCGTCGCACCCGGTGCGGCTTCGCGCTCGGTGAGGGAAAGGCTTGCACGCCTTACAAACGAACGGTATGACCGGCGGCTGGCGCTGTATGAGGCGGGAGAGAAGCAGTGGGACGTGACGCTCGGCTTGACGATGCTCCTGCGGGGCGTGAAGCCGCGCGCTCTCGCGAAAGCTTGGGGCTGAGGACGGACTTCTTCATGCTATGAGTATTGGCATATGGTTAAATGTGGGCATATAATGGGATGGCGATGTAAGCGCGGACAGGAATGCGAACTACAGCGCGAAACCCGGGCGACGCTACAAAGGACAACGTATTCCTTCTGAGCATCATGGAAGCGGGCCAATCAGGATATAAACAAAAGAATAAGGGGATTGTATGAAACATGGAAAGCTGCATACCTCGGAATCGGCACAAACGTCAGCCTATCAGGTTGGCGACTACGTGACCTTCGGCGCCTATCCGCAGACACCCTCTGGCATGGATGATGCGTCGATCGAATGACTGGTGCTTGAAAGCGACGGCGAAACGGCACTGCTCATCAGCCGCTATGCGCTGGATTGTCAGCCGTACAATACCGAGGAAAAAGTGATTACATGGGAGCAGTGCATGCTTAGAAGCTGGCTGAATAACGAATTCCATAATCGTGCGTTCAGCGAGGATGAGAAGCAGCGCATCCTCACAAGTGACGTGAGTGCGGACAAGAATCCGGAATACGATACGAACCCCGGCAACGCCACAAAGGACAACGTGTTCCTGCTGAGCAACGTAGAAGCAAACAAATATTTTGCGAGCGACGAAGCGAGAATGTGCGTACCCACGGACTATGCAATCCGACAGGGCATAGGGGTAACCGACTACACGGTAGACGGCAGATGGACCTGCTGGTGGTGGCTGCGTTCGCCCGGCCGCGATAGCGACAACGCTGCAGGCGTCAACGGCGTCGGCTCCGTCAGCAGCATCGGCGGCAGTGTTCACTACAGTATCCTTGCTGTCCGTCCGTGTGTGCAGGTTCGGCTTTTCTAAAATGAATCCCCGAATTCCGCAATCCCTCTGAATGGCCATGCTGTTCGTATGGGGGAAAGCTCCTCCAAGCCTGCCCGCATTTAAGCGCGGGCGGGCTTTTTACAACACGTGCATTGATATACGGTTAAATGTGACATATAATAGGATACATACACGGGAACGGAGGATATATTCATGAGGCTTAAACGGTTGGGCGTGCTGCTTCTGGTGGTTATTCTGACGCTGGGGCTTTGCTCGTGCGGAATCGGCAGGAGGGGTAAATACGAGAAGGCCGTGGAGGCCGTGCAAAATGGACGGTATTCGGAGGCGATTGAGAGCTTCGAGGCGCTGGAGGGCTACGAGGACAGCGCGAAATACATTGCCTATGCCCGTGCTCTGCAGGCAGGCGACAGCGGCGACTACGAAGCCGCAATTGATGCGCTTGAAGCGCTGAATGGCTTCGAGAAGTCCCATGTTTACATCACGTCATACGCTGCGCTCGCCTCTGAGGCCGAGCAGGCGCGAATCAAGAGCAGCTACAATCAGGCCGTCGCAAACGTGATGTCCGGAAGGTATGACGAGGCCATTGCAGCCTTTGAAACGGTAAACGGCTACGAGGACAGCGGCAAGTATATCATGTATGCACGCTGCCTGAAGACAGGTGACGGCGGCGATTATGAAACTGCAATTAAAAGCTTGACCTCGCTGGGCGATTTCAAGGAAGCGGGCGTGTATATCCTCTATTATACCGCGCTTTCCTATGAGGCCGAGCAGGAGTATGAACAGGCAGGCGAGGTATACGACGAAATTTTGCTCTTCAAGGATGTGCAGACCCGGAACGCGGCGCTTCCGGACAAAATCCTCGACCGTGACCTCGCGGAAGCAGAGCGCGAGTTGGAGGAAGAGGATAGCTTGTACGGGCTGCGTGAGATGGTCGGGAAAAGGTACACGACCTCCGAAACGCAGATGTATGAAAACATCATGGCCTTCGCGGCAGAGCTTCACGAGAAGCAGCAATATGAAAAAGCCGCAGGCGCATACCTGCTGGTAGAAGAGGATGGTTACGAGAAGGCGGACGCCGCGTTCAAGAAATCCGCTTATCAGTATGTACAGGAATTGATGGCGGATGAAGAGTATTCGAGTGCCAGATACATTATAAACGAATATATTTCCGGCTATAAGGATGCGGACGAGCTATCGAAGGAATGTAGCTATCAGCTTGCACTGGAAAAGGCAGCCCGCGGCGCGCAAGGCGCACAGGCTGCCTACAACGCGTTCAAGGCTCTGGGCAACTACAAGGACTGCGCCGACCGCGCTGCAGTCTATGAAACGAAATACGCCGAAGCTACTTCCAAGCGGGAAGCGAACGAATTCGATGCGGCCATCGCGCTCTTCAGCGAGTTGGGAATGTATTCGGATTCCTTCGCCCGGCTCACCGAAGCTCGGAACGCCAAGGCCTACGCCGAGGCTGTCTCCAAGCGGGAATCCGGCGAATTCGATGCGGCTATCACTCTCTTTAACGAGCTGGGAAGCTATTCGGATTCCTCCGTCCGGCTTACCGAAGCCCGGAACGCCAAGGCCTATGCCGAAGCTGTCTCCAAGCGAGAATCCGGCGAATTCGATGCGGCCATCGCGATCTTTACGGGGCTGGGCAGCTATTCAGATTCCTACGACCAACTTACCGAAACCCAGAACGCCAAGTCCTACTCTGCCGCCGTTTTTCTGATGAACAGCGAAAAATACGAGGAAGCCATCGAAGCCTTCAAGGCCTTGAAGGACTATAGCGACAGTACAGCGCAGATTGAAGTCTGCGAAGCGGCAATCCCCGAACGCGAATATCAGAAGGCCGTGGGACTGAAGGATGTACAGGCTGCCTATGACGCGTTCAAGGCTCTGGGTACCTATAAGGATAGCGCAGACCGGGTCTCTGCCTATGAAGCGAAATACGCCGAGGCTATTTCCCAACGGGAACTCGGCAAATTCGATGCGGCCATTGCGCTCTTTTCCGAGCTGGGAACCTATTCGGATTCTTCCGCCCGGCTCAAGGAAAGCAAGAACGCCAAGACCTATGCCGAAGCCGTCTGCAAACGGGAGATTGGCGAATTCGATGCGGCCATTGCGCTCTTTTCCGAGCTGGGAACCTATTCGGATTCTTCCGCCCGGCTTACCGAAGCCCGGAACGCCAAGGCATACGCTGTCGCCGTTTCCCTGATGCTCGACGAGAAATACGAGGAAGCCATAGAGGTATTCCGTGCGCTGAATGGTTACGGAGACAGCGCGGCACAGATTGAAGCAGCGATTGTTGAGCGGGAGTATCAGAAGGCCGGGAAGCTTCGGGAAAACGGACAGTATGCCGAAGCGTATGCAATCTATCTGACGATACAGGGCTGCAAGGACGTTGATAAGATTCTAAAGAGCGATGCCGGTATTGCGAAGGTTGCGGCCTACCAGCCCGGCAATTACGTAACCTTCGGCACCTATCCACAGACGAAATCCGGCACCGACAATACGCCGATCGAGTGGCTGGTGCTGGAAAGCGACGGCGAAACGGCGTTGCTCGTCAGCCGGTATGCGCTGGATTGTCAGCAGTATAATACGGAATATGTCAATACCACATGGGAGAAATGCACGCTTTGCAGCTGGCTGAACGACGAATTCTATAACCGTGCGTTCAGTGATGAGGAGAAGCAGAGCATCCTTAAGAGCAGTGTCAGCGCGGACAAGAATCCGAGCTACAGCACGAACCCGGGCAACGCCACAAAGGGCAATGTGTTCCTTCTGAGCATCGTGGAAGCAAAGAAGTACTTCACGAGCGACAAAGCGAGAATGTGTGCCTCCACGGACTATGCAGTTCAGCAGGGAGCATACGTAAACAGCAATTACACGGTAGACGGCAGATCGGCCTGCTGGTGGTGGCTTCGGTTGCCTGACAGCCTTAGCGACCACGCGCCGCGTGTCTACTTCGATGGCTCCATCTTCGGCTACTACGGCGCCTTTGTCAACAGCATCGAAGCCGTTCGCCCGTGTGTGCGGGTACGGCTTTTCTAAAATGAATCTCCGAATCCTATAATCCCGT